>NZ_JAYKYQ010000010.1:0-358830 GCF_035544775.1 Nocardia implantans | reverse complement strand
GAGGACTACCCCGCCTACAGCATGGGCAGGGCCGCGGAAATCCTCGGCGTCACCCCCGCCTTCCTCCGCGGCCTCGATGCCGCCGAACTGCTGACACCGCAGCGCTCACCCGGCGGGCACCGCCGCTACTCCCGTTCCCAGTTGCGCATCGCCGCGCGGGTCCGCGCCCTCGTCGACGCCGGCACACCCCTGGAAGCGGCGTGCCGGATCGTCGTCCTGGAAAACCAACTCACCCAAGCCCGCGAACTCAACGCCGAACTCACCCGACGAAACCCGCCCGAGCCCGACCACGACAGCTGAACTCCGATCAGCCGCCGCAGCGGGCACCCAGTTCGGCCCACACCGTCTTGCCGCTCAACTGATCGGCAGTGCGCTCAGGATCGGGTTGTAGGCCCAGTTCAACATGCGTTCGGCGTCGTCCTTCGCGGCGCGGTCGCTGTCGGGTGAGCTGTGCAGGACCACACCGATCAGCGGGATCCCTGCCCTGACCGTCTCGAACAGCAGGCACGTTCCGGCGGCGTCGGTGTACCCGGTCTTGATGCCGATGGTGCCGGGATAGTCGCGTAGCAGCGAGTTCGTGGTCTGCCAGAGGTGCGCGCGGTTGTCCGGGCCCGCGGGCACGTGATAGCTCTGCGCGCTGACGATCTCTCGGAACACCGGCAGGCTCATCGCGCGCAGCCCGAGGGTCACCAGGTCCGCCGGGGTGGAGTGGGTGGAGTGGTCGGTGGGGGCGGGCAGGCCGCTGGGGTCGGTGAAATGTGTTCCCGCCAAGCCCATCTGACGCGCGGTGTCGTTCATTTTGGCGATGAAGCCTTCTTGGCCGGGCCCATAGGCCTCGGCAAGGGCATAGGCGGCGTCGCAGCCCGACGGCAGCATCATCGCGTACAGCAGCTGTCGCGCCGTGAGCACCTCGCCGGGGACCAGGCCCGCGTTGCTTCCGTCATACTCGGCGTCGTAGGCGATGACTTCCTGCGGCACGGTAATGGCCCGATCGAGGTCGCCGGCGTTGATCACGACCAGTGCCGTCATCACCTTCGTGATGCTGGCTATCGGAACCGGGGCATTCGGCTGTCGCGACCACAGCACCGTGCCGGTGATTCCGTCCGCCAGCGCTGCTCCCGACGCCTGCACCGCCTCCGGCCCGGACGTCAGCCAAGGCAACTGGATATGGGTGTCGCTCGCCGCGGGGGCAGCCGCGACGCTATGACCGGCTATCACGACCAGCGCACCGGCAACAGCGATCCGCAACAGTTCAGCAAATTTCCACATCGCCATATTGTGCCGGGAAGATGTGATGATCAATGGGATTTCACCGACGAGTTACCGCGCCCTTCGCTGCACAGCATCCCCGTGGCTACTACAAATACCGAGCTGAACGTTTCCCGCATGCTGCCGCTCGAGCAGCGGCGCGGCCGTGCCGTTCTGGCCGAGATCCGGCATCGGCGGTCAGACTCCCCGCTCGAACCCCAGCTGCTCGGTCATCCCCTAGCGCGACGCCGTCTCCAGCCAGGCACGAACCTCGCTTCTATGGACGAGCGCCACGACGGCCCGGCCGATCCGTACCCACCACCGACGAACCCGTCTCGAGCATTCGGCGCAATCAGGCCGGCGGTCACCACGGCTGTTCGCCGACCGGGATCAAGGTCGCGGTCAGCACACCGAACGGTTCGCCGCCGTCGTCGTCGGGTTCGGCGGCGACGAGCGCGAACGCACCGACGACTTCCAGCACGCGGAACACCCACCGACTGCCGGGAACCAGTCGCACTCGATCACCGATATGCACGCCCACACAGAGCAGACTATTCTCCTCACCAGCCCGGGGAATAGCCATACACGGTCATCTCCGCGTGGGCGTCCCGTTCGCCGCGTCGGTGTAGCGGCGCGCCAGGCGCGCGAAAGCGGCCGTGAGTTCGGGCGGCCCGATGACTTCGATGTCCGCGTCGAACCGGCCGAGACTGCCGGCGAGCGCGAGCCATGACCACGAGCCGAGGACGACCCGGCAACGGTCGGGACCGAGCGACTCGACCACCCCGTCATGGAGGAAGGGCGCGATGTCGGCGGCGGGGCGGTGCAGGATCACCGCCCCACGGCACGGCCAGTCGCCGGTCCCCTCCGCGCCGCGGAACTTGCCGGTCAAGAAGGTCGCCACATCACCGGCCGGGAGTGTGCGCGCAGTGAAGCGGGGGCCGGTGGGGGTGCGCGGGGCGATCCGGTCGGCTCGGAACGTCCGCCAGTCGTCCCGGTCCAGGTCCCAGGCCACGAGATACCAACGTCCCGCCCAGGTGACGAGGTGATGCGGCTGCACTCGGCGCGGCGGGCGCGCGGCGGCGTCCGGTGGGGCGGCGTAGTCGAAACGCAAGACTTCGCGGGCGGCGACGGCGGCGGCGATCACCGTGAGGACCTCTGTGCCGACCTCGGCCGCGGCCGGTGCGACGGCGGTGATGCGCAGCGTGTCCATGCGGTGACGCAGCCGCGCGGGCATGACCTGACCGACGGTGTGCAAGGCGCGCGCCGCTGCCTCTTCGAGACCGGCCCCTGCGGTGGTGGCGATCTGTAGTGCGACGGCGAGGGCGACGGCCTGCTCGTCGTCGAACAGCAGCGGAGGCAGACGCGTCCCCGTGCCGAGCCGGTATCCCCCGTCCGGGCCCTTGGTGGTGACGATGGCATAGCCGAGTTCCCGCAGCCGGCCGACATCCCGGCGCACGGTACGCGGGCTGACCTGCAGTCGTTCGGCCAACAGCGTTCCCGGCCAGTCCCGGCGCGCTTGCAGCAGCGACAGCAGCGCCAGTAGTCGAGCGGAAGTTTTCGGCATCCTCGCATCCTGCCCGAAGTAGCGGACACATCCTGGCCACTACTCCTGCGAGGGTTGCTCCCGTCAACCGATGAGCCGAATCAGGAGCAACTGTGTCCCTTGCAACCACCACCCACCTGAACTTCCGCGGCGACGCTCGCGCGGCGCTGGAGTTCTATCGGTCCGTTTTCGGCGGTCACCTCGCCGCCGTCACTTACGAAGACGCCGGGAATGTCCAGGTCGCGTCCGAGGCGGACCGGATCATGTGGGGACAAGTCGAGGCCGACAACGGTTTCCGCGTCATGGCCTACGACGTGCCCGCGCGGATGGGCTACGACCGAGGCGAGAACTCGTTCTTCGTCTCGGTGCGCGGCGCGACCGTCGAAGAGGTGTCGGGCTATTGGGACAAACTGACCGAGGGGGCGACGATCGTGGTCCCGATGGGCCCGGCGGGCTGGTCGCCCGCCTACGGGATGCTGCGTGACCGTTTCGGTGTCGTGTGGGTCCTCGACGTCGTCAGCGAATACAACGGGTAGCGCGGTGCGTCACCGGGGCGGCGGGCGCTGCCGCCCCCGTGGCACGCATCCGCGCGGAGTTGCCGTGGTGTCGGATGTCGTGGCTAATCTGCCGGGCATGGTCAACCCCGATACGGCACTGCGCCGCCTGCTGCGCGAAACCGGAAAATTGCTACAGCCGTACGGGTTCCACGGCACCGAGCCCACCTGGACACGAGTCGAAGCGCGCGGTGTCGCCTCCGTCGGGCGCACCCGTGTCACCCGCACGTGGATCGACGGGCAACAGGTCCTCGGCTTCGGGTTGACCTTGCGGGCCACCCCCATCGCGTGGTGGGAGTACTGCACCTGGCGCGACGCCCGGCTGGGCCTGCCCCCCATACCGCTGGAGTCGGCCACCGGCCCCGGCCTGATCGACAGCCGGTCATTGGCCGACGAGCTGACCACGCCATGGACCCTGCGGGTCGACCCGGACCTGCCCGGCAGCCACGCGCTGCGATCCGATATCGACACCATCCGCAGCGAACTTCCCCGCCGCGTGCACGCCTACGCCCGCCGGGCGCTACGACTGCTGGAAACCGATCGCTACCTGGACGAACTGTCTGACCAACCCGATCAGGGAATCCGGACTCGCGAAGCGATCGTCGTCCTGCTCGCCGACCGAGGGCCGGGGCCGCGCCTCGACGAGGCCGTCCACCGCTTCCGGCAGTGCGCCGCGGAATCGGCCTACCCGGAAGACGCCATCGCTTACGCACGAACCCGGACAGCGGTCGGCGAAATCGTCTGCGAGAGCTGACGTTCTGGTGACTGGGGATCCCGCGATCCCGATGAGCCGTGCGGAATTCCGGCGCGGGCCTGAGTCTGGGCTGGCGCCGTCGGTGTAACCGGTCAGCGGCGTGCCGATCGGTTGTCCGGCCGCCCCGACGGAACCAGCGGAGGCGCGGGGAACACGCGGCGCACACCGCGCGTGAAAACGACGACGGTGGGTAGGCCGGGAACGTGACCGAACCCGGAAACAAGAACGCACCCGAACTGGGCGACCCGATCGATACCTCCCACCCTGACGACCTCGATCTCGAAGCCGGTGAAACTACGGAGAACGAGGACGTCGACGAGGCGGCGGGCGCCGTCGAACCGCCCGACTGAGCACCGTTTCGCCCACGGCGGCCGGGGAATTCCGGCCGCATGGGTATCACTGTCGCCGTCACCGGGCCGACCGGCGAGATCGGCATCTCCGCCGTCACCGCACTGGAGAACGATCCGGCCGTGGACCGGATCGTCGGCATGGCTCGCCGCCCCTTCGAACCCGCCGCACACGGCTGGACCAAGACCGAGTACCGGCGCGGCGACATCCTCGACCGAGCCGCCGTCGACGCCCTGGTCGCCGACGCCGACGTGGTGGTCCACCTGGCATTCGTGATCATGGGCTCGCGGCAGGACAGCGCGCGGGTGAATCTCACCGGCACCCGCAACGTCTTCGCGGCGACGGTGGCCGCCGGCCGACCCCGCAGGCTCGTGTACACCTCCTCGGTCGCCGCCTACGGCTACCATCCCGGCAATCCCTCGCCCCTGACCGAGGACGTGCCGCCCGAGGGCTCGACAGAGCACTACTACTCCCAGCAGAAGGCCGTCTGCGAGGCCGCGCTCGCCGAGATCACCGCGGGCTCCGACCTCGAGGTGTTCGTGCTGCGGCCCTGCATAGTGGCCGGCCCGAAGGCTCCGGCCCTGCACGATCTGCCGTGGGCGAAGATCCCCGGCCCGCTGCGCGCGCTGGCCCGAGCCAATCCGCTGTTCAAGCCGCTGGTTCCCGACCCGGGCCACCCGCTGCAACTCGTCCACCACGACGACGTGGCCGCGGCCATCGCGCTGGCCGCCACCGCGGACGCGCCGCCCGGTGCCTACAACATCGCCGGTGACGGCACGCTCAGCCTGTCCGAGGTGGTGACCGCGCTGGGCGGCAGGCCGGTACGCGTCCCCGCCTCCGCCGCGACGGTCGCCTCGGCGGCCCTCACCTATCTCCCTTTCGTGCCCGCGACCCTCGAGTGGCTGCACATCGTCCGCACTCCCGTCGTCATGGACACCACCCGCGCGAAACAGCTTCTCGGCTGGAAACCGGCGCACACTTCCGCCGAAACCCTCGCGGCACTCGCCGCCAGCCGCTGAGCCCCGCGTACCATCCGCTCGGTGCGGAGCGCGACATGTGGTTACGGGCCCCGGACGCGCGCTCCCGCCCGCACGGATTCGGTCATCGGGTCGTGCGTGAATCCTTCCGCGCCGGTCCGCGACTCGTGTGGGCGCGCGCACGGCATCGAGATAGTCGGCGATGGCCTCCCGATTGCGTGTCAGGCAGTCGATGCGCCGGGACATGCGGGTCAGTTCGTCCTCCAGCAGGGCAAGCATCTCCGGCGTGGCCTCGTCGAACATGATGGAGCACGGCCGGTCGAGACAAGGCGGGACCTACCCGTCACGGTCGCGTTCGCCGCGCCGGATCCCGGCCTGATCGACGGCTACGCCGAGGCCGGAGCGCGGCGATTGCTCTTCGGCCTGCCGACCCTGCCGGAGTCGGAGACACTGCGTGCGCTCGACGAGCTCGCGAAGGCCGCCGACCAATACCTGAGCTGAGTCGGGAAGGCGCGACGGATGCTTCGGGTCCGATCGCCACACCGCCACGGGCGCAGCGGGATCGCCCACCGCTTCGGACTTGCCTTGACGTCGGCGACAAGGTTTACCGTTGCGATGCCGGTGTGCTGGTGAAGGTCGCGAGTACGGCGACAGCGATCACGCACCGGCTCCGCTCGGCATCCGAGATTCTCCCCGCTGGGTCCGCACCGACGCGCATACGAAGGAATGTCCGTGAAATTCGCGATCAGCTACAGCACGCCGTTCAACGGGACCGATCCCGATCGGCTCACAAGGTTCGCCCAGCATGCCGAAGAGTGCGGTTTCGAGGCACTGTACGTGCAGGACCATATCGCCCTGTACCCGGGCGCGTCCTACGGCGCCGGACAACTGCCCGCGACGCTGCCCTACTTCGACCCGCTCGACTGCCTGAGTTTCGTCGCCGCGGCCACGCGACGACTGCTGCTGGGCACCGGTGTCCTGTTGCTGCCGTACCGCCACCCCGTGGTACTCGCCAAACGCCTGGCCACCATCGATGTCTTGTCCAAGGGACGCATGCGGCTGCTCACCGTCGGAATCGGCGCCCTGCCGGGAGAGGCGCGGGCGGTGGGGGTGGACTTCCGCACCCGCGGCCGCCGCGCCGACGAGGCGATCGACGTGCTGCGACTGCTGTGGTCGGGCGGCCCCGACGGCGTCGGCTATCACGGCGAATTCTACGACTTCGACGATCTGTGCAGTTACCCGAAACCGTCGAACGTGAAGGAACTTCCGATCCATGTGGGCGGATCCAGCCGGGCTGCCGCCCGCCGCGCCGGACTGCGCGGCAACGGCTATTTCGCGGGCGGAATGCTGGCGGAGGCCGAGCGTGACCTGCAGATGGAGGCGGCACGCAGGGCGGCCGCCGAAGCGGGGCGCGATCCGGCCGCCTTGGAGTACACGCGCTGGGGCTCGGCCGATCTGTCGGTCGAGGAGGTCGGCCGACTCGAAGAACACGGTGTGACCCGGATCGTGGTCAACCCGACCGCGGCGAGCGCCGCGGAGCAGCACGACACGATGTCGGCATTCGCCGAGCGATTCGGTCTCGCGACGACGTAGTCGTCATGGGGCGACCGTCGCGGCCGCCCGGGGCATGACCGCCTCGGCGCGACGCTCCCGCCGGTCGATTCGCCCTGTCGAGTCACAGCGCCCGAACCTGGGGCGGATCACACCTTACGGAAGATCCACTTCTCCCGATCGCTTTCCTGGTTGATCATCAACTGGGGTCGATTGTTCAGAACCACCCCGATAACGAATTCGTCGTCACTGGTCGCGATCGGTGTTATCTCCGGAAAATCCGGCATGTCCCAGCCGTAATGCTCGTCGCCGCATACCAGGTGCCCATTCGTACGGATCGCCGCGAGGTGGCCACCGGTTTTCGTGTTGACGATGTCGAAATCACCCTCTTCGGGATTGGCCGGGCAGGTCCACAGCTGGGCGTTGTCGTCGGCGGCACGCTGGCGCATGGTCACGCTGTCCGCGTCGCCGTCGACCGCCAATGCCTGGCCGGTCTCGTAGTTGATGATTTGGTATGTGGTGGCAGTCTTTTCGGCCATGGTGTCGTCCTCACTGTGTGAGCGCACCGCTACCGGGCTCGACGCCGCCCGTGACGCTGCGCTGATCTCGTAGTCGTCGTCCAAGGCGAATCGCAGACAGCCAGTACAGCAGAATCGGCGCCACATCGGAGCGGATTCCCTCAGCTGTATCCCGATTGCCGTTCGCACTCCTCGGTGCGGAAGTAATTCATCCGAAAGGGGTGAGGGAAGGCCCGGCCGCGAATTCATATGCTGCACCGTGCGAACGAGATGCACGCGATCGATTCCTGCCGAGCGCACGACCTGAAGGGAGACGACCGATGACCGATACCGGCATGGGTGCCAAGCAAAAGATCGTGCCGTTGTCCTCGCTGACCGAGCAACCGCCCGCCCAGAAGAGCTCGCCCGGCTGGTACAAGCTGTACAACGACACTGACGTCTACGTTTCGGTGTACCGGCAGGAATGGAACAAGCCCAAATCGCTGTTCGTTCTCGCCCCCGGGCAGACCAGCTCGGAGTACGAGGCAGGACACGAGATCTACATTTTGTGGATCACGAATGTCGGCACCGAGTCGACGCCGATCACTTGGGATGATTCCGGCGGTTTCAGCTGTGAATACGTGTGGAGCGGGTACACGCAGGCGAACCAGGTGAACAACGTGAGTTCTTTCGGGTAGGACGAGACGCCGCCGGCCTACCGGCCGCTGCGGCCGGAGCGCGGTGCCCCTGCCCGACGGAGGAGTCGCGCCGCTGGTGAACGAAGATTTGGCCGAAAGTATGGATTTTCTGACCTCAGGTGTTTGGCATCGGTCTTTGTCCGGGTCATAGCGTTGTCACCATGAGCACACCTTCGATCGTCATCATCGGCACCGGTTTCGGGGGGCTCGGCATGGCGATGGAACTCCAGCGGGCGGGCCTGCACGATGTCACGATCCTGGAGCGGGCCGAGGACGTCGGCGGCGTCTGGCGGGAGAACACCTACCCCGGCGCGGGCTGCGACATCCCCTCGCCGCTGTACTCCTACTCCTACGCGCCGCGCACCGACTGGCCCAAGCGGTTCTCCCGGCAGCCCGACATCCTCGCCTACCTGCGCGGCATCGCCCGCGATCACGACCTGCTGTCCAAGATCCGCTTCCGCACCGAGGTCACCGAGGCGGAGTTCGACGACGCCACCGGACGGTGGACCGTGCGCACCGCCGACGGCGGCGAGCTGACCTGCGATGTGCTGATCTCCGCGGTCGGTCAGCTGTCGCGGCCCGCGCTGCCGAACATCCCCGGTGTGGAGAGCTTCCGCGGGACGGCCTTCCACTCCGCCGAGTGGGATCACGACGCCGACCTGACCGGCAAACGGGTGGCGGTCATCGGCACCGGAGCCAGCGCGGTGCAGTTCGTGCCCGCGATCGCGCCTTCGGTGGCGCATCTGACGCTGTTCCAGCGTTCGGCCGCGTGGATCATGCCGAAGCCGGACGTCGAGTACAAAGCCTGGCATCATCGCGCCTTCCGGCTGTTGCCGGTCACCCGCCTCACCGAGCGCTTCGCGTTCTGGCTGTTCTGCGAGTTCCTGGCGCTGGGGATCGTCGACGTGCCGGTCATCCGCAAACTGGTGACGCGGATCGGCCTGCGGCATCTCGAGCGCCAGGTCCCCGACCCGCGGCTGCGCGCCAAGCTCACCCCGGACTATCCGGCCGGCTGCAAGCGGGCGCTGTTCTCCAACGACTACCTGCCCGCGCTCACCCGGCCCAACGTGACGGTGGAGACCACCGCGATCACCGAGATCACCCCCGATGGCGTGCGCACCGCCGACGGCGTGCTGCACGAGGTGGACGCGATCGTCTACGGCACGGGCTTCAAGGGCACCGAATTCCTCTGGCCGATGCGGATCTCCGGCCGCGGCGGGCGCAAGCTCGCCGACGAATGGTCGCAGGGCGCCCGCGCGTACCAGGGCATCACGGTGCCCGGTTACCCGAACCTGTTCCTCGTCTACGGCCCGAACACCAACCTCGGCGTCGGTTCGATCGTCTACATGATCGAATCGCAGGCCCGCTACATCCGGCAGGCCGTCGCGCGCATCGCCGAGCGGCCCGGCCACGTGCTGGAAGTGCGACCCGAGGTCGAGGCCCGGTTCGATCGCAGGTTGCAGCAGCGCCTCGACCGCACACCGTGGAACTTCTGCTCGAGCTGGTACCGCAACGCGGCCGGGCGGATCACCAACAACTGGCCCGGCACCGTCACCAGCTACCGGTGGCACACGCGCAAGGTGGACTTCGCGGACTACGACTCGAGGCGCGTCTGTTGACGCTCGCCTCCCCTGCGGCAACAACTTCGACAAGTGGTGGAGATCAGATGACGTTCGACTACGACGTGGTGGTCGTCGGTTCCGGCTTCGGCGGCAGTGTGACCGCGCTGCGGCTGACCGAGAAGGGTTACCGGGTCGGCGTGCTGGAGGCGGGAAGACGTTTCGCCGACGACGAATTCGCCGAGACCTCGTGGGACGCGCGCAAGTACCTGTGGGCGCCGGCCCTGGGTTGCTTCGGCATCCAGCGGCTGACGCTGCTGAAGGACACCTTCATCATGGCGGGCGCCGGCGTCGGCGGCGGCTCGCTGGTCTACGCGAACACCCTCTACGAACCGCCGGACAAGTTCTACCGGGACCGCCAGTGGGCCCACATCACCGACTGGAAGGACGAGCTCGCCCCGCACTACGACCAGGCCAAGCGGATGCTCGGCGTGACGGCCAATCCCGCGACCACGCCGTCGGACCGCGTGCTGGCCGAGGTCGCGCAGGAGATGGGCGTCGGAGCCAGCTACCGCAGCACCCCTGTCGGCGTCCTGTTCGGCGGCAACGGCGCGCGGCCCGGTCAGGATGTGCCCGACCCGTTCTTCGGGGGTGTCGGCCCCGCCCGCAACACCTGCACGCACTGCGGCGAATGCATGACCGGCTGCCGCCACAACGCCAAGAACACCCTGGTCAAGAACTACCTCTACCTCGCGGAGCTGGCCGGAGCCACGGTTCATCCGCTCACCACGGTGACCGACGTGCGCCCGCTGCCCGGCGGGGGCTACGAGATCTCCACCGTCCGCACCGGACGCTGGGTCCGCAAGGCGCGCAAGAAGTTCACCGCCGAGCAGGTCGTCTTCGCCGCGGCCGCGCTCGGCACCCAGAGACTGTTGCACCGGCTGCGCGACCGCGGTTCCCTGCCCGACATCTCCCCGCGTCTGGGCGAACTCTCGCGCACCAACTCCGAGGAACTGCTCTCGATACGAAGCCGCCGCAAGGACTCCGACTTCACCAAAGGGGTGGCGATCACCTCCTCCATCCACCCGGACGACGACACCCATATCGAGCCCGTGCGCTACGGCAAGGGCAGCAACGCCATCGGCCTCATCGGCACCGCCATGATCGACCCCGACGGGCGCACATCGAAGCTGCGGCTGTGGGCGCGAACCATGCGCAAGCTCGGACGCGACGCCTTCCACCTGCAGAATCCGCGCGGCTGGTCGGAGCAGATGATCGGCTTGCTGGTGATGCAGTCGGTCGACAACTCCATCACCACCTACACCAAACGCGGTCTGTTCGGTCGCAAGATGACCACCAGACAGGGTGTGGGCGAACCGAATCCGACCTGGCTCCCGGCCGGGCACGAGGTGGCCCACCGGGTTGCCGAGAAGATCGACGGCATCCCGGGCGCGGGCTGGAGCGCCCTGTTCGACATCCCCATGACCGGGCATTTCATCGGCGGCTGCGTCATCGGCGACTCCCCGGAGACCGGAGTCGTCGATCCCTACCATCGGATGCACGGCTACCAGGGACTGCACGTCATCGACGGCTCGACCATCTCGGCCAATCTCGGGGTGAACCCTTCGCTCACGATCACGGCGCAGGCCGAGCGGGCCACCGCGCTCTGGCCGAACAAGGGTGAGCCGGATCCGCGACCGGAACCCGGCGCGCCCTACCGGCGCATCGCCCCCGTGCCGCCGCGCAACCCGGTGGTCCCGGCCGACGCCCCTGCCGCGCTCCGCTTGCCGATCGTCGAGATAAAAGGCCCCGCCGATCGAGCGGAGCCGACCGCGGACCCACGCGGCTGACTCGCGGAAACGGCGGGCCATGCCCATGGCCCGCCGTTCCAGCGCTCAGATGCCGACGTGCGCCGGGATGGACAGCGCGAACGGCGCACACCAACGACCATCGCGAGGACGAGTACAGCGATCAGACCGGGACGCCGCCATAGGTGCGCCGGTAGCGCGCTTGGAGGAATGACAGGATCCCGAACGCCATCAGTCCGAGGGCTACCGCGATGAGCAGCCACGGCCCCAACACACTGCCGGCGAAATCGTGCAGCACGGCGTCGACCCCTTTGGCGCTGGCGGGCTCGTAGTTCGCGGCTGCCACCACCGCGGCGAGTCCGATGCCGACGACGATCGCGCCGCGCGCCAGATAACCGATCCGGCCCAGCCAGATCACACTCTCCCGCGAAGCGTGCGTCATCCAACCCATGCGCAGGTCGTCGACGAAGGCGAGACGAATCCCGCGCAGGGTGATCAGGACGCCCGCGGCCACAACAGCCAAGCCGAGCAGCAGTACGACCACCTGTCCGCCGTCCCAGCCGAGGATCCGGGCGGTCACATCGCGTGCGAGAGCGTCGCTCGGCTGCGGCGTCCGGCCGTCGACGACGAACCGGAAGACGACGAAAGACGCGATGGCATAGAGGATTCCGAGCGCCAGAGCGCGCAACCGCGGCCCGTTCGAGCGTGCTGCGGACGCGGCGGCGGCCTGCGTCAGCCGCCAGGCGGCGAGGGCGGCGAACCCGAGGGCCAGAATCCACAGCAGGAGATACCCCAACGGCTTGCCCGCGAGGGTGGCGAGCGCCCCACCCGCGGTCGGCTCGTGTTGGGCGGCGCCGACGGCCAGCATGAACGCGAGAATGCCGATGACGATGTACGCGATCCCGCGTGCGATGAAGCCGAAGCGCGCGGCCCCCGACAGTCCGCCGGATCTCGCGTACCCGCCGCTCCTGCGGTCGTGCCGTCGCCACCGGCCGCCATACCTGCTGCGCCAACCGCTTCCGTAACCGGTCCGCCACCGACTGCGCCGCACTCCGCCGTTGCGGCGCCATCGATATCTGTCAGCACTTCCGAACATGCTCATGGTTCTCACCTCTCCATGGACCGTATTGCCCACTGCGGGTGGAATAACCACGAACTCACCGGGAGAGCGAGAGATAATCCCGGACGGCGTCGACGGCTCGCTTAGCGCTCTCCGCCGCGGATTCCATCGTGGACGGAAGCTGGGTGCGGGTCCAATCGCCCGCGAGGAAAAGCCCGCCGATGGGCGTTTTCTGACTCAGCCGCAGCGACTCGAAGCCGGGGTGAGCGGAGAACGTGGCCTGCGGCTGGTGGATCACCTTGGTGCGCAGAACTTGCGCAGCGCGCGCCTCCGGATAGTGCTGGTGCAGCGATTCCGTTGCCCTGCGAACGAACTCGTCGTTGCGCAGATGCACGACGTCCCAGGACGCGCTGACCGCGAGCGAGTAGCAGTACCCGTCCCGATGGTCGCCGTCGTGCATACCGGTGGTGTCGAACACCCACTCGATGGTGGTGTCCCTGAGGTTCTCTGCCAGCCGCACCATGCGCAGCGGGCGGTCGAGCCAGACGTACACGCTGGAGATCGGCGCCGGCTCGATCTTGCGGACGGGATCGAAGAATTCGTGTCCGGCGAGCACGCCGCGGTCCAGCAGTGTGGTCAACGACCACGGTGGAAGTGTCAGGATCGCCGCGTCGCAATCGATCCGCCGCCCATCCGCCAACCGGAGGGCGGTCAACCGGTCATCGTCCAGCTCGACGTCGACGACCTGCGCACCGGTCGATATCTCCGCACCGCGTGCGCGCAGGAAGCGTTCGGCCGGCGCGACGAACAGTTCGTGCAGGCTCACCCGCGGCCATACCGCGTCGCCCGCGCGGAGATTTCCGGCCAGCGCGCGGCGGGCGATGAAGTGCAGGGCCTGGGCGAACGTGAAAGCCGATACGCGGTCCGGCTTCTCGTTCAGCAGGCCGATCACGAGTTGGTCCAGCGTCAGCTTTCGCAACGACTCCGGCACGCCGATTTCGCGGAACCACCGGTCGGCGGTCATGGTGTCCAGATCCGGCGACGGTTTCCACGCCGCGGTACCGATCCGCAGCCAGGTCCGCACGGCGGCGGGGCGTTCTCGCCACGGAATCGGCGGCCACACAAGCCAGGACAGGCCGGCGGTGTTCCGCAGCACGGCGGGCAACCAGCGTGGCCCACGTGCGGTGAGCAGCCGATCCGGCCCGGTCCTGATCGCGAACGGCGGTGCGTCCCAGTGCAGGTGCTCCTCGGTGCCGATGGTGCCGACGTACTCGAGCAGCGCGTCGTAACAGCCGGCGAACAGATGCTGACCGTTGTCGACCATGCCCTCGGCACCGGGCACGTCGAAGGAGAACGTACGGCCACCCAGCCGCCCCCGCTTCTCCAGCAAGCTGACCTGGTGGCCCTGCTCGGCCAACCAGACCGCGGCGGCCAGCCCGGCCAACCCTGCTCCCACCACCGCGATACGGCGCGTACGCGAACCATCACCATGGAGAGACTGATACGTTACTTCAGTCATTTTCTCATAGTACGCGGCACCCCCGCCGCCCGGCCGCGATATCACCGATCGAATCGCCGGTGACGATGTTCGCGAATGAACCAGAATCGCCGTTTACTTTCAGCTATCGTCGGTGCCAGAGCAACCGCTCTGCGGGACGCCGTGGATCCGCGCGGCCCGCGCAGGCCCTTGCGGTCGGACATCGACCGCTCCGTTCCACCGAGGAGCCGCATGTACCCCGGCGCACACGTCGACCGATTCCCGGACAAACCTGCTGTTGTCGTCGCCGAGAGCGGCGAAGCGCTGACCTATCGGGAACTCGAGGAGAACTCGGTTCGACTGGCCCGGCACCTGCGCGACGCGGGGCTGCGCAAAGGCGATCACGTCGCGCTACTGTCGGGAAACGACCCGAAGATCTACGAGGTCTATTGGGCGGCGTTGCGAACCGGGCTTTACATCACCGCGGTCAACCGGCATCTGTCGCCGAGCGAGATCAGCTATATCGTCGACGACTGTGGAGCCAGGGCGCTGATCGTATCGGCCGGTCTCGCCGACGCCGCCGAGCAGATCGTCCCGGAGACACCCGGGGTGGAGATCCGCCTCGCCTTCGGCGGCCACGTGCCGGGGTACAAGTCCTACGAGGAGGCCATCGCGGCGTCGTCGCCGGAGCCGCTGCCGGATCAGCCGCGCGGCGCGGACATGCTCTATTCCTCCGGCACCACCGGACGGCCCAAGGGCATCAAACAGCCGCTGCCGGACCGGCAGGTCGGCGATGCGCCCGGTGACACCTACACCGCGATCTTCGGCCCGCTCTACGGGTTCGACACCGAGACCGTCTACCTCTCCCCCGCACCGCTCTATCACGCCGCGCCGCTGCGCTTCGGAGGTGTGGTCCACGCGCTCGGCGGAACGCTCGTGATCATGGAGAAGTTCGACGCCGAACAGGCGTTGGCGGCGATCGAGCGCTACCGCGTGACCCATAGCCAATGGGTGCCGACCATGTTCGTCCGGATGCTGAAACTCGACGAGGCCGTCCGCGCCCGCTACGACGTGTCCAGCCTGCGGGTGGCCGTGCACGCGGCCGCCCCGTGCCCGGTGGACGTGAAGCGGGCGATGATCGACTGGTGGGGCCCGATCCTGTACGAGTACTACGCCTCGACGGAGGCCAACGGCGCCACTTTCATCGACAGCGAGCAATGGTTGCGCAAGCCCGGCTCGGTCGGCACGGCCGGCCTCGGCACCATCCGGGTGTGCGGCGACGACGGCGCGGAACTGCCCGCAGGAGAAATCGGCACCGTCTACTTCGAACGCGACGAGGCCCCCTTCGCCTATCACAACGACCCCGCGAAGACGGCCGAGGCGGTCCACCCGGAACACCCGACCTGGACCACCACCGGGGACATCGGATACGTCGACGATGAGGGCTACCTGTTCCTCACCGACCGCAAAGCCTTCATGATCATCTCCGGCGGTGTGAACATCTACCCGCAGGAGGTCGAGGACGCGCTCGCGCTGCATCCCAAGGTGTTCGACGTCGCGGTGATCGGCGTGCCCGACGAGGAGATGGGCGAATCGGTCAAGGCCGTCGTCCAGCCCGCTCCCGGCGCGGAGCCCGGTCCGGAGCTGGCCGCGGAGCTGCGCGATTATCTGCGCGACCGCATCGCCCACTACAAGGTGCCGCGGAGCTTCGACTTCGCCGACGATCTGCCCCGCACACCCACGGGAAAGCTGGTCAAGGGCAAACTCCGCCAGCGGTATGTGTGAGAGGTCCCGGCACTACGCGGCGTAGGCGAGCTCCGCGGTCTCGCCTACGCGCGTCATCAGGCGCGCGACAGCCTCCGCCACCAGGCCGGGCCGTTCCAGGATCACGGAGTGACCGGCGCTGTCGACGATCACGAGATCCGAGTACTCGACGGCGGCGGCCATCGCGACCGAATGCGACGGAGGTGTCATCAGGTCAGCGGCGCCGCACAGCACCAACGTGGGAATCCCCGACAGCAGCGTGAGCGCGTCGGTCCGGTCGTAGACCATGAATTCGCTCAGGTAGCTCGCCATCGTGACGATCGGCGTCTCGTTGCGCATCGCGTTGGCGAGGGCGAGTACCCGCGGACTCACCTTGCGATCACCGAATTCGGCGGTGCGGATGAGCGGGGCGAACAGGCGGCATGCCAGCAGCTTCGCGTGGTGCATCGCCCCGGGAGCCCGGCGGACGGCCGCCTGGAACGCCGACACCACCGGGTTGCGCAGCAGACGGCCGAAGCCTGCGTCGGCGAGTCCGCCCGCGGCGGTCGCCAGCAGAGCCACGCCGACGATGCGGGTGCCGATCTCGTGCGGATTCTGTTCCGCATAGGTCAGCACGGTCATGCCACCCATCGAGTGGCCCGCGAGGACGACCGGCCCGGTGGGGGCGACGGCGTCGAGCACCGCGCGCAGGTCACGGCCGAGCTGGTCGAGGCGGTAGGTCCGCCGGGACGCCGCGGCGGACTCGCCGTGGCCGCGATGGTCGTAGCAGACGATCCTGGCGCCCGCGTACCGGCGCAGCAGCTCGTCGCGGACGTAGGTCCAGGACTCGCTGCGCAGGCAATGCCCGTGCAGCAGGACGACGGTGAGGTCCGCGTCCGGCGGGCCGTATTCGCGAACCGCCAGCGCCACCCCGTCTTCGGTCCAGACCGTGGCACACCGTTCCGCCGTCGCGGGGATCGAGTTGAGAATCGACATGGGATGCTCCGGTTCACTGGCGTTGACCCGTCCTACTTTCCGCCGTCCGCGCCGCCGCAGGCAGGCCCCCGAGTGCTGGGCTGCGGTCCCCAAGGGGTATGCCGATCACCACCAAGGTGGAGGTGGCCGCCGTGGCGTGCTCGCGCCGCGGGCGGTGACCGCACGCGAAACCGCGAACGTACTGCTAGCGGGCCGGATCGACCCCCAGCACGCCCAACGCGAAATCGCCGTACTGCGCGGCCACTTCCTCCGGCGTCGCCGGGCCGGACTCGCGGAACCACTGCGGGATGGCGGTGCACATGGTGGCTATGGCGCGCCCCGCCGACCGGGCTTGGGGAACGGCGATGCGGCCCTCGGCGTCGGCCGCGGCGATCGCGTCGTCCAGGATGGCTTGGATGTCGCGGCGGGAACGCGCGATGCGCGCGCGTTCGCTCGGGGAAAGGCTGCGCATCTCGCTGGCGCCGATGAAACCGAGGTCGCGGCGGTGCGTGTGGAACAGGGCCAGTGCTTCCACGATCAGGCGCACCCGGTGGACGCTGTCGCGGCCTTCGGCGCGGGCGGCGCGCACTCGCCAGTGCAGTTCGTCCATGGTCAGATCGAGGATGCGGACCAGCAGGTCGTGCTTGTCGCGATAGTGGTGGTAAAGGCCGGGAACGCTGGTGCCGGCCCGCCGGGCGATGGCGCGCACGGTCGTGCCGTGATAACCGATCTCGACGAACGACGCGAGGGCGGCGGCCAACACCGGGTCGACGTCCAGCGGGGCGAATTCGCGCCAGCCACCCCGCGCGCCCGGCTCGGGATCGCCCCGGTCGTAGCTGGGCCGCGGCGCGCGCGTGGCGTCCCCGAGCAGCTGAGCGACCGGCACGCCGAGCACCTCCGACAAGCGCGTGAGCCGGGCGATCGAGATCCCGGTCTTGCCCGTCTCCACGGCGCTGAGCGTCGCCGGACTCACCTCCAGCCTGCGGGCCGCTTCGCGCAGCGACAGGCCGGCCGCGCGGCGCGCGCGGCGGATCGCCTCGTGCGGCGCCGTGGCCTCGTTTCGCATTTGTTCAGCATAGCTGAACAGTAGGATTGCACGGACATGCGCCTGATATCGGGCCTGAACTGCACGCTTTGACACCGCACCGCAGCCGGTGGGACAGTGTCCGGACAGAGCGATCGTTCGGTCGAGGGACGAGGCTCTGGATGTCGAGGAGGAATGCGCGATGCCGATCGATCTGACCTATTCCGACGAAGTTCGGGCGCTGACCGACCGCACCCGGGAATTCGTGCGGGAGACGGTGCTGCCGATCGAGGACGAACACCACGGCGACATCACCGCGGCCGGCGGCGACGGACTGCGCGTCACGCTGAACAAGCTGGCGCGCGAGGCCGGGGTCTTCGCGCCGCACGCCCCCGTCGAGTACGGCGGTCACGGGCTGTCGATGTCGGAGCGCGCGCCGGTGTTCGAGGAGGCGGGCTACTCGCTGTTCGGCCCGACGGCGCTCAATATCGCCGCACCGGACGAGGGCAACGTGCACATGCTCGCCCACATCGCCGATCCCGAGCAGAAGCAGCGCTACCTGGAACCGCTCGCCCGCGGCGAGGTGCGCTCGGCCTTCGCGATGACCGAGCCCGCACCCGGCGCGGGTTCCGACCCGGCGGCGCTGGCCACCCGGGCGGTTCGCGCCGACGGCGGCTGGCGGATCAACGGCCACAAGCACTTCATCACCGGCGCCGATGGAGCCGGCTTCTTCATCGTGATGGCCCGCACCTCCGGTGAACCGGGACAGCGCGGCGGGGCGACGATGTTCCTGACGCCTGCCGACACCCCTGGCCTGCGCGTCGGCAGGCATATCACCACGCTGGACCGCGCCATGATCGGCGGCCACTGCGAGGTCTTCTTCGAGGACATGTTCGTACCCGACGAAGCGGTGCTCGGCGCCGTCGACCGCGGCTTCGAATACGCCCAGGTGCGGCTGGGTCCGGCCCGCATGACGCACGTCATGCGGTGGCTGGGGGCGGCGCGCCGAGGCCACGACATCGCCGTCGAGCGAGTCGCCCAGCGCGAAGGCTTCGGCGCGCGCATCGGCGATCTGGGGATGGCGCAGAAGATGATCGCCGACAACGAGATCGACATCGCCGCCACCCGCGCGCTGCTGGTCCGTGCCTGCTGGGAGCTGGACAACGGCGAGCACGCGGGCAACGCCACCTCGATCGCGAAGACCTTCGCCGCCGAGGCGATCTTCCGCATCGTCGACCGCAGCATTCAGTTGTGCGGCGGCCTCGGCGTCTCCGACGACCTGCCGCTGGCGCGGCTGTCGCGCGAAGTACGGCCCTTCCGCATCTACGACGGACCCTCGGAGGTGCACCGTTGGGCCATCGCCAAGCGTGCGGTCAGCGCCGCACGCCGGGCAGCGGCCGACGGGTCTTCGCGCTGATCCGCACGGGCTCGCGTACGTGCGCATTGTCGAGGGGTACGCCTTGCGCGCCGCTCCCGAGGTATTACGCGGACCGCCGCCGCCAGCTCTGCTGACGGCGGCGGGTGTCTGCGGTGGGTCGAACCGGTGTGGTTACCGCCCGTGCTGATGCGCCGACTGGCGGGCCTCGTCGACGTCCGCTTCGGCCCGCGCCTTCTCGGCCGCGGCTTCCTTGCCCGCCGCCTCGCGCTGGGAATCCGCCTTGTCCTGCTGCGCGCGACCTTCGTCCTTCAGGTCTTCGTGCCCGGTGACGGTACCGGCGGCTTCCTTCACCTTGCCCTTGACGTCTTCGACGACGCCCTCGACGCCCTCACGAGCACCGCTTCCATGTTCAGCCACAACAACCTCCCGGATATCGGAACAAGCTGACATCTGGCGCATACCCGAGACAGCGGCCTCGAATCCGCCCGCGACGAAGTTCGGTGCGCACGCGAATCACGACCCACGGCGGGGGCGCCGGGTCAACGCAGCGGAGTGGTCTCGCTCGGCCCTTGACGATACCGCGTCATGGTGAGCCGCTGCTCCCGGTCGTTGTACTCCGGAATCGGCAGCGGGAACCAGTAGCTGCCGTCGAGCCAGGCCTGCCCGAGCAGCGGCACCGGCTTCTGCAGGATGTTGACGCCCTTGCCGTGCGGCGGGCTGGCGAATGTCCCGACCGGCGCGCCGTCGATGAAGAATTCCACGTGCTGTTCGGTGAGCCGGACCGCGTAGGCGTGATCGTCCGACAGCAGTGCCGGGTCGAGGGGCGTGATCTGTGGCACCAGCTCACCGCCCCGCTTGACCATCAGGAAGAACCCGCGGGGCAGATCCTGCCCGAGGACGTTGAAGACCGGCCGGGTGAGTTCGCTGGCGTCGCCGAGGAATCCGTGCGAGCCGTTGTACATGAACCACGCGATCTCGAGTCCGAGCGGATCGATGGAACGGTTGGAGACGCCCCACCCCGCGGTGCCGTTATGACCGGTCAGATCCGGAGCGCCCTTGATGTCGATGGTCATCGTCTGGCCGGGTTCGAACACCGGCTTCGACAAGACCTCGGAGTTGTTGTAGGGGAACAGGCCGTCCCGCGTAGGCGGATTGACGAAGGTGACTCCCTCGGGACCGTAACTGGTGGACGAGTAGCCGACGTTGGTGTTGCACCAGTCCCCGACCGGGGCGGTCGCGAAATTCTCGTCCATCGCCTTGGTCGGACGTGGTTCTCCGGTGCCGATGTATCCGGCGAACGCGTTGATGTTCAGCACCGCGCAGTTGGGTAGTCCGTCATCGGCACCCGGAATCTGGATGTTCGGATCGGCGACGGCCCCCGCCGTCCCCATCACCGTGCAGAGCGCCACGCTGGCTGCTCCCACCGCCGTCTTCAGCGCCTTCCGGCCGTGTCCATTGCTCACTGATCTTCTCCCGTAGCCGAGTAGATGAGAAGTTGCAATGGAAACATTATCAACCTTTCATCATTTCGTTTTGTCATCATGCTCACGCCGCCGCACCCGTTTGAGTTCGGAAACTGCTGTCTCGCAGGACATTCCACGACACTCGCCGCTTCATCGATGATTGGAAGCCGCGCGCCTTCCCCCGCGGCGGCGAGGTTGATAAGATAAATGTCCAAACATCTCATTGCCACAGCGTTCGTGGCTTGCGGAAGCGAGTAGTCCGATGCCGTGCTGTCTCCTTGCCGGTTACCTCGCCGC
This sequence comes from Nocardia implantans, assembly GCF_035544775.1. NCBI lineage: Bacteria > Bacillati > Actinomycetota > Actinomycetes > Mycobacteriales > Nocardiaceae > Nocardia > Nocardia implantans. The sequence goes on along the minus strand of NZ_JAYKYQ010000010.1, from coordinate 337,876 downwards.
CGGTGCGCATCGCCTCTGGCGTCGGCTGCGCGGGCGATCCGAGCAGCCCATCGAATTCCCGCCCACCGCGTACCGCGCGGGTCCCGCGGACGTCCCCGCTTCCGGCGCCGCCGGGTACGAGGCGGCGGCATGACCAGCGCACCGGCAGCGGGCACCGCGCCTCCCGTCGTCGAGTCCGATCAGGACGATCTGGCGTTCCAGCGCTTCGTGCTCGACCTCGCCCTGCAACCGCTCGACCGATTCGACGGCTTCGACCGCATCGAGCAGATCGGCGGCAGCGCACTGCGATACCAGCTGAACTTCATCGGCTACGCGCTCGCGATGGCGCAATACACGAGGACGCCCGCGTTCACCGGGTACCTCGCCGAGGCGCAACGCAACGCAATCCTCAAGATGTGCGACAAGCGCGTCTGGGGATATTGGGCGACCGAGAGCCTCATCGGCTACGGCCGCAGGGAGACCGACCCCATCCGGCACGCCAATGTCATGTACTCCGGGTACTTCGGCGTCATGATCGGGCTCTACGAGACCCTCAACGCCGACCCCGGCTTCGACCGGCCCGGCGGGCTGACGCTGCGATGGAGCCCGAAGCTGGTGCACGAGTACGACTTCGCGCGCCTCAGCGCGGCGATTCGCCGTAATATGCTCGCGCGCGAGAACTGTCCGCAATACGCCTGCGAACCGCACCTGATCTATCCGATCTGCAATGTCTTCGCCTTCAACACGCTGGTGATGCACGATCGCCTGCACGGCACCGCGCTCACCGGCGACCTGGTCGACCGGATCCGGCACAGCTACCTGCACGACGGATGGCGCCTGCGCAACGGGCGGTTCATCCCGGGCCGGCTCGGCCCATCGATCACCATCAGCAGGCCCGTGCTCGGCTACGACGCCGGCATGGTGGCCTGGCTCAACGCGATGATGCCCGACCTCGCCCGCGACACCTGGACCACGCTGCGCGATCGTTTCATCGACTTCGACGGGCAGCGGGTGCGCCTGCGCGGCAGCTCGCGCACCCGTGTCGACCTCGGCAACTACAACGTGATCAACGGTGACGGGATGACGCGGATCTTCGTCGCCACGGCCGCCGCCGAAATGGGCGAATCCGACCTCGCCGCCGCCCTGGTGCGCTCCATGCACGAGCGGTATCGGGTCGACGAGCGCAACGGCGCCCGGCGCTTCGCGGGAGTCTCGACGGTGACCAACGCCCACCACGCGCTCACCCGGTTCAACCGGCCCGACGGACTGCGCGACCTGGTGCTCGGAGCGGTGCCGCCCGAGTGGCGGACCGGACCGATCCTCGGCACAGCGCCCTATCCGGATGTCCTGGTCGCCAAGGCGGTGACCGACGGCAGCGCCCTGGAACTGGTGCTACGGCCCGGTCACGGAGCCGGGCGGGTGCGGCTGGGGCTGCGACGGCTGATCCCCCACCGCACCTACCGCGTCACCGGCGCGACCGAGCCCAGCGTGGTCGCCGACGAGGCGGGCGAGGGCATCATCGAGGTCGACCTGGGCGGGCGGCACGACGTGCGCGTCACGCCGGCGTAGGTGCACCACACCGGCCTGCCGCCCGCGGCGACCTGGGGGATGATCGTCCTGTGCTGCTGCGGCGCGGCCGTCGCCGCCGTCGGTCTGCTCCGTCCGCGCCGGGCGCCGGGACGACTCGCCCGTTACGGTGAGCGCGGCTCGGAGCTGTTCCACGCGGTCATGCTCGCCGCCATGGCGGCGATGTGGAGCGCCGTCAGCGCGAATCTCTCCGTGCTCGAGTGGCGGCTGCTCTTCGGCGCTCTCGCGATCGCCTCGCCGTTGTGGCTGGTCGTCGTCGCGGCGCGCGAGCGGTCCGCCGAGCGCGCCGACCGGATCGGCGCCGCCGTCTACCACGGTGTCGCCGCGCTCGCGATGGTCTACGCGACGCTCGGCACGCACGCTTCCCCGCCGGAGCACGTCCATCACGCGACCGCGCACGCGCCGGGTCTGCCCTACCCGGTGATCGGCTGGATCCTCGCCGCCATGTTCTTGCTCGACGCGCTGGTCGTCGTCGCCGTCGTGGTACGCCCGCCTGGCGAAGCCCCGCCGACGCGGCACGAGATCGCCGTCACGGTGTTCCCGCATCTGGTTATGGACATCGCGACGGCGGTGATGCTCGTCGCCGCGCTCGATCCCGCGGAACTCGCCGCAGCCTCCGCCGGACGCTGAGCCTGCGGCCGCCTATGGCTGCGTGTCGGAGCCACTCGACAGGGTCAGCTCGACGGGTTCGCGCGGTTGGCCGGGGCGGAACACGCAGCGAGTGCAGGTGTAGATCGTGGGCATGCATTCGTTGCAGTGCACGCACGCAGACCGCGTCGACGCATCCGATCGGATGCGGCTCAACAGGTTCGGTTCCCGCAGCAGCGCACGACCCATGGCGACGAATTCGAAGCCTTCCGCCCTCGCCAGCCGCATGGTGTCCAGGTTGGTGATGCCGCCCAGCAGAATGAGCGGCATCGACAATTCCCGCCGGAAGTGCCGCGCACGCTCGAGCAGATACGCCTCCCGGTACGGATACTCCTTCAGGAAGGCCTTGCCGACCATACGGAAGCCCCACCGGGCCGGCACGGGGAGAACGTCGGCGAAGGATTTGCGCGGGGCGTCACCGTGGAACAGCAACATCGGGTTGAGCAGTGAGCTGCCCGCCGTCAGTTCCAACGCGTCCAGCGTGCCGTCGGCTTCCAGCCATGCGGCGACCTGCAGCGATTCGGGCACGGTGAGCCCGCCCCGCACTCCGTCCTCCATGTTCAGTTTCGCGGTCACCGCGAGCCTGCCGCCAACGGCTTTCCGAACAGCTGCGGCGATCTCACGGGCCAGCCGCGCGCGGTTGACCAAGCTGCCGCCGTACCGGTCCGTGCGGCGGTTCAGCTTGGGACTCAGGAACGAGCTGACCAGGTAGTTGTGCCCGAAATGGATTTCCACCGCATCGAAACCGGCCTCCTCGGCCAGCTTCGCCGCGTCGGCATGCGCGGCCACGAGTGCACGGATCCCGTCCTCGTCCGGGCTTCGCATCATGCGCATCGACAGCGGGCTGAGCATCCGGCTCGGCGCCAGGGCCGGAGCCCGGTTGGACGCCGCGTTGGCCACCGGACCGGCGTGCCCGATCTGCGCGCTCGCCGCCGCGCCCTCGCCATGAACGGCGTCGGTGAGCCTTCGCAGCCCCGGCACCGCTTCCGGACGCAGCCAGATCTGGTGCCGGTCGGTCCGGCCCCCAGGAGCGACCGCGCAATACGCCACGGTCGTCATCCCGACCCCACCGGCGGCGACCTCGCGATGGAACTCGATCAAGTCGTCGGTCACCAGGGCGTCCGGCGTGCGGCCCTCGAATGTCGCGGCCTTGATCACCCTGTTGCGCAATGTGATCGGCCCGAGCCGGGCCGGTGTGAATACGTCGTTCATCGTTTCTCTCCTGTCGGCGCGGTCAATCCGGCCACCACGAATTCCCGGAGGGTGGCCACCGCCTCCTGCGACATCTCTCGGTGCTCCGCACTGCCGAATCGCATGATGAGCAGGTCGAACGCCAACATCCACCGGCGCATGCTCTCGCGCTCGCTCAGCCCCGGCAGCAGGCGCACCCAGGCATCGATGCGGAACCACGGCTGCCGCCACTCGGTCACCTGCCTGCCGAGGACGAACTGCGCCAGCAGTCTCAGATGCATCCGGCCCACCGGATCGGCGGCCAGCTCGACGAACGGCTCGATCACCGCGTCGACCACCTCGCCGATGGAGCCGTGCCCGTCGGCGACAGCGGCCAGCCGGTCTTCCCATACCGGGCCCAGCCGCTCCTCGAGCAGCGCCGCGACCAAGGCGTCCTTCGATCCGAAGTGGTAGTGCACCGCCGCGGGATTCGCTCCGGCCTGCGCGCAGATGCCCCGCACGGACACCTCGTCGTAGCGGCCTTCGAGCAGTAGACGCTCGGCGGCGGTCAGCAGACGATCACGGGTGGTGGCTGCGGCTTCGGAAACCGGCTTCGGCATGCGGCCAGTCAAGCACGTTTCCATCGTTGATTCAATCAATGATTGAAAATCCCGAGCCCAGGGATCAGCAGCGCCAAGGATGGGCTCGACACCCCGAGATCGGCGACGAAGCCGATGGACGAGACGGGATCGGACGGTGGCCGCCTCAGCGGATCGCGTTTCACTACCGGACGCGCCGGCCGATCACCGACCCGACCGACCAGGCGAGCAGCCGGTGCACCGGGTTCAGCGACTTCAGGAATGCCCCGCGATGATCACCTCGGGGATACCGGTGCCGAGCGGAACCGGCCGGCACACCGGCGCCGGGCTGCCCGGATCCAGCACCGTGAGCAGCAACTGCTGCACGAACGGGTCGTAGACCATGTGGAAGTGCCCGGTGAGATCGGCCGGGCAAAGGTCTTGCAGCGCGATGTTGCGGGCGCCCGGCCCGCGCAGCGCGATGTTCTCGAACGGCTGGATCATCTCGTCGACGCGACTGCCGACGGTCACGTACCGCACGCCGGGCACCGTGTCGCCGCCCGCGTTGAGATCGAGCATGATCGGCGACCCTTCGGCCTGCTGCACGGCGGCGAGCGAGGTCACCTGGGCGAACGCCTGCAGTGCGCCGGGGATCGCCTCGGCGACCGGCACCAGCCCGTACATCACACCGCCGTAGCTGGGCGACGCGAGGCCGACCCATTGCTCGACCTTGGGCGCGCCGCCCAGCTTGTTGACGTAGTAGCGAGTCACGTTGGCGCCCTGCGAGAACCCGACCAGATCGACCTTGCCCGCGTGGGTGGCCGCCAGGACCTGATCGACGAACGCGCCGACCTGGTAGGCGCTGAGCACCAAATCCTCGGTGCCATAGCTGTGCGCGCCCGGTTTGCCCCCGTAGTTCAGCGCGAACACGCAGAATCCGGCCGCTGTCAGCTGCGGCGCGATCCCCGACCAATCGGAATACGCCGAGGAGTCGGTCCCGTGCGCGAGCACCACGGGACGGGGATGGCCGGCACTGGGCACGCAGTCGAAATCGTTGGTGCCGCTCGGGACCGCATCCGGATGACTCTTCTGATACCACGCGGCGGCCAGATGATCCGATTGCGGCGGAGCGGCGTCGGTCGGCACCTCGGGCGGGCGGAAGCCGAGCGGCTCGGCCGACGCCACGCCCGGACCGAGCGCGGCCGCACCGGCCAGCACGAAGGCCAGCACGGCGGCACGCAAGTGTGAAACGCCCCAAGTTCCCGCTCGGCTCCACTGTCGCATCTCACAATGATCCCCCTGATCGACTCGAAATGCGCGCGGTATCGGGGTGTTTCGCCTCCCCTACTTCTCGGGGGTCTCGTCCTCGGCGAGGATGCGGTAGAGGGACTTGCGGGTCTCGGTGAGCAACTCGGCCGCCCGCGCCGCCTGCTGCGGGGTACCGGCCGCGGCGACCTGGGCCACCGCCCCCATCAGCTGGCCGACGAGCGCGCGCAGGTCCATTGCCTGAGCGCCGACATCCTGCTGCACGTCCGCCCACGGATCGCCCAGTTCATCGCGGTGCGCGGCGACGTACTCGGCGCCGGACTCGGTGAGCTTCGCGGTCTTCCGCCCGGCGACCTTCTCGATGAGGACCAGGCCCTCGTCCTCCAGTTGCGCCAGCGCGGGGTAGATCGATCCGGGGCTCGGCCGCCAGATGTCGTTGCTGCGCTCGCGGATCTGCTGAATGAGTTCGTAGCCGTGCATGGGCTGCTCGGTGAGCAGCAACAACACGGCGGCACGGACGTCTCCACGCCTGCCCCGGCCGCCGCGGCCGCGTCCGCGGCCGAAATGCGGCCCGAAGCCGGGCCCGAAACCGGGACCGAACCCCGGCCCGAACTCGGGTCCGAAACCGTGACGCCCGCCGCGACGGAAGCGCCGCCCGTGTTCGAAGCCCTCGTGACCGGGCAGTGGGCCCCGGCCGCGACGGCCGAATTCTCGATGTTCTCGGTGTTGCATGTCAGCCTCCCAAGGCTCTCGTGGCCGTATCATGCTATCGACGATATATCGGCAATGCATCGAGCGCAAGGCCCGGTTTCGATTTCCGGGCCCCGTCCGAGGTCAGCTCACCAGCGAGTCGATCCAGCGCGACAACCGCGCCCCTTCGACAACCATCAGTTCGGGATCACGAAAAGTATTGGTGAGCAGCGAGATTCCTTGATACGCGGCGACATAGGCGACGGCGAGTTCCTCAGCGTCCGCCCGTCCCATCGCGGCGAACTGCCGCTCGGCCCAGTCCACGAGCACCCGCATCACCTCGGCGGCCGCGGTGTCCAACCCATCTCCCCGCTTGTCCAATTCCGAGGACAAAGTGCCGAACGGACATCCGTATCGCACGGTCTGGTCACGCTCGGCGACCCACCCCGCGATCAGGGCCTTCAATCGCTCCGCGGGCGTCTCGTGCTGATCGCTCGCGGCGATCACGGCATCGAGGATGCGGGCGTGCGAGCCGATGGCCGCCTCGATGAGCTGGTCTTTCGTCTTGAAGTAGTAGTAGACGTTGCCGACCGGGACCTCCGCGGCGCGCGCGATGTCGGCGATCGTCGTCTTCTCCACGCCTTGCTGATAGAACACCCGGGCCGCGGCATCGACCAGCCGCTCCCGCTTACCCGATCCGGCCTTCGCCTGTGAGTCAGTCACACAACTAACTGTAGACAGCGCGGCGGCGATCGGCTACGGTACATTTAGTCAGACAACTAACTAAGGAGTTGACGATGATCGTGGTCACCGGAGCCACCGGAAATATCGGCGCGCCGCTCGTGCGCCTGCTGGCTGACGCCGGCGAAGAGGTGACGGCCGTCGCCCGGCATGCGGACCTCTCGCTGCCCGCCGGTGTCCGGTCGGTTCAAGCCGATCTGGGCGAACCGGAAAGCCTCTCCCCCGCCGTCACGGGAGCCGACACCCTGTTTCTCCTGATCACCGGCGAGCAGTTGGTGACGGGTCCGGCCCCCGAGCAGGTGCTGAAAGTCGCCGCGGCGGCAGGCGTGCGGCGCGTCGTCTTCGTGTCCTCGCAGGGCGTCGCCACTCGTCCGGACGCCGCGGGCTACGCCAGGCTCGTCGCCTACGAAGCGGCGATCAGGGAATCCGGGCTGGCCTGGACCTTTCTCCGGCCGTCCGGATTCTTCTCCAACACCTATGCGTGGGCGGACGCGGTGCGCACGCAGCGCATGGTCGCCGCGCCGTTCGGCGACATCGGTCTTCCCTCGATCGATCCGGCCGACATCGCCGCGGTCGCGGCAGCGGCGTTACGCGACGACCGGCACGACGGGCAGGTCTACACCCTCACCGGGCCCGAACTCGCCACACCGCGGGCTCAGGCCGAGGCACTCGGCGCGGCAATCGGCGCGCCGCTGCGCTTCGTCGAATTGACTCGTACGCAAGCTCGTTCGGCGATGCTCGAGTTCATGCCCGAGCCGGTGGCCGAGCACACACTGACCATCCTCGGCGAGCCGACGCCCGCCGAACAGCGGATCAGCCCCGATGTGCCGCGGGTGCTCGGGCGTCCGGCCACGAAGTACGCCGCTTGGGCCGCCCGCAATCGAGCGGCCTTCGTCTGAGGCTCGGGCAGCACGCTGCGCGAACGAGAAATGAGCACCGCCCGACGTTCCTCGGCTGGCGGAGTTCTGGCGTCTCGCATCGTCCGGGTGGCGGTGACGTGAACGGGTCACCGCCGTTGGCGCCTAGGCGGCGAAGACCTGGCGACCTGGGTGCGCACGGCGATTGCGGAGAAATCGCCGGGTCGGCTCGCGGGTCCGGCGACCGTCAGCCGATGTCGACCGGATCGATCTGCACGCGAAGGGGGGCGTCGGAGCGGTGCGTGCTGCGAACCGCCTGAGCCGCGCGCAGAGCACGCGCCAGCGCGGCTCCGGATCGGCGATCGACCCGCAACAGCAAGCGCTCCACTTCGGCGGGCGCATCGCCGGAGGAGAACGGTTTGCGGGCGCCGTCCGGCAGCGGCACCGGTCCGAGGCGGTCGACCGTGTCGGGCAGGTCCGCCGCCGAGAGCAGTTCGGCGATGGTGTCGGCGGTGCCATCGATCGCGGCGAGACGGACGGCGGGCGGGAAGCCCACCTCGGCCCGCGCCGCCACCTCCGCCCGCGCCGCGCCTACCGGATCCCACCGGACCAGCGCCTGCACGGTCGGGATCGAGGGCTCGGCCACGACGACGACCTGACCGTGCGCGCGGACCAGCGCCGCGGCGGCCATCCAGCGGCGCAACGCGTCCTCGGCGGCCCGCAGGTCGGCACGGCCGAGCAGCGCCCAGCCGTCGAGCAACAGCGCGACGCCGTACCCGCCGGGGACCACGGGTTCGGCGCCGACCGTGGCGACCACGACCTGCGGGCCCGGCTCGACGGTGTCGAGCACGGCGCCGCCGCCGGAGCCGCGGATCGGCACGCCGGGAAAGGCGCGGCCGAGTTCCTCCGCCGTGCGCGCCGCCCCGATCACCACGGCGCGCAGGGCGCGCGAACCGCAGGTGGCACAACGGAACGCGGCCTCGGTGATCCCGCACCAGCGGCACGCGGGACTCTGCGCGGCCGCGCCGTCCACTTCCGCCTGGCGGGTCTCCGGCAGCGCGAGCGGCCCGTTGCAGTGCCTGCACCGGGCCGGAGTACGGCATTTCCGGCAGGACAGCGCGGGGATGTACCCGCGGCGCGGCACCTGCACCAGCACGGGTGCGCCTTCCTTCAGCGCGGCGCGGGCAGCCGCGAAGGCGACGCCGGGAATCCGGACGGCCTTCGCGACCGGGTCGCGTTCCAGGGCGATATCACTGTCGCCGGGGGCGCTGATCCGCGGAGCGGTTTTGCGGAGCACGGCACGGTGGGCGATCAGGTCATGCGCCCAGCCGGAGTCGACCACCGCCTGGATCTCCGCGGTCCGCGCGAAACCGGCGGCGACGAACGCCGCACCGGTGTCGTGCGCCCGCAACATCGCCACCTCCCGCGCGTGCGGATACGGTGCGCGGGGTTCGGCGTAGGTGCTGTCGCCGTCGTCCCACAACGCGATCAGCCCGAGGTCCGCCGCCGGGGCGAACACCGCGCTGCGCGTGCCGACCACCACCCGCGCCGAACCGCGCAGCACCGCGAGCCACCGCCGGTACCGCGCGGCGGGACCGAGTCCAGCGGACAGCCCGACCGCCGAGTCCCCCACCAGCCGAACGCATTCCGCCAGTACCCGGTCGAGGTCGCGTTGATCGGGAACCATGAGGATCGCGCCGCGGCCCTGCCGTGCCACCACGGCGGCGAGTTCCGCCAGCCGCCGGGGCCAGTGCTCCCCGGGCAGCGCCTGCCAGGCCGCACGCGCCCCTTTGCCTTGTGCGAGGGCACCGACGAAAGCCGAACCGTGCACGTAGCGCTCCCAGGCAGCGAGATCAACGGCCTCGAGCAGCGCGACCTCGCGGGCCTCATCCGCGCCGTCGCTGCTGGCCGGCGCACGGTGTATCTCGCCGTCCGAAGACGACTCGCTCTCGGGCTCAGCAGTATTCGCCGAAGACGAGTGAGCTTGCCGCGCGGCGTCCTCGTTTGCGAGGGCCTCGCGGTCCTCATCGGCCACACCGCCGGTTTCGGTATCCTCCGACGCGGATCCATGCCCGCCGACCGCCGGATCGGTCTGCGACACAGAGGAGTTCACCAGCCGTGCGAAGCGATGCGCTGCGGCTGGCATGGCATTGGTGTCACCGTCTCGACCGTATGACGTTGAGGCACAGGTTGTCCCGGATTCCCCCGCGCACCCGGATGCCGCCGCGTCCACCGGCGAGGCAGAAGGCGCGACCGTGGAGTCGACGGACTCTGCCGGTGCCGCAGCGGACTTCTTCTTGCCCCCGGTTTCCGTGCGGGCGTGGCGTGGTGGGATGGCCAGCCGCAGGACGTCGGCGCGCGTACCCGCGTACCGGGACGCGACCTTCTCCGCCAGGTCGAGGATTTCCGGAGTCAGCACGCGTTCACCGGACACGACGCGTTCCAGCGCGACCAGCTTGCCGCCATGGTCGCTGTGCGGCATTCGAGCGAGCAGGTAGCCGTCCACCAGCCGTCCGGCGAATCGCACCCGCACCCTGACCCCCGGCTGGGCGAGCTCGTCCAGCTCGGGGGGCACCACGTAGTCGAAGTCGCGATCGAGGTGAGCGGGCGAGAGCAGCGGGAGCACCCGGGCGATCGGCAGCTCGACGCCCGCGGGACCCGCGGCCGAACGGTCCGCCTCGGAGGCGGGGATGTCCGCCGCGGGTTCGTTCACTCGGACCTGGTCGAGATCAGAGTCCGACGGCGGCGCGCAACTTGTCCGCGCGGTCGGTGTGTTCCCACGGCAGGTCGACGTCGGTGCGGCCGAAGTGGCCGTACGCGGCGGTCGGCGCGTAGATCGGGCGCAGCAGGTCCAGGTCGCGGATGATGGCGCCGGGACGCAGGTCGAAGACCTCGGTGATCGCGGTGCTGATGCGCGCCGGGTCCACCTTCTCGGTGCCGAAGGTCTCGACGAACAAGCCGACCGGAGCCGCCTTGCCGATCGCGTAGGCCACCTGGACCTCGACGCGATCGGCCAGATCGGCCGCGACGACGTTCTTCGCGACCCAGCGCATGGCGTAGGCGGCCGAGCGGTCCACCTTCGACGGATCCTTGCCGGAGAAGGCGCCGCCGCCGTGGCGGGCCATGCCGCCGTAGGTGTCGACGATGATCTTGCGGCCGGTCAGGCCCGCGTCGCCCATCGGGCCGCCGAGCACGAACTTGCCGGTGGGGTTGACCAGCAGGCGGATGTCCGAGATGTCCAGGCTCGGCACGTCCAAGTCGGCCAGCACCGCCTCGAGCACCTTCTCCCTGATGTCGGGGGCGAGCAGGTTGTCCAGGTCGATGTCGGCGGCGTGCTGGGTGGAGACGACCACGGTGTCCAAGCGGACCGGGCGGTCGCCGTCGTACTCGATGGTGACCTGCGTCTTCCCGTCCGGGCGCAGGTAGGGCAGCACACCGGTCTTGCGGACCTCGGTCAGCCGCCGCGACAACCGGTGCGCGAGCGCGATCGGCAGCGGCATCAACTCGGGCGTGTCCTTGGTGGCGTAACCGAACATCAAGCCCTGATCGCCCGCGCCCTGCCGCTCGATCTCGTCGTCGGAGCCGCCGACACGGGCCTCGTGCGAGGTGTCCACACCCTGCGCGATATCCGGTGACTGCGCGCCGATCGCGATATTCACACCGCAGGAATTTCCGTCGAATCCCTTTGCCGACGAGTCATATCCGATTTCCAACACCTTTTCCCGGACAATTCGGGGAATATCGGCGTACGCCGACGTGGTGACCTCACCGGCGACATGGACCTGGCCGGTCGTCACGAGGGTTTCCACCGCGACCCGGCTGCGCGGATCCTCCGCGAGCAACGCGTCGAGAATGGAATCGCTGATGGCATCACAGATTTTGTCCGGATGACCTTCGGTCACGGACTCACTGGTGAAAAGCCGGCTCCCGGACGTGCGCACAGTTCTTCCCTCTCCCTCAACGGGTTACTCGTATCGGGTTGCGACAGTAACGCGATGTCGTGACTGCGCAACCCTTATATCTCAGCCTATTCCAAATCACCGACAGGGCGGACCGCAACGACGCGGCCGTACCGGACAGCTGAACTCCCGGTGGCCATGCGGCGCCGCATCGATGACGGCGTCGCCAACGACCGACCGGAGGGCAATTCCGGCCGGGACGCGGCCCGGTTCAGCGCAGCAATCCACTCAGCGCGTCGAGCACACGGCTGGCCAGCAACGCCTTGGAGCCGTGATCGAGCGCCTGTTCGGTGCCGTCCGCGCCGAGCAGCCAGCCGTCGTTGGTGTCCACCTCGAACGCTTTACCCTCGCCGACCGCGTTGACCACGAGCAGGTCGCAGCCCTTGCGGGCGAGCTTGGCCCGCGCGTGGGTCAGGACGTCGCCGTGCTCGTCACCGGTCTCGGCGGCGAAGCCGACGATCGCGGTGCCTGGCAACTGGCCGTCGCGGCGCGCCTGCACCAACCCGGCGAGGATGTCGTCGGTCTTGGTCAGCGGAATGACGTCCGGCTCGCCCGCGCCCTTCTTGATCTTGGCGGCGGCGACGTTGGTCGGCCGGAAATCGGCGACCGCGGCGGCCATGATCACCGCGTCGGCGCCGACGGCGTGCTTGTCGACGGCGGTCTTCAGCTGTTCGGCGGTGGTGATGTGCACCAAGTCGACGGCGGCGGGCGCCGCCATCTCGATCGTGTTGCCCGCGATCAACGTCACATGGGCGCCCCGCTGGGCCGCGACCCGCGCCAGAGCGTAGCCCTGCTTGCCGGAGCTGCGGTTGCCCAGGAAGCGCACCGGATCCAGCGGCTCCCTGGTGCCGCCCGCCGTGATGACGACCCGGCGGCCCTCCAGATCCCGCGGGATCGCGTCGGCACGCTCCATGAGCAGCGACGCGAGGCCGAAGATCTCCTCGGGCTCGGGCAGGCGCCCGGGGCCGGTGTCGGCGCCGGTGAGCCGGCCCGCCGCGGGCTCCATGACGATGGCGCCGCGGGCGCGCAGGGTCGCGACGTTGGCGACGGTCGCCGGATGCTCCCACATCTCGGTGTGCATCGCGGGCGCGAACAAGATCGGACATCGGGCCGTCAGCAACGTCGCGGTGAGCAGGTCGTCGGCGCGGCCGGACGCGGCGCGGGCCATGAGGTCGGCGGTCGCCGGGGCGATGACCACGAGGTCCGCCTCCTGGCCCAGCCGAACATGCGGGACCTCGGGCACGTCGGAGAACACGCCGGTGTGCACCGGGTTCCCGGACAGTGCCTCGAAGGTCGCCTTGCCGACGAACTCCAGCGCCGAGGTGGTGGGGATCACCCGGACGTCATGTCCGGTTTCGGTGAATCGCCGGACCAGAGAGCACGCCTTGTAGGCGGCGATGCCTCCGGCCACACCGACGACGATCCTTGTGGTCACTACGCCTCCGGCCTAGTCGTGGTCACTGGCGAACCGGGTTCGCCTCACTCGCCTTCGGAGTGCTCGAGCAGGTCGGCGTGGATCTCGCGCAGCGCGACCGACAGCGGCTTCTCCTGCAGACCCGGCTCGACCAGCGGGCCGACGTATTCGAGGATGCCGTCGCCGAGCTGGTTGTAGTAGTCGTTGATCTGCCTGGCCCGCTTGGCCGCGTAGATGACCAGGGCGTACTTGGACGACGTGCGCTCCAGCAACTCGTCGATCGGCGGGTTGGTGAGGCCGACCGGCGTGTCGTATGCGGGCGCGGTCTTGGTGTCCGTACTGCTCACTAGGGAGACTCCTGCTGTGTGGTCTGGCGCATGAACGAGGGGCCCTGCGAGTGCGGCGGCGCGCCGACTCCGGGCCCTGGTCACTCATGCCGGAGTGGATTGCGCATGCGCGAAGGGCCCTACGTGGTTACGCAGGCTACCTCCTCCGGGCCTGATCGCTCATGCGCAGGTGGGGGTCACGAACTCGAATTTGTGCTAACGAACAACGATACCAACTGCTCACAGGCGCTGGTCACCTCGTCGTTCACGATAACCATGTCGAACTCGTCACAGGCCGCCAGCTCGATCCTGGCCGTCTCCAAGCGGCGCTCGATCACCTCGGGCGACTCGGTGCCGCGCGAGGTCAGGCGCGCCACCAACTCCTCCCAGCTCGGCGGGGCCAGGAAGACCAGGATCGCGTCCGGGATCGCCCGGCGCACCGATCGCGCGCCTTCCAGATCCACTTCCACCAATACCGGAAGGCCTTCGGCCAGCGCGGCGCGCACCGGCCCTGCGGGGGTGCCCGAACGCTGCAGCCCGCCGTGGATGTCCGCCCACTCGAGCAGCTCACCCGCCTCGATCATCGCGTCGAACTCCGCACGGGAGACGAAGTGGTAGTCGAGGCCGTCGACCTCCCCGGGCCGCGGGGCCCGGGTCGTTGCCGACACGCTGAAGACCAGGTCGGGCAGTCGTTCGCGGACACAGCGGACCACGGTGGACTTGCCCACGGCCGAGGGGCCGACCAGTACGACCAGTCGACCCTTCCGCGTGTGTTCGATCACCCTCGTCGTCAGGCGTCGAAGTCGAACCGGGCCAGCAGCGCCTTGCGCTGCCGGTCGCCGAGTCCGCGCAGCCGCCGGGTGGGGGCGATCTCCAGCTCGCTCATGATCTCCGCCGCCTTGACCTTGCCCACCTTCGGCAGGGCCTCCAGCAGCGCCGACACCTTCATCTTGCCGAGGATCTCGTCGGTCTCGGCATCGGTGAGGACCTGCTTCAGGTTGGTGCCGCCACGCTTCAAGCGCTCCTTGAGCTCCGCCCGAGCGCGGCGAGCGGCAGCCGCCTTCTCCAAAGCAGCGGCGCGCTGCTCGTCAGTCAGCTGGGGAAGGGCCACGGTTCCTCCGTCTCATCGTTCATTGCATCAACTCCTGCCGGTAACCCGGCAGTCTCAGCGACCGTACCCACGACGTCCGCCGATTGCGAACCCACCCCCCAGGTCAGCGCATGATTCCGGGTACGGACCGCACCGGGGCGGCCCGGCGCCGGTCCCGCCCGCGCCATCGAGCGCATCCCGCTGCTCGATCAGCGAAATATGCCGTCAGCAGGGTGTTTTCGACAAACCGAATGGTTTGCGGAAGGGTTGCGACACGGCAGCGCATCTCTCCAGCAACCCCTCACGCGCCCTACCAGGAACTTTCTGGAAATCCTCCGCGTGTCGCGAGTTTTTTGCGCGTGTCGGGCGTCACATTCGGCCTGTTGCGGCCGCCACGGCCCGGCATCCGGTGCCGATCCTGGCCCTGTACGCCGGTCCAGGGGCGATGCGCCCACCCGGTGGCACCGATGGCCCCGAAATCAGCGCAGCAGCGCACACAGGCCCCGCTAAGGGGCACGTGTGTGCGAACAGCTGCACGCACAAGAGCCGGAAACGCGAAAGGCCGGCGCGGATGCGCCGGCCTTTCGCGGTCATTTCTGGAGGAACGCGAACGCGTCTTGGAACTCGCGCACTTTGGCACGCAGTGCCGGAACGGTCGGTCCGTCCTTCAGCACCTCGCGCGAGACGTTCGGCACGACCGCCGCGAGCATCGGCTCACCGACCAGTCCCCGGATGGTCTCCGGGCCACCGCCCTGGGCGCCGACCCCCGGCATGAGGATGGGGCCGTTGAGCGCGGACAGATCGGGCGCGGCATTGAGCGTCGCGCCGACCACCACGCCGACCGACCCGAACTCCTCGCCCGCGTTGCGAGCCGCCGCCTCGTCGACCATGGTCTGCGCGACGGTGCGGCCGTCCGCCACGACCGCCCCCTGCACCTGCGCGCCCTCGGGGTTGGAGGTCGCCGCCAGCACGAAGACGCCGCGGTGACCCGCCTCGGCGAGCGTCAGCGCCGGCGCCAGCGAACCGAACCCCAGGTACGGCGACACCGTCACCGCGTCGGACCCGAGCGGGCCGTCGGCCAGCCAGGTCCGCGCGTAGGCGTCCATGGTGGACCCGATGTCGCCGCGTTTGGCGTCGGCGAGCACCAACGTTCCCGAGGCCCGCAACACCTCGATGGTGCGTTCCAGCACCGCGATGCCCCGGGAACCGTAGGCCTCGAAGAACGCCACCTGCGGCTTGACCAGCGCCACCAGGCCGTCGAACGCTTCCACGCAGATCTCGGCGAAGCGTTCGAGTCCCTCGGCGTCCTCGGGGAGACCCCAGGACCGCAGCAGCTCCGGATGCGGGTCGATCCCGACGCACACGGGCCCGAACTCCCGCATCGCGTGCCGTAAGCGGCCACCGAAGGTCTTCATCTCGCCCGTTCCGTCCGATCGCGGCTCACCCACGCAGCACCGCGTGCAGCTCCTGCAGCGACCGCACGCCGATGCCGCCGTTGATGCTCGCCTCGATGCCCTGCACCGCGGCCGCCGCACCCTGCACGGTGGTGATGCACGGGATGTTCACCCCGACGGCCGCGCTGCGGATCTCGTAGCCGTCGACGCGGGGGCCGGAGTTGCCGTAGGGCGTGTTGAACACCATGTCCACCTCGCCGTCGCGGATCTGCTCCACGATCGTCGGCTCGTCGTCCGGCCGCACCTCGGAGTGCTTGCGCACCTGCTCGCACGGAATCCCGTTGCGGCGCAGCATTTCCGCGGTGCCCTCGGTGGCGAGGATGCGGAAGCCGAGGTCGTGCAGGCGCTTCACCGGGAAGACCATCGCGCGCTTGTCCCGGTTGGCGATCGAGACGAACACGGTGCCCTCGGTGGGCAGCGAGCCGTAGGCGGCGGTCTGGCTCTTGGCGAAGGCCGTGCCGAAATCGGCGTCGATGCCCATCACCTCGCCGGTCGACTTCATCTCCGGCGACAGCAGCGAGTCGATACCGCTGCCGTCGGCGCGCCGGAAGCGGTGGAACGGCAGCACGGCCTCCTTGACGGCGACCGGAGCGTCCAGCGCGACGTGCCCGCCGTCGCCCTCGCTCGGCAGCATGCCTTCCTTGCGCAGTTCGGCGATGGTGGCGCCGAGCATGATCCGCGCGGCGGCCTTGGCCAGCGGCACCGCGGTGGCCTTCGACACGAACGGAACGGTCCGGCTCGCGCGCGGATTGGCCTCCAGAACGTAGAGCACGTCGTCCTTGAGCGCGTACTGCACGTTGAGCAGGCCGCGCACGCCGATGCCCTTGGCCAGCGCGACGGTCGAGCGGCGCACCGCCTCGATGTCGCTGCGGCCCAGCGTGATCGGGGGCAGGGCGCAGGCGGAGTCGCCGGAGTGGATGCCCGCCTCCTCGATGTGCTCCATCACGCCGCCGAGGTAGACCTCCTCTCCGTCGCACAGCGCGTCGACGTCGATCTCGATCGCGTCCTCCAGGAACCGGTCGACCAGCACCGGGTGCTCCGGGCTGAGCTCGGTCGCGCGGGAGATGTAGCCCTCCAGGGAGCTCTCGTCGTAGACGATCTCCATGCCGCGGCCGCCGAGCACGTAGGACGGGCGCACCAGCACCGGGTAGCCGATGTCGGCGGCGATCTTGCGCGCCTGCGCGAAGGTGGTCGCGGTGCCGTACTTCGGCGCGGGCAGCCCGGCCGCGACCAGCACGTCACCGAACTCGCCGCGGTCCTCGGCCAGGTCGATGGCGGCCGCGCTGGTGCCGACCACCGGCACGCCCGCGGCGGTGAGCCGCTGGGCGAGGCCGAGCGGGGTCTGCCCGCCCAGCTGCACGATGACGCCGGCGACGGTGCCGGACTCGCATTCGGAGTGGTAGACCTCGAGCACGTCTTCGAAGGTCAGCGGCTCGAAGTAGAGGCGATCGGCGGTGTCGTAGTCGGTGGAGACGGTCTCCGGGTTGCAGTTGACCATCACCGTCTCGTATCCGGCCTGCGACAGCGTCTGCGCCGCGTGCACGCACGAGTAGTCGAACTCGATGCCCTGGCCGATGCGGTTGGGCCCGGACCCGAGGATGATCACCTTCTCGCGTTCGCGCTGCGGCGCCACCTCGGACTCGGCCGCGGGATCGAGCTCGTAGGCCGAGTAGTGGTACGGGGTCTTGGCCTCGAACTCGGCGGCGCAGGTGTCGACCGTCTTGAAGACCGGGCGGATGCCGAGCCGGTGGCGCAGGGCGCGCACACCGCTCTCCCCCGCCAGCTCCGGCCGCAGCGCGGCCAGCTGACGATCCGACAGGCCGTAGTGCTTGGCCCGGCGCAGCAGCGGCTCGTCCAGCACGGGCGCGTCGAGGATCTCCCGGCGCAACTCGACCAGACCGGCCACTTCGGCCACGAACCACGGGTCGATGCCGGAGGCCGCGGCGACGTCCTCGATGCTCGCGCCCAGCCGCAGCGCGCGTTCCACCTGGTAGATGCGTCCCTCGGTGGGCGTGCGCAGATCCTCGAGGATCGCTTCGACGTCGGTCCACGCGCCGTCGTCCTCGGTCCAGAAGCCCGCGGCCTTGGTCTCCAGCGAACGCAGCACCTTGCCGAGCGCCTCGGAGAAGTTGCGGCCGAGCGACATGGCCTCGCCGACGGACTTCATGGTGGTGGTCAGCGTGCCGTCGGCGCCCGGGAACTTCTCGAACGCGAACCGCGGCGCCTTCACGACCACGTAGTCGAGGGTCGGTTCGAAGCAGGCCGGGGTTTCCTTGGTGATGTCGTTGACGATCTCGTCGAGCGTGTACCCGATGGCCAGCTTGGCGGCGATCTTCGCGATCGGGAAGCCGGTCGCCTTCGACGCCAGCGCGGACGAACGCGACACCCGCGGGTTCATCTCGATGACGATCAGGCGGCCGTCGAGCGGGTTCACCGCGAACTGGATGTTGCAGCCGCCGGTGTCCACGCCGACCTCGCGCAGGATGGCGATGCCGAGATCGCGCAGCTTCTGGTACTCGCGGTCGGTGAGCGTCATCGCGGGGGCGACGGTCATCGAGTCGCCGGTGTGCACGCCCATCGGGTCGACGTTCTCGATGGAGCAGACCACCACGACGTTGTCGCGGCCGTCGCGCATCAGCTCGAGCTCGTATTCCTTCCAGCCGAGGATGGACTCCTCGATCAGGACGTTCGCGGTGGGCGATGCGGCCAGGCCGCCGCCCGCGATGCGATCGAGGTCCTCTTCGTTGTAGGCCATGCCGGAACCGAGGCCGCCCATGGTGAACGACGGGCGCACCACCACGGGGTAGCCGAGTTCGGCGACCGTGTCGCGGACCTCGTCCATGGTGAAGCAGACCCGCGAGCGGGCGCTCTCGCCGCCCACCTTGGCCACGATGTCCTTGAACTTCTGCCGGTCCTCACCGCGCTGGATGGCGTCGAAGTCGGCGCCGATCAGCTCCACGCCGTACTTCTCCAGCACCCCGCGCTCGTGCAGCGCGACCGCGGTGTTCAGCGCGGTCTGGCCGCCGAGGGTGGCCAGGATGGCGTCCGGACGCTCCTTCTCGATGACCTTCTCGACGAACTCCGGCGTGATCGGCTCCACGTAGGTGGAGTCGGCGAACTCCGGATCGGTCATGATCGTCGCCGGGTTCGAGTTGACCAGCGACACCCGCAGGCCCTCGGCCCGCAGCACCCGGCACGCCTGCGTGCCGGAGTAGTCGAATTCGCACGCCTGGCCGATGACGATCGGGCCAGAGCCGATCACCAGGATGTGCTCGAGATCCTCGCGGCGAGGCATCAGGCTCCTTCCATGAGACCGGCGAAACGGTCGAACAGATACGCGGCGTCGTGGGGTCCGGCGGCGGCTTCGGGGTGGTACTGCACGGAGAAGGCGCGGCCGTCGACCAGCCGGACGCCCTCGACGGTGCCGTCGTTGGCGCAGACGTGACTCACCTCGGCCGTGCCGAAGGGGGTGTCGAACCGCTCGCCCCGCTCGCCCTCCAGCGCGAAACCGTGGTTCTGCGCGGTGATCGAGATCCGGCCGGTCTCGTGCTCCACCACCGGGATGTTGATGCCGCGGTGGCCGAACTTCATCTTGTAGGTGCCCCGGCCGAGCGCGCGGCCGAGGATCTGGTTGCCGAAGCAGATGCCGAACAGCGGCAGGCCCTCGCCCAGTACGCCACGGGTCAGCTCGACCGCCGCGTCGGCGGTGGCCGGGTCGCCGGGACCGTTGGACAGGAAGACCCCGTCGGGCTTCAGTTCGAGGATCTGATCCAGCGTGGTGGCCGAGGACACCACGTGCACCCGTGTGCCGCGCTGCGCGAACATGCGCGGAGTGTTGGTCTTGATCCCCAGATCGACCGCCACGACGGTGTGCCGGTGGTCACCGTCCGGCTCGATCGTGTACAGCGCGTCGGTGCTCACCTCGCCCGCCAGGTCGGCGCCCAGCATGGACGGCTGCCCGTTCACCCTGGCCACCAGTTCGTCGGTGGCGGCGAGCGCGTCGCCGGAGAAGATGCCCGCCTTCATCGAACCGCGGGTGCGCAGGTGACGCACCAACGCGCGGGTGTCGATGCCGGCGATGCCGACGATCCGCTGCCGTTCCAGCTCGTCCGGCAGGGTCCTGCTGGCGCGCCAGTTGGAGGCGCGCCGCGCGGGGTCGCGCACCGCGTACCCGGCGACCCAGATCTTCGTGGATTCGTCGTCCTCGTCGTTCCAGCCGGTGTTGCCGATCTGCGGCGCGGCGGCCACCACGATCTGGCGGTGGTAGGACGGGTCGGTGAGGGTCTCCTGGTACCCGGTCATCGCGGTGCAGAACACCGCCTCACCGAGCGTCTGGCCCACGGCGCCGTAGGCCTGGCCGCGGAATACCCGGCCGTCCTCCAGCACGAGTGCTGCGCCCGTCCCCGCCCTGCTCCCGCCCGTGTCTCCTGTCATCCCTCGTCATCTCCCGTCGTCGTCCCGCTCTGATCCGCCGCGGGAAGCCTGCGCCAGGCCGGATAGACCGACTTGTCGTCGCCGCGGAAACCCGTATCGATCTCGGTTCCGGTCGGCAGCTTCCAGCGAATGACCAGCACACCATCTTCCGTCATCACTTTGCCCGCGTGTCCGCGTTCGGTGCGCACCGCCGTGATGGATTCCTCCGGAATCCAGATCGCCGTCGCGCCGTCGCGTTCGAGCAGAATTCCCTTGTCGAACCGGGTGAGTTCGGCGGTGGCCCGGAAACCCAGGTCGCCCACCGTGATCCGGTCCTGCCAGCTCGGCGCTATGGTGCTGCCCAGGTACAGCCCGGTGGTCGGCTCCAGTACCTGCGCGCCCAGTTCGTCGGGCACGGCGGGCAGGGCGCCGATGCGCTCGGCCTGTCGTGCCGCGCGATTGCGCCAGCCCCGGTACATCAGCCACAGGCAGACCCCGAACAGGACCAGCAGCCCCACCACCCAGAGCGTTCTCTCCACTACGAACCTCCTCGAACGGCTGCGCCCCGGTCACTCATCTATGCCTCCGCCCGGTTGCCCAGCGTCTTGCCGTCCCTGGCGGTGATCCGGCCGCGCAGCAGCGTCGCCGTCACCCGCGCCGGAAAGGTCATCGCCTCGAACGGCGTGTTGTTCGAGATGCTGGCGAGGTCCTTTCCGCGCACCGTCCAGCTCGCCCGCGGGTCGACCAGCGTCAGGTTGGCCGGCTCGCCGACCTCGAGCGGCCTGCCGTGCTCGTCCAGGCCGACGATCGCGGCGGGGCGCTCGCTCATCACGCGGGCGACGCCGCGCCAGTCCAGCAGCCCCGGCTCGACCATCGTTTGCACGATGATCGACAGCGCCGTCTCCAGCCCGAGCATGCCGGGCCGGGCCGCGGCGAACTCGCAGCACTTGTCCTGCTCGGCGTGCGGCGCGTGGTCGGTGGCGACGCAATCGATGATGCCCTCGGCGAGCGCCTGCCGCAGCGCGGCGGCGTCGGAGGCCTCGCGCAGCGGCGGGTTGACCTTGTTGACCGCGTCGTAGGTCTCCAGCCGGGAATCGTCGAGCAGCAGGTGGTGCGGGGTGACTTCGGCGGTGATCGCGATGCCCTGGGATTTGGCCCACTTCACCAGTTCCACGGTGCCCGCGGTGGAGGCGTGGCAGATGTGCACGCGGGCGCCTGCGTCGCGCGCCAGCAGGGCGTCGCGCGCCACGATCGACTCCTCGGCCGCGCGCGGCCAGCCGGCCAATCCCAGCCGGGCCGCGGTCGGACCCTCGTGTGCGACGGCGCCCTCGGTCAGCCTTGGCTCCTCCGCGTGCTGGGCGATCAGCACGCCGAGCGAGTTCGCGTACTCCAGCGCGCGGCGCATGATCAACGGGTCGTAGACGCAGTGGCCGTCGTCGGAGAACATGCGCACCGCGCCGACGCCCGCGGCCATGGTGCCCATCTCGGCGAGTTGCTTGCCCTCCAGGCCCACCGTGACCGCGCCGACCGGATACACGTCCACCAAGCCGACCTCGCGGCCTCGCCGCCACACATGGTCGGTGACGACCACCGAGTCGGCGACCGGGTTGGTGTTGGCCATCGCGAACACCGCGGTGTAGCCGCCGAGCGCCGCGGCGGCGGAGCCGGTCTCGATGGTCTCGGTGTCCTCGCGGCCCGGTTCCCGCAGGTGGGTGTGCAGATCGACGAAACCGGGCAGCAGGATCTGATCGCGCGCGTCGATCACCTCGGCGTCGACCACGCCCAGATCGGTGCCGATCTGCCGGATCTCCCCGTCGGCGACGAGCACGTCGACCGGCTCGCCTTCGCCGTAGAGCAGCGCGCCTTTGATCAGAACGTTCATGCTCGAGCCACCGCCTCCTGTGTTCCGACGAGCAGGCGGAACAGCACCGCCATCCGCATGTGCACCCCGTTGGTGACCTGTTGCAGCACCGCGGCCTTCGGCGAGTCCGCGACCGAGGACGCGATCTCCATGCCGCGCAGCATCGGGCCGGGGTGCAGTACGACGGCGTGGTCCTCGAGCAGGGCCAGCCTGCGCTCGGACAGGCCGTAGGTGATCGAGTACTCGCGGGCCGACGGGAAGAATCCGCCGTTCATCCGCTCGGCCTGCACGCGCAGCATCAGCACCGCGTCGGCGCCGATCAGCTCGGCGTCCAAGTGGTGCGAGACGCGGGCGGGCCAGGACTCCACGCCCACCGGCAGCAGCGTGCGCGGGGCGACCAGCACGACCTCCGCGCCGAGCGTGGCCAGCAGGAAGACGTTCGATCGCGCGACCCGGCTGTGCAGGATGTCACCGACGACGACCACCCGCTTGCCCTCGATGTCACCGAGCCGTTGCCGCAGCGTCAGCGCGTCCAGCAGCGCCTGGGTGGGGTGCTCATGGGTTCCGTCGCCCGCGTTGATCACGGCCGGACCGGAGCCGCGCCCCGCCGAGACCGCCCACTCGTCCATCCAGCGCGCGATCTGATGTGCCGCGCCGGAGGCCGGATGCCGCACGATCAGCGCGTCGGCTCCCGCGGCGTGCAAGGTCAGCGCGGTGTCGCGCAGCGACTCCCCTTTCGAGACGGAGGAACTGCTCGCGCTCACGTTGATCACGTCCGCGCTCATCCACTTGCCCGCCACCTCGAACGACACCCTGGTGCGGGTGGAGTTCTCGTAGAAGACGGTCATCACGGTGCGTCCGCGCAGCGTGGGCAGTTTGTGCACCTCGCGGCCGAGCAGCGCCTGTTCGAACCGCTCGGCCTCGTCGAGCAGCTCGGTCGCGGCGGCGCGATCGAGCGCGGCGACCGACAGCAGATGCCTCATGCGCCCGCCTCCCGCCGCAGGCCGGCATGTGCCGGATCCATCACGCCTCCTCCTGGTGCAGATAGACGCCGTCGCGGCCGTCGTGCTCGGTGAGCAGCACCGAGATGTCCTCGGAGCGGTTGGTCGGCACGTTCTTGCCCACGTAATCGGCGCGAATCGGCAGTTCCCGGTGTCCGCGGTCGATGAGCACCGCCAGCTGCACCGCGCGCGGGCGGCCGAGATCACGCAGGCCGTCGAGCGCGGAGCGGACGGTGCGACCGGAGAACAGGACGTCGTCGACCAGGACCACCAGCGCGTCCTCGATGCCGCCTTCCGGAACCGACGTGCGCTCCAGCGGCCGGTGCGGACGGCTGCGCAGATCGTCCCGGTAGAGGGTGATGTCGAGCGAGCCGAGAGCCGGGCGGACGCCGGAGAATTCCTCGATCTTGCCGGTGAGCCGCGCCGCCAGGGTGGTGCCCCTGGTGGGGATCCCGATCAGCACCACGCGTGGCGCGTCCGGCTGGCCCGCGTCCAGCGCGGTCTTCTCGATGATCTGGTGCGCGATGCGCGCGATCGTCCGTCCGACATCCGAAGCCGACAACAACTCTCGCCCTGCCGCCACCCATTCCGGGGTATGTCGCTGCGATGTCTCGGCAGCGCCGGACTTGGCGGCCCGTTCTTCGGGCACGGCCATGCCGACCTCCTTCCCCGCCTCACCGGACGGTCCGTTAAAGGATGTCTTACGGCAAGCAGCGTAGCAGCGGCTCGAACCCCGCTTTCACCAGGCATATGGCGCTGTGAGCGGGGCCACTGGCAGCGGCGGGCCGCGCTACCGGCGGACCGCGAGAACCAATCCGAGATCCCGGTTGCCCAACGCGGCCGGGCGGTCGAGCGGCGCCACCAGATCGTCCCAGGCACGGAACTCGATCCGCCATCCGTGCCCGGCGAGCCACTGGTCGGCGTCGGGGCCGAGCCCACTGGGTTCCCTCGGTCCGTCCGCCCCGGCTCGCACCAGTCGCCGCAGTTCGGTGTACCGGTCGCTGTGCTGATCGGTGTCGAACTTGCCGAGGCCGAACCGGCTCTCCGGCGCGGACAGCTCCGTCAGCGTGGCCGCCACCCGCATGGCTTCCGCGCGCCGCAGATAACCGAGAACCCCTTCGTCGATCCAGTGGGTCGGGACGTCGGTGCGGAAGCCGTGGGCGCGCAGCGCGGCCGCCCAGTCGCCGCGCAGATCGGCCGCCACGACGTGGCGCGCACAGACCGGACGGGCGCCCGCCGCCTCCAGCACCGGTTCTTTGAACCGGAACAACTCGGGCAGGTCGATCTCGAAGACCTCGACCTCGCGCGGTAGCGGCATCCGGTAGGCCCTGGTGTCCAGGCCCGCGCCGAGGATGACGACCTGCCCGCAACCCGCCGCGACGGCCGCTCGGGCGGTGTCGTCCACCAGGCGCACGGAGACGCTGCGGCCCTCGTAGAACTTCTCGGCCAGCGCCTCCAACCGCGCCCAGCGCTCTTCGCCCCCCGGCTCGGCGCCGAAAGCGCGTCGCGCGGCGGCGGCGAACAGCTGCGCCCAGGGATCGTCGTAGAGGCGGTCCGGCCTGCGCGATTCCCATGCGCGGATCACCGCAACTCCGAGCGCTGTCATCGCCACGCCCGCCGTCGGCGCTTGCGGTGTGGTTTCGGTCATCGACGACTCCCCTCGTCCGGGTGACATCCCGCTCGGCAAGGTACTCGGCCTACCGGCGACGCGAGACGACGATCCGAGAAGAATGACCGAAAACCGCTAGCACATACGTTCGAACGGCGGTAGGCTCGGCGGCATGTCCACACCGCTACAGGGATCGCTGCTCGACGGTTTCGGCGACACCGAACTCGGGCCGCTGCGCGCCGCGCGCCGCACGGTGCTCGACCACGGCGCCTGGGTGGATCTGCTGCCCGGCTGGCTTTCCGGCGCCGACGCGCTGTTCGACCGACTGGTCGACCGCGTGCCATGGAAAGCCGAGCGCAGGCCGATGTACGACCGCGTGGTGGACGTGCCCAGGCTGCTGCGGTTCTACGCGGAGCACGAACCACTGCCCGATCCGGCACTGGCCGACGCACGCGCGGCGCTGAGCGAGCACTATCGGCACGAACTCGGCGAGCCGTTCCGCACCGCGGGCCTGTGCTACTACCGGGACGGACGCGACAGTGTCGCCTGGCACGGCGACGACATCGGCCGCGGCGCCACCCACGACACCATGGTCGCGATCGTGTCGATCGGGGCGCCGAGGGCTTTGCTGCTACGGCCCCGCGGCGGAGGCGCGAGCATCAGATACCTGGTCGGACACGGCGATCTACTCGTCATGGGCGGCTCTTGCCAACGCACCTGGGAGCACGCGGTGCCCAAGACGCGCAAACCCACCGGTCCGCGGATCAGCATCCAGTACCGGCCGCGCGGCGTCCGCTGACCCGGCCGGACGCGCCGGCTTGACCTGAACCATTGTTGGGGTCGGAAGCTCGTCGCATGAGTACGACAGCTTCCACACCTCCCTCGGTCGAGGACACGACGGTCGACCACTCCGCCGACATCGCCGCGATCCGGCAGATCGTCGCCAACGCGGAGACCGGTTTCAACACCAATGACGCCGATCTGCTGTCGGCGGATTTCACCGCCAACGCGGCCGTCGTCAACGCGACGGGCACGCTGATCACCGGATTCGACGCGCTGCTCGACGCCGGCCGCCGGGGTCTGGCCGGATTCCTCGCCGACCAGTACGCCCGCTATGAGATCGCCGACATCACCTTCCTGCGTCCCGACGTCGCGATCGCGCACAAGCGCGCATGGGCGACCACGCCGGACGGCGAGCCCGTCGAGCACGATCACGCCATGATCGCGCTGTACGTCTTCGTCAAGGAAGGCGAGCGCTGGTACGTCGCCGCGCGGCAGAACACCTTGGTACCCAAGGCCGAGTGATCGTCGTCCGCCACGTGTCCCCCGCTCCGGTTAGCCTGGCATCATGAGCAATCCAGGGGCGGGGGTCTTGGCCGTGATGCCGCTGCACACGATCAGCGAGGTCTACGGCGCGGCCGGGCTGCGCGAACGACTACTGCTGGAAATCGCCGAGTTGCCGGACTCGCAGCGGCTGGCCGCCGCGCTGGAGCTCGCGGCCGACCTGCATCGCGACGATCGCTACGGCCGGGAGCCGTACCTGAGTCATCTGCTGCGCGTGTCGATTCGGATCATCAGCCACTACGAGGTCCGCGATCCCGACGTGGTCGCGGCGGGGCTGCTGCACGACTCGGTCGAGGACCATGCCGCCGAGCTGGCCGCCGATCGCCCCGGCCCCACCGTCGACGCGGCGCTCGACGCGCTCACCGATCGGTTCGGTGCGCGAGTGGCCGATCTCGTCGCCGCGGTGACCAATCCCGAGCCGGATCCGGCGCGCGACCGGCAGGCGCAGTACCGCGAGCATGTCGCGACGAATCTCGACCGCGACCCGTGGGCCCGCGTCATCAAGCTCTCCGACTTCACCGACAACGGCGTCGGCATCCTCTACGCCACCGGCCCCGCGATGGCGAAACTCGCCGCCAAGTACCGCCCGCTCACCGATGTGTACCGCGACTTGGTCACCCGGCCGGACACACCGCTGGCCGAACACGTCCGGCAGCACATCCTCGATCAGCTCGACCGGGCCGACGAACGGTTCGAGGCCATCCTGTCGCGGGATTGATCGGCACGCGACACGAACAGATCGAAACCTCTTCCAGCACACGGGAATAAAGCGTCCCGATTCGTCACGGCGCGCGCAGCACCGACTCGACCAGCTCGCGCACCGCGGCCAGTAGCCGTTCGGTCTCACCCGCACGCACCATGGCCGGTACCCATTCGGCGCTCAGCGCGCCGAGCAGCAACCGCCCGACCACTTCGGCGTCCAGGTCCGGACGCGCTTCGCGCAGCAACGTGGTGATGTGGTTGTCCCAGAACGCGTGGAACTCGGCCGTTCGCGGGTGCGGCGGCTCGGTGCGATAGGCGGCCATCAGCTCCGCATTGTCGATCACCAGCCGCGCCATGGCGTCGAAGTAGGCGATCAGGCGGGCGCCCGCGGGCGCGCCGGGGCCGAGCGGCGGCGGACCGCTGGTGATCGCGTCCATCAGCGCGACCGCGCTCTGCGCGACCATCTCGTGCAAGAGCCCCGCACGGCTGCCGAAGCGATGGAAGATCGTGCCCTTGCCCACTCCGGCGGCGGCCGCGACGCGGTCCATGGTGATCGCTTCGGCGCCGTGCTCGGCCAGCAGGGCGAAGGTGGCGTCCAGTATCGCCCGCCGGTTGCGCGCCGCGTCCGCCCGTTCCCTGGGTCGTCCGTCGCCCATCGCACTCGCTTTCCTAGACAAGTTGACCGGCGGTCCATATCATCGGGAAGTCAATTGGACCGTCAGTCAACTTATGGAGTTCATGATGCAGGCAATCGTAATGACGGCGACCGGAAGCCCTGATGTGCTGGTCGCCGCGGATGTTCCGGCGCCGCGGGCGGCCGCGGACGAGGTGGTGGTCCGCGCCGAGGCGATCCCCGTGCTGTTTCCCGAAACCAAGCTGCGCTCCGGCGAGTTCCCGCTCGGCGCGCCGCTGCCGCTGGTTTTCGGTTTCCAGGCCGCGGGGGTCGTCACCGAGGTCGGCGAGCGAGCCGATGCGGCGCTGATCGGACAGCGGGTCGTCGTGGCGACGCGCGGTTACGGCGCCTACGCCGACTTCGTCGCCGCCCCCGCCGATTCGGTGGTGCCCATTCCGGACGGCCTGTCCTTCGTGGACGCCGCCGCGGTGCTGATGAACGGATCGGTGGCGATTCCTCTGCTGGAAACCGCCGCGCTCACCGGCGTGGAAACCGTCTTGATCGAAGCCGCGGCCACGGGCATCGGCAGCGCGCTGACCCAATGGGCCAGAGAGTTCGGGGCGGCGCGCGTCATCGGGACCGCGGGCGGCCCCGGCAAAACCGCCCACGCCCGCAAACTGGGCGCCGACGAGGTGATCGACCACAACGATCCGGAATGGACCACCCGACTGCGCGAAACCCTCGACGGCGCAACGGTGGACGTGGTGTTCGATTCGATCGGCGGTGCGAGCGCTTCCGGCCTGCTCGATCTCATGACGCCCCTGCGCGGCCGGATGCTCGGCTACGGATGGCTGTCCGGAGCACCCGCGCAGGTGTCGGCGAGCGACCTGCTCATGCGCGGACTCACCTTCACCGGCTGCGCGGGGCCGGACTGGCTGAACCGAGTCGCTGCGGCGCGCACCGCCGTTCTGGCCCGCGCGGCGGCGGGTGGGCTCGATCCGCTGGTCGAGGCGGTGCTGCCGCTGGACCAGGCGAGCCGCGCGCATCGGCTGCTGGAGGAAAGGGCGGTGCTGGGCAAGATCGTGCTGCGTCCGGGCTCGGCCTTGTCCGGATAGCGACGCGCGGCCGCGTGCCGTGACTAGGGTGGACCCGTGCGGACTTCGCTGCAATCCCATGTCGGCGCCGCCAACGCGCTCACCGCGCGGTGGTGCGTGGCGGCGGGCGAACGAGACTTCGTGGTCTCCGGCGCCGGGGTGTGGCCGCTGCTCGCCCTGCTCGCCTCCGCGGCGGACGGTCCTGCGCGGGACGAACTGACGACCGCGACCGGCGTGCCCACGGCGGACGCGCGAGCCGGGGCGCTGCGGCTGCTGCGCGACCTCGAGGGCGCGGAAGCGGTGTCGGCCGCACTCGGCGTGTGGGTGCGCCGCGATCTTCCCGTGCACGAGGCGTGGTCGCAAGCGCTCCCCGATGGCGTGCTCGCCCGGTTGGCCGGGCAGTCGGAACTCGACAGCTGGGCGGCCCGGCACACCGATGGGCTCATCGACCGCTTCCCTCTGACGGTCGATCCCGAGACGCTGCTGGTGCTGGCCACCGCTCTGGTCGCGAAAACCCGGTGGCGGGTGCCTTTCGACGTCGGGACGCTGGCACCCGAGAACGGTCCGTGGCACGGGCACCGCGGACCCGGGCTGTCCCGCGCGAGCCGCGACCTGACCGACGCCGCGATCCTCGACGCGGCCGAACCGGTCACGCGCGTTGTCGTCGAAGGCGTCGCCGACCTCGACGTCCACCTTCTGCTCGGCGCCGGGGCACCTGGCGCCGTGCTCGGTACGGGCTTGGCCGCGCTGTCCGGCAATGTGCCGATCCGCTCCGAACTGCCGGTCGGCACAACGGGACCGGGGCTGACCGTGCGTACCGAACCGGTGGTGCCCAATACCGGTCGACTGCGCATCCAATTGCCGCCGTTCGAGGTTCGCTCCACCCACGATCTGCTCGCTGCCCCGGGCCTGTTCGGCATGAACGCCGCCACCGACTGCACCCGCGGTCACTTCCCGGCGATCTCCCCGCAGCCGTTGTGCGTCGGCCGCGGAGCACAGGAAGTGCTCGCGCGGTTCAGCCACGAAGGATTCGAGGCAGCCGCCGTGACGGCCTTCGCGTTACGCGCCGCGGCGGCGGTGCTGCGGCACGACTACGCGCCCGTCGTCTCGGTGGTCTTCGACCGCCCCTTCGGTTTCCTCGCCGTGCACCGCCCGACGGGACTCGCGGTCGTCGCGGGATGGATCGCCACCGCGCCGACGTCGTCCCCCGACGCTCCGGCCTGAGCGCTACCGCCGGGCGAAGTACGGGGCGTGCTCGGGCAGGACACCGCGAGCGAGCAAGAAGGTCGGCACGCTGCGAACAACCGGAACGCGCCGCAGGACGCGGATCGGCAGCGGTGCGCGTGCGGAGTTCGCGATGTCCATGCGTCCGTCGAGGGCGGGGGCGATCGCGAAGGCGTGCAGGAGTCGCTGTATTCCCTGCGTCACCACGGTCGGGACGCGGCGCCGCCGCTGCACCTTCGCCAGGTGCCTGGTGCCGAGTGTGCCCGAGAGCAGGGGCGGGGCGAGGATTGCGGCCGCGGCCACGGCGTCTTGGACGGCCAGATTGATGCCGACGCCACCGGCCGGGGACATCGCGTGCGCGGCGTCACCGAGGCAGAGCAAGCCGTTGGTGTACCACTTGGTCAGCCGATCGAGTCTCACCTCCAGCAACTGGACCTGGTCCCAGCTGGTCAAGGCGTCTATCCGGTCGGAGAGCCAGGGCGCGGCCGCGGCCAGACTGCGCATGATCTCCTGCACCGGCCCCCGGCGGGCGGATTCGTCGGCACCTTTGGCGATCAGGGTGGCGCACTGCCAGTAGTCGCCGCGATCGAGCAGCACCGCCACCCGCCGGGCGCTGGCGATCGGCAACGCGCCGACGGGATCGATATCCGTGCGCGGCAGGCGGAACCACCAGACGTCCATGGGAGTCGACCACCTGCGGACCGGCAAGCCGGCCGCCGACCGCAGCAGCGAGCCGCGGCCGTCGCAGGCCACCGTGAGGTCGGCCTCGATCGAACCGGCCGCGCCGTCGGCGGTCCGGTAGGCGACGCCACCGACCCTGCCGTCGACCCAGACCAGATCGGTGGCCTCGGTGTTCATCCGCAGCCGGAAGGTGGGCTCGGCGGCCGCGGCCCGCGCGAGCAGATCCAGCAGATCCCACTGCGGCACCATGGCGATGTACTTGTGCTTGCCCGGCAGATGCGTCAGGGTGGCCAATGTCTGCAGACCGCCCGCGATCGGCAGTTGCACCTGATCCACCTTGCGCGCGGGCAGTTTCGCGAACTCCGCGCCGAGACCCAGTTCGTCGAGCAGGTCGAGGGTGGTGGGATGCACGGTGTCGCCACGGAAGTCGCGTAAGAAGTCTTTGTGCTTCTCCAGCACCGTCACCTCGACACCGGCTCTGGCCAGCAACAGCCCGAGGATCATTCCGGCTGGCCCCCCACCGACCACCAGGCATGTCGTGCGTTCCATCGACTGTGCCTCCTCGGTCACCACATCGCCGCAAGATCCCGCCTGTTTGCGCAAATCCTAGTGTGGCGGGGGCGGTACCGGACCCGATCGGCGACGGCCGACCGTCAGCCGACGTCCCTATGCAGCAGGAAGAAGTACGGTTCGGCCATACCGCGCAAATCCATCACGCCGAGCAGGGTGTGGTCGTCGGCGCGGCGGAAGTGATCGATGATCGGCAGATGGTCGTAGACCATCGCGGCACTTGTCACGCCGCGGTATTCGACCTCGCGCAGCCGCGCGGTGTATTTGCGGGTGCGCAGCGTTGGCCGCAGGATCGGCAGCAACTTGCGCACGGCGCGCACGCCCGGCAGCGGTACCCGTCCGGCCAAGGCGACCGGGACGCGGCGCGGGTCGACGGCGAATATCGTTCCGCCCGAGGCGAACAGCAACGGATGCACGCTGTCGGGTCCGTCGAACTGCTTGCCGTACCAGCCCGAGGCGACCAGCACGCCGTCCATCGGATGGCCCGTGTCCAGTTCCTCGCCGCGCCAGCGCCCCGTCGTGATGTCCTCGACCCGCGCCGCGGGGAGGCGGTCGAACAGCGCCCACGCCTCCTGCGCAGAACGGATGGCGGTCAGCTCGTTCGCGGCCATGTCTCCTACTCCTCACCGAGGCAACGTTGCAATAGTCACCCTATCTGTCTCTCAGCACCTGGCTGTCGACCAGGTCCGGACGCGCCTCGGCGCAATGGTTCAGTAGGACGCCATGAGATAGATCCCGGCGATGATCATGACGCAGGCCACGACGCGCTTGGAGCTGACCGTACGGCGCGGGAACCCCATCAGCCCGAAGTGGTCGATGGCGAGCGCGCCGAACATCTGCCCGGCGATGATCAGGGCGTTGAAGGTGCCGGCGCCCACATCGGAGGCCACGGAGATCATCGCCAGGATCGCGGCCCCACCGAGCAGACCGCCGAACGGCGCCCACCGGGGCATGGTCCGGATATCGGCCTTCGTCGGCCACGGCCGATTCCGAGACACCAGCAACGCCACGGTCAGGAAGATCGCGAAGCCGGTGAAGGCCACGGTGTAGGAGATCACGCCGCACAGCCAGACGTTCTTCAACGCGAGCTTCAGCGAGTTCTGGCATCCGGCTTCTACGGAGCGCAGCGCGCCGCCGACCAGGATGAACGCGAAGATGAGTGCCATCGTGGCGCGGGGCAGCGCGGCACGGGTCTTCTCGGCGGTCTGAACCGTCATGGAAAGTCCTCAGGAGAGTGCGAAGAGTGGATGGCGCGGCCGGCAGCGGGGCTGTCTTGCCGTCAGGTGACGCTGACCCTGGGTTCGTTTCCCGCGGGTTCGTCGGCCATCAGGTAGATCGCGAGCGTGATCAGCCCGCAGGCCACCAGACGCGGAAGGCTGGCGGAGCGCTCCTCGAATCCCATGAGGCCGAAGTGATCCATGATCACGGCGACCACCATCTCGCCCACGATCACCAGCGCACTGAACGTGGCCACGCCGACATGCCGGGCGACGGCGATCATCCCCATCACCGCCGCGCCGCCGAGCAGACCGCCGAACGGCGCCCACCACGGCATGTCGCGCACGTCGTCCAGCGTGGGCCACGGCGTCTTCGACGACAGGGCCAGGAAGATCGAAAAGCCGGTCAGCGCAACGGCATACGAGATCACGGCGCACAGCCACATGTTCTTCATGTGGTTCATCAACGTGTTCTGACAGCCGGCTTCGGCCGACCGTAGGCTGCCTCCGACCAGGATGAACAGAAATACCAGTCCGATGACGATGCTCATGGGCAATACATCCTTGGCTTCGGTGGCGGACGAACACCGAGAGTGCGTCGGGCGCAACGTCCCACCCGAACGATGGGATCGGTTGCGCCGGAGCCGACGTCCGACCTGTGTGACGCGAATAACGTACCATTGCATAACGGCACGTTCAATGGGTAATCGAGAACCGCTCCGGATCGCCCCGGCCGGGAAGTGCCCGCGCAGCAGGGCTGCCATGATGGCACCCGTGCCCGAACTGGTCGATTCCTCCGCACGCAACCCTCCCGCGACCAGGTCCGAGCGGCGGCTGAGCCTTCTGGATCGAATCCGGCTCGCCCTGCTCGCGGTCGGTCTGCTGTGTGTGCTCACGGGCCTGCTGCCCCGCGCCGAGGCCGCCGCGAACATGCGCCGCATCGGCCCGCTGCTGCTGTTTCTCGCCGCCGTGATCGTGCTGGCCGAACTCACCAGGCAGGCCAAGGTCTTCGACGCCATCGCCCATCGCCTGGCGATTATGGGTCGCGGCCACTACCCGGCGCTGTTCGGCCTGTGCGTGCTGTTCGCCTCCGCCACCACGATCCTGTTGAACCTCGACACCACGGCCGTGCTCATCGCCCCGGTCATGCTGGCACTCGCCGCACCCGCTCGGATTCCGCCATTGCCGCTGGCCATGACCACCCTGTGGCTGGCGAACACCGCGAGCCTGCTGTTACCGGTCTCCAATCTCACCAATCTGCTCGCCGCCGACCGAGTGGCGCTGACCGCGACCGGCTTCGCGGGGAGAATGTGGGCGCCGCAGTTGGTTTCGATCGCCGTGACGACGGCGTGCCTATGGGTGTGGTACTGGCGGCGCGGCCGCAGGGAAGCCGACCGCTACGTGCCGCCCGAGCCGATCCGGCCCGCGAACTTCCGGGAGCGCTCGCTGTTCTTCGCCACGGCGGGGGCCTGCCTGCTGTTCATCGGCGCGATCCCCGTCGTCGGCGACCGGATCGGTGTCGCGGCGGCGGTCGCGGCGCTCATCGCGTTGGCGGCGTTCGCCGTGTTCGATCGCGGCGCGTTGCGACTGTCGCTCATCCCGTGGCAACTGCTCGTCTTCGTGGTCGGGTTGTTCCTGGTGGTGCCCACCTCGAGCCGGTTCGGCCTCGGTGACTTGATGCATGCCTTGATCGGCGCCGACTCCGGTGCGTCGGGCGCGTTCCGTGCCGCCGCGGCGGGCGCGGGTCTGTCCAATCTCGCGAACAACTTGCCCGCCTACACCGCGGGCGAGGCGGTGATCCCCGCGCAGAACGGCGATCAGCTCCTCGCGTTGCTGATCGGCACCAATGTCGGTCCGATCGTCACGCCGTGGGGCTCGCTCGCCACGCTGCTGTGCTTGGAGTTCTGCCGCACGCACGGCGTCCGGGTGCCCATGCGGCGTTTCGTCCTGACCGGCCTCGCGCTCGCCACCGTCGCCACCGCGGGCGCGGTCGCGGCACTGCTGGTGACCGGTTAGCGGTCGAGAAGCCCGGCTCCCTTGACCTCGAGTGCGGTCGAGGTACGAGGATGCCGTTTCGAGGCCGGATCGAACGCACGTCGG
Source organism: Nocardia implantans (assembly GCF_035544775.1). Taxonomy (NCBI): domain Bacteria; kingdom Bacillati; phylum Actinomycetota; class Actinomycetes; order Mycobacteriales; family Nocardiaceae; genus Nocardia; species Nocardia implantans. The sequence continues at coordinate 303,688 of NZ_JAYKYQ010000010.1, read as the reverse complement.
GTTCGGTCTCCGCGCGGAACCATCGGTTCCGGTGCTCCCGCTGGTCATCCGTACACCCACCAGCGGGAGCCATGCGCGCGGTCTCGCGGAGAAGTCCTCCGGGCGCAGCGATCAGCGCCCTACTGGAGCGCCGATCCGTCAGGAACCACGCCCGAGGGAAGTCAGTTCGGAGCCGTGACTTCCCATTCGTAGATCGTGAGTTCCGAGGAGCCGGTGGTGTGCACCGGATCGGTGAACGCGATCTCCCGCGCGGCGGCAAGGCTTTCGGCGTAGATGACATACGCGCCCCCGGTGCCGTCGGTGAAGCGGCCGCTCTCCTGTAACTGCCCGCGATCCTGCAGCGATCGCAGGAACTGCCGATGCGGCTCGATCACGGCGGTGTCGAAGCGCGGGGTGCGCATCGCCAGGACGAGGTACTTGTTCACGCCTCGGGCTCCGGTCGCGGGGCCCTGGTCGCGGCCGCGGCGGCGCGCACCTGCGGCGCCACCAGGACCACCTGCCCGAGCACGCCGTTGAGGAAGGACGGGGAGTCGTCGGTGGACAGTTCTTTGGCCAGCTCCACCGCCTCGTCCACGGCGACGACCGGGGGGACGTCGCTCGCGTGGAACAGCTCCCACACCGCGATGCGCAGAATCGCGCGATCCACGGCCGGAAGCCGGGGCAGGGTCCAGTCCTGCAAGTAGGACTCGATGGTCCCGTCCACCCGGTCGAGATCGTCGGCGACGCCCTCGACCAAGGTGCGGGTGTAGGGGTGCACCGGCGCTACCGACTGGTCGCGGGCGGCCAGTTCGGCGCGCTCGTCGAGCAGGTCGGCGGCGTCGACGTCCCTGGCCTCCGCCTCGAACAGCAGGTCGACCGCGCGGCGGCGGGCCTTGTGCCGCGCGCCGAGCTTCTTGAACGTGGACTTCTTGTCCACGGGCTGTTCAGCCACGGTCACATCATTCCGGATCGGACGGCCCGGCGCTCAGGCGTTGACCCGGCCGAGGTAGCTGCCGTCACGCGAGTCGATGCGCAGCTTGTCGCCGGTGTTGATGAACAGCGGGACCTGCACCTCGGCGCCGGTCTCCAGGGTGGCGGGCTTGGTGCCGCCGGTGGAGCGGTCACCCTGCAGGCCGATGTCGGTGTGCTGGACCACGAGCTCGATCGAGACCGGCAGCTCGACGTACAGCGGCGCGCCCTCGTGCATCGACACCTGCACGGTCATGTTCTCCAGCAGGAAGCGGGCGCCGTCGCCGATGGTGGCCTCGGAGATGGAGATCTGGTCGAAGGTCTCGCCGTCCATGAAGACGTAGTCGGAGCCGTCGTGGTACAGGTAGGTCATGTCGCGGCGGTCGACGGTGGCGGTCTCCACCTTCACGCCGGCGTTGAAGGTCTTGTCGACCACCTTGCCGGACACGACGTTCTTCAGCTTGGTCCGCACGAACGCGGGGCCCTTGCCCGGCTTGACGTGCTGGAACTCGATGATCTGCTGGAGCTGACCGTCGATCTTCAGCACAAGGCCGTTCTTGAAGTCGCTGGTGTCCGCCACTGTCTTCGGATCTCCTCGTTCTACCGCTTGGTCTCGGGCAGACCGGCGTCAGTCGACGACGGTCAGGTCTGTGCTGGTGTGGGTGAGCAACTCGGGGCCCCCTTCGCGCACCACGAGCGTGTCCTCGATCCGGACGCCGCCGCGGCCGGGAAAGTACACACCTGGTTCGACGGTCACCGCCACGCCAGACAGAAGTGTACCGGTTCCGGTTTTCGCGATTCCGGGCGCTTCGTCGATCCGCAGGCCGACCCCGTGGCCGAGGCCGTGCACGAACGATTTGCCGTGCCCGGCCGCCTCGATGACCGCCCGCGACGCGGCGTCCACGTCGGACACGGGCACCCCGGGGCGCAGCGCCGCGCGCCCGGCCTCGTGCGCGGCGGCGACCAGCGCGTGAGCCTCCCGCTGCCACTGCTCGGCCCGGCCGAGGACGAACGTGCGAGTGAGCACGGCGTGGTAGTCCCCGACGACCGCGCCGCACCGGACCGCGACCAGATCTCCCGCGCCGAGCGTGACGTCGGCGGGACGATGCCGTGGGACGGCGGAGTTCTTCCCCGTGGCGACCGTGGCCGCGGCGACCGTTTCCGCGCCGTGCTCGAACATCGCCCACGCCAGATCGCGAGCCACCTGCCGTTCGGTCCGCCCCGGCCGCACTCCGCCTGCTTCGAGTACTGCGCGCAGGCCCGAGTCGCACGCGACCGCGGCGGCGCGTATGCGCGCGGCCTCGTGCGAGTCCTTGACCATGCGCAACTGCTCCACCAGCCCGACGGTGGCCGCGAACTCCAGGCCGGTGCGCCACTCGACCAAGCGGCGATGCTGCTCGACGGTGACCACATGGCTCTCGTACCCGACCCGTCCGACGTGCCACTCACCGGCCAGCTCCACGATCCGGCGCGCCGCGGCGCTCGCGATCTCGGCGCGCAGGCCGGGCGCCTGGACGGCGACCAGATCGCGGTGGCAGCCGTCGGTTCCGAGCACGGTGCGTTCCTCGTCGTTGCCGGTGTCCCAGGAATGCACCAGCAGGGCGGAGTCCTTTCCGCAGAACCCGGTCAGATATCTGATATTCACCGGATCGGTGACTATCAGAGCGTCGACCTCGTTCTCCATCAGCAGACCGCGCAGCGCGCTGCGGCGCGCAGCATAGTCCGGGCCCCGACCTGCGTGATCAGCAGACATGCGTCCAAGCTACCGCCGGAACGCGGTCGTTGGCGCGCAACACGGAGACCGTCCCGGATGGGCACCGGCCCGCGCGCGCGCCGGTGACGACGATCCGACAGCGTGGACGAATTCTGATACACGGGATCTTCACTTGCGCTGGAGTTGTGCACATTTCGCCGGCGCCACGTCGAACTCGGGCTGGGGGCAACGAGCCTGGAGGCATGTCATCGATCGGTTTCGCCGCGCTCATGGCATGGTGCATCGTCGCGAGCTGCATCGACATCCGAACCTTGCGGCTCCCGAATGCCCTCACCGGCTGGGGCGCCGCCATGATCTTCGGATTCGCCTCGCTCACAGGGCAATTCACGATCGCGATGTGCGGCGCGGCACTGCTCGCATCGCCCTATCTGCTCGTGCACTTGGCCACGCCCGCCGCCTTGGGCGCCGGCGATGTGAAGCTCGCCGTGGGTCTCGGCGCGGCCGCCGCGCTGGGCGGCGCGCAATGCTGGGTCTCGGCCGCGCTCATCGCACCGGTCCTCACGGCGCTGGCCGCCGTCGTGCTGCTGGTGCGCCGAGCGGCCCGCGCGGGCCCCCGGCCGGACCGCGCCGTGGTGCCACACGGGCCCTCGATGTGCCTGGCGACCTTGCTCGCCCTCGCGGCCTGGGCGCCGGGAGCGCACTGAGCGGGCCGGGATCACGTAGTCAGCAAATATTCCGCAATTGATCGCTAGCATCAATCACGGGCATCGACTTCCCGAGCAGTCGCTGAAGCTGGGCTCGACGGCGGCCCCTCGGCGAATTGCCCCGAATGCGCACGCCAGCGATGCAGCGTCCAGAAGGAGCCGCCCAGTGAATCCGACGCACCCGTCGCGCAGACCGATCGTCGCGGGAACCGACGGCTCCGAGCAATCGATCGTCGCGGTCCGCTGGGCCGCGCAGACCGCCGCGCTGCACGACGCGCCCTTGCACATCGCGCTCGTCGTCGAGTCGTCGCTCGGCTCGGCCGACGACGATCCGCCGCGTCCTGCGGCATTGCTGCGGGTGCGCGAGGCGGACGAGGCGATCGAGCGTGCCGCGAACGCCGCGGTGGCGGCCGCCCATGCGGTGCGCGACATCGCCATCGGCACCGAGATCCGCACCGCGCACATCGCCACCGCCCTCATCGAGCGATCGCGCAACGCGGCGATGCTCGTGGTCGGCGCCCGCGGGATCGGCCGCGTCCAGCGCGTCCTGCTCGGCTCGGTCAGCAGCGCCGTCGCCAGGGACGCCGACTGCCCGGTGGCGGTGGTGCCCGCTGAGACGCCGCTGTGGGACAGGGCGAACACCGATCCGGTGATCGTCGGCGTGGACGGCTCCACCGCCGAGCAGGCCGCCATCGGGGTGGCGGCGGCCGAGGCCTCGTTGCGCGGGGTCGACCTGGTGGCGGTGCACACCTGGGGCGAGGTCGAACCGCTGGCCGCGATCGGCACCGATTGGGCCGCGTCGCGCCGGACCGAGGAGGCATTGCTCGCCACCGCCCTGGCGGGTTGGCAGGAGCGGTACCCGGAGCTGACCATTCGGCGCGAGGTCGTTCGCGACCGGCCGCAGCGGCGATTGCTGGAACGCTCCCGGGAGGCACAACTGCTGGTGGTGGGCAACCGTGGCCGGGGGGCCCTGGGCCGGCTGCTGTTCGGCTCGGTGGGTGAGGCGCTGCTGCGCGCGGTGGATCGCCCCATCGTCATAGCCCGCTGAGCGCCGGGGCCGCGACCCCCGGCGTGCGCGCCGTCACGGCGGGCCGCATTCCGGAGCACCGGCGTCGACATGGGAAGATGAACGATGTGCTGCGTTGGATAACTGCCGGAGAATCCCATGGTCCCGCTCTCGTCGCCATCCTCGAAGGGATGGTGGCAGGCGTCGAGGTGACGTCGGACGAGATCTCCGCGCAGCTGGCGCGCCGCAGGCTCGGCTACGGTCGCGGCGCGCGGATGAAGTTCGAGGCCGACAAGGTCACCGTCGTCGGTGGCGTGCGGCACGGGCGCACGATGGGCGGCCCGGTGGCCATCGAGGTGGCCAACAGCGAGTGGCCGAAGTGGACCACCGTGATGTCCGCCGACCCGGTCGACCCGGCCGAGCTCGCCGACCTGGCCCGCAACGCACCCCTGACCCGGCCACGGCCCGGACACGCCGACTACTCCGGCATGCTCAAGTACAACTTCGACGACGCCCGCAACGTGCTCGAGCGCGCCAGCGCCAGGGAGACCGCCGCGCGCGTCGCGGTGGGCACCGTCGCGCGCAATTTCCTGCGCCAGGCGTTCGGCGCGGAGGTCGTCTCGCATGTCGTGTCGATCGGCGCCGCGCAGAACACCTCCGGCATCGTGCCGACCGCCGCCGATCTCGCCGCGGTGGACGAGAGCCCCGTGCGCGCGTTCGACAAGGACGCCGAAGCCGCGATGATCGCGGAGATCGAGGCCGCCAAGAAGGACGGCGACACCCTCGGTGGCGTGGTCGAGGTGGTCGTCGCGGGACTTCCGGTCGGCCTCGGCTCGTTCACCAGCGGCGAGAACCGGCTGGACGCGCGCTTGGCGGCCGCGCTGATGGGCATCCAGGCCATCAAAGGCGTCGAGGTGGGCGACGGTTTCGAGACCGCGCGCCGCCGCGGCAGCCAGGCGCACGACGAGATGCGCCCCGGCCCCGACGGCGTGCTGCGTTCGACCAACCGCGCCGGCGGCCTGGAAGGCGGCATGACCAACGGCGAGGCGCTGCGCGTGCGCGCGGCCATGAAGCCGATCTCCACGGTGCCGCGCGCGCTGTCCACCGTCGACATGACCACCGGCGACGAGGCCGTCGCCATCCATCAGCGTTCGGACGTGTGCGCCGTGCCCGCAGCGGGCGTGGTGGCCGAATCCATGGTGGCGCTGGTCGTCGCGCAGGCCGCGCTGGAGAAGTTCGGCGGCGACTCGCTCACCGAGACCGTCGATAACATCACCAGCTACCTCGAGCGCATCAGCACTCGCCCCCACGTGCATGCGGACAGTCGGTCGCAATGATCGTGCAGACCGATCCGCGCGCCCCGCGCGTGGTGCTGGTCGGACCGCCGGGGGCGGGGAAATCCACGATCGGCCGCAAGCTCGCCAGGGAACTGGGGGTGGAGCTGTACGACACCGATGCCGGCATCGAGCGGGAGACCGGCCGCACGATCCCGGAGATCTTCGCCGAAGACGGTGAGCCCGAATTCCGCAAGATCGAGGAGCGGGTGGTGCGCCGCGCGGTCCTCGCCGAACGCGGCGTGGTCTCACTCGGCGGCGGCGCGGTGCTGTCGGCGAACACCAGGGACCTCCTGCGTGGCCGCACCGTCGTCTACCTGGAGATCAGTGTCGCCGAGGGGCTTCGGCGCACCGGCGCGAGCACGCAGCGGCCACTGCTCAACGGCGCCGACCCCGGCGCGAAGTACCGGGAGCTGATGCGTACCCGCAGGCCGCTGTATCGGGAAGTGGCCACCGTCCGGGTCCGCACCGACGGCCGCAGCCCCGGCCGGGTGGTGCGGATGATCATGACCAAGCTCGGGATGGAGCCGGTCGAACCGGCCGACGCGGACCTGCGGCCACCGCCCAGCGGAATCCCGCAGGGCAGCAGCCGATCCCGAGCCCGCCGGCGCGCCAGGGCCAGAGCGGCGGCCCGGCGCAAGGACGCCGATCAGCGCGAGACCACCGACACCGCGACCGGCGCGGCGGGCGAATCGGCGGTGACCGCCACCGTCCGATCCCGCCGCGCCCGCAGGAGCGTCACCAGCGAACCCGACGCCGCGAGCGGGACCGGCAGCGGGGAGCCTGCGGCGGGCAGCCGGTCCCGGCGCGCCCGCGCACGCCGTGCCCGTTCCCGGGCGCGGCAGCAGTCGACCACATCAACAACAGAATCGGAGCAAGCCACGTGACAGAGCCGAGTCGTCTCGAAGTCCGGACCGCCGACCCGTACCAGGTGATCATCGGCCGCGGGTTGCTCGGCGAACTCGTCGAGTCGGTGAACAACGCGACCAAAGGCGTGCGCACCGTAGCCATCTTCCATCAGCCGCCGCTGACCGAGACCGCCGAAGCGGTGCGCAAGGCGCTGGCCGACACCGGCCTGGACGCGCACCGGATCGAGATCCCCGACGCCGAGGCGGGCAAGGACCTGGCCGTCGCCGGATTCTGCTGGGAAGTGCTCGGGCGCATCGGCTTGACCCGCAACGACGTCGTGGTCAGCCTCGGCGGCGGCGCGGCGACCGACCTGGCCGGTTTCGTCGCGGCCACCTGGATGCGCGGCGTGCGCATCGTGCACGTGCCGACCACGCTGCTGGCGATGGTCGACGCGGCGGTGGGCGGCAAGACCGGCATCAACACCGAAGCGGGCAAGAATCTGGTCGGCTGCTTCCACGAACCCGCCGCCGTGCTGGTCGATCTCGCCACCTTGGAGACAGTGCCCCGCAACGAGATCGTCGCGGGCATGGCCGAGATCATCAAGGCCGGCTTCATCGCCGACCCGGTGATCCTGGAGCTGGTGGAACGCGACCCGGAAGCCGCGATCGACCCGTCCGGCGAGGTGCTGCCGGAGCTGATCCGCCGCGCGATCCAGGTGAAAGCCGACGTCGTCGCCGCCGATCTCAAGGAATCCAGTCTTCGCGAGATCCTGAACTACGGTCACACCCTCGGCCACGCGATCGAGCGGCGCGAACGCTACCGGTGGCGGCACGGCGCCGCGGTCTCCGTCGGACTGGTGTTCGCCGCCGAGCTCGGCCGGCTCGCGGGCCGTCTCGATGACGCCACCGCCGACCGGCATCGCGCGATCCTGTCCGCCGTCGGGCTGCCGACCAGCTACGACGCCGACGCGCTCCCCCAGCTGCTGGACGCCATGCAGACGGACAAGAAGACCCGCTCCGGCGTGCTGCGCTTCGTCGTGCTCGACGGCTTGGCCAAGCCAGGACGTCTGGAGGGTCCCGATCCCACCTTGCTGGCCGCCGCCTATTCGGCGATCGCCCGGGAGGACAGTCCGAGCGGCGGTGCGGTGCTGCTGTAGTCCGCACCGGCCACACGGAAACGGCGCGCCCGGTTCGGGCGCGCCGTTTTTCGTCGGATCAGATCGCGCTGCCCGCGGCGGAGTACAGCGACGGCGGCGTGGAGCGCCCCTTGCCGTTCTGCCGCTCGGCCAGCATCCGGCCGACGCCGACGCCGACCAGCGCGGGCACGAAGATCAGCAGGATGATGAACGCCGCGCCCGCCGTGAGTTCGAACAGCAAGCCGTTGTCGCCGAGATCGAACCGGGGAACCCGGTCCAGGATCCAGGACGCCAGTCCGCTGCCGACGCCACCGACGACAGCGGCCTTCAGCCACAACATGGTCAGATCGGCGCCGCGTTCGGCGTCCCCGCTCGCGACGCGGTCCCTGCGACCGTCCAGCACACCCCAGGCCGCGATGGTCGCGACCAGCACGATCAGGCACAGCAGCCGCATCAGCGCGCCGTGCGTCGGCCAGTACACCATCGCGAACCCGAGCCCGGCGCGCAACGCCACCACCAGCGCGCCGAGCACGACGGCCCGCAACAACCAAGCATTCATGCGAAACACCATAACGCCCATTCGGCCGTAATCGAACGAAACCGGCGCGGCGAGATCGCGCTGCGGCACTGCCGCTCTGCCGTATTCTGGCCGGACCCGCACTCGTCCGAGGTAGCCATGCGCGTCACGAAAATGACCACCCACGTCGGGGCCGAAGTCACCGATATCGATCTGGTTCGACTTTCCGATTCGGAAACAGCCTCCCTCCGTGCCGCGCTGCTGGAACACAAGGTCTTGTTCTTCTCCGATCAAGAACTCGACCATGCCCGCCATATCGAATTCGCCCGCAGGTTCGGTCCGGTGACGGCGGCACACCCGCTGGTCGACACCTCGGAGTCGGCTTTTCCGGAGATCTTGACCGTCGACAATCTCGCGAACGAACGGAAATACGGCAAGAGCGCCGCCGAACGGCGCCGGACGCAGACATCGCCGCTGTCGTCCTGGCACAGCGATCTGACGCCCGTGGTGAATCCGCCGTCGATCGGCATCCTCCGCGCGCAGACCGTCCCGGCTTTCGGCGGTGATACCCAGTGGTGCAACCTGGTCGCCGCCTACCGAGGCATCTCACCGGCGGTGCGGGCGATGCTCGAAACGCTGGAGGCCGAACATCGCTACCTCGCCGGCTACCAGAGCGCCGAATCCGACGACCGGTATCACCGCACGGTCGCCGCCCGCCCACTGGCGGCGGTCCACCCGGTGGTGCGCAGGCACCCGGAGACCGGCGAGTCGGCATTGTTCGTGAATCCATTGTTCACCCACCGCATTCTGGGCCTGACCGGCGCGGAGAGCAGGCACCTTCTGGCGATGCTCTTCGAACAGCTCACCGACCCGGCCTTCACCGTGCGGTACCGGTGGCACGCGGGCAGCGTCGCGATGTGGGACAACCGGGCTACGGCGCACACTCCGCCGGCCGATCTGACCGGACCGGTGGAGCGCGTGCTGCACCGGGTGTCGGTCGTCGGCGAGATCCCGGAAGGCGTCGGCGCCTTGCGCTCGTACGCGTTGGACGGCGATCCGTGGCCCGCGCACGATCACGCAGACGCGGCGGGCTGACCGTTGGCCTGCCGGGCGGGCAGCAGGAACCGGTGCCGCTCGTCGACGGTGAGTTCGCGCAATCCCATCGCGTTCGCCACGGCGGGTACGGAGTCGAGATCCCTGCCGAAGTTCCAGATCCGGATCTCACCGTCGTCGCTGCTGGTGGCCAGCTGTTCGCCGTCCCTGCGCCAATGCAGACCCCAGACCGGCTGCTTGTGCCCCCGCACCACGGCCAGCGACCGGTGGTCGTCGACCGACCAGAGCCGGATCGTGCCGCTGCGCGTGGCCCCCGCGATCCAGCCCGGCTCCCGAGGCGACCAGGCGACCGCCTGGACCGCGTCGTCGCCGACGCCGAAGCTCGCCAGCAGCTCCCCCGAGGCGGCGTCCCAGATCCGCAGGTAACCGTCGAAGCATCCGGTCGCGATCCGCGTAGCGTCGGTCGACCACGCCGCGGTCCAGACTTCGTCGTGATGTCCGTCCAGCGCCAGGATCTCCCGCTGTCCCGCCACGTCGAGGACGCGGACCGTCCGGTCCAGCAACGCCACGGCCAAGCGGCCGCCGTCGCGTGACCAATCCGTGGCGGTGACACCGTCGGCGAAGGTCAGCACCGTCGGCGAGGGCTCGTCGACCGACATGTCCCACAGCCGCACGGTGCAGTCCCGTGAGGCGGTCGCCAGCCGGTCGCCTCCCGGACTCCACGACACCCAGGTACCGACCCCGGAGTGACCGCGCAAGACGCGGTGGCAACCGCCACCGGCGGAGTCCCAGATCCGGATGGTCTGGTCTCGGCTGGTGCTGGCCAGCAGTCCCCCGGACGGGGACCAGTGCAGATGGACGGCCTCGGATTCGTGGCCGAGGAACGTGGTCAACTCGCGTCCGGTGCGGACGTCCCACAGCTTCACCGAACCGTCGAAGGCCGCGGAGGCCAGTCGCCGTCCGTCCGCGGCCCACGCGACGGCGCGGGTCAAGCGGTCGTGCTGCAGCTGGGTCACCGCGCTGCTCCAGACCCGCAGGGTTCCGTCGGCCGATCCGGTGACCACCTGACTGTCGTCGGGCGCCCAGGACACCGACGTGGTCGCCTGGTCCTGGCTGCGCTGGGTGATCACCGCGCGGTACGGCCGCACCGACCAGATCTTCAGCGTCCGGTCCTCGCTACAGGTGGCCAGCCGGTCGCCGTCGTGGGACCAGGCCACGGCCACCGTCGCGGCGTCGTGGGCCACGAACAGCTCGTCGAGCGCACGCTCCCGCGGCGCCCAGATCCGCACGATCCAGTCGCTGGACCCCGACGCGAGCCGATCTCCGCTCGGATTCCAGTCCAGGTCGAGCACGGCCGCTTCGTGCCCGTACAGCACATCGGTGGCGGTCGCGCCCGCGACGTCCCAGAGGCGAACGGTGCGGTCGGCGCCCCCGCTGGCCAGCCGCGCGCCGTCGGGCGACCACGCCACCGCGTGCACCGCACCGGCATGCTCGCTCCAACACGCCACCTCCGACCCCGCCGCCACATCCCACACCCGCACCACCCCATCCGCGCCGCCACTGGCCAACCACGCGCCGTCGGGCGACCACGCCACCGCGTGCACCGCACCGGCATGCTCGCTCCAACACGCCACCTCCGACCCCGCCGCCACATCCCACACCCGCACCACCCCATCCGCGCCACCGCTGGCCAACCGCGCGCCATCCGCCGACCACGCGACCGCGCAGGCGCCGCTCGCACCCACCGGCCAGGACACCGTCTCCTGGCTGCCCGCGCGGTCGTACAGCATCACGGCGCCGTCGGCCAAAGCGGCGGCGATGAGCTGGCTGCCCGGCGCCCAGGCCACTTGGCGGACGGCCGCCGAGGCGAGACGGGTCACCCGATGCAACCTCGTCGCGCACAGAGCGGCGACGAGCACCTGACGGGTCTCCGGGGTCGGCGCGTAATCCCGTTCGGCGGCGAGCGCCACCATGATCGCGGTATCGGGCTCGCGCATGATCCACTCCGACGCCACCACGGCGCTGGCATCGGCGAGCCGTTCCGCGGTCACCCGGTCCGCGCGGGTCGAGCGCTGCAGGAACTCCTCGACCGTCGGCACCGCCCGCGCGTCCGCTCCCGCATCCGCCCACCACCCCAGAGCGGCTTCCAATCTCGCTCCGGCGAGCAGGAATTCGTCCGCGCGATCGGACTCCGCCCAGTCCCTTGCCCACCGTTCCAGCCGGGAAAGCTGTTCCAGGCCGGCACGTCTGGTCTCGGCCAGCTGCCGCAGGGGCGCCCAGTGCCGGATCAACGCCTCGTGGGTGACCTGGTAGAAGACCCCGTCCGATTGCGGGCCCGAGTCCGCCGAAAGCAGCCGTGCCTGCACGAAAGCCGACACGATGCGGCGATCGTCCGGCGACAGGGTGGCGTCTCGGACCTGTCGGCGGGTGAAGCTGGACCCTTCCAGGTGGAAGAAACGCAGCAGCGTGTCCAGAATGCGGTCCTCGACGGCCCCGCGGCGCACGAGGTCCTCGGTGACGCTGTTCGCGCGGGCGGACAATGCGCCGAGCACGCCGCCGGAGGCTTGGTAATCCGCCTCGGTGATCACCGTGCGGGCCCCTTTGCGTTCCCACAACTCCATCAGCGTCCAGGCCAGCAGCGGCAGCGCCTCCCCGCTGCCGGTCTCGCCGACCATCTGGCGCACCAGGTCCGGCGGATCGAAACGCACACCGGCGGCGTCCGCCGGACGCTCGATGACCTCGTGCAGCGCCGAAGTCGGCAGCACCGCGACCGGCACGGGATGCTCGAACAGCTCGGCATGCGGCCCGGACAGGAAGTGGGTCAGGAACTCCGACCGGAACACCAGGATCACGCACGCCCACGGACACGTGCGGAGCACACGCTCGATCATGGTCAGGTAGCGGCGCTCCTCGTCCTCCGAGCGCGCGGTCACCAATTCCTCGGCCTGGTCGACGATGAGCAGCAGCTGCGGCGAGCGATGCGCCGCCTTCGCGCGCAACCGCTCCAAACAGTCCCGAAGATGATCGGTGTCCAGACTCAGTCCGCGCTCGACCGCACCGACCGACCCGTCCAAACCGCATTCGATCAGCGCGCGGGCGAGCGAACGCAGGGGTTCCGGGCCGGGCACCACCCGGGGCAGCACCACCCACCTCCCCCGGCGGGCCGCCAGGCGGGGCACCAGCCCGGCCTGCACCAGCGACGATTTCCCGGAGCCGCTCGGCCCGACGATCGCGATGCAGCGCAGCTGGTCCGTCTGCTCGCCCTGGACCCGATCGAGCAGCCTGCGGATGTCGCGATCGCGGCCGAAGAACGCACCCGCCTCGCTCTCGGAGAACGCGTCGAGGCCAGGATACGGACTCTCGCCCGCCTTCAAACGCACCCGCTCCCACCGTGATTCGGAGAAATGCCGCCACACGCGGACCCCGATCAACAGCAGGGCCGAGGCGAGCAGCGCGCCGAAAGCCCAGAGCGGAGCCGCTTCATGGACGAAGGTGGGCAGGTTGTCGTCACTGGTGGCGAGGTTCGTCGCCAAACCGAGCAGCGTTCCGACGAGGATCGAGAACAGATCGGGTACCAGATCCGACCGCGGTTTCATTTATTCCACCTTATGGACACACGCGGGCTCGAGTTGTTAACTTTAAGACCTTCGCCATGCACGGAGGCATGGAAAGCTCTGTATGCCATCCGGTTCAGATTACCCAGAGCGGGGGACGGGCCATGATCGTTTCCGAAATGCGAGCAGCAGCCGCCACAGCAGCGCGATCGGCGGTGCCCGACACCGTGCCGGGCACCGCGGGCTGGCTCGCCGAGCCCGTCGCGCGATCGGCGGCGCCCGACGCGCTGCCCGGCGCCGCGAGCTGGCTCGCCGAATCCGCTGTGGAGCACTCGGTTACCGCCGGGCGAGCACAGTCCGTGATGGACGTCATCGACGACATCGTCGGCGACATGCGTCCTTGATCAGCGGCGCCGACAACGTGCCGACGGCCGAGGACGCCGATCTCTATTTGGCCGGCCTCGGATTGAAGCCGTCACATGTGACAGCGGAAACCCGAACAGTTCTGGGCCGAGTTAATCGAATTCTGTACGCCAGCTACGTTCCCGGCACGGCGGAATTTCTCCGTGCACTCTGCCCGGACATAGTCGATACTTCGGAATTCTATGTACACGGTTCCGATCGGCTGCGCACCTATAAAACGATGGCGGCGCGCGCGCTGGAGGCGGCGATCGAGATGCCTCCGGTAGCGCTGGCCTTGTACGGACATCCCTTGCTGTTGTCGCTGCCGTCGGCTATCTGCCTGCGCGCCGGTCCGCGCCTGGGTGTGCGGGTACGCACGCTGCCGGGCATCTCCGCATTGGATTGCCTGATGGCGGATCTCGGGATCGACATCGTCGGCACGGGCGTCCAGATGCACGAGGCCACCGACATCCTGCTGTATCGACGGACGCTGCAGCCGGAGCTGGCCGCGGTCATCTGGCAGGTCGGCTTGCTGGGCACGCGGCTGCACAGCGCCGACACCGGCAACACGCCCGACCGCATCCGGGAGCTGGGCGAGTATCTGTCTCGCTTCTACGCACCGGGCCACCCCGCCACGTTGGTCGTCTCGGCGATCACCGATGAGCCCTCACGCCTCTACCACTCGACGGTGGGGCAGCTCGGTGAGGTCGGTGAACTACTCACCCCCGCGACAACGCTGTATCTGCCGCCGATACCGGTGCCAGAACGAGTGGACAGCGACATCGCCGCCCGGTTGACGAACCCGGACTATCTCGACGCCGTCACCCTGCCCACAGGAAATTCGTGATCCAGTCCCGGATCGCCTCGGAATAGTCCAGCAACGCGGGGAATTCGCGCGGCACGTGGCCGATGTCGGGAAACTCCACCAGCCGAGCGGGCGCGCGACCGTCGGCCCGCAACGCGTCGTGCAACTGGCGCCCCTCTCCCGGCGGAGTGCAGCGGTCGCGCCCGCCGACGATCACCAGCGTCGGAGTGGTGATCTCGCCCGCACGGCGCAGCGGATTGCGGCGAAGCGCGGCCCCCGTGGCGAAGGTCTCGGCGAACCGCCGGATGTTCGACGTCCGCTGAAAGCTCGTCCAGTCGGTGATCGGCGAACTCACCACGGCGGCCTTGAACCGGGTGGTCTCCGTGAGCAGCCACGCGGTCAGATACCCTCCGTAACTCTCTCCGCCCACCGCGGTCGGCAGTGCGCCCAGCACCTGCGCGGACAACCAATCCAGCCCGGACAGGACGTCTTCGGTGTCGACGCCGCCGAGGTCGCCGACCAGCCGCGCCACCGATTCGCGGCCGTCACCCACGCTGCCTCGCGGATTCGGCCGGAAGATGGCGATGCCTTCGGCGAGCAGATAGCTCATCGACGCGGGCCGCCCTTTCCATTGATCCGCCGACACGCTGACCGGCCCGCCGTGCACCCACAGCAGCAATCCGCGCGGCGCACCGGAGGGCAGCGTGAGCAGGCCATGGATTTCCGTGCCGTCCGAAGACTTCCAACTCACCCAGCGCGAGGTGACCCCCCGCAGGCCGGTGTCGTCGGCTGTGCCGCCGACAGACCAGATCCGCCTGCGGCGACCCCGGGTCAGCTCGACGAGTCCGGTGGGCGTGTCGAGGTTCTCGGCGATGGCGAAGATACGCTCGCCACCGACAACCACCTTCGGGAACCGGCGGGCGCCCCCGAGAAAATCCAAACCCTCCCAGAGAGTTTCGGCGCGCTGCGTTGTGGCGTCGATGGTCGCGACGATATTGCACGGCCCCCGCAGGCCTGCCGCCACGAATCGCCCGGAGTGGTCCGACCGAGCCAGCGAGGTCGCGTCGAAACCCGCCCGGAACGACGCGCTGACACCGGAGACGAGATCGAGTACCCGTACATCGCCCGCGACCAGCCCTCGATCACTGCACACCCCCTCGATGAGGCCGACCCATCTTCCATCGAGAGATGCGGCAAGCCAACCGAGTTGCGGCTGCGAGCCGAACCCGGTCATCGGCCGATACAGCAGTTCGGTCGAACGGGATCCCAGCGCCAGCCGGACGACACGGCTGCTGTACCACGAATCCTCGGACGCGTCGTCGGACACCAGTAGCACGAGCGCGTCGGGGCCACACCAGATGGCCTCCCAGACGTTGAGCCCGGGCGAGGTGACTCGCTCCCAGTCCCCGGTGACCGGATCCAGCACGGCCAGCCACCGTGTAGTCACCGGCGCGGCGTCCGAAGCGGGAGCCGCCTTTCCGACCCGGTCGGACCCCAGCGCACCCGCTCGATCGACGCCGTCGGGTGCGACGCCGATCAAGATCCTTCGGCCGTCGGGGGACCACTCCACGTATTCGGCCCAACCGGGCAGCGGAAACTCTCTGCCATTCCGGCTCGCGTCCGGTTCGACGATCCACAGCTGATGAGCGTCGGAGGCATCCGACTCCCGAATCGCCGCCAACCGGCCGCTGTCGGGAGACCATGTCGCCGCCCCGTGGATCTGCCGATCACCGGGTAACTCGCGCAGCGACCGCCGCTCCGGATCGATCAGGTACAAGCGTCTTTCGGGCGGGCGGCCGAGTTCGCGCTGCACCACTCCCGTGCAAGCGACGTGGCGCCCATCCGGGGCCGGGCACGGGTCGGCGAGATCGCCGACCGCGCCGAGCAGGGGTGCGAGCGTGCGGGAAAACCAGTCGGCAAGGCTGTACCGATCCGGCATGGTCGCCCCCGTTCGTCAATTCCGGTCGTGACCGGTCAGCGCGGTGAGTGGCAGGGAGCCGCGGTCCAGCAGCGCCGTATGGGCCGCGGCGAGTGTCAGGCCCGAACCGACCATCTCGCGGATATGGTTCGCGATCGCCCGGGCACCGACCGCGTAGCCCAGCGCTTGGCCGGGCCAGGCCAGGTAACGGACGACTTCCTTGCGGACTTGGCCGACGTCTTGGAGAGTGTGCCGCGCCATGAACTCCACGGCCTGCTCCACGCTCCAGCCCCGCACATGCAAACCCACGTCGGTCACCAGTCGCGCGGCCCGCCAGCGCTGGTGCATCAGCAGACCCAGCCGGTCCAGCTCGCTGAGCTCGAGGCCCATCTCCGCATGGAGGGTCTCGGCGTAAACCGCCCACCCCTCGGCGAACGCGTTGACCGGAAGCAGCCGCAGCACCTCGGGCACCGCGTCGTTCTCGTCGAGGAGCGCGATCTGCAGGTGATGCCCGGGCACGCCCTCGTGCATCGCGAGCGGTAGCACTTCCGACGACCTCGTCGAGGTCGGCAGCATGGCATTGACGAACAGCGACCCGGGGCGCCCGTTGCGATACGACGACGGACCGTAGAACGCGGGCGGACCCGTCGACGCGTTCGTCTCCGGCATCGGTTCGACCTGGCAGGGTGCCATCGGCCACCGCTCGACCAGCACCCGGCTCGCCGAGGTCAACAGCTCGTGCGCGTCGGCGAAGCGCCGCATGATCTCGTCGCCGGGAAGCAGCTCTCGCGCGAAATTCCGGCCGGAGAGGGCGGTGAACTCGGCCTCGGTCGCGCGCAACAGATCCAGGCCGATGGCTTCGAGCCGCTCGGGCGACAGCGGCACGCTCGTTCCGCGAAAGATCGCCTCGCGATAGCGGTCCGGACCCGCCGGCGAGATCGCCGACGGCGCGGCGGGCACGGCCGTCGCGAGTTCCGCGACGGCCACCGAACGCAGCTCCGCCAGCGCCCGGTAGACCCGCTCGACGACCTCCTGTGGGATCTCGGCGACCGAATTCCCCTGCTCGCGAGCGGCGCTCATGCCGTGCAGCAGCGGGTCGGGGCCGCAGGCACGGGTCGCGAAAAGCGTGTCCACCTGGCTGATGAACGCGTGCAGCACCGGCGCCGAACCCCGAACGGTCTCGCTCGCGGCCGCGATCTCCCCGACCAGCTCGGACACATAAGCGGGGAAGGCCCGCAGCCGCTCGACATACGAATCGAACCGCGGATCCTCGCGCTGCGGCCAGGAACGCGACGCCCAGCTCAGCCGAGCCACCGGGCCGGTCATGTGGTTGAGCTCGGAGATGTCGCGCGATGTCGCGAGCGAGGCGGCGGACAGCAGATGGAATCGCATCGCGGCGCGCAGATCCTCGCAGGTGCGGTCACCGCCGAATTGATCGAGTTCCTTCAGCAAGAGTTCGATACGATCACGCACGGCGTCGCGCCCGCCCTGCGTCGGATCCTCCCACAGGACCGGAGGTAGCCTCCCCGCCTCGATCGCGGCGTCGGGGGTGACCGACCACACGGATTCGAGAATGTCCCTCGAGTAGGCCGCAACATCCCGCTCGCGCATCATGCCATGGTATCCCCGGTCCACGTCTCCGTCGCTGGAATCGCGTCCTACCAGGGGTTTCAGGACAAACCGAGCGAACGTCGCAAGAAGTCGAGCTGATGGAGCAACAGGTTGGCCACCACTCGTTCGTCCGTCGGCTTGTGCGTCGCGCCGGAAAGCGGAAGCACCTCGTGCGGATGTCCCGCGGCGAGCAACGCCGCCGACAGTCGCAAGGTGTGCGCGGCGACGACATTGTCGTCCGCCAACCCGTGGATCAGCAGCAGTGGCCGGGTCGGTTCGGCGGACGGCGCGAGGCCGGACGCCGTGACCAGGGAGTTGGCGGCGTACACCTCCGGTCGCCGATCCGGGTGGCCCAGATATCGTTCGGTGTAGTGCGTGTCGTACAGGCTCCAGTCGGTGACCGGCGCACCCGCGATCGCCGCGTGGAACACATCGGGTCGCCGCAGCACCGCCAGCGCGGCGAGATAGCCGCCGAAGGACCATCCGCGGATCGCGACTCTGCTCAGGTCCAGCGGGTACCGCGCGGCGAGCGCGCCGAGCGCGTCGACCTGATCGTCGAGAGTTCCGGCCAGGTCCGCGGCCACGAGCCGCTGCCGTGCCGGATTCTGGCAGGCCATACCGCGACCGTCGACCACGATCACCGCGAATCCCTTGTCGGCCAGCCATTGCGCTTCCAGGTAGGCGCGCTGGTCGCACAGCACCCGCTGGCCGTGCGGGCCACCGTACGGGTCGAGCAGCACCGGAAGCGGATCGTCGCCGGAATACCCGGTCGGCAGCAGCACCGCGGCCGGATTGTGCTGCGCTCCGGCCAACTGCAGATGAGGCCGGGCGGTCAGCACCGGCGCTGCGGAGAAAGCCGGGATTTCACCGAGGACGTTGCCGCCGCGCAGAATCCGCGTCCGAGTGTCGGTGCTCGCGAGCGTATTGGATCGCACGACGATGACATCGCCGCCGCGGGTGGCCGAGTGCACCCCTGGTTCGCTCGTCAGCCGAACCGTTCCGTCACGGCCCCAGCGGTACACGTGGATCTCCCCGATCTCGCGGTGCCGGGGGGACGCGGTTTCGCAGGCGGTGAACAAGATGTCGTCGTCGCGCACGTCCAGCACCGCCCGCACGTGCAGCTCCGGCGCGGTCGCCCGCTCGTCGTCGACGAACAGCGCGCGCGTCGTCGCGTCGTCGCGCACGCGCACGAGCCGCCCCGCCGGTGTGCGGGCCGGCACACCGGCGACCAGTTCGAGCCAGACCTCATCGGCTTCGGCGGCCACGAGATCGGTCCGGCCGGTTTCGACATCGACCGCCAGATGATGCTGCGTCCGTTGATCACGGCTCTGGACCAGCAACAGCGGCGGCCCACCGGCCGTCCAGTCCACCCGCGCCAGATACGGATAGGCGTCGCGATCCCACTCGATGTCGACCCGATTGCCGTCCAGATCCACCACGTGCGCGGTGACATCGGCATTCGCGGTCCCGGCTGCCGGATAGGCGAGTTCGGTGGGTGGCTGCTGCGGATTGCGGCTGTCGGCGATCCACCACCGGTTCACCGGCGCCTCATCGATACCGGTGATCAGCAGATGCTGCGAATCGGGCGACCACCAGAAGCCGCGATCCCGGCCCATCTCCTCGGCCGCGATGAACTCCGCCAGACCGTACTGCCTGGTGTCGTCGACACCGCCGATCACGACGTGGTCTGTGGCGCTATCGATTTCGAACACCCGCACCGTCGGCCCCGACACGTAGGCGACCAAGCGTCCGTCCGGCGAAAGCCGTGGATCGAAAATCGGTCCGTCGAGCTTGTGCTCATCGACCGCACCGGTATCGACGTCGGCCACGTAGAGCGTCTCCGCCAAGACGAAGACCACTTTCGAGACCGCGGCATCGGTGGCGTACCGGACGATTCCGGTAGCGGCCTCGCGCGCCCGCTCGCGCAGCGCGCGTTCGCGCGCCGAACTGGTCTGCGTCCGCGCGCCCAGCAGTTCGGCCGAATCCGCGATCATCCGCTCCACGCCGGTCTCGACGTCGCGTACCCACAGCGACGTCACGGAATCGGTGCCCGACCGCGAACGCAGGAAGACCACATGGCGCCCGTCCGGAGCGACCGCGCAGTTACGCGGCACGCCCAGCGTGAAGCGCTGGGTGCGCGCGGATTGGACGGGAAACTCGGTCACGTCGGTCATGAGACGATGCTAAGCGCAGCGATGCCCTCGCCCTGCCCTCTGCGTCCACGGCGGCGCTTGATTCGGGCGGTTCACCAGCGAGACGTTCGAGGCCGCGCCCTCGCATAGGCCCCCGATCGGGTCCGCCGATGCGCGGCCATCGGCTTTCGCCGCCGGGGAACACGCACGCGGCTATGGCAGGCGCGGCCGCGATCACGATTCGTCGAGCGCCGCCGCCATCTCCGTGCGCGGCGCCTGCTGCCCGGTGAACAGCTCGACCTGGCCGTAGGCCTGATTCAGCAGCATCTGCAGACCGCTGACCACCGTGTGCCCGGCCCGGGCCACCGCCTCGGCCAGCGGGGTCGGCCACGGGTTGTAGATCGCGTCGAGCACCACCGGCGCCTCGGCCACCGCCGGGGCGACGACCGCGGCCGCCGTGGCCGGAATGGTGCTCACCACAGCGCCCGCCGCCGCGCAGATCGCGTGCAGCGGCCCGTTGTCGAATCCGGCGAGCGACGCGATCATGCCCAGTCGCTCGGCGAGTTCCAGCGCGCCGCGCGCCCGTCCGGCGTCGCGGGCGACCACGGTCACCGACTTCGCGCCCAGCTCCGACAACGCCAGCAGAGCGGGCCGCGCGGTGCCGCCCGCTCCCAGCACCACGGCATCGGTCAGGTCGGTGACACCGCCGCCGCGCAGCGCGCCGAGCACGCCGTCCACGTCGGTGCAGTCGGCCAGCCAGCCCGCGTCGCCGCGGACCAGGGTGTTGGCCGATCCGACCAGCACGGCCCGGTCGGTGCGCTCGTCCGCGTAGGCCAGCGCCGCTTCCTTGCCGGGCATGGTCACCGACAGCCCGACCCATTCCGGCCCGAGTCCGTCGACCAGTCCGGGCAGCTGTTCTGCCGAGCATTCGATGCGCTCGTAACTCCAGTTCAGTCCGAGCGCGCGATACGCGGCCAGATGCAGCTGTGGCGATCGCGAGTGCGCGATCGGCTTGCCGAGCACCGCCGCCTTGCGATCAGCGCCCACCGCTGTCCTTGGAACTGTCGAGGATGCCGCTGCGCTGTGCCCGCGCGATCAGGCGCAGATGCTCCTGATAATCGTCGGTGAACAGGGTGGTGCCCTGCTTGTCGACCGTGACGAAGTACAGCCACGGCCCCGCCTCCGGATTCTCCATGGCACGCAACGCGTTCAACGACGGCGCGGCGATCGGAGTCTTGGGCAGGCCGCGCATCGCGTAGGTGTTCCAGGCGGTTTCCTGAGCGCGGTCGGCGTCGGTGGTCGCCACCTCGGTGCGATCCAAGGCGTAGTTCACCGTCGAGTCGAACTGCAGCATCTGATCGGCCCGCAGCCGGTTCACGATCACCCGCGCCACTTTGCCCATGTCCTGGGGTTGCGCCTCACGTTCCACCAGCGAGGCGGCCACCAGCGTCTGATACGGCGTCAGTTTCGTGTCGGCGCCGGATTGCAGCAGTCCGGTGGATTCGTAGCTCTTCGCGCTCGCGGTCACCAACTGCCGCAGGATCTCCTGCGGTGTGGCGCTGGGATCGAAATCCCAGGTACCCGCGGCGATGAGGCCTTCCAGCTGCCTCGTCCGGTCCGGGCAGTCCTTGACACCCTGCATCGCCCACGCGGGCACCCCTAGCGCGGCCAGGTCCAGGCTCGCGCCCGCGGCATCGAGCTGTTCGTAGGTCACGCACTTCTGGTTGGCGCCGGTGCCGATGCAGCTGGCTTCCGCGATCTTGCGGTAGATGCCGTCGTAGCGCCCGCCGGTGTTCATGTCGTGCTGGTCGTGCAGCAGCCGCCCCTCGGAGACGACCAGATTGCCGACCCTGGACTGTTTGCTGACCAGCGTCGCCACCGCCTCCGCGGCGGGGCTCTGGCTGGGGATCGCGTAGAAGCCGGGCTGCACCGAGTTCATGTTCGAATTACGCACGGCCGCTTGGAAGAACGCGCCCGTGCTGGCCACGACACCGCGCTCGACCATGGTCGCGGCGATCTGCTGCGAGGTGTCGCCGGGATGCACCTGCACCACCACCAGCGGTCCCCCCGGCCCTGCGAAGTCTTTCGGCGGAGCCAGACTGCCGATGAACTTCATCCCGGCGAAGACGACGGCGCCTGCGAAGAGCAGCACGAAGACGCCCGCGACGACCCAGAGGGTGCGGCGGCGCTTCTTGCGCTCGGCGGCTTTACGCGAGGCGACCCGGGAGCGCTTACCGCGCTGCGAGCGGCCGGAGCGTTCGGGCTTGGCGCGTTTCGACTCCGCGCGTTCGGAGTCAGCGCGCTTCGAGCGGCGCGGCGCTTCCGCACGCGCGGCCCTCGGGCGCTGTCCGCCACGCCGCGGGGGCGGTGGTGGCGGTGCGGGCTCCGGCTCCTCCTCGTCGTCGACGTAACGGGGGATGACGGTGGTGTCGTCGTCGTAGTCGTCGTACCGGTCACCGTCGTACTCGCCCCAGGCCCGGTCGTCTCTCCGGTAACGCCGATCAGCTTCGCGCTGTCGGAACAGTTCCTCGGCCCGCGCCCACCGATCCGTCATGCATCGTCCCCGGGCGACGCAGGACGTCCCGCTTCCACCGACCTCAACACCGCACTCCGTTCGTCCAACCATCCTTGCAGGATCGACACGGCCGCCGCCTGATCGATCACCTGCCGCTGGCCACGCGCGCGAACTCCACTGTCCCGCAATGCACGTGCAGCTGACACCGTAGTCAAACGTTCGTCGGAAAGCCGGACCGGCACCGACCCGACAGCAGCCCGCAATCGCTCAGCGAATGCGCTGGCCAGCGTAGCCGCAGTGCCCTTCTCCCCGCGTAATGTCCGCGGCAATCCGACGATTACCTCGACTGCCTCGTACTCCCGCACAATTTCGGCAATTCTTTCGATATCGGGTGCGGGAGCCGATCGCCGAGACTGTTTCGCGCGCGGCACGGTCTCCACCGGGGTGGCGAGAATCCCGTCGGGATCGCTCGCGGCGACCCCGATCCGGACACTGCCGACGTCGACGCCGATCCGCCTGCCCCGACCGGGGTCGGTGGCCGGATGCGGCCGGTCGGCGCCGCGCTGCGCCGACCGCTCCGGTTCCGTTGGATCGCCCATCACCCGGCGAGTTCGGCCACCCGTGCCCGGACCGCGGCCAGGCCGGCCGGAATGCCGGAGGGGTCCGAGCCGGCGCCCTGCGCCATCTCCGGCTTGCCGCCGCCGCGTCCCGCGATGCTCGGGCCGAAGCTGCCGACCAGATCGCCCGCCTTGATGCCGAGCTCCTGAGCGGGCTTGTTCACCGCGACCACGAACGGCACCTTGCCCTCGGCGTTGCCGAGCAGCACCACCACGGCGGGCTCGCTGCCGAAGCGGCCACGGATGTCGGTGGCCAGGGTGCGCAGATCCCCCGCGGAGACGCCCTCCGGCGCGGCCACGGCGACCAGCAGCAGCCTGCCGATCCGCTCGGCCTCGTCGACGAATCTGCCCGCCGAGGACAGCACGGCTGCCATCTTCGTGCGCTCGAGCTCTTTCTCGGCCACCTTGAGCCGCTCCACCAGCTGCTCTACGCGCGCGGGCACCTCTTCGGAGGGCACCTTCAGCGCGGAGGCGACACCGGCCAGCAGCGCGCGCTCCTTGGCCAGGTACTTGTAGGAGTCCAAGCCGACGAACGCTTCCACGCGACGCACGCCGGAGCCGACCGACGACTCGCCGAGCACCGTGATCGGGCCGATCTGGGAGGAATGTTGCACGTGCGTGCCACCGCACAGCTCCATCGAGAACGGGCCGCCGATCTCCACCACGCGCACCTCGTTGCCGTAGTTCTCGCCGAACAGGGCCAGCGCGCCCATCTGCTTGGCCTTGGGCAGATCGGTGACGAAGGTGTTCACCGGGAAATCGGCGCCCACCGCGTCGTTGGAGACGGCCTCGATGTCGGCCTTCTGCTGCTCGGACAGCTGGCCCTGCCAGTTGAAGTCGAAGCGCAGGTAGCCCGGCTTGTTCAGCGAACCGGCCTGTACGGCGTTCGGACCGAGCACCTGCCGGAGGGCGGCATGCACCATGTGCGTGCCGGAATGGCCCTGCGTGGCGCCGCGCCGCCAGGCCGGGTCGGCCTGCGCGAGCACGACGTCGCCCTCGGTGACCTGGCCGTGCTCCACCGTGGTCTTGTGCACCCACAGCTTCTTGGCGATCTTCTGCACGTCGTTGACGCGCAGCTTCAGACCCGAGGAGGCGGTGATGGAGCCGCGGTCGGCGATCTGGCCGCCGGACTCGGCGTAGAGCGGGCTGCGGTCGAGGATGACCTCGACGTCCTGGCCGGCGGTCGCGGCAGGCACCCGGACGCCGTCGGCGATCAGGGCGAGCACGGTGGCCTCGGAGGTCAGCTCGTCGAAGCCGGTGAACTCGGTGGCGCCCCGGTCGACCAGTTCCTTGTAGATCGTCAGATCGGCGTGGGCGTGCTTGCGCGCCTGGGCGTCCTCCTTGGCGCGCTGGCGCTGCTCGGCCATGAGCGAGCGGAAGCCGTCCTCGTCGACCGACAGGCCGGCCTCGGCGGCCATCTCCAGCGTCAGATCGATCGGGAAGCCGTAGGTGTCGTGCAGGGTGAACGCGTCCGATCCCGCGATCGTGCTGCCGCCCCGCGCCTTCACCGCGGCGGCGGTGTTGTCGAAGAGGGTGGAGCCGGTGTTCAACGTCTTGAGGAACGCCGTCTCCTCGCCGACCGCGACGGTCTCGATGCGGCGGAAGTCGGTGGCCAGCTCCGGGTAGGACGGGGCCATCAGGTCGCTGACCACCTTCATGAACTCGCTCATCACCGGCTTCTCGGCGCCGAGCAGGCGGGCCGAGCGCACGATGCGGCGCAGCAGGCGGCGCAGCACGTACCCGCGGCCGTCGTTGCCCGGGTTCACGCCGTCGGCGATCAGCATGGCGGCGGTGCGGGCATGGTCGGCGATCACGCGGAAGCGCACGTCGTCCTCGTGCTGGACACCGTAGGAGCGTCCGGTCAGTTCTCCGGCCTTGTCGATGATCGGGCGCAGCAGGTCGGTCTCGTAGACGTTGTCCACGCCCTGCAGCAGCAGCGCGATGCGCTCGACGCCCATACCGGTGTCGATGTTCTTCTTCGGCAGCGACCCGACCGGCGGGTGCCCGAGCTTCGGGCTCAGCTCACCGCGGACGTCCTGCATGAACACCAGGTTCCAGATCTCGAGGTAGCGGTCCTCGTCGGCGACCGGTCCGCCGTCGCGGCCGTACTCGGGGCCGCGGTCGTAGTAGATCTCCGAGCAGGGGCCGCCCGGGCCGGGCACGCCCATGTCCCAGTAGTTGTCCTTGCCGTCGCGGAACTGGATGCGCTCCTCGGGGATGCCGGCGACCCGCTTCCAGATCTCGGCGGCCTCCGGGTCGTCCTGGTACACGGTGACCCAGATCCGCTCGGGATCGAACCCGTAACCGCCGTCGTCCTGCGGCTTGGAGATCAGCTCCCAGGCGAGGGTGATCGCCCCCTCCTTGAAGTAGTCACCGAAGGAGAAGTTGCCCGCCATCTGGAAGAACGTGTTGTGCCTCGTGGTGACGCCGACCTCTTCGATGTCGCCGGTCCGCACGCATTTCTGCACGCTGGTCGCCCGCGGGTACGGCGGCGCCTCCTGACCCAGGAAGTACGGCTTGAACTGGACCATGCCCGCGTTGACGAACAGCAGGTTCGGGTCGGCCAGGATCAGCGAGGCACTCGGCACCTCGGTATGGCCGGCACGGAGGAAATGGTCCAGGAAACGCCGTCGAATCTCGTGGGTCTGCACGAATACCCAGCCTACCGGTGCCGCGCACGCGAATTTTCATCGACCGGGCTCCGCGCGCGTCCCCGCGACCGGTCAGCGAACCCAGGCGCGCAGCGGCTCGCTGTCCAGCGTCATGCCCACGGGAGCAGGCAGTTCGACAGTCTTCCCGAACGCCCGCCGCACGGTCTTGCTGTACACACCGTCTTCCGGCTCGCTGAACACGACCACCTCGCAGCTGTCCCGGTCCACCAGCAGGTAGACCGGGATACCGGTCTCGGCGTACGCGCGCGGCGTCTCGACCCGGTCCCGACGATCGGTGTCGGTGTCGTACGAGGTCACTTCCACAATCATGAGGACTTTCGCCGGGTCGGCCCATTCGCCTCACCTGCGAAACTCCCGTCGGGGGCGAACACCCCATCCGGACGCACCCGCCCCTTCCGGTACGACTCGACCTGCAAACCGCGCTCCGGATACAGCCACATCTCCGGCCGTTGCGGAACGAAATGGCGGGCCGACCAACGGATGACCTTCACCGATACCGACACAGTACGCCTGGTACTGGGCGGATCAGCCGCGGACGATGCGGCGCAGCTTGTCGATCCTGGGGCCGATCTCGCGTTCGTGGCCGTGGTCGGTGGGGTGGTAGTAGTCGACGCCGACCAGTTCGTCGGGCGGGTATTGCTGGGCGAGCACGCCGTCTTTGTCGTCGTGGGGGTATCTGTAGCCCTGCGCGTTGCCCAGCGCCGCCGCGCCGGGGTAGTGGCCGTCGCGCAGGTGGGGCGGGACGGGGCCCGCCTTGCCCGCCGCGACGTCGGCCATGGCGGCGCCGATCGCGGCCACAACGGCGCCGGACTTCGGAGCCGTGGCCAGGTGGATCGTTGCCTGCGCGAGCGCGAGGCGGCCTTCTGGCAGGCCGACCAGCTGCACCACCTGCGCGGCGGCGGTCGCGGTCTGCAACGCCATCGGGTCGGCCATGCCGATGTCCTCGCTCGCGTGGATCATCAGCCGTCGCGCGATGAAGCGCGGGTCCTCCCCCGCGCTCAGCATGCGGGCCAGGTAGTGCAGCGCGGCATCGACGTCCGACCCGCGGATGGACTTGATGAACGCGCTGATCACGTCGTAGTGCTGGTCGCCGGCACGGTCGTAGCGGACCGCGGCCTTGTCGACGCTGGCCTCGACCAGGTCCACGTCGACGGTGCCGTCGAGCGAGGATTCCGCGGATGCTTCCAGGGCGGTCAGCGCGCGGCGGGCGTCGCCGCCCGCGATCCGGACGATGTGATCGAGCGCGGCGTCGGTCACGGTGTACTCGCCGCCGAGGCCGCGTGGATCGCCGATCGCGCGGCCGAGCACCTCGCGGATGTCGGCTTCGGTCAGCGACCGCAGCTGCAGCACCAGCGAGCGCGACAGCAGCGGCGACACCACCGAGAACGACGGGTTCTCAGTGGTCGCGCCGACGAGCAGGACGATGCGGTTCTCCACCGCGGCGAGCAGGGCGTCCTGCTGGGTCTTGGAGAAGCGGTGCACCTCGTCGATGAACAACACGGTCTGCTCGCCCGCCGACAGCCGCCGCCGCGCCATGTCGATGACCGCGCGCACCTCTTTGACCCCGGCCGAGAGCGCCGAGAGCGCTTCGAACCTACGGCCGGTGGCCTGGGAGATGAGCGAGGCGAGGGTGGTCTTCCCGGTGCCGGGCGGCCCGTACAGCAGCACCGACGCGGCGCCCGAACCCTCGATCAACCTGCGCAGCGGCGAGCCGGGCCCGAGCAGATGCTGCTGGCCGACCACTTCCTCCAGCGTGGCCGGGCGCATGCGCACGGCCAGCGGCGCGCCCGCGTCCCGGCGCACCACAGTGTCGATCGAATGCTCCGGGGGCACCGCGGCTCCGGGCACGTCGAACAAACCATCGCTCACGGCAGGAACGTTACCCAGGCGCACCGACAGCGCGACATGCCGTGGCGCGCCCTCGCGGTCCGCACCGCGAGCGGCACACGGAGTTGCGCGTCGCCGGTACTTCGGATGGGATCGGTACCCGTGACTGAAAACGCATCCGTTTCAGATCCCTCGTCCACTTTGCGCTTCGCTCGACGCGTGCTTTTCCAGGGCAGCGCCGCCACCGCGACCGTGGTGCTGGCCGCCGGGCGTGCCGACGCCGCGACAACGGTGTTCCGCCACGGCGTCGCCTCGGGGGACCCGCTGCCCGACGGCGTGATCATCTGGACCCGCGTCACCGTCTCCGACGACGCGGCGCCTGGCTCGGGCCTGGGTGACCCGGCGACCGTCCGGTGGGAGATCGCCGCGGACGAGCGGTTCGCCTCGACCGCCGCGTCCGGCACCGTGACGACCTCGGCGGACTCCGACCACACGGTCAAGGTCGACGTTTCCGGCCTGACTCCCGGCGTCGAGTACTTCTATCGGTTCAGCGCACTCGGCCAGACTTCGCCGGTGGGCCGCACCAGGACCGCGCCCGCCGCGGCCGACACACCGGACCGCCTTCGGTTCGGCGTGGTGTCGTGCGCGAACTGGGAGGCAGGCTACTTCGGCGCCTACCGCCATCTGGCCGCTCGCACCGACCTGGACGCGATCGTGCACCTGGGCGACTACATCTACGAGTACGGCCGCGGCAAGTACGGCGGCCGCGACGGCGCCGTGCGCGCGCACGATCCGGCCAACGAGATCGTCAGCCTGGCGGACTACCGCATCCGCCACGCCCAGTACAAGACCGACCCCGATCTGCTCGCCCTGCACGCCGCGCTGCCGTTCATCTGCACCTGGGACGACCACGAATCCGCGGACAACTCCTGGTCCGGCGGCGCGAACAACCACGATCCCGCCACCGAGGGCAGCTGGGCGGACCGGCGCGCCGTTTCCGCGCGGGCCTACCTGGAGTGGATGCCGGTCCGCGCGTCCGGCTCCGGCGCGGATGTGCGGATCTACCGCAGGCTGCGCTTCGGCACCCTGGCCGAACTCGCCATGCTGGATCTGCGCAGCTACCGCGACCAGGAGGCGAAGCCGGGGGCGAACTGGCGCGAGGCCGACAACCCGGCGCGCACCATCACCGGTAAGGCGCAGATGGAATGGCTCACCGCCGGCTTGGCCTCCGCTCCGGTGCGGTGGAAGCTGGTGGGTAACTCGGTCATGATCGCCCCGCTGGTGTTCCCGCCGCTCGAGCCCGCCACCACGGCGGCGATCACCAGCACCATGGGCCTCCCGCAGGCCGGCCCCTCGTTGAACGGCGACCAGTGGGACGGCTACACCGCCGACCGCACCCGGCTGTTCCGCGCCATCGTCGACCAGCAGATCTCCGACGTGCTGTTCCTGACCGGGGACATCCATTCCTCATGGGCCGCCGACCTGCCTCTGGACGCGGCGGGCTACCCGGGCGGCGCGACGGCGGGCGCCGAGTTCGTGGTGCCGTCGGTGACCTCGACCAGCATCGGCGACATGCTCCGGGCGAACTCCGCTCCGATCGCCGAATCGATCAAGACGGTCAACCGCCATTTGCGGTACGTCGAGTTGGATGCCCACGGCTACGGCGTCCTGGAGATCACCGCGGACCAGGCGCAGATGGACTGGTACTACCTGCTGAACGTGGCGGACCAGAACTCCGGTGTTCGCCATGGCGCATCGTTCGCCGTCCGCTCCGGGGGCCGGATCGAGCCGAGGCAGATCCCGCTCGGCTGAGCGCTGCCGTCGACCACTGGCGTCCTCCCCGGCACGCTACCGGCATTTCGGTGCCGGGACCGCACGACGATGCGCGTCCCGGTGCTGTGCCTGCGGGCGTCGACCACCTGGAGGCCGCCTTACTCGCACGCAGGGCGGGTGTCGCCGAGAGCGGCCTGATGCACGCGAACTCGACGCAGCGGGCTTACTCGCCCCAGCGTTCTTCCAGCCGCGCCGACACGTCCTCGGCGAAATCCCCCACGATGTCGTCTCCCGTGCACCGCGCGTCCTCGGCGAGCGCGGCCCAGCGGTTGATCAGCGCCGCCGAACGCGGCACCGAAAGGCCGTGCTCCCTGGCGGCGGCGATGCGGGCGTGGTCGGCGGGCAGGAACCAGTAGGTGGACAGCCAGACCCAGATCAACCGGGCTTCCAGGATGCGTTCGGCCAGCTGGTCGTCGTCGGCCAGCGCGGGCCACACGCCGACGACCTCCGCACGCCAGGCCTCCACCATCTGGCGCGCCCGCTCCCGCGAGAGCTCGAGATCGCACAGGCAGCCGGGGAAGGATACCAGCGCGTAGGCGATGTCCAGGGTGGCGTCGCGGAATCCGCCCCACTCGTAGTCGAGGAAGCGAGCGCCCTCCTCGTTCAGGATCACATTGTCCGGGCAGAGGTCCGACGGGCTGAACGCGCGGAAGCGGCCCGCGGAGTACAGGCGGTTGCCGCGCACGATGCGCTCGGCGATCTCGCCGGGCACCTCGATGCCGAGCTCGCGCTCGAGCAGACCGGGCACCTCGGCGATCGCCGACTCGGCCTGCTGGGCGATGCCGTCGACCCGGTGCACCACATCGACCCGGCGCAGCAACGCGACGAAGTCGGCTTCGCGCCCGACCGTGGCGGCATGCATCCGGCCCAGCGCCTGGGCGAACGCCATCAGGGCGTTGCGGGTGGCGGGCTCGGCGCCGGAGCGGAGCACGGCGGTCAACAGGGAGTTCTCACCGAGGTCGCTGAGGATCAGCAGACGGTCGGGAAGGCTGTGGGCGATCAGGTACGCGCCCGGCCGGTGCTCCCGGCTCAACGCGGTGGTGAACTGATACGACACCGTTTCGCGCAGGAACGCGGAGTCGATGCTGGCGACCCCGGGCGCCAAGCCGCTGGTCCGGCGTTCCTGGGCGGCGCCGCGAACCTGCTTGATGATCAGGGTTCGCGGCAGCGAGAAGGCATTTTCCGCTACACGCACACGTAGGACCGTCGTCCTACCACTACCGCTGAGTTCGATCGGATCGCTCAGCTTTACCGGAGCACCCATTCGCTTTGTGAGCAACTGTTGCGCTGCGGACACGACTTCGGCGGCGCGTTCGGCCAATAGTGCGGTCATCGCCTCTCAAAGTACTCGCTCGGGGTCACTTCTAGCGAGCGGTTACACAACCTTTCCGCGTCGCTCGGCGTGTCCGCGGCACGGCCGGACGGCGCCCGCCGGTCGCTTGACACCTCCGCACCCGTCGGGTTTTGTCATCGTCAACTGCCCTGCGCCACACCGCAAACCAGTTGAGTGGAAAGGTCTACGCATGACCGACACCCCGCCTCCCGCACCCAAACAATCAGCTGGCGGCGCTCCCTCCCAGCACGACGACGCACGCTCCGCCGCGCGGCCGGGGCAGCACGTGAACCCTGATCCGCAGGCTGCCGGCCCCAGGACAGGGCACGCCCCCCACGAGATGGCAGGCCCGGGCGGATACCCGCAGTACGAGGGGCCCGGCGCGGCGCATTACGGCAACGAACCACCGCAGCAGGCCCCACCTGCCGGCATAGGCCACCCCGGTTACGGCCCGCAAGGCACCGGGCCGGGCTGGGCGCCCTCCGGTCCGGCGCCCGCCCAGGAGCCGGTCTACGGCTACCAGCAGGTGCCCACCGGTCCGGCCACCCTGGACGTGGGCCGGGCGCTCAGTTACGGCTGGGCGCGATTCCGGTCCAATCCGGGGCCGTGGGTGGGGGTGACCGCGGCGGGCCTGGTGATCTACCTGGCATTCGTGCTCGTCGTGCAGGTCGCCGACCCTACGACGATGCTGCCGCTGCTGCTCGTCTTCCTGGCGGTCATGGCCGCGATATGGCTGCTGCAGGCGGCGATGGTGCGTGGCGCACTGTATGAGACCGACGGCACGCCACCGCCTTTCGGCGCCTACTTCCGATTCGTCAACGCGGGCAACGTGCTGCTCACCGCACTGCTGGCGTTCACGCTGACCTTCCTCGGGTCGGCGCTGTGCCTGCTTCCCGGGTTGATCGCGGGATTGCTGTGCGTGTTCTCGCTGCACTTCGTCGTCGATCAGGACCAGGGTCCCTTCGAGGCGCTGAAGTCCAGCTTCACGCTGGTGGTCGCCAACGCGTGGCAGGTGCTCCTGCTCGCGCTGGCGGTGCTGGTGATCACGTTCCTGGGGCTGCTGCTGTGCGGGTTGGGGCTGTTGGTCGCGGGCCCGGTCGCCGTGATCGCGGTGACCTACGCCTACCGAGTGCTCACCGGAGGCATCGTCGCCGCGGCGTGACGCAGGGTCACTTCTCGATCAGTGAGCGCATGCCGATCCAGCGCTTGAACCGTTCCACAGGACCGGCCTCGCTGCCCGCGCGCGGCCGGAGCTGGAGCACGATGATCCCGGCCACGATGATGCCTGCCATGTTCACCGCCAACTGCCCCGCGGACAGGAACGCCACCCGCCACTCCCCCAGGGTCGCCGCGACCACGGCGAAGCCGGCCGCGGGCACGGTGGTCACCGAGATGAACACCCCGACCAGCGCGGCCGATTTCGCGGTCACCAGCGACAGCATGCCCGCCGCGCCCGCGAGCAGCGCGACGACCAGGGAGAACGGCCCCACCTGATAGATGAAGTCGACCTGCTCGACGCTGCTCACCCCGTCCATGGTGATCCAGCCGACCTGCTCCCACACCAGCGTCGCGAGCAAGGTCACCATCATCGCCACCGGAAACCCGACGGCGAGCGCGATGGCCGAGCGACGGGCGAGCCCGAAGTCTTTGCGCGCCAGCGCCACCGCGAACGCCGCCAGCGGGCCGAACTCCGGCCCCACCACCATCGCGCCGACGATCGTCACCGGCGAATCGGTCGCGACACCTACGGCCGCGAGCAGGCACGCGATGGTCAAGAACGCCAGAAACGTCGCGTTGAGCCTCGACTCCTCGTGCGTCTGTGCGACCAGTTCCTCCCACACCACCGCGTCGCTCGGATCACCGGGCGCCTCGTGCACCGCGCGCTCGCCCGCCTCCGACAGGACCGTCTCGACCGGCGTGAGCGTCATCCCGCCGGATCGGCAGACGCCGAGAGCGGTCAGGTCCTCGAGCACGTCGTTGGCAGCCTCACGAGCCACGTCCGCTTGCACCAGATCGCCCTTCGGCTCCAGCGCGATGCCGCGGGCCAGGGTCACATGCGTGACCCCCGGATCGGCGGCGAGCACCGCGAGCACCTCGTCGGTGAGTTCGGGCGGGCTGATCAGGCGCAAGTGCAGCAACGGGTTTCCTCGCGGTCGGGCAGACGGAGCTGACCAGAAGGTACCGTCCGGGTGAGCGCTCCGCTACGACGCGGCCTCGGCGTGCTCGCCCTTCTTCTGCTCCGGCTTGACGTCCAGACCCGCCTCTTTGCGCTGCAGCTCGCTGATCGGCGCGGGCGCGTCGGTCAGCGGATCGACGCCACCGCCGGTCTTCGGGAACGCGATGACCTCACGGATCGAGTCCTCGCCCGCCAGCAGTGCGGTGACCCGGTCCCAGCCGAAGGCGATGCCGCCGTGCGGCGGCGCGCCGAAGGCGAAGGCGTCGAGCAGGAAGCCGAACTGCTCCTGGGCTTCCTCCGGCGTGATGCCCATCACGTCGAAGACACGTTCCTGCACGTCACGACGGTGGATACGAATCGAGCCGCCGCCGATCTCGTTGCCGTTGCAGACGATGTCGTAGGCGTAGGCCAGCGCCGAGCCCGGATCGGTGTCGAATGTGTCCAGCGACTCCGGCTTCGGCGAGGTGAACGCGTGATGCACGGCGGTCCAGGCGGAGTGGCCGACCGCCACGTCACCGCTCGCGGTCGCCTCGACGGTCGGCTCGAACAGCGGCGCGTCCACGATCCACACGAACGACCAGGCGTCCTCGTCGATGAGACCGACCTTGCGGGCGATCTCGACCCGCGCCGCGCCGAGCAGCGCGCGCTGCGCCTTCGCGGCGCCCGCCGCGAAGAACACGCAGTCACCCGGCACCGCGCCGACGTGCTTGGCCAAGCCGTCGCGCTCGGCCTCGCTGAGGTTCTTCGCGACCGGGCCGCCCAGAGTGCCGTCCTCGTTCACCAGCACGTACGCCAAGCCCTTGGCGCCGCGCTGCTTGGCCCATTCCTGCCACGCGTCGAGCTGCCGCCGTGGCTGGCCCGCGCCGCCCGGCATCACCACCGCGCCCACGTAGGGCGCCTGGAACACCCGGAACGGGGTGTCCTTGAAGTAATCGGTGCACTCGGTGATCTCCACACCGAAGCGCAAGTCGGGCTTGTCGCTGCCGAAACGGCGCATGGCCTCGGCGTAGGTCATGTGCGGGATCGGGGTCGGGATCTCGTAGCCGATCAGCTTCCACAACGCGACCAGGATCTCCTCGGCCAGCAGGATCACGTCCTCCTGGCGCACGAAGCTCATCTCGATGTCGAGCTGGGTGAACTCGGGCTGCCGGTCGGCACGGAAGTCCTCGTCGCGGTAGCAGCGCGCGATCTGGAAGTAGCGCTCGATGCCGCCGACCATGAGCAGCTGCTTGAACAGCTGCGGGCTCTGCGGAAGGGCGTAGAAGCTACCCGGCTGCAGGCGCGCCGGCACCACGAAGTCGCGCGCGCCCTCGGGGGTGGACCTGGTCAGCGTCGGGGTCTCCACCTCGACGAATTCGTGGCGGGCGAGCACCTCGCGGGCGGCCGCGTTGACCTTGGACCGCAGCCGGATGGCATGCGCGGGGCCTTCGCGGCGCAGATCCAGGTAGCGGTGCTTCAGGCGCGCTTCCTCGCCGGGCTGCTCGTCCAGCTGGAAGGGCAGCGGGGCGCTCTCGTTCAGCACCTCGAGTTCGGTGACGTTCACTTCGATGGCGCCGGTGGGCAGTTCCGGGTTCTCGTTGCCGCTGGGCCGCGGTTCGACGGTGCCGGTGACGCGCACGCAGTACTCCGCGCGCAGCCGGTGGGCCTGCGCGGCGGGTTCGCCCTCGCGGAACACCGCCTGGGCCACGCCGGACGCGTCACGCAGATCGATGAAGATCACCCCACCGTGGTCACGCCGCCGGGCCACCCAGCCGGTGAGAGTGACGGTCTGACCGGCATGCTCGCTTCGCAGCGAACCAGCCAAGTGGGTGCGCAGCACGGGGTTCCTTTCGACGACTCTGGCACCGGCGCGGTGTGACCAGGTGCGAGTCCATCGTAGTGAGACACATTCGGTGAGTGGAAACCGATATCGACGCGCCCGTGCCAAGCTGTATCCGAGGGAGTGTGAACCGGGGGCCCGGACCGCCGCGGGTTGGGTGACCCCGGGGGACGAGCGAGAAAGCGACGACGATGACCTTCAACGAGGGCATGCAGATCGACCCCGACCGGGTTTCGTCCGGCGGTCCCGGCATGGGCGGCAAGCTCGCGCTGGGCGGCGGCGCGGGCGGGCTCATCGTGCTGGTGCTGGCGCTGCTGCTGGGTGGCGACCCCGGATCCATCCTCGGCAGCTTCACCGGCGCGCAGGACCAGAGCCAGACGCAGCCGGGCACGGCAGGCACGCCGAGCCACTGCAAGACCGGCGCGGACGCCAACAGATACGTCGACTGCCGGGTGGCACTCACCGCGCAGAGCCTGGACGCCGTGTGGTCGGCCGAGCTGCCGAAGCAAGCGGGCAAACGCTATTCGCAGCCGAAGGTCGTGCTC
Organism: Nocardia implantans; assembly: GCF_035544775.1. NCBI lineage: Bacteria > Bacillati > Actinomycetota > Actinomycetes > Mycobacteriales > Nocardiaceae > Nocardia > Nocardia implantans. The sequence goes on along the minus strand of NZ_JAYKYQ010000010.1, from coordinate 268,669 downwards.
TTCTCCGGAGCCACCTCGACCGGATGCGGCAACGCCACCAGCGAGGTGGGACCGTTCTACTGCCCGGCCGACCGGACCGCCTACTTCGACACCAGCTTCTTCCAGGAACTGGTGGATCGCTTCGGTTCCAGTGGCGGCCCGCTGGCGCAGGAATACGTCGTGGCGCACGAGATCGGCCATCACATCCAGAACCTGCTCGGTGACATCGGCCGCGCGCAGCGCGATCCCAGGGGCGCGAACTCCGACGCGGTGCGCACCGAATTGCAGGCCGACTGCTACGCGGGCATCTGGGCGCACTTCGCGGACAAGCAACCCGCGCCGGGCAGCGACCAGCCGTTCCTGAAACCGCTGTCCGACAAGGACGTCAACGACGCGCTGTCGGCGGCCGCCGCGGTCGGCGACGACCGCATCCAGCGCGCCGCGCAGGGCCGGGTGAATCCCGAAGCGTGGACCCACGGTTCGTCCGATCAGCGGCAGAAGTGGTTCCTCACCGGCTACAAGACCGGTCAGGTCCGCGCCTGTGACACGTATTCGGCGCCGGACCTGAACAACCCGTCCGGTCTGCGATAGCAGCGGATCCGAGCGATACAGCGCGCCGACTCCCGCCGAGGGTCGGCGCGCTGTCATGATCTACGGCAGTTCGCCTGTGCCGCAGGTGGACACGGACAGCACCGGAAGATGGGATCGATGCGAGTAACGAAAGCCGTTCTGCTGGTTGTGACGCTGATCGTCGCGGTGGGCTCGGGCGCCGCGACGGCCGACCCGGCACTGGATCGCCCCAGCGCGCTACCGCCGATCGCCGCGCCGCTGGCGCTGTTCACGCTGACCACCATTCCCGACGGTTGGCAGACGCGGACGGATCTGCGCCCGCAGCTGGAGATCTTCGCCGACGGCAGGGCGGTGAGCAGCCCCGACGCGGTGGCCGCCGAGCGTCGTCCCGAGACTCCGCCGAAGCGGATCGACGGGCATATCCCCTCCGACGTGCTCAGCGCGGCGCTGGCCGAGACCAAGGCGCTGGCCACGGCGGACCTGGGCGTGCCGAAGGCCACGGACCAGAGCAGCCGGATCATCGACCTCATGCCGCAGTCGCCGTCGGACGACGTGCACCTGGTGGTGTACTCGCCGGACACCACCGAGGGGCTCGGCGCGGAGCAGCAGGCCGCACGCAAACGCTTCGCCGACCTCTACCGGAAATTGATCGACTCGTTCGTGCAGGACAACTGAGACTCTCGTCGTCACCCGGCCCGGCGGCGGTGATCCGTTCGGGCCGGGTACGGCGCCCGGCCCGCTCGGCGTCGCGTCAGAACTGGTCCTGCTCGTAGTCGGAGCTGATGATCTCGTCCGAGTGCGTGGCACCGATGACATCCGGCGTCGACTCGCCCAGGGGGCCGGTGAGGTCGTCGTTGCCGGTGGGGCTCGAGTAGGGCTGCACCGTGCGCGAGTGTTCCTCGTCGTTGGCGCGCTGCCCCGCCGCGCCGGCCGGGCCGCCCATGAAGCTGCTCGATCCGGCGGGGGTCGTACCGGCCGGTGTGCCGGTACCGAGCGACATGCCCGGTACACCGGAGACCGGCCGGATCGGCGGGACAGTGGTGCCGGGCAGGCCGCTGGCTTTGGGAACCGACGGCGTGCTCGGGCTGCCGGGACGGCTGGGGCTGCTGCCCAGCAGACTGCTGGGCGTGCCGTGGCTGGTGCTCGGACTGTGCGGGGTGCTGTGCACCGACGACGGCGTGGTCGTGGGCGACGTGGTCCCCGGCGTGGCGGAGTCCAGGCCCGCCACCTTGGTCGCGGTGTCCGAAGCGGTGGACTGCGCCTGCTCCAGGATCGGTTGGCCGACGTTCTCGGCCAGAGCCTGGGCGACTTCCTGCGGCGCGGGCCCGCCTCCCGGCGCGACCAGCTGCTGCACCATCCCGCTGAGCTCGGCGGTCTTACCCGCCAGGTCACCGCGGGTGGCGTTGACCACGCCGACGGCCTGACCGAGGTGTTCGGTGGCCGACGCCATCAGCGTCGCCTGGGCGGGCGGGGTGAGGATCACCGGCGCGAGCGCGGTGGCCTGGGTGGCGAACGACGACGCGATGCCGAGCAATTGCGCGTTGCCCTGCTGCACCACCGCGGCGGCCCGCTGCGTGAGTTCGGAGATGTCGATGCCCCGCTGGCTGGTCTCCTGCCCCTGCACATTCGCCTGCTGACTCGCCGCCTGGGCGTTGCGCGCGGCCTGGCTCTGCCACAACTGCTCGACCGTGCTCATGCTGCCCTTGCCCACCTGCATGGCCATCTCGATGACCTTGGAGGACTGGCTGAGGATCGCGGTCGGGTCGAACGCGCCGATGACGCCGGTGCCGAAACTGCTCAGCAGGTCCAGGATCGGCTTCATCAACATGTCGACGCCGGGCAGCGCGGGCACCGCGACGCCCTGCAGCAGGGCGGCCACCGGATCGGCGGGCAAAGCGGGCAGCGAGCCGGCCGCGGCCGCCGCCTGATTCACCGTGCTGGCGATCGCGCTCGGCGCGGCGGCGAGCGCGCCGTTCAGCACGCCGTTCGCCTGATCGAGCGCCGTCTCGATCGCGGGTGCCGCGACCTGGTCGAACGCGGTGTTCGTGTCCCCGAGCAGCGCCGAGGCCTGATGCGCGACGCCGTGCGCGTCCTCGGCGCTCGGCGCGCCGTTCAGTCCGGGCAGACCGGCGGGCACGGTGGCCGACTGCTGATCCTCGGAGATCTTGCGCGACAGCACGAACGCGGGCGGCTCGATGGGGGGAAGGTCTTCGGGCAACTGCGGCAGCGGCAGGTCGAGCACCGCCTGGGCCGGTGTCTGCTGCAGCGCGTCGAGCACGGCCTGCTGGCCGATGGCGACGTTCTGCTCGGCCGCGTGCGCGACCGCCTCGTCCTGCGGCGCGATGAGGCCGCTGTCCAGTGGTCTCATACCGCGCCCCCGATCTGGCCCGCGATGGACCCGAGCGCACCGGCGTTGGACCAGTCCACGGCGTCGTACGCGGCGGCGGCGCTGAACGCCGAGTCGGACAGCTTGGCGTACCTGGCGGACAGATCGTTGATGTCCTTGGCCTGCAGCACTTGCGCCGCGGCGAACATCGCCAGGTAGTCCGCCCCGATCAAGCCGAAGACCGGCACGAGCGCCGAAACGTTCTTCACCGCGTCGAAATTGCCCGCCCCCGCGAGATCACCGGCGATACCGGCGTTCGTGGCGGCGAACGCCCGGACCGCTTCGGTCTCTACCGAGAGATCACTCATCGAGTTGCCCCCCAAATCGTCGTACAGATCCGCGTCATGCAGTTTTCGAATCCGCCTACCCTGCCGAATCGGCAAGGGCCGCTACGGATGCGCTCAATATAGCGGACCGGACCGGCATGTTTCGAGCCCGAACGCGCCGCAGGACCGGGCGAACCGGACCGAACTGGAACGTGTTGCAAATTAGAACAAGTTCTATATTCTCAGTCCCATGAAGGTCGCAGTGACCGGCGCAGCCGGCTACCTTGGCACGAATCTGCTCCGCCTCCTCACCGAGCGCGGTCACCAGGTCACGGCCGTCGATCGGGCCGTTCCCGCCGAGCCGGCGGCGCCCGGCGTCACCTGGGTGCGCGGCGACGTGCTCGACCCGGCGTCGATGCGCGCCGCGCTGGACGGCGCCGAGGTGGTCTACCACCTGGTCGCGGTGATCACCCTGGCCGAGAAGAACGATCTCGCCTGGCGGGTGAACACCGAGGGGGTGCGCGTTGTCGCCGAAGCGGCGCTGGCGGTCGGCGCGCGCAGGATGGTGCACGCCAGCTCGATCCACGCGTTCGACCAGTACAGCTGCGGCGGCCGGATCGACGAGAACGCGCCGCGCTCGACCGACCCGGCGCTTCCCGTCTACGACCGCTCGAAATGGGCGGGCGAGGTGGCGCTGCGCAAGGTGATCGACCAGGGACTCGACGCCGTGCTGTGCAATCCCACCGGCGTCTTCGGCCCGCTGGACTACGGCAAGCCGCTGTCCCGCATCAACCGGACGCTCAGGGACGCGGCGCTCGGGCGCGTGCCCGCCATGATCGGCGGCGGATTCGACCTGGTGGACGTGCGCGATGTCGCCGAGGGCCTGGCACTGGCCTGCGAGCACGGCCGCACGGGCGAGAACTACCTGCTCGGCGGCTCGATGATCTCGATGCTCGAGCTGTGCCGCGTCGCCGCGACCCACGGCGGCAAGCGCGGCCCGAGGTTCGCCATCTCCCCCAAGCTCGTGTCCGGCGTCATCCCGGTGCTCGCGCCGATCGGCAAGCTGTTCAACTCCGACATCGTCTCCAAGGCGGCGCTCGGCGCGCTGATCTCCGCCCCGGTCGTCGACCACGGCAAGGCCGAACGCGAGCTCGGCTACCGGCCGCGCCCGCTCGACGACACGGTGCGCGACCTGGTCACCTTCTTCGCCGACCCGGCGGCGCTCACCCCGCCCGGCGCCAAGCAGATCGCTTGACAGTCGCTAGAACACATGTTCGACTGAGGGGGTGCGGTGGCAAAGCCAGACCCTGGACGCCGAGGACGGCGCCTTGCCCGGGTTGTCCCGGGCCGGTCTGGTGCGCACCGTGCGGACACCGGAGTTCGAGGGCATCACGTTCCACGAGGTGCTGTGCAAGAGCGCGCTGAACCGGGTGCCCGAAGGCGCGAACGTGCCGTTCCAGTGGACCGTCAATCCGATGCGGGGCTGTTCGCACGCCTGCCGCTACTGTTTCGCGCGCGGCACGCACGAATACCTGGACCTGGACGCGGGCCGGGACTTCGACTCGCAGATCGTGGTGAAGACCAATGTCGCCGCGGTGCTGCGCAAGGAGCTCGGCAGGCGGTCATGGCGCCGCGAGCCGGTGGCGCTGGGCACCAACACCGATCCCTATCAGCGCGCCGAGGGGCGATATCGGTTGATGCCGGGCATCATTCGCGCGCTGACCGAATCCGGCACCCCCTTCTCCATCCTCACCAAAGGCACCTTGCTGCGCCGGGATCTGCCTTTGCTCACCGCCGCGGCGGGGCAGGTGCGGGTGAGCCTGGCGGTGTCGATCGCGATCCTCGACGAGGATCTGCACCGGAGCCTGGAGCCGGGCACGCCGTCGCCCCGGGCCCGGCTGGAGTTGGTGCGCGCGCTCACCGACGCGGGGTTCGCGGTGAACGTCCTGGTCGCACCGGTCATTCCCTGCCTCACCGACGGCCGCGCCCACTTGGACGCGATCTTCGGCGCGATCGCCGAGGCGGGGGCGGAATCGGCGGTCGCGTTCCCCATGCACCTGCGCGGCAGCACCAGGGGCTGGTTCCTGTCCTGGCTGGCCGAGCACCATCCGGCGCTGCTGCGCCGCTACCGCCAGCTGTACCGGCACGGCGCCTACGTCACCCCGGAGTACTCCGCCTGGCTGCGCTCCCGGGTCACTCCGCTGCTGGCGAAACACGGTTTGACGGCGCGCGGGCGACCCGAACCGGAGACACGAACCGAAACCGCACCCACGAGCGACGCGCAGCTGGCATTGTTCGCCTGACGCGGGCAACCGCCGAATCTCGCCGGTCCGCGCGCTTCACGGGCGCGCACCGCGTTCGACGGAGTAGTTTGGCGATGGCACCTCTCAGCGACGAGGAAGTGAAGCAGGCATATGGTTTCACACCAAAACGATGTCGGCACAGCTAAATTGGAAAAGGTTGTCATTCGGTTCGCCGGGGACTCCGGCGACGGAATGCAGCTGACCGGCGATCGCTTCACCCACGAGGCCGCCGCCTTCGGCAACGACCTGGCCACCCAGCCCAACTTCCCCGCCGAGATCCGCGCGCCCCAGGGCACGCTGCCCGGCGTCTCGTCGTTCCAGATCCAGATCGCCGACTACGACATCCTCACCGCGGGTGACCAGCCCGACGTGCTGGTCGCGATGAACCCCGCCGCGCTCAGGGCGAACCTGGAGGACCTCCCGCGCGGCGCCACCGTCATCGTCAACACCGACGAGTTCACCAAGCGGGCGCTCGCCAAGGTGGGTTACGCCGCCGATCCGCTGGCCGACGAGACGCTGTCGGACTTCGTGGTCCACCGGGTCCCGATGACCTCGCTCACCCTGGGCGCGACCGAGTCCACCGGAGTCGGCAAGAAGGACGCCCAGCGCGCGAAGAACATGTTCGCCCTCGGTCTGCTGTCCTGGATGTACGGGCGCCCGATCGGCGGCACCGAGCAGTTCATGCGGGAGAAGTTCGCGACCAAGCCCGACATCGCCGAAGCCAACATCCTGGCCTTCCGCGCGGGCTGGAACTACGGCGAGACCACCGAGAGCTTCGCCACCACCTACGAGATCGCTCCCGCCAAGCTCCCGCCGGGCACCTATCGGCAGATCACCGGCAACACCGCGCTCGCGTACGGCCTGATCACCGCCGGTCAGCTCGCCGGGCTGCCGGTCTTCCTCGGCACCTACCCCATCACGCCGGCCTCCGACATCCTGCACGAGCTGAGCAAGCACAAGAATTTCGGCGTCACGACCTTCCAGGCCGAGGACGAGATCGCGGGCATCGGCGCGGCGCTGGGCGCGGCGCTCGGCGGTTCGCTCGGCGTCACCAGCACATCCGGCCCCGGGCTCGCGCTCAAGAGCGAGACCATCGGCCTCGCGGTGATGACGGAGCTGCCGTTGGTGGTGATCGATGTGCAGCGCGGCGGTCCGTCGACCGGACTGCCGACCAAGACCGAGCAGGCCGACCTGTTGCAGGCGCTCTACGGTCGCAACGGCGAGTCACCGGTGGTGGTGCTCGCGCCCCGCTCCCCCGCCGACTGCTTCGCCACCGCGGTCGAAGCCGCGCGCATCGCCCTCACCTACCGCACTCCGGTGCTGCTGCTGTCCGACGGTGCGATCGCGAACGGGTCCGAACCGTGGTCCATCCCGCGCGTGGCGGAGCTGGAACCCATCGACCCGGCGTTCGAACCGGAAGGCGACGACAGCGATCCGTTCCAGCCGTACGCACGCGACCCCGACACGCTCGCCCGCCCGCTCGCCGTCCCCGGCACGAAGGGCCGCGCCCACCGCATCGGCGGTCTGGAGAAGGCGGACGGCAGCGGCAACATCTCCTACGACCCGGCCAACCACGAACTCATGGTCCGCCTGCGCCGAGCCAAGATCGACGGCATCGAGGTGCCCGATCTCGTGGTGGACGATCCGGACGGCACGGCCGAGCTGCTGCTGATCGGCTGGGGCAGTTCCTACGGTCCGATCGGCGAGGCGTGCCGGCGCGCGCGGCGGCGCGGTGTGCCGGTCGCCCAGGCGCATCTGCGGCATCTGAATCCTCTGCCCGCCAATCTCGGTGACGTGCTGCGCCGCTATCGCGTCGTGGTCGCGCCGGAGATGAACGGCGGCCAGCTGGCCATGCTGCTGCGAGCGAAGTACCTGGTCGACGTGCGGCCGTGGACGAAGATCGCGGGCACGGCGTTCTCCGCCCAGGAACTGGTCGGGGTCATCGACGCGGCGCTGGACGGGTCGATCGAGGAGCTGGAACAGAACAAGGTGTTCGCCGCGAAGGCGAGGGCCACATACCGAACGCTGCCGGACGAAGTCCGTCCACAGCCCTGTGCCGGGCCGAGCGCAGGCGAGGCAGCCACGTACCGGATGGCTGGGGGTAACGCATGACCATCGTGGAAACCGCACTGGTCGGCACCGACCTGGGACTGACCGGAGTCTCCGGGGTGCCGTCGGCGGACGGACCGCAGAAGGTGAAGGACTTCACCTCCGACCAGGAAGTACGCTGGTGCCCCGGCTGTGGCGACTACGTGATCCTGGCGACGGTGCGGGGCTTCCTCGCCGAACTCGGATTGCGCCGCGAGAACCTGATGTTCGTGTCCGGGATCGGCTGCTCGAGCCGCTTCCCGTACTACTTGGAGGCCTACGGGATCCACTCCATCCACGGTCGCGCGCCCGCGATCGCGACCGGCTTGGCGGTCAGCAGGCCGGACCTGTCGGTGTGGGTGGTGACCGGTGACGGCGACGCGCTGTCCATCGGCGGCAACCACCTCATCCACGCGCTGCGCCGCAACGTGAACATGACCATCCTGCTGTTCAACAACCGCATCTACGGCTTGACCAAGGGCCAGTACTCGCCCACCTCGGAGCAGGGCAAGATCACCAAGTCCACCCCGATGGGCTCGGTGGACCACCCGTTCAACACCCTGTCGGTGGCGCTGGGAGCGGAAGCCACCTTCGCCGCCCGCGCCCTGGACTCCGATCGTGCGGGACTGACCGAAGTGCTGCGCGCCGCCGCCGAGCACCGCGGCACGTCGTTCGTGGAGATCCTGCAGGACTGCCCGATCTTCAACGACGGCTCGTTCGACGTGCTGCGCCGCGACAACGCCGCGGACCATCTCATCCCGCTGCGGCACGGCGAGCCGATCCGCTTCGGGGCCGAGGGGGAATTCGCGGTTGCGCGCCGTGGTTTCGGGCTCGCGGTGGCACGCGCCGACAGCGTCGCGGAGTCCGACATCGTGGTGCACGACGCCTACGCCGACGACCCGGAGTACGCCTACGCGCTGTCGCGGTTGTCCGATCAAGGGCTCGAGCATGTCGTCACGGGCATCTTCCGCAGCGTCAGCCGGCCGACCTACGACGACGCGGTGCGCTACCAGACCGAGACGGCGCGGGAACGGAAACCGGTCGGTCCGGAATCGCTGCAGTCGCTGCTCACCGGCTCCGAGACCTGGACGGTCGAATAGCGGGCCCCGCGCCTGCTCCGCGGGGCCGGTCAAGCTCGCTTGGCGAAACCGAGGTCGATGACGGCGTCGCGCTCCTGCTCCAGCTCGGCGACCGAGGCGTCGATCCGGGCGCGGGCCTGCTCATCGATCGTCAGCCCGGGCACGATGGTGTACTCGCCGTTCGCGCAGGTGACCGGGAACGAGCTGATCAGCCCTTCGGGCACACCGTAGGAGCCGTCCGATGGCACGGCCATGGACACCCAGTCGCCGTCGCGGGTGCCGTGCACCCAGTCGTGGATGTGATCGATCGCGGCGCTGGCCGCACTCGCCGCCGAGGACGCGCCGCGGGCCTGGATGATGGCGGTGCCGCGCTGCTGCACGGTGGGCACGAACTCCTCGGTCAGCCACGCCGGATCGCCGACGAGGTCGAGGGCGGGACGTCCCGCGATGGTGGCGTGCGCGATGTCGGGGTACTGCGTCGCCGAGTGATTGCCCCAGATCGCGACCCGCGCGATGGCGGCGGCGGGCGCACCGGTCCGCTTGGCCAGTTGCGCGATGGCGCGATTGTGATCCAGACGGGTCATGGCGGTGAAACGCTCGGCGGGCACGTCCGGCGCGTTGCTCATGGCGATGAAGGCGTTGGTGTTGGCCGGATTGCCGATCACGAGCACCTTCACGTCGTCGGCGGCGCTGGCGTTGATCGCGGCGCCCTGCTCGGTGAAGATCGCGCCGTTGGCGGCGAGCAGGTCCGCACGTTCCATCCCGGCGGTGCGCGGCCGTGCGCCGACCAGCAGGGCGATGTCGGCGCCCGCGAAACCGATCCACGGATCGTCGCTGATGTCGACGGAATCCAGCAGCCCGAACGCGCCGTCTTCCAGTTCCATCGCCACGCCCTCCAGCGACGCCACCGCGGCGGGAACTTCCAGCAGCCGTAGACGCACGCGCGTGTCGGGGCCGAGCATCGCGCCGGAGGCGATCCGGAAGAGCATGCCGTAGGCGATCTGGCCCGCGGCTCCGGTCACGGTGACGGTCACGGTCCCAGCGGCGGTGCTCACGAACGAACTCCTTGCGATCGGCGGACTTCTGCTGCCCACCCTAACCACTCTCACCGCGACCGAACGCCCACGGTGAGCTACGCGACAGTGCCGCGCGCGCGGTCCCCGAGGACAACCGCGGCAAGGTCAGCCGAGCGTGGCGACCTCGCTGTCGGTGAGCACGATCGGCGACACCGCGTCCTTGGCGCGCGCCAGCCGCACGGCGCGATACAGCGGCCGCTCCTCCAGCCCGGCATCTCGTGCCTCGGCCCGCAATTGCTGCACCAGCATCTCCGAAACCGCTACCGCCGCGGCCAATTGACTGGCGGCGAGCGCGTCCGCGAGCCTGCGCAAACCGAGCAGATGCATTTCGCGGCCGCTGCCCGCGTCGGTGTACATGGCCAGCGGAACGACCTGCGACACCTCCCCCGCGGTGACCCGCAGGGCGATCCGGCTCAACCGGGCCGGGAACACCAGGACTTCGACCCCGGTGGCCGCCGACATCTCCACCCGCCGCTCGCCGAACAGCCTGCGCGCGTGAATCACCGTGCCCGTCAACCACATTCGCCGCCGGCGCAGCGCGACGGCGTACAGGACGGTCGGCGCGCCGACGACGATGCCGACGGCGGCCGCGATCGGCCAGCTCACCACGGTCGCGGCCAGCAATGCCGCGCCGAGCCCGATGCCCGACGCGGCCAGCGCGAGGCGGCGCAGCATCGGCGCGTACAACTCGGGCGCGACCAGATCGAGGCCCACCGGCGCGATCGCCTGCTGGTCATCAGAATTCGTGGACACTGCTCCGCCCTCTCGCGACTCCGGCGGCGGTGGTGCGCGCGCCGGTCACGCTACCGCTCCCGTCGCCCGGCCGGCCACGGGTTCGACGCACAGTACCGTGCGGTCGGCGGTCGCGCCGCGAAACCCGACGCGTACCCGCCACCGCGCTACCCGGCCAGCGACTCCCGAATCACGCCGACCACCTCCGGCAGCGGAATCTGCCGCTGGTCACCGGTCGCCATGTCCTTGAGCCCGATGGTGTTCTCCGCGAGATCGCGATCGCCGAGCACGAGGGTGAACTTCGCCCCGGAGCGGTCGGCCGCCTTCATCGCGCCCTTCACACCGCGTCCGCCGTAGGCCAGATCGACCCGGACGCCCGCCGCGCGCAACTGGGCGGCCACCACCACCAGCCGCTGCTTGGCGGCGTCGCCCAGCGGCACGCCGAACACCTCGCAGCGCGCCGGGTTGCCCGCCGACTTGCCCTCGGCCGTCAGCGCCAGCATGGTCCGGTCCACGCCGAGGCCGAACCCGATACCCGACAGCGGCTGCCCGCCGAGTTCGGCCATGAGACCGTCGTAGCGGCCACCGCCGCCGATGCCGGACTGCGCGCCGAGACCGTCGTGCACGAACTCGAAGGTGGTCTTGGTGTAGTAGTCGAGGCCGCGCACCATGCGGGGGTTCACCACGTACGGCACACCGAGCGCTTCCAGGTGGCCGAGCACCTGCTCGAAGTGCGCCTTGGCCGACTCCGACAGGTGATCGATCATCAGCGGCGCGTTCGCGGTCATCTCCCGCACCTGCGGCCGCTTGTCGTCCAGCACGCGCAGCGGGTTGAGCTGGGCGCGCCGCTTCGTCTCCTCGTCCAGCGGCAGCCCGAACAGGAAATCCTGCAGCAGTTCGCGGTACTGCGGGCGGCAGGTCTCGTCACCGAGCGAGGTGACCTCGAGCCGGAAGCCGTCCAGGCCGAGCCCACGGAACCCGGCATCGGCGATGGCGATGACCTCCGCGTCCAGCGCCGGATCGTCGACGCCGATCGCCTCGATGCCCACCTGCTGCAACTGCCGGTACCGGCCCGCTTGCGGCCGCTCGTAACGGAAGAACGGACCGGAGTAACACAATTTCACCGGGAGCTGGCCGCGATCGAGACCGTGTTCGATCACCGCGCGCATCACGCCGGCGGTGCCTTCGGGCCGCAGCGTGACGCTACGGTCGCCGCGGTCGGGGAAGGTGTACATCTCCTTGGTGACCACGTCGGTGGACTCGCCGACACCGCGGGCGAACAGGCCGGTGTCCTCGAAGACCGGCAGCTCGATATGCCCGTACCCGGCCAGTCGTGCGGCGCGGAGCAGGCCGTCGCGTACCGCGACGAACTCGGCCGAGCCGGGTGGCACGTAGTCCGGTACCCCCTTCGGGGCGGAGAAGCTGCTGGTCTTGGTCACGATGCTCCAGTTTCCACCACTACGGCCCCGCAAGTCCAACCGGTTGTCCGAACCGCCTCTCGAGGAGGTTGCGGAACAGTCTCAGGGAGAAATGGCACACTCTTATCCCGATGTAACCGGATACGGGAGGAACGTGGTAGTGCCGACCAACGAACAGCGACGAGCAGCGGCGAAACGCAAGCTGGAACGTCAGCTCGCCAACCGGGCCGAGCGGGCGCGCAAGCGCAAGCAACTCACCATCGCCGGATCGGTACTCGGTGTCGTCGTGGTGGTCGCCGCCGTGACGGGGGTGTACTTCTTGACCCGCGGCGACGACAGCAGCAGCTCCGACGCCGCCGACGCCTCGCTGTCCAGCACTCCCGCCGCGGCCGCGCCGCCGTCCGCGAAGGCCAAGCCCGCGACGGTCGACTGCACCTATCGCGACAGCGCCAAGCCCGCCGACAAGCCGGTCGGCAAGCCGAAGGCCGACGGCATCCCCACCACCGGCGTCGATGCCAAGATCAGCGTCAGCGTGGAGACCAGCCAGGGGCCGATCGGGCTGACCCTGGACAACGCCGATTCGCCGTGCACGGTGAACAGCTTCGTCAGCCTGGCGTCGCAGAACTACTTCGACGGCACCAGCTGTCACCGTATGACCGCGGGCGAGGGCCTGAAGGTCTTGCAGTGCGGCGATCCGACGGGTACCGGAATGGGCGGACCCGGTTACGAGTTCGACAACGAATACCCGACCGATCAGTACGCTCCGAACGATCCTGCGGCGACCTCGGAGCCGATCGCCTACAAACGCGGCGTGCTGGCCATGGCCAACGCGGGACCGGGCACCAACGGCAGCCAGTTCTTCATCGTGTACGCCGACTCCCAGCTTCCGCCGCAGTACACCATCTTCGGCACCGTGGACGACAACAGCCTCGGCACGCTCGACAAGATCGCCGCGCTGGGCCAGGACGACTCCAACGGCCCCGGCGACGGCAAGCCCAAGCAGCCGGTCACGATCCAGTCGGTGCGTATCGACCGCTGAGTGTGCGCCCTCGGGCCCGCCGCCGTTCTCCGGCAGCGGGCCCGAGTCGTGTCCAGCCCCAGGTCCACGTGAGAAAGTCGAGCCATTCTTCGGTTAGGATGCCCTCAGCTCGAAGATCGTCCGGCTCGCCCGAAGACACGCCGGAAATGTGCGATATATGCCGATGAAGCAGCGCACTCGTTCGTTTGTGCCGACCTTTGTCAGGTAACCTCGAAACAAGAAGTTCTTGCAGCGTAGTGCGGCCTCGGCCGGGCTATCCCCGGGCAGGAAGCGCCACGCCACAAGTCTTCGGGTGTCCACGTTTGCAGGCGGGACCCGCTGCACGGGACTACAGTTCGCGTGGCGGCGTCCGTAACGAAGCACCACAATCATCCATAGTGATCACTGCAGCATCGGGGAGCAGCCATGTCCGAGGAACTGGACGACATCGGCCGGGAAACCGCGGCCATGATGAGGACAATGTTGCAGCTTGCGACGCTGGTCGCCTTGCGGACCCGCGAGCGTGGTCAGAAGGAAGCCGAAGCGCGCGTCAAGCTCACCGAAGCCCGGCTCAAAGAGGCCAAGGAACTGCAGCTGCGGGAGGCCCGCGACGCGAAGGCCAAGGATCCGCGCAACACCGAGCTGGCCCGGCTCATCGAGAAGCCCATCCCGCAAAAGGGTGTGTCGCTGGAAAAGGACCGGTTCTCCGCGCAGGCGGAGGCTTCCCGAATGGCGGCCACCGCCGCGGGCAACCCGGCTATGCGGTACGACTCCCAGGAACGTCGCATGGCGATCGCGGCCCATCTGGCCAAAATGGGTGTCGCGCCGGAGCTTGCCGCGGTACGGATGCTGATCGAAGTAGGACAGGCACAGCCGCCCGGCGAAGCCGTGCGCACCCGGCCCGGTGAGGCCCCTACGGTCACCAGGGCGGGACGGGAACAGGAGTCCCGCGGCCTGGAACGAAGTCGATAGCCGGAAGACGAACGAGTGCCCGCTGGATCATCCAGCGGGCACTCGGCTGTCGGCGAACCCTTTCGACGGGAAGTGCCCTGACGCCTCGTCGTCACGCAGGAAAGTTACCTATCGTGGGGTCGCTGAACATGCCGTTCTGCGGCGCTTTCGTCGGCAGCGGACTGAGCATGTCCTTGTGTCCGTTGCGCACACTGCAGTACTTGAACGGCCCCTTGGGATCGAACAACTTCGCCATATGCGGATCGGCGTGATCCAGGAACCAGACGCTCAGTCCGGTCGCTCCGTCCTGGCGGTAGTGCTCCCAGGCGCGCCACAGCGCGTCCAGCCGGGCGATGGCCTCCGCGTGTTGCCACCACTCCGGGCACCACACGGTGTCACTGAGATCGGTGACCTGCCGACGGTAGATCACGCTGAGATAGTTCTCGACGAAATCCACCACGTTCGCGTAGTGCATGTTCTGCTGCTGTTCGTTCACAGCGGCCGGACCTCCTCGACTTGGCCGTACTCCGGCGGTGGCGTCGACTTGCTCAGCGACGGCGAACCGATGACGTCCGCGATTCGCGTCTTGTGCTGCGGATCATGGTGCGAGATGGACTGTTTCACGTCCGCAGCGTACTCACCCTCCCACCACGGCACGGTGCGGATGAGCACCGGTGGCGCACCGGAGGGGAACAGGATGGCCCGTCCGCGCGGCAGCGTCGCCAGTCCGTTGACCGAGAAGGTCTTGGACGAGCTCAGCGAGCGCGAGTAGCTCTTGCCGCCCTTGGATTCGGAGACCGACTGCGAGATCGCGTCGTACTCGCCGAGCACGTCCGAACGTTCCTGCAGGAACTTCGTGTCGTCCACGCCGCTGCCGAGCACTTTGATGTTCGCCGCCGACCACAACGCGTTCATGCCGCTCTCGCCCCAGCAACGGACGCCCTGCGCCCAGGACTGCAGCACGGTCATCACGACGATGCCCCGCGAGCCGAAGTGGCTGTACTGCTTGGGCAGATCCTTCCAGCGCACCACGTTGGCCGCCTCGTCCAGCACCGCCAGCAGCGGGATCGCCAGGCGGCCACCGGCCGACTGCGACGCCTTGCGCATCGCCACGTCCACCACCGCCTCGGTGAGCGCGCTCACCAGCGGCGCGGCCGAACCGCGGCCCTCGAGCGACAAACTGTAGAGCGTTCCGTTCTTCTCCAGGAACTCCAGCTCGTCGAATTCCTGGCGGTCGCCGCCCCGGGAGATCCACGGATGCACGTTCGACAGTTTCAGGCACCGGATCATCTTCTTCGCCGTGCCGAAGATGCCGCTGCGCGTGCGCGGATCGGTGTTGTACTGCGAGGACAGGCCCGAGGCCGTGTAGTGATGGCGGGCGGCGCGCAGCAGCTCGATCGGTTCGGTGTCCTGCGGGTTGGTCACCCACTCCCACACCTGCACGATCGGCCTGCTGCCGTTGCGGTCGCCGACGGCGGCGGCGAGGAACAACCCGGCCAGCAGGTCCTCGGCCTCGGGATCGAAGAACGCGTCGGTCTTGGTGTCGCGGCCGTCGTCACCGTCGGCGAAGTGCCCCGCCAGCCGCGCCGCGCGCATCTCACAGCCCTCGCGCTTGGCGTCCACCCAGGACAGCGGATCCCAGAACCAGGTCGGCTCCTCACCGGCGACGCCCTGCGGATCGAAGACGAAAGTGGGACTTCCCTTCCCCTCGCGCACATCCCGGGTCGCGTCCACCACGTCGCGCTTGTTCGAGGTCGCCAGCACCGGACCGATCGCGGTGAGGATCGCCGGGATCACCCGCGACGTCGACTTGCCCTGGCGCGGACCCCAGATGTCCAGGTGCAGATCCTCGTACGAGCCGTAGAGCATCACCCCGTCGGCCACACCGACGCCGATCGGCACGCCCGGAGCGTCGTTGTAGCCGAGCTTCACCCCGAGCTGCTGGGCCTTCTCCCGGACGCCCGCCTCGGTGAGCATCGAGATCGCGCCGCCGTTGCCCATCACGTCGGCCTTGTCGTCGACCGGCAGCCTGCCCTTGGACCTGCGCTTCTCCAATTCCTTGCGGATCACCAGATACGCGACGACGCTCAGGATCACCAGCAGCACGATCGCCGTGGCCGCGGCGGGCCAGCGCAGCCTGCCCCGGGCCAGATCCGCCAGGATGGCGATCGGGTTGAAGGGGACCTTCTGCGGGCTGCCCTCCAGCATGTTGCCCAGATGCAGTGCCAGCCAGAGGGTTCCGAAGATCGCGAAGCCGGCGTAGGTCAGTAGCAGGCTGACGTCGGGTCCGGGGATGGCCGGATCCGTCACCTTTTTCTTCTTCGCCATGTGTCCCTCCTGGGTAGGCCGTCCGGTACGGAAAGCGGGTGGTCAGCGGAATGCGTCGAGCCGCCAGCCGTCGGGTGTGCGCACAACGGTGGCGATCACCGTCGCGGGCGGCAGCGGCTCCTTGCGTCCGTTCGGATAGACGACGGTCTGCTCGATCCCGATCTTGAACTGCTGGATGTTCGGATCGCTCAGGGCCGGCGCCTTCTCCCCGGACGCGAACGTGAACGCCTCCACGTGCGCCCCTTCCCTCGCCCAATCCGCCCATTGCAGCGTCGACTTCGGCGTCTCGGCAGCGGTGGGCGTGGCATCAAGCATACGAATCAGGCTGGGGCCGAGAAACTTCCGCGCCCGGCCCAGGGACTCGCCCTGGGCCTCGGTGGCGGGCTGCCAGCTGTAGATCTCCCGCAATGCCGCCACCGCGACACCGTCCGGCGTGACCGGGTCGGGTGCGGGCACGCCCTCCAGCAATCGGGGTGTGGACGTAGCGGGGTGCGCCGCATCGGATCCCGAGTCCGCGCGGTCGGTCCGGCCACAGGCCGCGCCCAGCACCGCGACGCTCACCACCAGCATCACCACCAGTTTCGCGCGTGCATTCGCTCTATCCATCCAGGCTAGCCGCACACCGGGGCGTCGCGGCAGTACCGCCACCGTGTGTTCGCGCCCGTCAACGCTCACAGCACCCTCCTCGCCCGTCCGTCTCCCGGCACCGCGACTTCCGAAACGCCACCGCCAGAGCGGACGTCCGCGCCGGGCACCGACTGGATCATCCGCCCGTTGCCCGCGTAGACGCCGACCTGTGCGGGTCCGCGCGGACCGAAGGAGCTGAACACCAGATCCCCCGGCTGCGCCTTGCTGATCGGCACTTCCGCGCCCGCCTCCCACTGCTGTTCGGCCGTGCGCGGCAACGTCACCGTGCCGGAAGACGCCGCGAACACGGCCGCCGCGGTCAGACCCGGCCCGTCCAGTCCCCCGCCGCTCGGTCCTTGCGGCCCGCCGCCGCCCCAGACGTAGGGCGTGCCGAGCCACTCGTGCGCCGCTTGGACGATCTGGTCGCCGGGCGAACCCTGCCCGGGGGTGAACCGGCCGAGTGAACCCGGCGCCCGGTACTGCGCTTCCATCGTCAGGATGTTGCGCACGTACGGCTGCGTCTCGGCGTAGTGAGCGGCGAGCTGGTTCGGCATACCGCCGGAGGCCAGCACCGCGCCCTCGCCCGCGTTGTACGCCGCCAGCGTCAGCGCGACGACATCGCCCTGCACCCTGCCCTCGGCCTGCCACCGCTGGATCTGGTGCGCGATCGCGCACATGTAGCGCCCTTGACCGATGATCGCGTCCCCGTCGTCCCACACGCTGGCGACGCCGTTGCCGTCGGCGTCGATCACATAGGGCTGACCGTCGTCGGGGTTGATGCTCACGGCGGTGGTGGGCAGGAACTGGGCCAAGCCCTGCGCACCGGCCGGCGACGTCGCGCCGCGGCGGAAACCGGACTCCTGCCTGCCCTGCGCGGCCAGCAGCGAGGGCGTGATCTGCGGGCAGAGGGAACCAGCGCGGCGATACCAGATCTCCAGCTCCTGCGGCACCTTGCCCGGGGCGAGCGCGCCACCGGCCGTGCCGAAGCCGAGGCTGCAGCGGGGATCGCTGGAAAAGGCGCGCGCACCGCCGACATCCGGGGTCGGCGCACCGTCCAGCCATGGCAGCGGGTCGATCTGCCGTCCGCCGGTGAACCGGCCGCCGGGGACGATCTCGAAATGCAGGTGCGGGCCGCTGGACTCACCCGCCGACCCGACCGCGCCGATGTGCTGCCCAGCGGTCACCGTGTCGCCCGCCCGGACCAGGACGCCGGAGTCCCACATGTGGCCGTACACCGCCGAGTACGACCTGCCGTTGGTGTCCACCGAGTCGACCACGATCCAGTTGCCGAATCCGGACGCCGGACCGGCGGCCACGACACGGCCGTCGGAGACCGAGAAGATGGGCGTGCCGTCCGGCGCGGCCAGGTCGACGCCCTTGTGCGCGCCACCCCGCGAGCCGAAGGTGTCCGACACGGTGAAGGTTCCGGTGGCCATCGGCAGCGTGCGGCGCAGCGGGCCCGCTCCCGCGGCGAGCGATGGCGTGGCGGTCGCGGCCGGATTGGTCCGGCTCGCGCCGGGACCGGTGGTCGCGGCGGCGCGCCGATCGCCCGGCGGGTAACCGCCCAGGGGCGGAAGCGCCGACTGCGAGCCGAGCACGGAGCCGCCCTCGCAGGCGTCGTCCACGGCGGGCATGACGATGACCAGCACGATGGTCATCAGGCCGAGCACCGCGCCGAGCGCCGTCCACAACGCCGTTTTGCCGCTCACCGCCGCACTCCGGCATCCTGCCGCGCGCGTGCGGGGTTCACGTGCGGCGCCGAGTCTCGTTGAGCGTGTCGGCCAGCGTGCGGTTCATCTCGGCGGCGGCCGCCAGTTGCTGTTGCAGCAGTGCGACTTTGCGCCGCAGCGCGGTCGCGTCCATCCGCTCCAGGCTGGGGCCTTCGGCCGCGCGCACCCAATTGCGCACCGAGTTCGTGTGCACACCGATCTGTTCGGCGACCACCCGGCAGGCCTCCGACTCGCTGCGCAGTTTGCCGGTCAGCGCGATGACCTGCTCGACCGCCGCTTGGCGCACCTCCGGCGACACGCGTCGGTAGGACCGGTGGGGCATCATGCTGCGCTCCCCGGTGAGTCCGTCCCCCGCGAGATCGATTCGGTGAACTCGCTGAACCGCTGGTTGGTGTCGTGGATCCCGCTTTCCTTCTCCGACAGCGTGAATTCCATGTGGAACGGGATGCCCGGACGGCGATCCTCGCCGATCTTCAGCAGGAACTTGCCGGTACCCGGCGGGGACGGCCGCTGCTGTCCCGGTTTGAGCGCCTCACCGGTCAGCGCTTGCGGCGCGGACCATCCGGTCACCATCTCCTCCTCGGCCGATGTGAACGGAACCGTGCTGTCGAGCCGTTTGATCTCCTCGGCCGGGAGCGCGCCGAAGATCTTGGCGCGCGCCCGCTCGAGGAAACCGAGCGCCTTCGCGATGGCGGCTTCCGATCCGAGCGCCTGCAGGTCCTTGATGGTGTGGCTGATCATGATCAGCGCGGTGGCGATGCCGCGCTGCAATCGGGTGAGCTCGTCGACGCGGTCGACCATGAAGTCACCGAGGCCGAGCACCTGCCACAGCTCGTCCATCACCACCTGGAAATAGCGCTGCGGACCGAGTTTCGCGTCGGCGAGCACGTGCGCGGCCTCCACCGAGGCGAACCCGTCGGCCCAGCAGGCGAGCATGACCGCGGCCTTGAGCTTCTTGTCGCCGGTCGGGATGTGCGAGACGTCCATGCACACCGCGACCGCGCTGGTGTCGATCGGCACGGTGGTCTGCCCGTTGAAGACCGCGCCGAACGGTCCCTGGGTGAGCGCGCGCAGCGAGCGGCGCAGACCCTTGATCGCCTCCTGATACTCCGCGACGTCGTCGGCGCCCGCGTCCAGCATCAATTCCTCGCCGCCGCCGACGATCACCTCGAGCAGGTTCTCCATGATCGGCGGCTGGTCCGGCGTGTACCCGCTGCCCGGCCGGTACAGGATGCGCAGCGCGGTGGAGATCAGCGTCTCCTCGTAGTCGCGGACCCGGTCGCCGCGAACAAGCTCGACGAGGCCGGCGATCAACGTCACCTGCCTGGCCCGCAGGTCCTGCAACACCTGCAGTTGCAGCGCGGGGAACTCCTCCAGCCGCGGGACGACCGCGCCGAGCACGCCGGCGGCGAGCGGGTTGAGCTTGCCGTGCCCGTAACCCAGATCGATCACCTGGCCGCCGACGAGCTCGACCATCTTCCGGTAGTCCGGCTTGACGTCGGCGAGGATCAACGGCGTGATCCCCTGCGCGATGCCGCCGAGCACGATCCGGCGGACCAGCGAGGATTTGCCGAAACCGTTGAGGCCGAGCACGAACAGGCTGGGCGCGGTGATGAAACTGCCGCGCATGAACCAGTTCATCGGGTCGAAGCAGACCGGAGCGCCGGTGTGCAGATGCGACCCGAGCGGCGTGCCGATCAGCGGCGCGCCCGCGCCGACCGACCACGGCCACAGACCGGCGACCTGGGCCGTGGTGGCGCGGTACTCGACCGGGCGGCCGACCACGTTCATCCGGCCGCCGCCAGGGCCCGCGTAGCCGCGGTCGGTGAGTTGCGCCGTGCTGCGGTCGAATCCGTCCTCGATCGTCTGCTCCGCGCGGGCCGCGTAATTGCGGCGGCGGATGTCGTCGGTGCGGACCCGGAACTGCGCCCACGCCGCCCGCAGGCCGTTGCCCTCGCGGGCGATCATCTCCAGCTTGGCACGGGTGGCGTCGTCGAGCAGCGGCGGCCCGGACTGCTTGCGCCGATCGGCTTTCGCCTTCGCGCGGCGGGCCGCCTTGTCCGTGTACGGGCTGCCCATGGCGCGGTCGGCGGTGTAGTCGACCTTCGCAGGCCGTGCCATGCGGCCGTTCCTCGCGCCGTTGCGATCCGGACGCGCGGCGCCGCGCTCGGCGGCCGCGTCACGGGACGTGCGCGAGGTCCGCTCGGCGCGAGAACGTTCGGCGTGGCCGCGTTCGGCGCGCGCGCCGTCGCTGCGGCCCGCGCCCGGTCGCGCGCGCCGTTCGCCCGCGCGCCGGTCGGCCGTGTCGACGCCGAACCGGTCCTCGCCGTTCACCCGCGCCGAGTCCCGTGTGGGGCGCCGCCGCTCCGGCCGCTGTCCCCACTCGTCCCGTCCGGATTGCTCGAGTCGCCTGCGGCGTGCGTCCTCGTCCCGTTCTCGTACGGGTGGCTCGTAGTCCCGTGCCATGAATCGCTCACCCCGCCAGTGCCTTCGGAATTGTCGCGTGTTCCGGCAGGATCACCCCGCAACCGAGCGAGGCCGCGAAGGCCGCCGCCTGGTAGCGGTAGCACCGCCGAATCTTCAGGCGCGCCTGGGTCGACAGGTCGCGCGTGATGGCTTCGATACGCGGCAGGTCACCGCGCAAGGGCTCGGTGATGGTCACCAGCGCCCCGAAGCGGGTCACACCGTGACCCCTGGCCTGCTCTTCGCGGGCCTGCTGAGTCGCGCCGACCCGCAGCGTCGCCGCCGCGGACACGACTCCGCGTTCGCTCTGTTGGGCCACCAACGCGTTCTTGAAATCGTCGTCGACGATCTCGGCGGCGTCGGCGGCTGAATGCGGACGGTACACGATCGCGATACGTTTGCGCGGCACTTCGGGATTCGGTGCGAGCAGCCGCTGCAGCACCCGCTCGTCGACCGCGCCCTCGGGCGCGGCGTCCATCTCCCAGGTGACCGACCGGCCACCGTCGTGCACCAGGTGATCCCACTTCTCGTCGTGGGACACCGGGCCCGCGTCCGCCCAGTCCAGGCCGTGCCCCTCCGGTTCGCCCGCGGCCACCTCGAGGTCGGCCTGGGAGGCGGGATCGTAACTGCGGCGGATGAACGAGATCACCTCGTCCGCCGACATCGGCTGGGCGCGCACACCGGCTTCCGCCAGCGCGGCGCAGATGCCGGGCAGGCGACGGCCGATCTCCACGGCCTCTTCGGCCGGGTTCTTGCGCCGCTCGGCGGTGGTGGCCTTGAACGTGATCGCCACCCGCGGCAGCAATTGCACCCGCTCCTGCGGCAACTCGGTGGCCAGCTCGTACATCACCTGCTGGGCCAGCTCCGGCGCCTCCGGCCTGGTGATCGTGGAAACCTCGGTGAGCAAACGGTTTCCGGTCTCCGGCACGGTGTCGATCACCGGAACCACGGCGACGATGTCGCTGGTCTGGCCGACCGAGGCGAGGAAGGTTCCCCACGCCGACACCCACCGGTCGATCACGGGCTGATCCACCGCCTCGTGACCCTGCGGCCACGCGCGCAGCACCACGGTGTACTGGGCGAACTGGGGCAGGTGGATCATGCCGAAGCTGTAGCCGCCCGCGTCGATGCCCTCGTACAACTTGGAGGGTGCGAGCAGGCCCGGCAAGCGGGTGACGCCGCCCGGGATCCGGGAGAAGCGGCCACCGCGGTACACGTGCTCGCCACGACTGCGCGAGCGCATCCAGTTGAACATCATCAATCCCGTCTCGTAGCCCGAACGACCTCCGGTCCGCCACACCAGCGGGACCATCACGACGACACCCGCGCCGCCGACGATCACACCCCACTGGAAGCCGCCGACCATCGCGGTGATCAGCGCCGTGATCACGACCGCGAAGCCGAGCACGGTTTCCTCCCAGCGCAAGCCGAAAAGGCCCGCGCTGCGCGGCTTCTGCCAGAGTCCGTACGAGCGCCGCTCGTAGGTGTCGCTGATTGTCATCGCGGAATGGTGCTCCTCCCGAGGTCGGGTGAACGGTTCGTCCAGCGATCGCCCGCGACGTCACCCATGGCTTGGTCGGCCCGGCTGAGCCCGCCGCTCGCGGCGCGCGCCGCGCCGATCCGGCCTGCCGTCCTGGCCGCTCCGGACGCTACCCCGGCCGCGCCCGCAGGTCCGGAGGCGCGCGGAGCCGCGCCGCCCTGCGGACCGCCGCCACCACGCGGCGGCGTCGGCCGTGGCGCGCCGCCGCCACCACGCGGTCCGCCCGCGCCGCCCGGACGCGGGCCGGTGCCGCTGCCGCTCACATAGCCGGCCCGGCCCGGCGCCGCCGCGTCCCTGACGCCGACGGCCTTGGTGCCCATGGCGCCGAGCGCAGCCACACCGACCAAGGTGCCGCCCGCCGCGGTGAAACCCGAACCGCCGCTGCCGACGATCGCGACGGCCGGAGTGGCCAGTCGCATCAGCGCGGGCAGCACGAACGCCACGCTGCACAGCAGCACGATCGCGACCAGCATGCGCTGGGCCTGTTCACCGTCGGGCAAACCGCTGGTCGGGGTGAGCGAGTCGACGTGGCCCGCCGTGGTGAACGCGATCATGTAGACGATCGCCGCCACCGGCTTCCACAGCATGAAGGCGATGATCCAGCCGATGAGCTTCTGATAGGACTGCTTGCCGATGTTCATGCCGGAGGCCGCGGCCGCCAGCGGCAGCACACCGGCCGCGATCACCAGCAATCCTTGCCGGACGATGGCGAGCACGATCTGCGCGAGCGCGCCGAGCAGGCCGACGATCGCGATGATCAGCACCAGGCCGGGCGAGAAAGCCTGCAGCTTACTGGTTTTCACCATCAGCTCGGCCAGGTCCTTGGCATTGCCGTTGGTCGAGTCGTCGATGATCCACTCCGCGAAGCGGTCCGACGCCTGCGTGCCCGCGACGATCACCGCGCCGAGCATCCAGGAGCTGAACACGACGCGGGTGAACATCCGGAACGATTCGGCCGCCTCGTTCATCGCGGCCCCGCGTCTGGCTTCGGCCAGTCGCGCCCCGGACAGGATCACCGACGCGATCAACAACAGGATCTGCGCTTGATAGGTGTAGTCGTTGATCTTGGTGAACAGCGACCCGGAATCGCTGGCCGCCTCGTTGGGCACCTTCATCCAGAAGGTCAGCGCCAGGATGATGGCCTCGCCGAGACCGTTCATCAGCGAATCGACCACCTTGCCGAAGGTCGAATCCCAGGCCTTGTCCTTCACCGCCGTCGCCGCCTGGCCGGGATGCGAGGCGGCGTTACCCGCCTTGCACGCGGCCGACGCGGCGTCACCGAGGGTGAAGCCGGGCAGTCCGAGGCCGTCGAGGCTGTCGTGGATCTCGTTACACGTGTCGTCGAAGCCGTACGTCTGGCCGTAGGCCACGGTCGGAGTCGCGATCATCACCGTGAAGATGACCGCGAGGATTGTGACTAGCCGCCTCACCATTGTGTCCACCCATCGATCGAGCCGATCGTTTCGAGCGGCTGTGCGTCGCCCGCGGACGACTTCAGTCTCCAGCCACCGTCACGCCATACCACGTTGAGTCTCATGGCCACCCAACTTCGCCCGCCGTGCAGGAACTCACGGGTCTTGCGGGCGACACGAACAACAGCGAAATCGTCACCATAGCTTTCGATTCGGAACGCGTCGGACGCGTACAGCAGCGGTTTGACGCTCTCCGGCAGGACGTCGGGCACTTTGCCCTCGGCGATCTTGCGCTCCCGGTCGGCGAGTTCCTCGGGCGTGAGGATCACCACCTGCTGCCACAGCGTGTGGTCGGTGGGCCGGGCCACGGTCCGCCAGTAGATCTGCTCGGCGGCCAAGGCGGCGCCCTGCGGGGTCTTGGCGAATCCGAAGGGAACGCCGTTGTCGATGCGCGCCGGCCCGTCGGTCGTGGAGAACGGAACGACCGGGCCGCCGTACACCTGTTGCCATCCGCCCGGCTGGTTCGTGCCGCCCGGCGCGCCGGTCAGCCACTCCGGATCGGTCGGCGTCCGCGGCGCGCCCGACTGGGTAAGGGCTTGTCCGGCAGGATCTTTCGGGATGTCGAACCGATGGCCGAACGAGTCCTTTCCCGATCCGGCGAACGAGGGTCCCGAAGCCGGGCCCCCGGCGAGATCGGTCGCCGCCGTCGTCGTCTGCGCCACCTGATCGGGTGCCGCGTCGTGGTCCCGGACGGCGAACACGGTGACGACCGAGGCGACCGCAACGGCCAGTACCGCACCCGCGCCCAGCACAGCGGGCGGCATGCGATCGGAAGACCTCCTCCGGCTCACCATCTCGTCCACCCCTGCAACGACTCGATGTACTCGGTCTGGGCGTTGTTCGTGGTCGTCGGCTTCAGGCGCCAGTCGCCCGCGTCCCACACCATGGCCAGGCGCGTCGCGGCCCACAACTGTTTTCCGTCGATCACCGGCCCCCTGGTGGCCAGCCGGACGATGGCCAGATCGTCGGCGTAGTCGTCGACTTTGAACGCGTCCGAGGCGACGAAGTAGCGGGTCACCTTTTCCGGCTGCTGCCGCGGCAGCCGGTCGTCGGCCAGCGCCTTGTCGTAGGCGGCGATCTGCTGGGCGGAGACCCGGACCTGGCGCACATACAGGTCGCGGTCGGCGGGACGGGCGTTGAGCCGGTAGGTGATCTGCGCCGCGGCCAGCACCGCACCCTGCGGGGTGTGCGAGTATCCGACGGCCAAGTCGTCCTCGATCCGCGTCGGCCCGTCGGAGGTGGAGAACGGGACGGACGCGCCGTACACCCGCTGCCAGCCGTGCGGTTCGGCGGTGCCCTCCGGCGCGGCGGTCAGCCAGTCCGGATCGGAGGGCTTGCGCTGCCGGGACGGGTCCTGCGGAAGGGGTTGTCCCGCAGGGTTGTTCGGGATGTCCACGCGCCTGCCGAGGATGTCCAGCTCGGGGCTCGCGAAGCCGGTGCCGCCGGGGCCTTCGGTGACGGCGGGTGTGCCGTCGACCGGCTCGTCGTCGCGGCTGACGAAGACGAAGATGCCGACCACCACGATGAGCGCGAGCACGGCGGCGGAGGCGACGATCCCGAAGGAGACACGGTCGCGCGTGTACGACTCCCTGTCGCTCACGTCGGTGCCTCCACTTTCACGATGTCGGTAGGTAATGCGTCGATCGAGTCGATCGGCCGGTCGGTCGAATCCGGGTCCGGCAGCCGTAACCTCCAGTCCTCGCCGAACCACTCCACGGCGGTGTGATGCACCGCCTTCGATCTGTCGGAGTACTCGGTGTACACGTCGACGGTGGAGCGCGACTCGGTGTAGCCGGTGATCTTGTAGCCGAGCAGACGAGGCGCGAACTCCGCGCCGGCCGGGCCGGTGATCGAGAGCTGCACCCGGTTGATCGCCCACTCGTCCTTGGCCGGACCCGGAACCACCTCCGCCGCGGCGACTTTCGCCCACTGCGTATCCGCGGCCACCGCCAAGCGCACCGAATGGGTCAGCGCGGCGATGGCCGCGCCGCGCGGCGAGTGCTCGAAACCGGTCGCCGCGCCGTCGGCCGTCGACCTCGGCCCTTGGCCGGTGTGCGGCAGCGGCACCCCTTGGAACGGCTGCCATCGCACATCGGTGGGAGCGGCCGAGAGATCCGGCCCCACCGAGTCCGCGTCGCCGCCGCAGCCGACCGCCGCGAACAGCAGCGCGGCGCCGACGACTCCGGCCGCGGGGCGGCGGATGTCACGCCGCCACGCCGCGGAGTCCGCCGGCCGCAAAACTGTCGAAGTCATTCCCGCGTCGTCCCCGTCCCGCTCCGGCGGCTCACGCGGGCAGGAACGCCAGGGCGATCCCCGACGCCGTGCTCGCCACCACAGCACCAAGCAGGCTCATCAGAACGCCGTGCGAGGCATCGTTCATGGCCAGGTCGCTGCGAAAGACCAGCCACAGTTTCCCCGCGGAGACGATCATCCAGGCCAGGCACACCAACAGGACGAACCACAGCAGCCAGTTCAGCAGCTGCATCAGCGGTGCGAGCACGTCGGCGGGCATCTGCTTGTAGGCCAGCGTCCCGGCCGCGAGCATGTGTACGGTACCCATGGTCGGCATCAGGTCCCGATGACCGCGTTCATGATGGTGCCCGCGCTGGTGGCGACCACGCCGCCGATCATCGCGCCCGCCACCATCTTCGGCGACTCCAGACCACCGCCGGTCCACTTCTCCCAGGCGAACTTGCCGCCCGCGTAGACGATGCCGCAGATCCCCGACAGCAGGACGAACCACGTGAGATACCGCACCAACTGCAGGATCTTCTCCGAGCCGGGCGGCGCCTCGGGCGTCGGATTACCGACTTGCGCGAGTACGGTGCCGTACGTGTCCTGCACGGCGAGGATGAGCGTGCTCATCGGGTGCCTTTCTCGAATAGTGGGTGGTGGTCGCCGATGCGATGCGGACGTTCACTCATCGGGCGGCTTGCGCAGATCCGGTGACCCGCGGTCGTAGCTGGCCTCCTCCAGTGCCGTCCGAGCGGCCGCCACGATGTCGGCGCCGAGCTCCCGGACATCGAGCGGGACTTCCTCCAGCAGATCGAGCTTGCGTTTCCTCGGCGGCACCGGGTCGCCGGGCGACCACACCGGCAGCTGCTCCGGTTCGACCAGCGTCCACTCCTCGTACCACGGCACCTGCCATACCTGTCCGGCCAGGGAGCCGACCACGTCGCGGTAGCGCCGGATCTCGGGCGCCATCCGTCCCGGCCTGGCGGCGACGGTGATCAGGCCGAGCACGTCGCAGGGACCGGCGAAACCCGAAAGATGTTGGCGCAGAAGGTCGTGCGCGCGGGACAGACCGGCGATGGTCTCTCTGGCGACCAGGACGACGAACGGACTTTCGCGGTCGAAGACGCCGGGCCAGCGGCGGCCCGAATCCGCCGCGGGCGCAAGCACATGCGCGAGGGTACTGGCTCCGGCCCCGCCGTGCACACCCAGCAGCCAGACCAGCGGCGCACGGCCGACGCCCGGCACGGGGCGGTCCCAGATGGCGGCACGGCGGGACTCCGGCGGAGCGATCACACCGGCGGGCGCTGGGTCGGGCTGACGCGGAAAAATCATGGCGGCGGTCATGATGCCACCCCGGCCAGCAGGCGCCCATACGCCCGGCGCGTCTCGGCGGCCAGCGAGGCGTGCCGCACGAGTTCACCGCGGGCCAGATGCGGATCGTAGGGAATCTCCCTGATATCGCGGACCCACCCGGACAGGTGCTCGCGCAAATGATCCGCTACCCGGGAGTCGTCACCGGGATACTGGTGCGAGACGACGATGGTGGTGTCGCCGACGATGCCGCCGCCATGTCCTTCCTCGGCCTCACCGAACTGGTCGTCGAGCCATTCCAGAGCCACGCGCAGCCGGTTGGCCGCGTCGGTGCGAGCCGGAATGGCAAGTACCAGAGCGACATCCGCGTCATCGAGCAAGGGCAGCAGTTGCCGGGCGGCAATCGGATGTCCCCCGTCGTAGACGGCGGTGTATCCGGCGTCGCGCACGGCACGGGCGACCGTGAGATAGGTCGCACGCCTGCGCAGCGGCGCCGCGTCGCGCCACAGCAGGCCGATGCCGGAGGTCGCCCGTGACAGGCACTCCTTCAACGGCGCGGGC
Organism: Nocardia implantans; assembly: GCF_035544775.1. Lineage (NCBI taxonomy): Bacteria > Bacillati > Actinomycetota > Actinomycetes > Mycobacteriales > Nocardiaceae > Nocardia > Nocardia implantans. Next base: position 240,536 of record NZ_JAYKYQ010000010.1, on the reverse strand, counting down.
TCGTCGTCGCCGCGTCCGTACAACCAGGACTGCAAACTGATCGGGTGCAGGTGCTCGTCCGCGCCGCGCAGCGCCAGATCGCTGCCCGCCGACGTGGCGTCCACTGCGACCGTCGGCGTTCCCCCCGTGCCCAGCTCACCCGCCAGACCCAGTGCCGTCGTGGTGGTACCCGCACCACCGCACCCGCCGACCACCAGGATCGGCCGCGGCGCCGGACGATCCGCTTCCGAACCGTCGCCCTTGCCGCGCCGTAACCGCACCACCGGAGCCTTGGAACGCACCGGCCGGCTCGATGTGGCGCCCTCCCCGGGCGCCTCGTCGAGCCAGCGGCTCCAGTCCTCTCCCATCGCTTCTGCTCTCCTTTATCCGGCCGTGATACCCGTGATCAGGGTGCGGCCGTCGATCACCGCGGTGGTGACCGTCTGCCTGCTGTAGGTGGCGGGCGCGCCGCCGGGCCGGTATTCGGTGACCTCCACCGAATACCGGTTGTCCGCGACCGTCACGATCCGTACGCAGTGCGTCGTGCCGATCGGGACGGAGTCGATCCCCCGCTGGATGACCCAGGCGGGCTGGACGTCGGCGTCCGGGGCCACGGCCGCGCGGGCGCGTTCCCCCGAGCGCTCGACGTAGTAGGCGTACTGGAACGACAGCACCGCATCGGGGCCGGAGCCCGCGCCGCCCGCCTCCGCGCTGCGCACGATCGCGTCACTGCGCTCGGTCGGGCAGGCGCCCGCGCTCACCGCGCGCGGATCGCCTGCCGCGTGCGCGCCCCCGACGGTGAGCTGCACCGACTCGGACATATGCGTGTCTCTCGGCAGCGCGGCGCGATCGGCGGCGGAGCGCAGCAGGAGCAGCACGCCCACCGCGGCGACGGCGATGATCACCACCGCCGCGATCCCGATGAGCACCAGCCGGGCCCTGCGGACGGCCGGATGGTCACGGGCGGCTTGCCGCAGCGCGCGCGACACCGTGGGGCGCGGCCGCTCGACCGGCTCGTGTTCGTCGTCGCCTGCCCACGGGAACGGCGCCGGACCGGTCCGGCGCGGCGGGACGTAGTCGTCGTCGGGGCCGGGCGCCCGGCCGGTCACCACCCAATCCGACCACCCGCCGGTGAATTCGCTGCGCTGCGCGGGCAGGTCCGACGGGATCTCATCGGGCCTGCGCTGCCACGGCTCGGCGTCGTCGCGGATGTGGTCCGGGTAGCGCGAGGGCGCGTCGTCGTCCGCGGGAGCGATGGTGTTCGCCTCGTCCCGCTCGCCCGCCTCCGGCGCCCCTTCCTCCGGCTCCAGAGCGCCGTACCAGCGGGAAAGCTGTTTGTACGACTTCAACATTCCCCCATTCCCGCAGAGCAGGGCACGCAGTGTCGCATCGTCGGACCCTCTCGGCGATCAGTTCGTGGAGAACGGGTAGGTGCTGGGTGTGCCGGTTCGGTCGGTGGGCGGAATCGATGTCACGCCGCTGGATGAGGCGCCATCGGCTCCTGTCCCGAACGGAAATTGTCCCGTACCGGACGAACTCGGCGTGGGAGACGCGCCGGAGCCGTCCCCGAAGAATCCGGTCGGCTGCCGCTGCGGCACCGCCCTCGGCTCGGCCTCGCCGCCGAAGGCGTCGGCGAGGTCGCGCGCGATCGCGGCGAACCAGTCCGCGACGAACCGGGTGGGAACGGCACCGTTCGCCGAGACGGTGGCGCTGTTGTAGGCGGTGTGGCGCTGCACGGTGTCCCAGTAGCGCACCCAGGTGGTCGTGTTGAGCAGCTCGCTGTTGTCGGTGATGTTCTGCACCACCGCGTCGAACGCCTGGGTGATCAGACGGACGCCGGTGGTCGGCGGGATCAGCTGGGGAACGGCGCCGAGCAGCTTGGCGCCCAGCGACAGCAGGGCGGCGGGCGGGTTCGCCAGTCCAGCGGTGGCCAGCTCGGTGATGTTCGCCGGGGCGAGGACCGTGCGGACCACCGCGATCACGGAGTTCAAGCCGATCATGCCGACTTTCAGCAGCGCCTGCAGCGCGGCGGGCAGATCCAGCGGCGTGCGCGGGTCGGAGGCGTCGGCCAGGCGCTGCGAGATCGACTTCCGCGGCGAGATCGACAGGGTGGCCAGCGAATTGCCTTGGATGTCCCCCTTCACCACTTCGGTCGCGGTCTTGATGGAGGTGAACGCCAACGCCTGCGCGATCGACACCAGCGAGGCGATCGGGTCGCCGCCGCTGAGCTTGGACTGGCCCGCCACGTTGGCGACCGCCTTCAGGATGGGCGCGCCGTCGGGGGCGTCACAGGCGAGATCGCCCGCCGCGCAGAAACTCGCCACCCGGCCGGTGAGCGCTCCGAAGTTCGCGGCCTTGTCTCGTTCCGGGCCGATGCCGCCGCCGGTGGCAGGCGTTTGCGGCAGTGCGGCGATGGACACCAGCCGGTCGCCCGAGGTCCCCGGCGCCGGGTCGGGCGTCGCCTTGCCGGGCGCACCGGGAAACAGCGGCGCACCGGGATTGCGGGTCGGGTCGCCGAACAGCGCGACCGCGGCGATCTTTTCGGCGGGCAGCACACCGCGCCCCTGTCCGATCTCTTGGGCGAACATCGAGGCGACGTGCGCGCCTTGGGAATAGCCGACCACCGCGAAGCGGCTGTTCGGGCAGGCATCAGCGACGGTAGCGGCCATGCCGCGCAGACGTGCGAGGCCGTCGGCCACGGATTCCGAATAGGGTGCCGCGCCACCGGCTGTCGCGCCGCCGAAGCCGGATTCGTAGGGTACATAGGCCCGATCGACGAGCCCGGTGTCCGGGGCTTTCGCCATCATCGGACGGAACACGGTGGAGAGCATGCCGGTGTCGGTGGTGGGCGCCGCGTCCGGCGACGACTCACCGGTGCCCTGAATTCCCAAGGCGTACAAGGCCGGGCAGGTGGTGAGGCGAATCTGCGTGGACGGACCGGCGGGATCCGGCGGCTCCGCCGCGGCGACACCGGCGGTCGCCACAGCCACGGCGAGTGCTACCAGCATCCCCGAGAGTCTTGCCGAGTATCCAGTCATAGCGATCCGCAATCAAGTCGTCTGCCGCAGCTACCTCAACGCCATGAAACGCAATAGACCGTAACAGATTCCGGCTATTACTGCCGCATCGACGGAAAACTTCCAGGACACACCGAGTTGAACGCGACACGCGGTGGCGCGTTCCGGGGAAGGGTCCGACAAGTTTCCGGCACCGCGCCCCGAATGGCAACCCCTGGAGCCGAGTTGGGAGCGAACGAAACCCCTTGCGCTTCCAGTTAATTGACAGCTATTCGCAAGGGGCGTGCGCGTCAGGCCGCGGAGGTGACGCGGTAGACGTCGTAGACGCCTTCCACGTTGCGCACCACATTCAGCAAGTGCCCCAAATGTTTCGGATCGCCCATCTCGAAGGTGAACTTGCTGATCGCCACCCGGTCGCCGTGCGTGGCCACCGAAGCGGACAGGATGTTGACCTTCTCGTCGGCCAGCACCTTGGTCACGTCGGACAGGAGCCGCGTGCGATCGAGCGCCTCGATCTGGATGGCGACCAGGAACACCGAGGACGGCGACGGGGCCCAGGACACATCGATGATCCGTTCGGACTGCTCACGCAGGGAGCCTGCGTTGGTGCAGTCGGTGCGGTGCACGCTCACCGCGCCGCCGCGGGTCACGAAGCCCATGATCTCGTCGCCGGGCACCGGAGTGCAGCACTTCGCCAGCTTGGCGACCGTGCCGGGAGCGCCGGGGATCAGCACGCCCGCGTCACCGGTGACCCGCTGCCTGCTCGGCGTCGTCGACGGGGTGGAGCGCTCGGCCAGCTCGTTCTCCACGTCGCCGATGCCGCCGAGCTGCGCCATCAGCCGCTGCACCACATGGTGCGCGGAGACCTGGTGCTCGCCGACGGCGGTGTAGAGCGTGGAGATGTCGGTGTAGTGCAGTTCGTGGGCGACCGCGGTCATCGCGTCCACGCTCATCAGCCGCTGCAGCGGCAGCCCGACGCGGCGGACCTCCTTGGAGATCTGCTCCTTGCCGCTCTCCAGCGCCTCCTCGCGGCGCTCCTTGGCGAACCACTGGCGAATCTTGGCCTTGGCGCGCGGGGACACCACGAAGTTCTGCCAGTCGCGGCTGGGTCCCGCGTTCTGCGCCTTCGAGGTGAACACCTCGACGACCTCGCCGTTCTCCAGCTGACGCTCCAGGGCGACCAGGCGACCGTTCACCCTGGCGCCGATGCACCGGTGCCCCACCTCGGTGTGCACGGCGTAGGCGAAGTCCACCGGCGTCGACTTCTGCGGCAGCGTGATCACGTCGCCCTTCGGCGTGAACACGAAGATCTCCGGCGATTTCAGGTCGAAGCGCAGCGACTCCAGGAACTCCGCCGGATCTGCGGCCTCCCGCTGCCAGTCCAGCAACTGGCGCATCCAGGCCATGTCGTCGACCTCGGCGGTGTCGGTGGAGTGCTTGCCCCTGGTCTCCTTGTAGCGCCAGTGCGCGGCGATGCCGAACTCCGCGGTGCGGTGCATGTCCTGGGTGCGGATCTGCACCTCCAGCGGCTTGCCGTCCGGCCCGACCACGGTGGTGTGCAGCGACTGGTAGACGCCGTAGCGCGGCTGGGCGATGTAGTCCTTGAACCGGCCCGCCATGGGTTGCCACAGCGAGTGCACCACGCCGACGGCCGCGTAGCAGTCGCGCACCTCGTCGCACAGGATGCGGATGCCGACCAGGTCGTGGATGTCGTCGAAGTCCTTACCCTTGACGATCATCTTCTGGTAGATCGACCAGTAGTGCTTCGGGCGGCCCTCGACGATCGCGTTGATCCGGGAGGCGGCCAGCGTGTTGACGATCTCGGCCCGCACCTTCGCCAGATAGGTGTCGCGCGAGGGCGCGCGGTCGGCGACCAGCCGGACGATCTCGTCGTACTTCTTCGGATGCAGGATCGCGAATGCCAGGTCCTCCAGCTCCCACTTCACCGTCGCCATACCGAGGCGATGGGCCAGCGGCGCGATGACCTCCAGCGTCTCCTTGGCCTTCTTGGCCTGCTTCTCCGGCGGCAGGAAACGCATCGTGCGCATGTTGTGCAGCCGGTCGGCCACCTTGATCACCAGCACGCGCGGGTCGCGGGCCATCGCGATGATCATCTTGCGGATGGTCTCCGCCTCCGCGGCCGCGCCCAGGTTGACCTTGTCCAGCTTGGTGACGCCGTCGACGAGGTGGGCGACTTCGGAGCCGAAGTCCTGGGTGAGCTGTTCGAGGCTGTAGCCGGTGTCCTCGACCGTGTCGTGCAGCAGCGCCGCGACCAGCGTGGTGGTGTCCATGCCGAGTTCGGCGAGGATGTTCGCCACCGCGAGCGGATGGGTGATGTACGGGTCGCCCGATTTGCGGAACTGATGCTTGTGCCGCTCGTCGGCCACATCGAACGCGCGCTGCAGCAGCGTCAGGTTCGCCTTCGGGTACAGCTCGCGATGCACGGTGGCCAGCGGCTCGAGCACCGGCTTGACCGCCGCGATGCCGCGCTGCCCGGTCATGCGGCGGGCCAGGCGGGCCCGCACCCGGCGCGACGCGGAGGTCGGAACGGCGGAGGAGGTGCCGGGTTGCCGCGGCGGCGCCGGATTCGCCTGCGCCTGCGGCTTCGGGGACTGCGCGGCGTCGGTGGCGCCCGCACCGTTCGGCCGCGGGCCCGACGTCGATTGCTCGACCTTCGCCTCGCCCAGATGCTGAGTCATGCCACCACCTCTCCGCGCCTCGATCGGACCACCCTATCCGACCGGTGCAACCTCCCGGACCACCAACTTTAGTCCGGGCGGAGCACCGACGTCCGTTCCGCGGACGAAGGATGCCCGCCGGGGTGCCGGTAGCAGCGACCGGCGCGGCTGCGAAGCGGTTCCCGTCATCCTTTTCGAGTGCCGCGTCCGGGACCCGTCCGTGCGTGGGACTCGAAAGCCTCCCTCGCGGCTTCGACGCTGTCGGCGGGTCGCCCAACTTGCTCCTACCAGCTCTTATACCCGTGCGGCGACCCGGCGACGCACGATCCGGCCAGGAATGCGAGTCGATGCGGGACCAGGGGCGGTCAGCGAATCGCGGCGGGTTGTGCGCCGGCGAACGGCGTCCGGCCGGAGCCGGGCTCGGAGCGCAGCGACCGACCGTCGAGATCGGCGGCGGGGGCGACGTCGAGCAGGTCGAGCACGGTCGGGGTGATGTCGACCAGGGTCGCTCGGGTGCTGGTGGCGCCGGGCCGGAAGTCCGGGCCGCGAGCGATGACGAAGTTGGTCGTCTCGTCCGTGGACTGGCCGCCGTGTCCACCTCGGGGAGTGTGGCCGTGGTCGGCGGTGACCAGGACGGTCCACCGCTCGGCGGGGTGGGCGGCGGCGCGAGCGTCCACGGCGGCGACGATGCGCCCGACCAGGACGTCGACGCGCGTCACGGCGTCGAGGTAGGCGCGCGAGGCGCCGCCCGCGTGGTGACCCGCGTGGTCGACCTGGTCCAGATGGGTGAACAACAGGTCGGGCGCGAATCTGCCGATCGCGGTCACCACGGCCGCGGCGGTGGCGGCATCGGTGCGCGACTCGTCCGGATCGTCCGGTACGGGCGCGGTGGAGACGACGACGTCGGCGCGCGGGTTGCCGCTGCCGGTCATCGTGGCGATCCGGTCCCAGGTGGCGATGGACTGGGTCTTCGCGGTGGGCCGGGCCCGTTCCAGCCGGGTGAACACCGTCGGGTACCGCGCGAACGGCTCGGCGGTGAACTCGTTGTTCGTGATGCCGTGCTTGCGATCCCACACCCCGGTCAGCACGGTGGCCCAGGAGGGGCCGGAGATCGTGATGTGCGGGGCGATGGAGGAACGGCTCAGCAAGCCGGCAGCGCTGAGCCGCAGCAGATTCGGCGCCGGTGCCTGCTCGATCTTGTCGTACATCAGGCCGTCCAGTCCGATCACGACCACTTTGTCCGCGGGAGCATCCCCGTGGGCGACTCCGGCCGCGGCGGACAGCGGCAGGAACGCGGCCGCCGTGACGGCAACGACTTTCGCCAGCAGTTGCGCTCGGCTCATACCGCGACCATGCGGGACCGACCGGCACGTGCGATAGCCTGCCGCGACAGTGTTCATGGACGTTTCATCGCGCACCACATTGCCCGTAGCCTCGCTGAACAGGCCTCGAACACGGAATAGCCGACAGCTATATACCGATTTCACGGGTGGTCGCTTCCAGGTGAACGCGAAGTTTCGCACTGCGGCCGAAGATTCACCTCGGACGGGGCTGCCACGAGGCGGCGGAGGCGGGCGGGGCGGTGCTCGCCGTCCACGGACATGCCTACGCGTGGAGAATATTCGGCCGCACCGAGGGTGGCGTGCCGGTGCGCGACGTCTCCCATCCGGTGCTCGGGCGCGGCTACGCCGTTCCCGAGGTCGGGCCGGGTTCATGTCGCCGCCCGCCCACGCGCCAGTATCGTCCGCGCCATGATCGTCGCCCGTTCGATGCTGCTGTTCGCCCTCGCCGCGCTCGCCGAGATCGGCGGCGCCTGGCTGGTGTGGCAAGGCTGGCGGGAACAGCGCGGCGTCGTCTGGATCGCCGCGGGCGTGCTCGCGCTGGGCGCCTACGGGTTCGTGGCCACCTTCCAGCCGGACCCGAACTTCGGCCGCATCCTGGCCGCCTACGGCGGTGTCTTCGTCGCGGGCTCGCTGGCCTGGGGCGTGCTGGTGGACAAGTTCCGCCCCGATCGCTGGGACTACCTCGGTGCGGCGATCTGCCTCGCCGGCGTGGCGGTCATCATGTACGCGCCCCGCCGCTGACCGGTGCCCTCGGTCGACGCCGGCACGACACCTCGGGAACCCCCACGCGGCATCGCCCGAGCGCCCCACGGTGCGTGCGCGCCATTCACTCCGGCGCGCCGAATGCCCACACCGCGGCAGGCCGGCCGGTTGCTTTGACCCGGCGCCGTTCGGTGGTGCGCGCCAGACCCGGGATGGCCGCCAGCGTCCGGTTCAGATTCGCGGCATCGGGACGGGTCCCGGACAGCGCCGTGACGGCCTCCACCGCCCTGGTCGCGGGGAACTCCGCGCCGAGGAGCGCGCGGGTGAACGTCAGGTCCTTCCACAGCAGCCGCGTCAGAACGCCGCGGGCGACGCCGACGATGCGATTGTGGTCGAACGCCAGCTCGGGCACCTCGTCGAATTCGATCCACCGCGCCGGGCCCTCGTGCGGTCCCACCACCGCCCACATCGCGATCGACAGCGTCGGCCCGCGCGGGTCGCGGTTCGGCTCGTCGAAGGTCACCAACTGCCCCACCGCCCCGATGGCTTCCTCCGGGACGCCCAATTTGGTGTGCACGGCTCGCCGCGCCGCGACGGCCAGCCGCTCGCCTCGCCCGAGCAGCACACCCGGCAGGGCCTGCTGCCCCGCGAACGGCTCCATCGCCCGGGGGGCGATCCCGAACCGGACGCCGCCGTCCTCGTCCCAGAACCGCAACGCCACGACATCCACCGACACAACGGACTGCTCCACGCCGCCCCATCCTGCCCGACCAGCCTCCCGGCATGTGGACCCCTCTCGCGGTGTGCCGCCGTGGACGATTCACGCCGCCGCGCGATACGCCGTCTGCGTGCGGTGACGGCGACCGGGGCCGTCGGCGGTGAGGACGACCGGCACGCCGAGCGTCCGGGCCAGCCACGGCACCGGGTCGTCGGGCAGTTCGGCGAGCACGGGCTCGGCGCGCGTCACCATCCGGGTCAGTTCGCGCTGGTGCTCCAGGTCCTGCCACCGGCCGATGGGCAGCGTATCCAACCTGCCGCCGTCCACGGCGTAACCGGTTGCGGCGTAGCGTCGCCCGGGCACGTCGAGGTGATTGACGGCGAGTCCGTCGATACCGCCGGAGACCTCGATCGCGTAACGCAGCAACACCGTGTCCAGATGCCCGAGACGGAATTCGCCTTGGTAACGCCCGGACGTATTGTGCGGCTCGGGCACGTCGAGGCCGGGATCCTCCGTGGGGAACGGGCCTGCGCCGTGGCGGGTCTGGTAGGTGCGGGTCACGCCGAGCACGTAGCCGGACGCGCCGATCTCGGCGAGCATCGCGCGCGCGTTGCGTGGCTCGACGGTGGACCAGGTGGTGTGCGGATGGAACCCGCGCCATTCGTCCAGCAGGACGCCTTGCGCGCCTTCGAACACCACCGTGCCCCGGCGCGCGAACCGCGCCAGCTGGTCGGCGCCGACGATCCGCACCGCCGCGGCGAACTCCTGGTACATCTCGACCAGGTCGTCGATCGGTTCGAAGCGATGTTCGCTCGGGGCGACGAGCGGCCCGTAATGTGCCGCCAGCGTGCGCAGTTTGCGCCGCAGCACCATCGGACGCAGGCAATCCGCCACGATGGGAGCCGCGTGCGCGAGGGCGTAGCCCGCGGTCTCGCCGATCCCCCGCCCGCACGAACCGTGCCGCGCGGAACCCCGCGCGTCCTCGCGAGCACGGTTGGCGGCGATGTGGATCGGCGTGGTGAGCAGGGCTCGCCCGTCGATCCGCAGCAAAGACAGCGGGTCGTGGACGCCCAGCGCGGCCAGCCCGCGCGCCTCGGCGGCCAGCGCGATCGGCTCGACGAGCATGTGCCGCGACAGCAGCGTCGGCACGCCCGCGAACGTCCCCGAGCCGAACTGCGCGAACGTGTGATGGCGTCCTTCGGCGATCACGTTGTGGGCCGCCTGCGCCCCGCCGTTGAACCGGACCACGGCGGAGACCTCGAATCCCGACTCCGGTGCGCACAGCCAGTCGACCGTCGCTCCTTTGCCCGCGTCCCCGAAACCGAGATCCACGACGATGATGTGCGCACCGAACATCACACACCTTCAGCCGCGCCCACGCGGCAAGGCTCGTGGCCGCCGGTCGTCGGCGTCCAGCGCTTTGCCGACCGACGCTGCTTCGGCCGCGGAACCGACATCGCGCAGATCCGCCAGTCCACCGGCCAAGTCGACGCGCCCCTCCGCCAATCCGATGGTCAGCGCGATGAGTTCGCATACCGCGGCGGGATCGTCCAAACGCAGGAAGTTCTGGCCGAGCAGCCCGCGCCAGTGCTCGGCGATCTCCGGGTCGTGGAAGTAGCTCGACTGGTTGGGCAGGATGTAGTGCACGTGCCAGCGTTCGGCGAGCTCACGGTAGACGGATTCGACCGAGATGTCTTGGCGCACACCGTCGCCGATGATCGCGCGAATGTGCCGGGAGGCCAGCCGCGGCTTGTTCAGTTCGTCGCCGATCAGGAAGAGGTAACCCTTCTTGCGCCGCTTCTCCCATGCGTCGGTCGCGATGTGCGTCGCGAGGAAATAGGCGGCCAGTTCGTAGCTTTCGGACTTCTGCCCACCGCCACCGCCCTCCAGGAAGACGGCCCGCAACTGCTCGTCCATCCGGTTGTCGGATTCGAACTGCCCCACCTGCAGTGGCACGCGATCGGTGTCCGCGTCACCGATCGCGCCGAACAGGATTTGCGGATCGTCCGCGTAGCCCTTGCGCCGCAGCAGACCGTGCAGGGTGCCCAGCTTGTCCTGCATGATCCGCGGCACCCGGCCCATCGATCCGGTGACGTCGAACAGCACCGCGATCGGCAGCGAGTTGGCGTGGTCGGCGGAATCCCGGCATTCGCGCACGCCGATCCCGAGCGGGTCCAGCATCGGGTGCACCCGCCAGTTCGCGTGCGGCTCGGCCCGCATCTCGGCGGTGTAGCCGAAGTCATCGATGCCACGAGCGGCGCGGAAGGTCTTGGCCGCGCGGTAGGCGGAGTCGTCCCAGTGTCCGTATCCCATTACGATCACGTCCTCTCTTTGTTTTAGTCTATTCGACCAAAACTTAGCCGGTCAAGAGTCGCGAGCCCGGAGGACCGGCACCGGGAGCCGGGCACCACGGTCTGGTGCCCGGCCGCCTTCGGCGTGCAAGCCGAACTGGTCGCCGCCGAGCCCGCCCGGTTCTTCGTGCCGCCCTGCGTCGGGCACCGGGGCTGGATCGGCGTGCGCCTGGATGTGGAACCGGACTGGGCCGAGGTCGCCGAGATCGTCCGGGACGGTTACCGGCTCGTCGCCCCGAAGCGGCTCTCGGCACTGCTGGACTGACGGCGGGTCAGGTCAGCAGGGTCTCCGACAATCCCTCCGCGGTGAGCTCGAGGCGCCGGGTCACCCCGATGTCGTCGAGGAACCGCGCATCGTGACTGACCACGATCAGCGCCCCTTCGAAACCGGCCAGCGCCTGGGTCAGATGCTCCAGGCTGGGCAGGTCGAGGTTGTTGGTCGGCTCGTCCAGCAACAGCAGGCGCGGCGCAGGGTCGGCCAGCAGCAGCATCGCCAGCGCCGCGCGCAACCGTTCACCGCCGGACAACGCCGCCGCCGCGACATCGGCGTCCGCGCCACGGAACAGGAAGCGGGCCAGCTGCGCCCGGATCCGCTCCGCCGACGCGTGCGGCGCGGTGGCGGCGACGTTCTCGAACACCGACCGCCCCTCGTCGAACACGTCCAGCCGCTGCGGCAGCATCCGCCACGGCACTTTCGGCCCCTCCTCGGCGATACGCCGCAGCAGCGTCGTCTTGCCGACGCCGTTGCGGCCGGTCAACGCGATCCGTTCCGGGCCGGACACCCGCAGCGTCACCGTCGGCCCGCACGCCAGCTCGACTCCGTCCAGTTCGATGACGTCCTGACCGGGGTACAGCCGTGTATCGGGCAGCTCGACCCGGATCTCCCGATCGTCGCGCAACAGCTCCTTCGCCTGCTCGAGCTGTTCCTTGGCGGAATCCAGCTTCTCGATGTGGTTGTTGCGCAGCTTGCCCGCGGACACCTGCGCCTGCCGTTTGCGTTCGGCCATCACGATTTTCGGCTCCCGCTTCTGGTCCCACATCTTCTGCCCGTACCGCTGCCTGCGGTCGAGTTTGATGCGCGCTTCGACGAGTTCGCGGGCCTGCTTGCGGACATCGCTGCGCGCGTCCCGGATCGCGGCGCGGGCAGCCTCCTGCTCGGCGGCGACGATCCGCTCGTACTCGCTGAAATTGCCACCGAACAAACGGAGTTCGCCGTGGCGCAGCTCCGCGATGGCCGCCATCCGCTCCAGGAGCTCGCGGTCGTGGCTGACCGTGAGCACCGTGCCGGAGAACTGGCCGATCACCTCGTAGAGCCGTGCCCGAGCCACCCGATCCAGATTGTTCGTCGGTTCGTCCAGCAGCAGCACGTCCGGCTCGGCGAGCAGCTCGGCGACCAGTCCGAGCAGCACCGTCTCGCCGCCGGAAAGCGTGTCGAGCGTGCGATCGAGATGCGCCACCGAGTCGGCGACGTAGTGCAGGCCGAGCCGCGCCAGCAACGCCAGCGCCCGCTCCTCGACATCCCACTGGTTGCCGACCAGGTCGAAGTCGGCACCGCTTCCCGAACCGGACTCGATGCGGTGCAACGCTTTTCGCACCTCGGCGATGCCGAGCACCGCGTCGACGCGCTGCCCCGCGCCCAGACCGAGATCCTGGCGCAGATACCCGAGCTGCCCGGCGACGGTGACCGACCCGCGAGCAGGCTTCAGCTCCCCCGCGATCAACCGCAGCAAGGTGGATTTGCCCGCACCGTTGCCGCCGACCAGGCCGATGTGGCCGGGGCCGAGAACGGCGTCGAGCCCCTCGAAAACGGGGGTGCCGTCCGGCCAGCCGAAAGTGAGATCGGAAAAAGACAGATTGGTCATGCCAGCTCCCAGAGGTTGCGACGAGACACGGCGCGCGAATGCGGGCCGCACGGTGGCTACCTCACATGAGCAACGGCAGAACTCCGATCAACGGGAACAAGACCTGTACAGGTTAACGACAACTCCGACCGATGCGCCAGTGCAATTCGGATCACACTTCGTCAGAACGACGCGCCGATCGCCACCGCCAGGCCCAGTTCCCGGCCGGGCTCACTCGTCCAGCCGCAGCGACACCTCATCCACGAGAACGAGGGCTTGGTCCACGTCAGTCGTTGCGCGAGTTCCGGCGGCGGGCTCTCGCGCGCCGCCGGTAGCGGCTCAGAGCTGAACGATCGAGGTCAGCGGGTAGTCGCCCTGCCGGGCGCGTCCGCCGAGGAAGCCGAGTTCCAGCACCACCGCGGCGGCGGCCACCTCGGCGCCGGACTGCTTGAACAGCTCCGCCGCCGCGGCGAGCGTGCCGCCGGTGGCGAGGACGTCGTCCAGCAGAAGCACGCGACGGCCGGCCAGATCGATGCCGTCCGCGGGAATCTCCAGCGCGGCGGTGCCGTATTCGAGGCTGTATTCCCGGCTGATCACCGGCGGCGGCAGCTTGCCCGCCTTGCGGACGGCGAGCACGCCGGTGCCGAGGGAGGCGGCGACACCGGCCCCGAGCAGGAAGCCACGAGCATCGACGCCGGCCACCAGATCGGCGTCGGGTGCGCACGCGGCCAGGCAGTCGACCACGGCGCGGAAGCCCTCGGCGTCGGCGAACACCGGGGTGAGATCCGCGAAACGCACACCGGGCGTGGGGAAGTCGTCGTGCCAACGGGTCAAGCGGTCGACCATCTCGGCGGCTCTTGTGGTCCGTTCGGCGGCTACATCCTCGGACTCGATCGCCGCGTGCTTGCTCATCGACACCTCTCCATGGTCACATCACCCACACCGTCTGTCACCGCTCGAGCACCCACCGGTCCATGTTCCAGCCCGTTCCGGCCTGGTTGGGGGCGGCGATCCCGTTGCGCAGCCCCTTGCCGAAGGCGATCGTGCGCGGGGTGGCGAACAACGGAATGCTCGGCAGCTCCGCCCACAGCAGGTTCTCGGCCTCGGTGAGCAGATTCAGCTGTGCGGCCGCGCTGTCGTCGGCCCCGAGCTGATCGGTGATCGCATCGTAACGGCCGCTGCCGTACCGTCCGAAATTGAGACCGTTTCCGGTGCGCAACGCGCTGGCCGCGGCCACTCCCGCCAGGGAGCCCGCCGGCCCGGGCGCCGACGCGGTGCTGCCGAGGACGGCGTCGACCTTGCCCTCGGTGAGCCGGGTGGGCGTGAAATCGGGCGCTGCGGCGTCCACCACGGTGATGCCCGCCGGTTTGCACGCTTCGGCGATCATGGCGACGGTCTGCGCGCGCCGGTCGTCCGGACCCAGGTAGCCGATCCGGACGGTGGGGTTCGGCGCACCCGAGGCGGCGACGGCTCTGGTCGCGTTGGCCACGTCGCCGCCGGAGTAGTTGTTCGACGCGCCGATGACCGCCGGGTAGAGCAGGGCGTCCTGTTGCACCACGTGCGCATTCAGCGGCCCGGAGCCCAGCCCGGTCTTCGGTGCGTCCGGCACCTTGCCGAGCTTGTCGAACAGCGTCTGGCGCGGCAGGCACAGCGCGAACGCCCGGCGCGCCTCGACGGAGGCGAACACTCCCCCGGTGGACAGCGTCAGTTGCTCGGCGCCGCGGCCGGGCAGGGTCTGCACCGAGAAGCCGTTCAGATCCAGGTCTTTCACCGAGTGCGCGCCGATGTCGAGCACACCGACGGCGTTCTCGCCGACCTTCTTCTTCACGTCCACGTTCTTCGGCCACACCACGATTCGCCCGGTCGCCGGTTTGTTGCCCCACCAGCGCTCGTTGGCCACCAGCACCAAACCGTCCTCGCTGCCGAAGGATTCGATGCGGTAGGGCCCCGACGAAGGGAACCGCGACAGGTCCAGCCGTCCGTCGGCCGGGATGGTCCAGCCGGTGTTCCAGAACTCCGCGATCCGGCCCAGCGCGTTCGGATCGCCGGTCTGCAAGGCCGACACCACGTTGGGCACGTTCGCCACGCGAGCCGCGACATGCGCGGGCATCAACTCACCGGCGGCGAACAGGTTGCGCCAGGGCAGATACCGCCTGCCGGGCCGGAACACGACCGTGGCGTCCCGCGAGCCGGGCTGGCAGTCGACCCGTTCGATGGCGTCGTAGCCGCTGGTGCTCGCGGCGTCGAAGAGCGGAACGGGCCCCCGGTCACCCGGCTTGGTGTACCGGCCGCTGCGGGCGGCCCACGCCAGCACCAAGTCGTCGCAGGAGGTCGGCACACCATCGGAGTACACGCCGTCGGGATTGAGGCGGTACTGGATGGTCTGCGACTCGCCCGGCACCTCCTTGGCGGTCCCGAAGTCGGTGTCGGCGACCTGCTGGCCGTCCGGACCGGTGTAGAAGAAGCCGGTCAGCACCCGGGCGAACACCGCGGAGGACCCGGAACTCGCCCCCAGCGTGCTGGCCCCGTTATAGGTGGCGATGGTGGCATCGGTCGCGTAACCGATGGAGGGCACCTGATTCTTGCTGGAGCAGCCGACCATCAGCCCGGCGGCCACCGTCCCCGCAGCGAGCGCTCCGATCAGTCGTACCGCACTGCGTGGCTGTCGCATGAAACCCCTTGCCTGGTGTCAGTTCCGCCTCTTGTGCCGTTTCCCGCTCGGGCGCGCGCCGGGACGCGGCGTCTGCCCGGCCGCGCGCTGCTTGCGCTGCGCCGGTTCGTGCTCTCGACCCGTTGCCATGCTCGCCCGGCGCTCGGCCGCGACGCCCGCACGGGCGCTGGCCGCGCCCGCCCGCTTGGCCATGACCTTCTTCGTGTGCGCCGCCACGGGCCCCCAGCGCTCCTTGATCGACACCAGTAGCGGAGTCGCGAAGAAGATCGAGGAGTACGTGCCGACCAGCAGACCGACCAACTGCACCAGCGCCAGGTCCTTCAGGGTGCCGACGCCCAGCATCCACACCGCGACCACCATCAGCCCGACGATCGGCAGGATGCCGATCAAAGCGGTGTTGATCGAGCGCATGAGCGTCTGGTTCACCGCGAGGTTGGCCTGTTCGCCGTAGGTGCGCCGAGTCAGGTGCAGAATACCGTGGGTGTTCTCCTCGACCTTGTCGAACACGACGACCGAGTCGTAGAGCGAGAAGCCGAGAATGGTCAGGATGCCGATCACGGTCGCCGGAGTGACCTCGAACCCGACCAGCGAATACACACCCGCGGTGACGGTGACGTCGAAGAACAGCGCCGCCAGCGCCGCGATCGCCATGTGCGTCTCGAAGCGGACCGCGATGTAGACCGCGACGAGCACGAGGAACACGGCCAGCGCGATGACCGCCTTGCGCGTGATCTGGCTGCCCCAGGTCTCGCTGACGTCCGAGGTGCTGATCGCGGCCCGGCTGGGATTGCCGGACTTGTCCTTGGGCTGGAACGTGGTGAACAGCGCGCTGTTGAGCGCCTCGACCTGCCTCTGGTCCAGCGCCTCGGAACGGATGAGCATGGTGGCCGAACCGCCGGTGCCGACGGTCTGCACCGAGACCGGATCGGTGCCGATCGCACCGCGGTAGACGTCCTCCACCGCGCTGGTGGTCGCGTTCCCCGCCGGGAACTGGATGCGCGAACCGCCCTCGAAATCGATGCCGAAGTTGAAGCTGCGGAAGAGGATGCTGCCCAGCGAGACCAGCACGATCACGGCGGTGATCAGGTACCACATCCGGCGCTTGCCGATCACGTCGATCGCGCCGGTGCCGGTGTAGAGGCGGTTGAAGAAGCCGTGCTTGGGCGTCTGCGGCTCGCCGACCGCGGCGAACACGTCGGTGATCTCGGTGGCGCTCGTCTTGTCCAGCGAGGGGGTGGTGTGGCTGTTGGTCATCGTCCTCACGCCTTCCCGAGTGCGGCCTCGGCCGCCTTCCGCTCGCGGGCGATCTGCTGGATCGCGCCGAGGCCGTTCACCGAGGGCTTGGACCAGAACGCCGTCCGCGAGGCCAGCAGCACCAGCGGCGAGGTGACCAGGAACACCACGACCACGTCGAGGATGGTGGTGAGGCCGAGGGTGAACGCGAAGCCCTTCACCTGGCCGACCGCCAGGATGTAGAGCACGGCCGCGGCGATGAAGCTGACGGCGTTGCCGGACAGGATGGTCCTGCGGGCGCGCTGCCAGCCGCGCGGAGCGGCGGAGCGGAAGCTGCGCCCCTCGCGCATCTCGTCCTTGATGCGTTCGAAGAACACCACGAAGGAGTCGGCGGTCATGCCGATACCGATGATCAGACCCGCGATACCGGCGAGGTCGAGAGTGAATCCGATCCAGCGTCCGAGCAGCACCATGATGCCGTACACCGCGAATCCCGAGGCCACCAGCGACAAGCCGGTGACGAAACCGAGCATCCGGTAGTAGGTGAGGCAGTACAGCAGCACCACCAGCAAGCCGACCGCTCCGGCGAGCAGGCCCGCCTTCAGCGAGGACAGGCCGAGCGTCGCGGACACGGTCTCGGCTTCCGAGGTCTGGAACGACAGCGGCAGCGAGCCGTACTTCAGCGTGTTCGCCAGTTCCTTCGCCGAGGTAGCGGTGAAGTTGCCGGAGATCTGGGTGCGGCCGCCCTGCTGCGGGCCCTGCTGCACGACGGGGGCGCTGACCACCTTCGAGTCGAGCACGAACGCGACGCGCTTGTAGACGTACTCGCCGGTCAGCGACGCCCATGCGTCGCTGCCGCCGGACTTGAAGTCCAAGTAGACCTCGTGCCTGGCCTGCTGCTGGTTCAGGCCCGAGCTGGCGTCCTTGATCTCCTGGCCGTCGATGCGGCTCTTGTCCAACAGGAACACCTCGTTGCCGTCGGTCGAGCAGGTCACCAGCGGCAGGGCCGGGTCGTCGTTGCCGGCGAGCGGATCGGCCTTGGTGCAGTCCAAGGCGGCCAGCGCGGCCTGCTGCACGGACGGGTCGGTGCTCTGTCGCACCGCTTTGGCCGCCTGGATCTCCTTGCTCGCCTCTTCGGTCGGCTCCAGGCCGGGAGCGGCGGGCGGCTGCGTCGGCTGCTGCGCGGGGAACACGCGCTGCTGCGGAGCGGGCTGGGTCGTCTCCGGCGCGGCGGGCTGCGTCGTCTCCGGCGCCGACGGCTGCGCGGCGGGCGCGGGCTCGGTGCCAGGCGCCGTCTGCGGGGTCGCGCCGCGTCCCGCCGCGGGCACGGCCTGCAGCACCGGTCGGATGTAGAGCTTGGCGGTGGTCGCCAGCGCGCGCGCCTGCTGCCCGTCGTCGCCGGGCACGGTGATCACGATGTTGTCGCCGTCGATGACGACCTCGGAGCCACCGACACCGAGGCCGTTGACCCGGTTCTCGATGATGTCCTGCGCCTTCTTCAGGCTGTCCTGGCTCGGCTTGCTGCCGTCGGGCGTGCGCGCGGACAGCGTGACGCGCGTACCGCCCTGCAGGTCGATACCGAGCTTGGGCGTCGGGGACTTGTCACCGGTGAAGAACACCAGCGCATAGATCACGGCCAGCAGCGCGGCATAGACACCGAGCAGCCGCAGCGGGTGCGCCGATCCCTGGGAAGGTGGCACAGTACGTCATCTCCTAGGCGGGAAGTCGAGGATGGAACATGCGGACGTGCACCAGCGACGCCGGGTGCGCGGACGGACGGCCGCGGCGACATCCGGCGAGCCGGGGCACAACCGCGGCGATCAGTCCTTGGTCAGGCGGGTCTCGGTCTGCTCGGCGGATTCCTCGACGGCGTCGGTGGTGTCCGAGCCGGTGGTCTCCGAGCCGGTCTCCTCGGTGCTCACCTGATCGTCGATGCGCACCTCACGGATGGCCTGGCGCAGCCACGTGGTGACCACGTCCTCGGCGATCTCGAGGTCGACCGTGGTGTCGTCGAGTTCGACCACGGTGCCGTACAGACCCGACGTGGTGACGACCTGATCGCCGATCTTCAGGCTGTCCTGCATCTGGGCGACCTTCTCGGCTTCCCGCTTCTGACGGCGGACACCGAGGAACATCGGCACGAGCAGGGCTACCAGTAGCAGCGGAAACAGCAGTTCCATCGTCGAAGTCAGTCCCTAGTTTCGTGGGTGGGATGGGCAAGTACCCCCACAGTCTGCCAGTTCGCCGCGCGGGCGCCACACCCGCACGCCGCTGGGCAGCCACAACTCCCTCATCGCACAACGGCTCGCCCGCCGGACACGCTCCTCGGGCGAGCCGCGCGACGGCCTCAGGCGGTCTTGCCGTAGACGTAGTCCTCCAGCGGGAAGCTCACCGCTTCGCGATGCGCGTTCAGCGTGCTGGTCGGCCGCAGCAGGGCGGCCTCGCCGTGCTGGTTGAAGTAGTAGCTGCGCGCGGTGGCGCAGTCGCCGCCGTAGAACACCGACGAGCCCAGCTTGTCGGTGACCCGGTCCAGGAACGCCGCGTTGGCCTGCTCGGTGACCTCGAAGGTGGTCTCGCCCCTACGGCGCAACTCGCCGAATAACCTGCCCATGTGCTTCATCTGGGCTTCGATGGTGGTGAAGTAGGACAGGCCGCTGTAGGAGTACGGGCTGTTGAGACTGAGGAAGTTGGGGAACTTCGGCACCGTGATGCCCTCATAGGCTTGGAACCGGTTGTCGCGCCAGAACTTTCCGAGATCCACCCCGTCCCGGCCGATAATCTCGATGGCCGGGAAGTTCACGTCCCACAGATTGAAGCCGGTGGCCAGGATCAGGGTGTCGATCTCGGTCTTGTGCCCGTCGGCGGTGACGATGCCGTCCGGCTCGATGTGATCGATCGAGTTCGTCTCCAGGCGCACGTGCGGCTGGTTGAACGTGGTGAAGTAGTGGTTGGAGAAGGTCGGCCGCTTGCACCCGAAGTCGTAGTGCGGTGTCAGCTGCCTGCGCGTCTGCTTGTCGCGCACCGACGCCCGCAGGTGCGCCTTGGCCAGCGCGCCCGCCCCCTTGTTCAGCAGCCGGGCCTGCTTGAAGTGCAGCACCCCCACCACCATCAGCGCCTCCAGCAGGCTGGTGTTGACCAGTCGCGCGGCCTTCTGCGTGGCGGGAACCCGCTCGAACAGCTTGCGCACCGGCGCGGGAATCGCGGTGTCGATCTTCGGGACCACCCAGATCGGGGTGCGCTGGAAGACCGTGAGCGCCCGCGCCTTCTTGGCCACCTCGGGAACCAGTTGCACGGCGGTGGCGCCGGTGCCGATGATCGCGGCCTTGCGGCCGGTGAGGTCGAAGTCGTCCTCCCACGCGGTGGTGTGGATGATCTTGCCCGCGAACGAGTCGATGCCGGGGAACGGCGGGGTGTAGGGCTGGGACAGGAATCCGGTCGCCGTGAGCAGGTACCGGCCGGTGACGGTTTCGCCGCCCGCGATCGAGACCGCCCAGTGCTGCTGCTCTTCGTCCCAGCGCGCGCCGTCGACGACGGTGCCGAAGCGCATGCGGCGGCGCAGGCCGTATTTGTCGGCGACGTGCGCGGCGTACTTCTTCAGCTCCTCGCCCGGCGCGAACAGCCGTGACCAGTGCGGATTCGGTTCGAACGAGTAGGAGTAGGTCACCGAGGCGATGTCGACCGCCAGACCGGGATAGTGATTGACGTGCCAGGTGCCGCCGAGATCGTCCTCCCGTTCCAGGATGACGTAATTGCTCAGGCCGAGCCGATCGAGCTGAATGCCAGCTCCCATGCCCCCGAACCCCGCACCGACTACGACCGCGTCGTATTGAGGCGCCACACCGAACCTCCTGCTATCTGAACCACATATCACGGAATGACACATCATTCCGTTTGTGATGACTGTATCATCGGGGAGGTGACGAAGCCATCCACGCGTGCCGAGCGACGCAAAGCCGAACTGCGCCAGGAGATCATCGACACCGCGTTCGTCTGTTTCGCGGAGAAGGGCTATCACGCCACCGGCATCGCCGACATCGCGGCACAGCTCGGCATCGGCCACGGCACCTTCTACCGCTACTTCAGCAACAAGCGCGACATCATCGACCACGTCATCGACGATCTGGCCGCGCGCATCATCGCCGCCCTCGGCACCGAGAACGCCCCGGACGCCGCCGCCTCCCTCGATGAATACCGCGCCCAGATCGACCGCATCGGCGTGGCCCTCACCGAGATCCTGCTCGCCGATCGCCGGGTGGCCCAGCTGCTGCTGTTCCATGCCACCGGCATCGACGACGAGCTCACGCAGCGGTTGTACGGACTGCTCGACACCGCCGACGCGCTCACCGCGGGCTATCTCGACCACGGCGTCGAGCAGGGCTACCTGCGCGCCGACCTGGACACGCTGAACACCGCGCGCGCGGTGACCGGCATGCTGATCGGGGGCATCGTCTACTCGCTGCGCGAACCCGACGAGGCCGCCATCGCCGGGCTGAACCAGGCCATCCGCCGCCTGCTCGTGGACGGCGTGCGCAAGGACTGAGCAACTCGGCAATCCCCCTGACATCGCCACCGGCGCTAGGGTGAGGCGCACTGATCCGACGCTCTCGCCAGGGGGACGGCCCTTGTTCGCAAAAGGCCATGCAATCGCGAAGTATTCCTTCCGAGCGGCCCGGGGCGGCGAGCCTGACAGAATGTCGCTCGTGACTCCGGAGGACGTGCGCAGCACCCGCTTCGCGACCCCGACGCTCGGGCATCGCGGCTACCACGCGGACGAGGTGGACGCCTTCCTCGAACTCATCGCCGCGACGCTGGCCGGACACGGCGATCTCGCCGCCGACGATCTGCGCCAGGTCCGTTTCGAAGCGCCCCGGCTCGGCCAGCGCGGCTACCGCGCCGATCAGGTGGACGAGTATCTCGACCAGCTGCGCGCCGAGCTGGAGTTCCGGCAACGCGGTGTCCGGCCGGTGCCCGCCGCGAACGGCGACGGCCAGGCCATGCTCACGTTCGACGACGTGCGGCGCATGCGATTCAGCCAGGCCCCGGTGGGCAGGCGCGGATACAACGAGGAAGAGGTCGGCGCGTTCCTCGATCTGGTCGCCGCGACCCTCGCGCACGGCGGGCCGGGCAGCCTCACCCTCGCCGATGTCGAGGCCGTTCGATTCACCGAGGCCCGGCGCGGCACTCGCGGATATCAGCGCGACGAAGTCGACGCCTTCCGCGATTTGGTCGCCGCCGCTCTGCGCCATCGCCGCTGACCGCGACCGCGATCCACCCCCGCGCGAATCATTCGAAGAGGTCGAGCGTGGGGTGCGGCTCGCGGCCGCGCACTTCGATGGAGCCGAACACCAGGTCGGGCGGCGGGACGAGACCGAGGTGCTCCCACGCGGCGGCGGTGGCGACCCGGCCGCGCGGTGTGCGCGCGACCATCCCGGCGCGCACCAGGAACGGTTCGCAGACCTCTTCCACGGTCGCGGCCTCCTCCCCGACCGCCACGGCCAAGGTGGACACGCCGACCGGACCACCGCCGAAACCACGGACCAGCGCGCCGAGCACCGCGCGGTCGAGCCGGTCGAGGCCGAGCACGTCCACGTCGTAGACCTCGAGCGCGGCCTGGGCGATGGGGCGAGTGATCCGGCCGTCGGCACGCACCTCCGCGTAGTCGCGGACGCGGCGCAGCAGGCGGTTGGCGATCCGGGGCGTGCCGCGCGAGCGGCCCGCGATCTCGGCCGCCGCCTCCTCCTCGATGACGACGCCGAGGATGTGCGCCGAGCGCTGCAGGATGCGCAGCAGCTCGCCGGGCTCGTAGAAGTCCATGTGGCCGGTGAAACCGAAACGGTCGCGCAGCGGGCCGGTCAGCGCTCCCGACCTGGTAGTGGCTCCGACCAGCGTGAACGGTGCGATGTCCAGGGGGATGGAGGTGGCCCCCGGCCCCTTGCCGACGACCACGTCCACCCGGAAGTCCTCCATCGCCAGGTAGAGCATTTCCTCGGCGGGCCGCGCCATCCGGTGGATCTCGTCGATGAACAGCACATCGCCCTCGACCAGATTGCTGAGCATGGCGGCCAGGTCGCCGGCTCGCTCCAGCGCCGGACCCGAGGTGATCCGCAGCGCGGTGCCGAGTTCGGCCGCGATGATCATCGCCATGCTGGTCTTGCCCAGGCCCGGCGGGCCGGACAGCAGGACGTGATCCGGTGTGCCGCCGCGCTGTTTGGCGCCGCGCAACACCAGCGCGAGCTGTTCGCGCACGCGGGGCTGACCGATGAAATCGTCCAGCGACTTCGGGCGCAGACTCGCCTCGATCTCGCCGTCGGACTTCAGATAGTTGGCGCTGACCTGCGACTCGCCGGGGTCCTCTGAATGATCCATGACGCCTTACCGGTTCTTGCCGAGCAGGCCGAGCGCGGCCCTGAGGGCGGCGGAGGTGTCGGCGGCGGGCTGTTCGGCCAGCACCGCGTCGATCGCCTGTTCGGCTTGTCTGGCCGCGAAGCCGAGGCCGACGAGCGCGTCGGTGACCTGCTCGCGCACGGGCGTGACGGCAGTGGGAGGTGCGGATCCGGGCGGACCGGACGGTACCGCAACCAGATTCACCTTGTCGCGCAGTTCCACCACCATGCGCTCGGCGCCGCGCTTGCCGATGCCGGGGACCCGGGTCAGCGCCGCCACGTTGCTCTCGGCCAGCGCTTTGCGCAGCGCCTCCGGCTCGAGCACGGCCAGCACCGCCATGGCCAGGCGGGGTCCCACGCCCGACACGGTCTGCAACAGGCCGAACAGGTCGCGGGCCTCGGTGTCGGCGAAACCGTAGAGGGTCATCGAGTCCTCGCGGACGATCATCGCGGTGTAGAGCCGGGTTTCCTCGCCCCGGGTGAGCCCGGCCAGGGTGGACGGGGTCGCGTTGAGCCGGTAGCCGACGCCGGCCGCCTCGATCACCGCGTGGTCGAGGGCGATTTCCAGCACTTCACCGCGTACCGACGCGATCACCCGTGCACCGCCTTCCGTTGTTCGGCCAGCCGCTCCTTGTATCGGCGCTGCGCCGCGGCCGCCTTGGCCTCCGCCGCCGCCATCCGCTCCAGCAGCGGCGCCCGCCAACAATGGCAGATCGCCAGCGCCAGCGCATCCGCCGCGTCGGCAGGTTTCGGCGCCGACGCCAGGCCGAGGATGCGCGTGACCATGGCGGTCACCTGCTTCTTGTCCGCGGCGCCGTTGCCGGTGACCGCGGCCTTCACCTCGCTGGGTGTGTGGAACGCGACCGGGATCCCCCGCCGAGCCGCGGCCAGGGCGATCACGCCGCCCGCCTGCGCGGTGCCCATGGCGGTACGGACATTGTGCTGGGCGAAGACGCGTTCGATGGCGACGGCCCCCGGTTCGTGGGTGTCCATCCAGCGTTCGGCGGCGTCGGCGACCGCGAGCAGGCGCTGCGCCAGCTCCATATCGCCGGGCGTGCGCACCACGCCGACGTCCACGGCGGTGACCTTCCGCCCCGATCCGCCGTCGACGATGCTGAGGCCGCATCGGGTGAGTCCGGGGTCGACGCCCATCACCCGCACGACAACCCCTCTCGCAGACACGAACAATTGTTCGAGAGTCTAGCGGAGGCTTCGCCTTTCACCCTCCAGCGACACAGCCCGGGCTATGCGCCGACGACCGTCGCCTCCCGCGCGGCGCCGGGCAATCCCAGCAACTCCGGACGGCTCGCGCGCGCCGCCCAGTGCCGCGCGGGATCGGCCACCATGCGCCGCGCCGTCAGATCCAGCAAGCCGCTGACGGTGGTCACCGTCGCGGCGACCACGCCGTCGGCGCGGGTCAGCACGTGCTCGACCCGGTAGGTCTTGCCCTCCCCCCACTGCCAGGCGCACGACACGTCCACGACGTCGCCACCGCGTAGTTCGCGCTGGAAACGCAGCACGGTCTCGAGGTTGACCGGGCCGAGGCCGGACGCGATCAGGTCCTCGACCGACACACCCGCCGCCTGCACACAGGCGAAACGCGCGTGATCGGCGTATTGGTGATAGGCCGCGCCGGTGACGTGCAACTGGGAATCCAGATCGGACACCCGGACTTCGATGCGGGTACTGAACGACACGCGCCGACTATGCCGGCGGGCACCGACAAGTTTCGCCCACCGGCGACGCGGCCGCCGGAGCCGAGGTGTCAGAGCCTGGAGACCTGCCGCGCGAACGCACCGTGCGCCCGCTCGTCGAAAAGGACGAACCGCACCTGCGAGACCTCCGTCTCGGTCGCGCGAACGGTTTCCACGGCGATCCGCGCCCCGTCGTCCATCGGCCAGCCGAAGATTCCGGTCGAGATCGCCGGGAACGCGACCGTGCGCGCCCCCAATTCGTCCGCGACACGAAGGGATTCGCGATAACAGGAGGCCAGCAGCGCGGAGCGGTCCTCGGTGTCCGACCACACCGGCCCGACGGTGTGGATCACCCACCGCGCGGGAAGCCGACCCGCCGTGGTCGCCACCGCCGCTCCGGTGGGCAGTCCCCTGCCGTAGTGCGACGCCCGCAATCGCCGGCATTCCGCCAGGATCTCCGGGCCGCCGCGCCGGTGGATCGCTCCGTCGACTCCCCCGCCGCCGAGCAGCGACGAGTTGGCCGCGTTGACCACCGCGTCGACCTCCTGTTCGGTGATGTCACCGCGCACCAGCATGAGTTCGACCATGGTCGCATTCTGCCTCGCACGCCACGCCGACGCCGAGGACCCCGCGCCGACGTCTCCGGCGCCACCGCAGGTTTCCCCGGCAGGCCCGGGGGCCGAACCAGCAGCACACCTTTCATCACGGGATCTCCCTGCTGCACGGCTGGCTGCCGGTGACCGTCGCGCTCTTGGCCGCGCCGATCATGCTGGTCGCCGTCGCCCGGCGCGGGAGACGATGGTGGCTGATCCAGCTGCCGCTCTGCGTCGTGGTCGGCGTCGCGGCGGCGCCGGCGGCCGAGTGGTACGTGGCCGACGAGGGATTCGCGTGTTCCCTGCCATGGCCGGCCGGTCGCGTGGGCCTGCCCGCGCCGGCCGCCGACTGAACGCCGGCCCGCGAGCGCACCGGCGTTCAGTTCGCCGCCAGGTCGGCTCGCGTGCGGAACGTGCGCCGATAGACCTGCGGTGACACGCCGATCGCGTCGGCCAGGTGTTGACGCAACGAGGTCCCGGTGGCGAACCCGACCTCGCCCGCGATGCGATCGACGGTCAAGTCGGTGGTCTCCAGCAGATGTCTGGCGCGGAAGACGCGCTGCTGGATCAGCCAGCGTCCCGGGCTCATGCCGACCTCGTCGCGGAAACGCCGGGCGAAGGTGCGCTTGCTCATCCGGGCGCGCACGGCCAGTTCGTCGACGGTCAGCGGATGACTGAGGTTCTCCAGTGCCCACTGCCTGGCCGCGGCGGTCCCGGCCGAGGTCTGCGGCGGCACGGGTTGCTCGATGTACTGCGCTTGACCGCCATCGCGCCACGGCGGTACGACGCAGCGGCGCGCGACCGCGTTCGCAACGGCACTGCCGTGATCGCGTCGCACCAGATGCAGGCACAGGTCGAGTCCCGCCGCCGCGCCGGCCGAGGTGAGGACGTCGCCGTCGTCCACATAGAGCACGTCCGGGTCGAGACGCACCCGCGGAAAGGCGCGCCGGAACAAACCGGCCTGATTCCAATGCGTGGTGGCCGGTCTCCCGTCGAGCAGGCCCACGGCCGCGGCGATGAAGGCGCCGGTGCAGATCGCGACGATCCTCGCCTGCTCCGGAATCCGCGCCAACGCGTCGAGCACCGGCTGCGGCAGCGTGCCGGTGACCGCCGTCGTGATGTCGCAGGCGGGCAGCACCACGGTGTCGGCGTCGCACAAGGCGCGGCTGTCGTGGGCCACCGCGATGTCGAAGTCGGCGGCGCTGCGCACCGGACGACCGTCCACCGTGCAGGTGATCACCTCGTATCTACCTGCGGCACTGCCGAACACGCGATTCGGGATACCCAGTTCGAAGGGGTAGACCCCTTCCAACGCCAGCACCACCACCCGATGGGGCGCGGTCGAAGTCATGGCACGATCATATCGAAGAATGGCAATCGTGCCATTTTCTTCGCCGCCGGGTCCCGGCAGGCTGACAGCCGTGACCGAAATCGACAGCACCGCGACCATGCGCGCGATCAGCCAGCAGACCCTTGGCGGACCCGAGGTGCTCACCGAAGTGAAACTGCCGCAGCCGGTGGCGGGCCCCGGCCAGATCCTCGTCCGGGTCCGCGCCGCCGGACTCAACCCGACCGATTGGCGCCACCGCGCCACCGCCGGACTTTTCCTCCCCGAACCGCCGTTCGTCCTCGGCTGGGACGTCTCCGGCGAGGTCGCGGCCACCGGCATCGGCGTGACCCTCTTCCGCCCGGGCGACGAGGTGTTCGGCATGCTCCCGTATCCGCACGGCCACGGCGCCTGCGCCGAATACGTCGTCGGTCCTGCGCGTGCTTTCGCCCCCAAACCGGGCACGCTCGACCACACCCAGGCCGCGGCGATCCCGCTCGCGGCGCTCACCGCATGGCAGGCGCTGGTCGACACCGCCGGGCTCGGCGCAGGACAGCGCGTCCTGATCCACGCGGCGGCGGGCGGCGTCGGCCACTTCGCGGTCCAGATCGCCAAAGCGCGCGGGGCGTACGTCATCGGCACCGCCAGCGCGCCGAACCACGCGTTCCTGCGCGGCATCGGCGCCGACGAGGTGATCGACTATCGCGACACCGACGTCGCCGAGGCCGTGCGCGACGTCGACGTGGTGCTCGACTCGATCGACGACGACAACAGCATCCGGTCGCTGCGCACCCTGCGGCCCGGCGGGCTGCTGGTGACGCTGCGGGCCTTCGGCGCGGTCGACTTGGCCGCCGAGGCGGAGGCGCTGGGCGTGCGTGCGATCCGGATGCTGGTGGAACACGATCACTCCGGCATGCTCGCCCTCGCCGGACTGGTCGAATCCGGCGCGCTGCGCCCGACGATCGCCCGGTCGTTCCCGCTGTCGGCGGCCGCCGAGGCACACGCGCTGGGCGACACCGGGCGAACCGTCGGCAAATTGGTACTCACTGTCCCATGAAATGTGCCACGATCAGGGCGTTCGCGCTTCTACCATCCGAGGATGAGCAAAGGCGCAAAAGCAGTCCTCGAAGGCGGGCCGCAAGATCTGCCCGCGCGCATCGTCCCGATCACCCCGCCGGGGGTGGAATTGAAGGTGCCGTTCCGCGGCGGATACGAGCACTTCAAGGTCACCCAGCGGGAACAGGACACGCCCGAAGGGCGGCTGCGCGTGTACGAGTGGTGCGATCGCACCAGGATCGCGGAGTGAGTCCGGCCCCACCTTCCCGGCGGCGGTGAAGCGCCGACCGGAAGGTGGCGGCGCGATCGCCGAACTACTCGGGGCGGCCCGTGCATGGACCGGCCGCCCCGATTTCGCGCACCCTCATCCCGCGGTGCGGGGATGCCGCGCGAGGTGGATCGCTCAGTCCTCGAGTTGGGCGAGCACGTCGTCCGGGATGTCGACGTTGGTGTAGACGTTCTGCACGTCGTCGCTGTCTTCGAGGGCGTCGACGAGCTTGATCACCTTGCGGGCGCCGTCGAGGTCCACCGCGACCGACACCGACGGCTGGAAACCGGACTCGGCGGAGTCGTAGTCGATGCCCGCGCTCTGCAGGGCGGTGCGCACCGCGATGAGATCGCCGGGCTCGCTGATGATTTCGAACGAATCACCGAGATCGTTGACCTCCTCGGCGCCCGCGTCGAGCACGGCCAGCAACACGTCGTCCTCGGACAGGCCGTTCTTCTCCAGGGTGACGATGCCCTTGCGATGGAACAGGTAGGCCACCGAGCCCGGGTCGGCCATATTGCCGCCGTTGCGCGTCATCGCGACCCTGACCTCGCCCGCGGCCCGGTTGCGATTGTCGGTGAGGCATTCGATCAGCACCGCGACGCCGTTGGGGCCGTAACCCTCGTACATGATCGTCTGCCAGTCGGCGCCGCCGGCTTCCTCGCCGCCGCCGCGCTTGCGGGCGCGCTCGATGTTGTCGTTGGGTACCGACGACTTCTTCGCCTTCTGGATGGCGTCGTACAAGGTCGGGTTGCCATCCGGGTCACCGCCACCGGTCCGGGCCGCCACCTCGATGTTCTTGATCAACTTCGCGAACAGCTTGCCGCGCTTCGCGTCGATCGCAGCCTTCTTGTGCTTGGTGGTGGCCCATTTGGAGTGGCCGCTCATTCCCTACTTCCTTCAGGTCGGTGGCACGTCTGGTCGTGTGTACGGTACCGGCACGGCCGGGCGGACAACTTCCCCAGCCTACTCGGGCCGCCGCCGCGGCCGTGCAGAGCGGCCCCGACTACGCGGCGGCCGAGCGGACCATCTCCACGAACATGTCGTGCACCCGCAGATCACCGGTGACCTCGGGATGGAACGACGTCGCCAGCACGTTGCCCTGCCGCACCGCGACAATCCGGCCCGCGGCGGGACCGTCCGGCACGGTGGCCAGCACGTCGACGCCCGCGCCTGCCCGCTCGACCCAGGGCGCGCGGATGAACACCGCGCGCACCGGCCCTCCGGTCAGCCCGGCGAACGGCAGGTCGGTTTCGAACGAGTCGACCTGACGGCCGAACGCGTTGCGCCGCACCGTCATATCGATGCCGGACAGATGCTCGGCGTCCGGGCGGGTGTCGAGCACCTCCGAGGCGAGCAGGATCATGCCCGCACAGGAACCGAACGCGGGCATGCCGTCGCGCAGGCGCGCGCGCAGCGGCTCCAGCAGTTCGAAGACCTGCAGCAGCTTGCTGATCGCGGTCGACTCGCCGCCGGGCAGTACGAGCGCGTCCACGGCCGCGAGTTCCGCCTCCCGCCGGACCAGCACGGGTTCGGCGCCGCATTGCGCGAGTGCGGCGACGTGCTCCCGGACGTCGCCTTGCAACGCGAGCACGCCGATCGTGGGACGGGACTGCTTCTGTCCGGCGCCCGCGGCGGGTGCGGCGACCGAGGTAGCGTTCACGCCGGAAAGTTTACGAGCCCTGCCGATGTGGGCCCGCTCACGGTCGGCTGCGTGCTGGTTCAGTCCCGCAGCGTGCGGATGAGGCCTTCCTGCACCACGGCCGCGACGAGCGTGCCCTCGCGGGTGAAGATTTTGCCGCCGGTCAGTCCACGGCCGAAGGCGGCCGACGGCGAGGACTGGTCGTAGAGCAG
Source organism: Nocardia implantans (assembly GCF_035544775.1). Lineage (NCBI taxonomy): Bacteria > Bacillati > Actinomycetota > Actinomycetes > Mycobacteriales > Nocardiaceae > Nocardia > Nocardia implantans. The sequence goes on along the minus strand of NZ_JAYKYQ010000010.1, from coordinate 210,828 downwards.
CCATTCGTCGGCGCGGAAGGGGCGCAGAAACCACATCGCGTGGTCGAGCGAGGCGTTCTGGGTCGGCTCGTCGGGATGGATGACCTTCGAGGAACCCAGCAGCGTCATGTCGCTCATGTAGGCGAGGGTGCACACGTGCACCAGCGGGTCGTCGGGTAGCAGGTGCCGGTAGCGGAACCACACCTGCTGCTGGGAGACCACGCCGTCGCGGCGGGAGACGTTCTCCTGCGGGACCATGCGGATGTCCCAGTGCTCCCACTCGCGCATCGCCCACAGGCGTTCGGGGGACATCGTGGTGCTGGCGTCGGGCAGATCGTCCGGCATCGGGACATCGGGCATGACGTCCTGATGCTCGGGGCCCTCGTCACCGACGTGGAACGACGCCGACATGGTGAAGATCGCGGCGCCGTCCTGGATGCCGGTCACCCGCCTGGTGCAGAACGACCGCCCGTCCCGGATGCGTTCGACCTGGTAGACCGTCGGCTCCTGCGGATTGCCCGGACGCAGGAAGTATCCGTGCAGCGAGTGCACCTGGAATCGCGGTTCCACCGTCCGGACCGCGGACACGAGCGCCTGGCCGGCAACCTGGCCGCCGAACGTGCGCTGCAGCTGGGTCTTGGTGGACGCGCCACGGAAGATGTCCCGCTCCAGCCGCTCTATCTCCAGCGCCTCTTCGATTGTCGCCATGCGCTGAGATTATCCCGGCCGCTGCCCGCGGCGCCGCTCGGCCGCCGGTGAACGCCCGGCAACGCCCACGCCGCACCGGCCGTGACGCTTTTGCTGAGATGGACGAGTGCCGCGCTTCCTGCCCATCACCCCCGACGCACTCGTCGAGCAGGTGATCCAGCCTGTGCTGTCCACGACGTCGCACACGGTGATCACCGTCGACGGGGCGGATGCCGCCCAGCCGGTGGCCCTCGCGGAGCGGATCACCGAGGCGCTGCGCGCGGCCGGCCGATCGGCCGACGTGGTCTCCGTGCACGACTACGTGCGGCCTGCGTCCCTGCGCATGGAGTTCGGCCGCACCGACGAGATGTCCTATCGCACCGCGTGGTTCGACTACGCCGCGCTGCGCCGGGAAGTGGTGGACGCGCTGCGCGAGCACGGCCGGTGGCTGCCCGCGCTGTGGGACGAAGCGACCGACCGCTCCGCACGCGCCGCGATCCGCACGGCGCCACCCGCCACCACCATCGTGGTCGCGGGCCCGATGCTCGCAGGCCGCCATATCGACCCCGATCTGAGCCTCCGGCTGGACCTGTCCGAGGCCGCGCTCCGCCGCCGCACCCCGGCCGACGCGCAGTGGACCGTTCCCGCCCTGCTGCGCCACGATGCCGAGAACCCATGTACACCGACATTCTTCGTGCGGTGGGACCATCCCGATCGCCCGGCGCTGCGGGTCGGTGAGGACCGGGCGGACTGAGTTCCGCCCGTCCTTGCCGATTCCCGTTCGTCACGGTGCGGGATGTTTCTCGGGACTTCTCATGTTTTGATGCGCATAGTCGCGTACCTATATGTGCGTCTCGACCACCGTCGCCCCGCGATCAGACCAACCGATGCCCGCCGTCCACGTGCAGGACCGTGCCGGTGATGAAGGGATTGCGCATCACGCCCAGCATCGCCTGCGCGATGTCGGAAGGGCGGCCGATGCGGCCGACGGGCAGCCGCGCGGCGAGCTGCTGATGACGTTCGGTTTTCGCGGGCCCGGCGATGGCGTCCCAGATCGGTGTGTCGACCCACCCCGGCGAGACCACGTTGACGCGGACCGGGCCGAGTTCGAGGGCCAGCGCGTAGGCCAGCGAGGCGAGGGCGCCGTTGACGGCCGCCACCATGGCGCCGCCCGGGGCGGGGCGATAGGCCGCGATGCCGGAAGTGAACGTCAGCGAGCCGCCGGGGGCCACCCGGGCGTGTTTGGCCAGCAGCATGGGCCCGATCAACTTGGCGGAGACGAGGTTTCGCGCCAGATCGGCGTCGAACCGGTCCAGCTGCTGATAGGCGCCGGTGACGTCGGCGGCGGTGGTGACGACATGATCGGCCGGTTCCGATCCGGCGAACAAGCGCTCGAGGTCGGCTTCGCGGGTGACGTCCGCGACGACCGAGCGCACCGTGCCCGGTCCCCCGGACAGAGTGCGCTCGGCCGCGGCCAGTCGTTCGGCGGAACGGCCCGCGATGGTGACCTGTGCGCCTTCGTCGATCAGCGACGCGGCCAGCGCCAGTCCCATGCCGGAGCCGCCGCCGACGATGACGACGCGTTCGGGTGTTGTACTGCTTGCTGTCATGACTCCACCCGACCATCGCCATGGTCGGGTGTCCATGTCGCGCTGCCGAATACGCCTTAGGCTCGGACTAACATCGCGGGTCCGTGGACCGATTCGGCCCAAGGATCTCGGTGGACGGCCACCGCGAAGCGACCCGTCAGGCGGCGCAAGCCGGGGATTGCTGGTTCAGGTTGGCCAGCGCCTGGCAGGCCCAGGCCTTCTGGACCTTCCACTTGCCGTCTTCGAGGACGAACGGAACGTCGACCTGGTTCGGCTGCCCGTTGATGGTGAACGTGGCCTGGGCGGTGACAGTGTCACCGAAGGCCGTCACACCCGTTACCACTGCCGTGGCGTTGGCCTGCTGAAACGCCTGGGCCAAGCGGTTGGGCAGGCTCGGGTCGGCCTGGATGCCCTGCACGAGGTCGAGCTTCTCCTCGTTCGGCACCGAGGGGTCGAGCGCGCGCTGCAGGTTGGCGTTGAGTTCCTCTTTGGTGGGCGGGGCGGGTACGTTCGCGGTCGCCGACGCGGCGGCGGTGGTGGTGGTGTGGCTGGAGCTGTGCGAGTCGCTCTTGTCGTCGCTGCCGCAGGCGGCCAGGCTCAGGGCGGCCGCAAGGGCCAGGCCCGCCGCTGCGATGCGTCCGGTCTCGAGAAGCTTCAACTGTTCGTCCTTTGCACTCGGATCGATCCGACGGTGGTGGGGCGCGATGTGGCCGGGGGGCCATCGAATGGCGAAGCTACTGAGCGTGATTGTGAGAACCATGAGACGACCTTCTGGCCGCCGTAAGAAGTGAACCTAGCATCGGAAGCGTCCCCGGCGGGCTCATTCCGGCGACAGTTCGGCCGTCAGTGCCGTGAGCAGCGCCGCCACGGCCGGATCGCGCACCGTGGCGCGCCAGGCGATCGCATAGGTCACCATCAGGGGCGCACCCCGCAACGGCCGCCAAACCAGACCGGGCAGTCCGTCAGCGCGCGCGGAGCTGAGCCCGATCGCGTCAGGGCGCGACGGCAGCACGGCCAGCATCTGGGCATGCCCCATCGCGCTGTCGCTGAGCCGTACCGCGGCGCCGTGGCCCGCGAGCGTCCGCAACAGCGAATCATGCAGCCCCGCAGCGGATTCCCGGGCGAACAAGATCAATTCCTGCCCGCTCAGCTCGGTGGGGTCCAGCGGCATGGCACCGGCGAGGGGATGCCGCTCGGACATCACGACGCCCAGTTCCTCGCGGGCCACCGGACGTTGCGCGAAGCGGTCGGGCAGGTCCACCGGGGCGCGCACCAAGGCGAGATCGACTTCGTCGTCGTCGAGAAAGCGAACCTGGTCGGCGGTGGTCCCCCCGGTGAGCACCATCCGCGCGCCGGGCAGCGCCGCGGCGAGCAGACTACCAATACGGGTGGGCAGCCAGGGCGGGACGCCGTTGAGCAGTCCCAGGCGCAGTACCGGGGCGCCTCCTACGGCGGCACGCCTGGTCGCGCGCATCGCCTCGTCCATCGCGCGCAGAACGTCGCGGCCGGAACGCAGCAGCACCGCGCCCGCGGGCGTCAATTCCACCCGCGGCTCCCGGACCAGCAGGGGACCGCCCACCTCCCGTTCCAGCACCTTGATCTGCTGGCTGAGCGTCGGCGTCGAGATGAACAATCGCTGCGCGGCCCGGCGGAAGTGCAATTCCTCCGCCAGAACCACGAAGTACCGCAACTGCCGCAACTCCACGCGGCAGACGCTACCGGCCGCGGATCACCAGCCGCGCTCGGCCAGGCGATGCGGCTGGGCGATCTCCTCGACGTTGATGCCGACCATGGCCTCACCCAGACCACGCGACACCTTCGCCAGCACATCCGGATCGTCGTAGAAGGTGGTGGCCTTGACGATGGCGGCGGCGCGCTGCGCCGGGTTGCCGGACTTGAAGATGCCCGACCCCACGAACACGCCCTCGGCCCCGAGCTGCATCATCATCGCGGCGTCGGCCGGAGTGGCGATGCCGCCCGCGGTGAACAGCACGACAGGCAGCTTGCCCGTCTCGGCGATCTCACGGACCAGCTCGTAGGGCGCCTGCAGCTCCTTGGCGGCGACGAACAGCTCGTCCTCGGGCAGGGACGACAGCCTGCGGATCTCCTGGCGGATCTTGCGCATGTGCGTGGTCGCGTTGGACACGTCACCGGTGCCCGCCTCGCCCTTGGACCGAATCATGGCCGCGCCCTCGGTGATCCGGCGCAGCGCCTCGCCGAGGTTGGTGGCGCCGCAGACGAACGGCACGGTGAAGTTCCACTTGTCGATGTGGTTGGCGTAGTCGGCGGGGGTGAGCACCTCGGACTCATCGATGTAGTCGACGCCGAGGCTCTGCAGGATCTGCGCCTCCACGAAGTGGCCGATGCGGGCCTTCGCCATGACCGGGATGGAGACCGCGTTGATGATGCCGTCGATCATGTCCGGGTCGCTCATCCGGGAGACACCGCCCTGGGCCCGGATGTCGGCGGGGACGCGCTCCAGCGCCATCACCGCGACCGCACCGGCGTCCTCGGCGATCTTGGCCTGCTCCGGCGTGACGACGTCCATGATCACCCCGCCCTTGAGCATCTCGGCCATGCCGCGCTTCACGCGGGCGGTACCGACGGTCTGGGTGGTCTCGGGGGTGGTCACAGCAAACTCCTCCAGGCATCGCGCCAATCGATCACTCGCATTCGAACGCCACGATTCTAGGTGGCCGCAAAAGGCCACCTGATAGCCAGTTGGAGCGCACTGGCCTGGTGCGATCCCGGTACGGACGCTTTACGCCGGGAAGGCTCGGCTGCCCAGCCGTCCCGGCGCCGCACCGGCCTTCCCGGTCCGCGCCCGGCGTCCGATCACAGCGGGCCGACCACCAGCAATTGCGCCCAGTACTCCGCGGCCGCGGGGCCGATCAGCGGCAACAGGAAATCGAACAGCAGGTACGACATGAATCAACTACCTCCACGACCGAACAGGAACAGCACCGCCGACGGCGGGACCACGACACCGAAATCACATGCGTCCCTGACATCGATACCCTCCGGCGCCCTGGATCATCGCGACGCTATCACGATCGTGAAGCACATCACATTCGTTCCCGGACCGGTCAGCGGATGGAGCGGACCTCCGGATCGCCGGTCCCCGACGCCGCCTCGGCCGCTCCGGCCAGCAGCTCGTCCAGGTGATACGGGTAGACCGTTTCGCCGGAGCGGTCCAGCGCGACGATGTCGGCGGCGGTGCACCATTTGTGCCCGGTGATGGAGCGGCGTTCGATGAGGGTCCGATTCGCCGCGTGCGGTTGGAATCCCCGCGTGCGCAGCGCGAAGAACAGCTCTTCGGAGCGGATCAGCTCACCGTCGAACGGAAAGACCGCGACCCGCCGCCAGATCGGGCCACGCAGGTCGGCCGGGTCCGCGCGATACCCGGTCTCTTCGTACAGTTCCCGGACCGCCGCCGCGCGCAGGGTCTCCCCCGGCTCGACGCCGCCGCCGACGGTGAACCAGAACGACACCTCGGGCGTCTTCGGATCGTTCCCACGCATCAGCAGGGTCCGGTCGTTCTCGTCGAACAGCACGACACGGGCAGTGGTACGGATGGTGTCCACCGCGAGACCCGTGGACGCGGCGGGTGTCGCGCGCTCGGTGATCTCGAAGTAGGACGGTAAGGGGGCGGTACCCCCGAGGTGCAGCATGCGGACCGGGCGGCGCGTGCGCAGCGCCAGCGTGTCGCGCACGGCGTCGTTGTGGAAGCGGCGGGCGATCAGCACCCTGGCCTCGGCGTCGGCCAGCTCGGCGACCAGTTGCGGGCGCAGCGTGCCGATGTCGACCGCCGACAGCGCCGTGGACAACCGGTTCTCCACCGTCTCCCGCTCGGCGCGGCCCGCGCGCTCGGCCCGGTCCGCCAGCGCCGCCAGTTGAGCGGCCTGCTCCGCCATGGCCGGATCGGACACCGGACCCGCGATCGCCATCGCGACCGACCTGGCCACCACCGCGCGCCGCGCCAGCGCCGCGTCGAGCGCCTGCCAGGACTGGTCGGAGCGCACGTGCAGCCGGTCGAGCCGGTTGGCGGTGGAATACGCCCACAAGCCGATCGCGACGACCACAGCGGCGATCAGCGCGAGGACGAGAACGGTGGTCGCGGAGAAGGTGATCATCCTGCGGCCCGCACTCTCGTGTCGCCCACGGTCACCGTCTCGTAGACGCGCAGGATCTGTTCGGCCACCACCGGCCAGTCGTACTCGCCGACGACCTGGGTGGCGGTACGCACCAAAGCCTCTCGGCGCACTTCGTCGGTGAGCACGGTGTGCAGCGCGGAGGCCAGGGCCGCGGAGTCGCCGACCGGGACCAGCATGCCCGCCGTTCCGTCCCGCAGCACCCGGCGGAAGGCGTCCAGTTCGCTGGCCACGACCGCGGTGCCCGCCGCCATCGCCTCGATCAGGATGATGCCGAAGCTCTCGCCGCCCAGGTTCGGCGCGACATACACGTCCGCGCTCCGCATCGCCGAAGCCTTCTCCTCGTCGGACACCTGCCCGAGGAAGCGCAGATGGCCGGCCAGCTCGCCGGCTTCGCGGCGCAACCGGTCCTCCTCGCCGCGGCCGACGATCAGGATCTCGACGTCGGGGTGCTCGCGCACCAGTTCGGGCAGCGCGCCGAGCAGCACCTGCATGCCCTTGCGCGGCTCGTCGTAGCGCCCCAGGAACAGCACCGTCCCGCCGGGCCGCGGATAGCCCGGCAGCATCGGCGCGCGAGCGAAGGCCGGGACGTCGACACCGTTGGGAATCTCGACGGCGTCCGAGCCGAGCGCTTCGACCTGCCAGCGGCGCGCGAGTTCGGACACCGCGATACGACCGAGGATCTTCTCGTGATACGGCCGCAGCACCCCCTGAAAAGTACTGAGCACCAGGGATTTCGTCGTCGAGGTGTGGAAGGTCGCCACGATCGGGCCCTCGGCGATCTTCAGCGCGAGCATGGACAGGCTGGGCGCGTTCGGCTCGTGGATGTGCAGCACGTCGAAGTCGTTGCCGTCGATCCATCGGCGAATCCTGGTGTAGGCCATGGGCCCGAACGACAGTCGCGCCACCGACCCGTTGTACGGGATGGCCACCGCGCGCCCCGCCGACACCACGAATTCCGGCAGTGGAGTGCCCTCCGAGGCGGGCGCCAGAACACTCACCTTGTGCCCGCGTTCGATGAGCACCCGCGCCAGTTCGACCACATGCGCCTGCACCCCACCGGGGACGTCGAACGAATAGGGGCAGACCATGCCGATCTTCATGGCGATACGTCTCCCTGCTCGGCTTTGATGCTCGCCTGCGCGGCGCCGATTCTGGCACGCCGCTGCGGCGAGAGATCGCTCTCCCACAATGGTTGCAGCATGTGCCAATCCGCGGGGTGCTCGGCGATATTCGCCGCGAAACGGTCGGCGAGCGCCTGGGTGGCCGCGGCCACGCCACCGGAAATATCCAGCGGCGCTTCGGTTTTCAGTCCCCAGTTCTCGCGGCCGTCGGCGTCCACCTCGAACCACGCGTGCACCGGCAGCAACGCCGCGCCGGTCTCGATGGCGAGTTTCGCCGCGCCCGCGGGCATCCAGGTGCGCTCACCGAAGAAGTCCACGGGCACACCCTTGCCGGTGAGGTCGCGTTCGCCCATCAGGCACACGATCTTGTTCTGCCGTAGGCGGTCGGCCAACCGGCCGAACGGCGGCTGCTCGCCGCCGGTCAGCGGGAACACCTCGAAGCCGAGGCTCTCCCGGTAGGCGACGAACCGCTCGAACAGCGACTCCGGCTTCAACCGCTCGGCGACGGTGGTGAAGCCGCCGTAGTGCTGCACCAGCCAGACGCCCGCCATGTCCCAGTTGCCGGAGTGCGGCAGCACCAGGATCACGCCCCGGCCGTTCGCGAGCCCGGCATCCAGGTGCTCGAGCCCGCCGACGTAGTAGTCGATCGCGGTGTGGTCCATCGTGGGCAGCCGGAACGCCTCCCGCCAATACCGTGCGTAGGAGCGCATACTGGCGACGATCAGTTCGTCGGGCACATCGGCGGGAAGGACGCCGAGCACGCGCGCCAGATTGCGCCGCAACTGGTCCGGCGCGCCGCCCGCGTGGAATTCCCGATTGGCGCGCCGGGCGATCCGGTCGGCGCCCCACTCGAACAGCCGCCGCGCCGTCGGCTCCGGCAGCGCACGCACCACCCGCCAGCCCGCCGCGTATCCGGCGGCGCCGAGTTGTTCCCCGATCGTCATCCCCGCTCCCGAGCCGCTGGTCCGCACGTGATCGTCGCGAATACCCGGGCGCCACCGTCGATCGGTTCGCGCCCGGCACCGAGTGCGGTCACGACGGAAGTCCCGAAGTGCCTGCGCTGCCCGCGCCGGGTCGCTGCACCTGCGCGGCCGGGATCACGGTGCGCGCCCCGGGCGAGTTGCGCACGGCCAGCACACGCTGCACCACGGTGACGATGCTCAGCACGGCGAGAATCCACATGGCCACATGCACGGCGTAGGTGAGCCACTCGATGCCCCAGTAGCCGCCGATCCCGGTGAGTCCGGCGCCAACCAGCACGATGATCAGCCGGTCCGGCCGCTCGATGATGCCGCCGTCCGCGGAAAGGCCGCTGGCTTCGGCACGCGCCTTGGCATAGGAGATCACCTGCGAGGTCACCAAGACGACGAGCGTCGCGGCGAACAACGGCCTGTGCTGCTCGTGGTACACCGCCCACCAGGCCAGCCCGCCGAAGATGGCGCCGTCGGCCAGCCGGTCACAGGTGGCGTCCAGCACCGCGCCGTATTTCGTGCCACCGCCACGCGCCCGCGCCATCGCCCCGTCGAGCATGTCGAACATGACGAACAGCCAGATCACCATGGTTCCCCAGAACAGGTGTCCGGTCGGGAAGAGGGTGACGGCGGCGAGGATGGAGGCGGTGGTGCCGATCAGCGTCATGCTGTCCGGTGTCAATCCGGTGGCGACGAGCGCGCGGCCCAGCGGAGCCGTCGCCTTGGCGAACGTCTCGCGGCCGAAGAAACTCAGCACGGCCGATCCGCTCGGTCGCTCATCTACGCCTCCTTCCAGGCCGCCGACAGCAGCGCCCTGGTCTCCCGCAGCAGTTGCGGCATCACCTTCGCCCCGCCGATGACCGTGATGAAGTTCGCGTCGCCGCCCCAGCGCGGGACGATGTGCTGGTGCAGGTGGTCGGCCAGCGATCCGCCTGCCACCCCGCCGAGATTCAGCCCCACGTTGAAGCCGTGCGGCCGGGACACCTTCTTCATCACCCGGATCGCCTGCTGGGTGAACGCCATCAGCTCGGCGCTCTCCGCCTCGGTGAGGTCCTCCAGGTTCGCCACCTTGCGGTACGGCACCACCATCATGTGTCCCGGGTTGTACGGGTACAGGTTCAGCACCGCGTACACCAGCTCACCCCTGGCGACGACCAATCCGTCCTCGTCCGACATCTTCGGGATGTCGGTGAAGGGATGGCCGGTCGAATCCTTGGGACCCGTGGCCGCCTCGGCGATGTAGGACATGCGATACGGCGTCCACAAGCGCAGCAGCCGATCCGGTTCCCCGGCGCCGGTGTCCACGATGCTGCCCGGATCGGCCGAGGCCGCGGTCCCGTCCAGATCCGCCAGCCCCTCCGGCACCGTCCGCTCGGTCATGCCCCACCCTTGTTCGCTGCTCGGATCTCGAAACCGTCGGCCGTCGGCGAGGCGTTCTCCCGATGGGCGATCCACTCGACGACGGTGGCCACCGCGTCGTCGACGGGCACGCCGTTGACCTGGGTGCCGTCGCGGAAGCGGAAGCTCACGGCGTTCGCGTTCACGTCGCGCTCACCGGCCAGCAGCATGAACGGCACCTTCTGGGCGGTGTTGTTGAAGATCTTCTTCTGCATCCGGTCGTCGCTGCGGTCCACCTGCGCACGGACGCCCTCGTCGCGCAACCGCTCGATCACCCCGTCCAGATGCGGCGCGAAAGCCTCCGCGACCGGAATGCCGACGACCTGCACCGGCGACAGCCAGGCCGGGAACGCGCCCGCGTAGTGCTCGGTGAGCACACCGAAGAAGCGCTCGATCGAGCCGAACAGCGCGCGGTGGATCATGACCGGCCGCTGCTTGGTGCCGTCGGAGGCGGTGTACTCCAGGTCGAAGCGCTCGGGCAGGTTGAAGTCCAGTTGGATGGTCGACATCTGCCAGGTGCGGCCGAGCGCGTCCTTGGCTTGCACGGAGATCTTCGGGCCGTAGAAGGCGGCGCCGCCCGGATCCGGCACCAGCTCCAGGCCGGAGGCCGAGGCGACCTTGGACAAGGTCTCGGTGGCCTCCTCCCAGATCTCGTCGGAACCGACGAACTTCTTCGGGTCCTTGGTGGACAGCTCGAGGTAGAAGTCGTCGAGGCCGTAGTCCTTCAGCAGGTCGAGCACGAACCGCAGCGTGTCGGTCAGTTCGCCGTGCATCTGCTCTTTGGTGCAGTAGATGTGCGCGTCGTCCTGGGTCATGCCGCGCACTCGGGTCAGGCCGTGCACCACGCCGGACTTCTCGTACCGGTAGACCGAGCCGAACTCGAACAGTCGCAGCGGAAGCTCCCGGTACGACCGGCCGCGGGCGCGGAAGATCAGGTTGTGCATCGGGCAGTTCATCGGCTTGACGTAGTAGTCCTGGCCGGGCTTGCGGACGGTGCCGTCCTCGTTGAACTCCGCGTCCAGGTGCATCGCCGGGAACATGCCGTCGCGATACCAGTCCAGGTGACCGGAGACTTCGAACAGATGGCCCTTGGTGATGTGCGGGGTGTTGACGAACTCGTAGCCGGCCGCGACATGCCTGCGACGCGAGTACTCCTCCAGCTCCTTGCGGATGATGCCGCCCTTGGGGTGGAACACCGGAAGACCGGAACCGAGCTCGTCGGGGAAGCTGAACAGGTCCAGCTCCAGGCCGAGCTTGCGGTGGTCACGCCGCTCCGCTTCCGCGAGCAGGTGCAGGTGCTCGTCGAGCGCCTCCTGCGACTCCCACGCGGTGCCGTAGATGCGCTGCAGGTCCTCGCGGCTCTGATCGCCGCGCCAGTAGGCGGCCGAGCTGCGGGTCAGTTTGAAGGCCGGGATGAATTTGGTGGTCGGGATGTGCGGGCCGCGGCACAGATCGCCCCAGATCTTCTCGCCGGTGCGCGGATCCAGGTTGTCGTAGATGGTCAGCTCTTTGCCGCCGACCTCCATGACCTCCGGGTCATCGATGCCGGACTTGTCGCTGATCAGCTCCAGTTTGAACGGCTCACCGGCCAGCTCGACCCTGGCCTCGTCCACCTCGACCACCCGGCGGGAGAACCGCTGCGCACCCTTGACGATCTTCTTCATCCGGGATTCCAGCTTGGCCAAGTCCTCCGGGGTGAACGGGCGCTCGACGCGGAAGTCGTAGTAGAACCCGTCCTTGATGTAGGGGCCGATGCCCAGCTTGGCCTCGGGGAATTCCTGCTGCACCGCCTGGGCGAGCACATGCGCGGCGGAGTGCCGGATGACGTTGCGGCCGTCGGGGGTGTTCGCCGCGACCGGCTCCACTTCGACGTCCTTGTCCGGAGTCCAGGACAGGTCTTTGAGCTCGCCGTCGGCCCGGACGACGACCACGGTGTCGGGCCCCTTGGTGGGCAACCCCGCCTCGCGCACCGCGGCGCCCGCCGTCGTCCCGGCCGGCACCCGGACGAGGGCGACTGGGCTGATGGCGGCTGAGGTGGTCACGGCTGCGCTCTCCTTGGCGTTTCGTGTGCGGGCGGAGGCCCGCTGGATGGTGGCCGACCGCATGTTCGTCCGGCGCGACCATGCTACTGTCCCGCCGCTTCGGCCCGTCCCTCCGGGTTTTGCGCCGTAGCGGCCGGGTGGCGATCGGGTTCCCGGTGGGCGCGCCGCGGTGCCGCGCGGCGGGCGGTCAGCCTTCGGCGGCCAGGTCCGCCAGCAGTGCGATGCGTTCGGCGGCCGGGCGTTTCGGGCAGCTGGTGCACATGTCGCAGCCCGGGACCTCGAACACCAGGCAGCAGGAGATGCGCCGCACGAAGGTGCGTCCGCCGATCTCCACGAAACGCGGAACCGGAAGTTTGCCGCCGATCGCGGCGGCCAGCCGCGCGCCCGCCTCCGGCGACCCGGCGTCCAGGGCGCGGTTGCCGATCGCGTCGGCCACGATCGCCCACAACGCGGGGACCCCCGCGCTCGAGACCCGGGCCACCGGTGGGATGACGGTCGCCAGCGTCTCGTGCAGCGCCGCCGCGCTTCCGGCGGCCCGGCCGCCGTCCGCCGGGATGCGCACCCGTTCGATGCCGCCGTCGGGGCGCACTTCGCACTCCAGCCGCTCCAGCGTGGCTTCGGGGGCCTCCTCGTCGTGCGCGTACGCCCGCGCGATCTGCTCCACCAGCGCGGACGCGACCATGCACCACCACAGCGTGCCCGCGATGCGCAGCGACGTGGTCCCCCAGGAATGGCCCATCTCCGCGATGCGCGCGGCCAGCCATTCCGGTCGGGTGAGCATGCGCCCGGGAACGGTGGTCACCGTTACAGGGGGCTGCGCAGCCATTCCCATTCGACTCCGATCCAACTACCCACAAGCCCGAAGGTTCCCAACACCCACAGCGTCGCCACCACCAGCGCGGCGGTGGCGACCGCCCCGGCCACCTGCACGACGCGGCCCTGCCGCGAGTACCAGTCCATCAATTGCCGGTACCGGTCCCGCAGCCAGGTCAAAACTCTGCGCGCCCAAGCGAATTCCGTGGCGAGGATACCCAATCCGGCGAACACGATCGCCCAGCCGGGACCGGGATAGGGGATCGCGAGCACGCCTGCCGCGAGCACGGCCACACCGACCACCGCGACCACGATGCGGTAGCCGAAGTACAGCGTAGGTCGGCGCTCGAGCCCGGCGCGGAAGGCGCGCCAGCGGGTCGGCCGATCGGTCGAACTCGTCTCCGGGTCTGCGGTCACGCCCCCAGGGTACGAGCGTTCGGCCTATCGGAGCCGCTCCCACGTGCCCGGATACGATGATCCCGCCCCGGGCGGGCTGCCCGGGGCGGGATCATCCATCCCCGTCGGTCAGACGAGTTCGCGAGCGGGCCGCTGGCCCGCGTCATCGATGTGCGCGATGCCGTTCTCGGTCACCTCGACCACGCGGGCGCTGGCGATGTCGAAGAACAGGCCCGACACCTTGACGCCGCGTTCGGCGACCGCCTTGCGCACCGCCGGGTGCCGGTGCAGCAGCTCGAGCTGCACCGCCACGTTCACCATGCTCAGCTGATCGACCTCGCCGAAACCGGCCTCCCGCGCCGCACCGGCCACCGGATGCCCGGCGCGGAAGCGCTCCAGGCTGGGTCGGGCATGGGAGAGCCAGGCGTCCACGCCGGGAACCTTCGCGCCGGTGTGCAACGCCGTCATCGCACCGCAGGACGAATGCCCGCAGACCACGATCGAGCGGACGTTCAGCTGTTCGAGCGCGAACACCAGCGCGGCCTCCACCGAGGCGTCACCGTCGGCGGGTGCGAGATTGCCCACGTTGCGCACGGTGAACAGGTCCCCCGGGCCGCTGTTGGTGATGATGTTCGGCACGATCCGCGAGTCCGAGCAGGTCAGGAAGAACGAATCCGGGTCCTGCTTGTCGCGCAGCTCGTCCAGGTGCGGCCGGACGACGTGCGCGTGGCTGCGGTGGTAGGCCGCGACGCCCGCCGCCACCGGGTTCTCGTGCCGCTCGTCATGCCGCCAAGGGCCGAGGATCTCGTCCCAGACCGAGCGCGCGAAGCTACGCGCGGGCGGCTTGGCCGCGGCGTGGGCCATCCTGGCGCCGCCGATCTCCACGAAATCGACGCAGCCGCCGTTGTTCACCTGCTGGCGGGCGAATTCCTCGATGGCCTCGAAAGCGGCGTGATCGAGGAAGTCGACGGTCATCTCCACCGTGACATCGGCTCCCGGCGGGATCTTCGCCAACTGCGCCGACAGCTTCGGCAACGCGAGGAAGGTGGCCGAACCGTCGATGGTGACCAACCAGCGCTGGGTGCCGGGGAGCTGGTCGGCCTTGATCGCCACGCGGACCACCCGCCACAGCAGCAGGCCGAACGCGAGGCCCAGACCGATCAGCACGCCCTCGAGCAGGTTCGCGAACACCACGCCGAGCACCGTCACCGCGTAGATCAGGAGGTCGCCGGTCCGCCGAGCCAGTTTGATGTGGGCCAGCTTCACCAGCTGGATGCCGATGACGATGAGCAGACCGGCCAGCGCGGCCTTCGGGATCTGCTCCACCACCGAGACCAGCGCCACCGAGAACACCAGCACCCAGACGCCGTGCAGGATCGCGGAGGCGCGGCTGTGCGCGCCCGCCTGCACGTTGGTGGCGCTGCGGACGATCACGCCGGTGACCGGCAGGCCGCCGAGCAGGCCCGACAGCACGTTCGCCGAGCCCTGGCCGATCAGCTCCCGGTCGAAGTCGGTGCGCTTGCGCGAGTGCATCTTGTCCACGGCCACCGCCGACAGCAGGCTCTCCACGCTGGCGATCAGCGCGATGGTGAGGATGGCCAGCGCCAGACCCGACCAGTCGCCGCGCGGCAGAGCGGGCAGGCCGATGGCGTCGAACAGCGATCCGTTGAGCACGATGCGCTCGGCGTTCAGCGGCAACACCAGCGACAACACCGTGCCCACCAGCACCGCGACCAACGGGCCCGGCACGACCCTGATGCGCGCGGGCAGGTACTTCCAGCCGAGCATGATCGCGATCACGACCGCGCCGATCAGCGTGCCGCCGCCCTCCAGCGACAGCAGCTGTCCCGGCAGTTCGATGATGTTGCGCCAGGCCGAGCTGTGCGAGGAACCGCCGAGCAGCACATGGATCTGCTGCAGGGCGATGGTGATGCCGATACCGGCGAGCATGGCGTGCACCACCACGGGCGCGACGGCGAGCGCCGCCCTGGCCACGCGGCTGAGGCCGAGCAGGATTTGCAGCACGCCGGCCGCGAAGACGATGAAACACGTGGTACGCCAACCGAATTGGTTGATCGTCTCGGCGACCACGACGGTGAGGCCCGCGGCGGGGCCGCTGACCTGCAGGACCGAGCCGCCGAGCGATCCGACGACGATGCCGCCGATCACGGCGGCGATGAGCCCGGCGGCGACAGGGGCTCCGGAAGCGATCGCGATGCCGAGCGAAAGCGGCAGGGCGACAAGGAAAACCACGATCGAAGAGGGCACGTCGTGGCGGAGGATATCGGTGAAGCGGTCGGACAACTGTCCGGAACTGCGGCCCGATCCCGCCGGTGCGGGCATGGACGGTGGCGGGGCTAAATCTTGATCGATAGCCATGACTCTCCTTCGCCGACTCGGCTGTCTCGCCGAGGTCGGTTGACGATCAACATGTCCAGCAGGGCACAAGACCGCGAACCGGCATCTCGCGGTGAAGCAGTCCCGACGCAGCGATGAGTCGAGATGTAAACGAGTGCAAGTGTATTGGTAAAGACTTAGCAAAGCCTGAGAAGTTCGCGGATTGTGTGTCATTCCCCACTGCCCTGCTGTCGCCGATCATCGTGATCCACCCCACAAGCCCGTTCAGACGGGCTCCGGCGCGATCCGGCGGCGGGGTTCGTCGCCGAACTCCGCGATGCCGTCCACCATGATCTCGATCACCCGCGCCGTGGCGAGGTCGAAGAACAGACCCGACACCGCCACGCCCCGCTGCTCGATAGCCCGGCGCACGACCGGGTGCGCGTGCAACGTCTCCAGCTGCACCGCGACGTTCACCATGCCCAGTTGGTCCACCGGCCCGAATCCCGCCTCGGCCGCCGCGGCGGCCACCGGATGTCCGAGCCGGTAGCGCTCCAGGCTCGGCCGCGCGTGCTCCAGCCAGTCGCCGAGCCCGGCCCCTGCCATGACCTCGCGGTGCAGCGCCTCCATCGCACCGCAGCCGGAGTGACCGCACACCACGACCGCGCGCACGTCCAGCCGCTCGAGCGCGTAGCTCAGCGCCGCCTCCACCGAGACGTCCCCACCGCGCGTCGGCACCAGGTTGCCCACATTGCGCACGGTGAACAGGTCGCCGGGGCCGCTGTTGGTGATGACGTTCGGCACGATCCTGGCGTCCGCGCAGGTGAGGAAGAACGAGTCGGCGGCGTGCCGATGCCGCAACCTGTCCAGATGCGGGCGCAGCAGGTGGGCGTGGCCGCGGTGGTAGGCGGCGATGCCTGCCGCGATGCGGTTGTCCCGGTCGCCCGTGGGCCGCCACGGGCCGATGACCTGCTCGACGACCTGCCTGAAGTGCCCGCGTTCGGGCGGTCCGGCCAATGTGGTGCTCATCCGTTCGCCACCGAGTTCGGCGAATTCGACCGTGCCGCCGCCGGTTTCGCGCTCGCGAGCCCACTCGGTGAGGAACTCGTGCGTGGCGTGGTCCAGGAAGTCGACGGCCATCTCGACGGTCACATCGGCGTCGGCCGGCACCTTCGCCAGCTCCGCGGTGAGCTTCGGCAAGGCCAGGAAGGTGCAGGTGCCGTCGATGGCGACCACCCAGCGACGCGAACCGGGAACCGGCGCCGCGACGATCATCACGCGCACCACCCGCCACAGCAGCAGCGCGAATGCCAGCACCAGACCGATCAGCATGCCCTGCAGCAGATTCAGGAACACCACGCCCAGCACCGTCGCCAGGTAGACGTACACCTCACCGGCCCGCCGGGCCAGCCGGATGTGCGCCAGCTTGATCAGCTGCACACCGACGAAGATGAGCAATCCGGCCAGCGCGGCGGTCGGGATCTGGCGCACGAGTCCGGCGAGGGCCACCGCGAACAGCAGGATCCACACCCCGTGCAGCACGGTCGCCGCCCGGCTGCGCGCGCCCGCGTTCGCGTTGGTGATGCTGCGCACGATGACGGCCGCGATCGGCAGGCCGCCGAGCAAGCCGGACACGACGTTGGCCGACCCCTGCCCGATCAGCTCCCGGTCGAAATCGGTGCGGTGCCCCGGCCGCATCTTGTCCACCGCGACGGCCGACAGCAGGCTCTCGATGCTGGCGATGAGGGCGATCGTGACCATGGTCGTGGCGATGGCCGTCAGGCCGCCGGAGGGGATGGCGGGCAGGCCCAAGGAGTCCGGCAACGAGCCGTCCAGCACGAGGCGTTCGACGTGCGTGGGCAGCACGAACGCCAGCAGGGTGGCGGTGACCACCGCGACGAGCGGTCCGGGGATCACGCGTATCCGCCCCGGCACGAAGCGCCACGCGATCAAGATGACGATGACGACCAGGCCGGCACACAGGTCGCCTGCGCGCACCGACAGCAGCTGCCTCGGCAGCTCGGCCAGCGCGGCGAACGACGAACTCAGCGAGTTGCCGCCGAGCAGCACGTGTACCTGTTGCAGCGCGATCACCACGCCGATGCCCGCCAGCATCCCGTGCACGACCACCGGTGCGATGGCAAGCGCGGCCCGCGCGACGCGACTGAGCCCGAAGAGGATCTGCAGCACGCCCGCGCCGACGGTGATGAAGCACGTTGCGGCCCAGCCGAATTGGTGCACGCTCGCGGCGACGACCACGGTGAGGCTCGCGGTGGGCCCGCTGACCTGGATCGAGGAACCGCCGAGCAGCCCGGCCACCACACCGCCCACGGCGGCGGCGATCAGGCCGGCGGCCACCGGAGCGCCGGAGGCCACCGCCACACCGAGCGAGAGAGGAAGCGCGACGAGGAAGACCACGATCGAAGCGGGCAGATCGGCACGTCCGATACTGGTCAGACGACCGGCAATGCCTGCGTGCGGCGACGTCCGTGGTGCGGAATCGGTGTCGGTGGACATATTTTCTCCTTCGCCGGGTGGACCCGGTTCATCGGTCAAACATGTTCTTGGCATCGAAAGCGAGCAGCGGGCGAAGCTCGGGCCTTCATTCGGTCGAGTGAAGCGCGACCCGTGAAGCGGTGGTCGAGATGGTTGATGGAAACGATAGTAAAGAGTTCACAAAGCGTGTGAAAAGGTTTCCGATCCGGCTGACCGCAACCGCTACCATAATGTGACTCAGGTCACAGCGCAACACGGTATGCCGCCAACCGGCCGGAAGGCAGCCCGATCATCGCCGCACGACGTCGAAGAGCAACCCCTCGATAGTGACGCCCGGCGCGAACGAGAACGCCACACCCGTCGAGATCGGCTTGTTCACGGCGGTCTCACCGGCGATGCGTTCCAGCACGAAGATCAGCGAGACGCTCGACATGTTTCCGTACCGGCCGAGAACCTTCCAGCTCGCCGAGGCGGCTTCCGGCGGAAGGCCCAGCGATCGCGCGGATTCGAGCAAGATCTTCGGGCCACCCGGATGGATCGCCCACACATCGATGTCCTGCTGCCGTAATCGGTTGCGGCGCAGCACGTCAGCGACCACAGGAGCGACGCCGTTGTAGATGTATCGAGGGACGTTCTCGGACAGCTCGCACGTGATGCCGTCGTGATTGACGCCGACCGCGATGCCGTCTTCGGTGGCCTCGAACAGGTGGGTGAAGGTGTCCCGCAGGACGATCATCCCGGGTTCGGCCCGTTCCGTGCCGCGTTTCGCTCCGATGACGACCGCGCCGCAACCGTCTCCGAACAAACTGTGGGTCACCGCGTCGCCGATGTCCCGGACGGGGACGGCATGCACCGAGTTGAGCTCGATGCACAGGACCATCGCCTTCTTGCCGGGGTTGGCCCGGACGAAATCGGAGGCGGCGCGGATTCCGTTCATCGCCGCAGCGCAGCCCATGAAGTTGACGACCAGGCGCGCGACCGACCGAGGCAGTCCGAGATTGTCCACGACCGCGACATCGACGCCGGGCGCGATGACGCCGGTGCTCGTCGCGAACACCAGGAGCCCGAGGTCGGCCGGATCGGTTCCGTCGAGCGCGCGCCGCGCCACGTCGACGGCCAGTGGAACGGCGTGGCGGTAGAACAAGCGCATGCGATCCTGGATCGTCGCCGGTTCGCCGTTCGGGGCATGGATCCGAGGGTCCAGCGGGTCGACCGCGAAGCGCCTGCTGCCGATCATGGTCTTGCGAAAGATCCGCCTGACCTGGGCCTGCCGCGCCGGATCGGTGAATTGCCCGGCCATCCACTCCGCCGCGACGGCCTGGTCGAGAACCAGACCGGGCGTACCGGTGGCAATTGCTTCGATGACGGGTACGGCCGGCGGAATCGCGTACTCGCGCGCGTGCGCAGCCCTGTGAATGCGAGGTGCCTGGTCGAGAACGATGGACATAGAGCCGTTTTTCCTCACTCGAGCGATGGAGAATGCGTCCTCCAATCGTCGAAGAGCTAACACTCGGCAACCAGACACCCCAGGGGTAGGGATCCCCCACCCCACAACTCCGCGACAGGATTCCGTGGCACACGCGGCCGAAGACGGCCCGACTCGAGCCGGAACGACCGGAAAGATAAAAATCCCCCCGACCAGGTAATTCGTCGAGGGGATGAAGTGGTCCCAGCTGGGATCGAACCAGCGACCTTCCGCGTGTGAGGCGGACGCTCTCCCGCTGAGCTATGAGACCTGACGGGCTTCCGAAGGCTCGCGAGGCGCCCTCCGGACGAGACGAAACATTAGCACGCGGCACCGGCGGTTCACCAAATCGCCCTCCGGACAGGGGTCGTTCAGCGCGGAACCACCGGCCGGGGCAGCCATTCCGCACGGTCGCGCTGTGGCGGTATGTCCGGTCGTTCCCGGTCGCCGACTGGACGCGCTTCGGGGATCGCGGGGACGACCGACGTCTCTGCTCCCCCACCCACCACAGAGGCCACGGGTGTCACAGTCGGCCACCTTCCGGATTTCTGCCGTTCTACCAGCGGATTTGTACCTTTCACCGAGCGTCGGCTAATGTTCTGTCTCGCACCACGGAGGCCGGAAACGAGCCCCGGGGAGGCAGAATGCGGATGTAGCGCAGCTGGTAGCGCATCACCTTGCCAAGGTGAGGGTCGCGGGTTCGAATCCCGTCATCCGCTCGAGAGGTAGGGCCAGGCAACTTTACGCCGTCCCCCTTTGCGCGGTGGAGTGGCCGAGTGGTGAGGCAACGGCCTGCAAAGCCGTGCACACGGGTTCGATTCCCGTCTCCACCTCGCGCGATTAGCTCAGCGGGAGAGCGCTTCCCTGACACGGAAGAGGTCACTGGTTCAATCCCAGTATCGCGCACCACCGTCTCACAACTCGGGCCCGGTTCTCACCGGGCCTTTGTTGTATTCCGGGACGGGGAGCGGGCGTCCCCTTCCCCGACCTTCCTGCAGCTGACCGATCGGCGTGCCTGCCGCGCCGCATCGGCGATTTGCCCGAGCTGACCATCGTTGCCGTGGCAAGGACTGCGGCGGGTGTCGGTAGGTGCGGATACGCTGTGGCGCACAGTGCCGGAGCCGAGTCAGGGGGTTGTCGCGTGACGATCAGTGCGGAGGTCGCGCGGGGTGCGGCGCCGGATGACGACGATCCCGAGTCGCTCGACCTGCGCGAGGACATCTCGTTCGAACTCGAAGAGGTCAACGAGGTGCTCGGCGAGTTGATCGCGCTGCGCGCCGACCGGAAGGCCAAGGACGGCGATCTGCTGACGGCTCGGCTTGGGGTCGGCGGCGAGAAGCCCGAGACGCTGGCCCGCATCGGCGCTCGCTACGACCTCTCCCGCGACCGGGTGCGCCAACTGCACACCAAAGCGGTCGGGCAGATGATCCGGATGGCGCAGCTGTCCGGGCATCGCGCCGCCGCCGTGCTGTCCGCGCGCTATCCGCTCGACGCCATGGACCGGCAGCTGACGCGGGCGCTGCTGGTGGAGACGTACGCGACCGACACCGATATCGCCGCGACCGAGCTGTCCTACCTCAAGCTGCGGCTGGCCGGGCACGCGGCCGAGGACGCCAAGCGGATCGCCGGTTTCGTCACCCAGCGCATCGCGGCGTGGCAGAAGAAGACCAACCGGCGCCTGGCGAAACTGCACGACGCCGAGCCGCGCGCGACGAGTCAGCTGAATCCCTGGCTGGGCCAGGTCGACTGGCCACGCGCCGGCGCGGCGGCGTCGATCCCGGCCGCCTCAGCGCGCACCGTGGACAGCGACGACGACGGACGCGGACGCTTCTACCTGGACAAAGTCGGTCGCGACGTACCGTTCGACTCCGGTTTGGAAGCCAGGCTGCTGTGGATTCTCAACGCCAGCGACCTGGTCGAGACCTTCCTGGAACAACCCGCGGCGGTCGTCTACGAGCTCGACGGCGCGCAGCGGGTGCACTACCCGAGCATCGTCGCGCGGCTCACCGACGGCCGCACGGTGCTGATCGACGTCGCGCCACTGGGCCATGTCGGCTTTCACGTCAACGTCGTGAAGTCCGCCGCCGCTCGGGCGCACGCGCACGCCAACGGTTGGGGCTGGCTGGTCTGGACGGGCAGCCGCATCGGCATCCCCGATCTCCTCGCACGCCCTGTCGACACCGCCGCCGAACGGATGCTGCGCGACCTCGTCGAGCGCGGCCCCGTGCAGTGGGCCGCGCTCGGCGAGGTACGCGCGAAGACCGGCCTGGAACTGCTGGACTTCCTCGCGCTGGTGCTGCGTCACCGATGGCGGTGGGACCGAGCGCCGTTCCGGCTCAGCGCACCACCATCGCCGCCGCCAGGAACGTGACGATCAGCAGCATCGCGCAGATGGTGATCAGCTGCCAGCGGCCGATGGTCACCTCCAGCTTCGCGATGGTGTTGCGCAGGGCCTTGTCGAGCCGGTCGTGATCGGCGATGGTGCGCTGAGCGGAGGCCAGGGCGTCGGCCCGTTCCTGCGCGGCCTGCTCCGCGCGCTCCAACCGCGTGGTGAGCTTCAGCAGGTGTTTCTGCTTGTCCCGCAGCGCCTTCCGGGTCACCGCCAGCGACGTGCGCTGGTTGACCAGCTCCTGGCGTTGCCGGGCGATGACCGTGGCCTGCGTCTTCGTGTGGTACTCCCAGTCGGTCACCGTGGCCCAGCCTCCCGTCTTCTCATCCCGATAGCCCCAGACGTACTCACCGCGTACCCAGCCCGCGATGAACTCGCGCAATTCGACCGGCTCGCGCCGCGGCGCCGCCATCGCGTGCTCGGTGTCCAGCACGCCGGTGACCGCGCGGTAGTCACAGGCGGCGGGCGCGAAGTCCGCGATGCCCAGAGCATGCAGGTACGGCACCCAGTAGCCGGGCGGGCACAGCCACAACACATCCGTACAGCCCTCGGCGCGTAACCGCTCGGTGTGCTCCTGGGCGAGTCCACGCTCCAGCGGTCCGCTGCGCACCTCGATCGCGTAGACACGGTCGCCTTTGCGCCAGACCACATCCACCGGCAAAGTCCCGATACGCCCATCCACTTCGGCTTCGTCGGCTCCGTAGGCGAGCAGCCTGCCGCACAACCAGTATTTGAGCCGCCGCATATCCCACTGGGCGGCGGAACATTCCGGACACCCACAGGCGTAACCGCGCTTCGATCCACGGACCCGGCCCGGAGCCTCTCCGATACCCAACTCGGCGAGCATCGCTCGGCGCCCGCAGGCGATCTCCGCCCGCTGCTTCGTTCTCACGCGACCACTCCCCTGCACAAACCACCGCAGGCCCGGCGACCTACGCCATAGATCAAGAGTGCGTCAGACTCGGCTACCTCGCCAGCCCCGTTCACCCCGCGCTCGGGTGTGCCACCCAGGTGGCCGGTCCGCGGAATCGGCGTTGTTCTCTGCGGCACAAGGACTTTCATCATGCCACGGATTGATGACCGGCACTGCGGGAACGATGGATTGACAGTTGCCGCCATCCCGCGACGCGCCCGGTGTCCCGGCCGCGCGGCAACCGGCGCGCGCTTCGCGGCGCCGGAGCGTGGACTCGCGGGGGAGGCGATTCCGGCGGATAATGACCGATCAGATGCGCCGGCCCGGTTCCGGACAAACCGGGTCGCCGCGTAATCCGCCCGCAGGGGGCCGATTCCGGGGGCCTAGGCTGCTTCGATCAGGTCATGGGTCGGCGCACCACCGAATCTTCGCGAGCCGCGGATGTCCAACTGGCGGATAGAATCGTCCGGCCGAGTGCGAGCTGGGCCGATACGGGGAAGTGGGTACTGGATGGAGCACGGTCAGCAGACCGGCGAGTCGATCGGCGCGATGTTGGCGAGTATCGCGTCGGCTCTCCGAGAGGTCAGTGAGAAGCTCGACGCGGTGGCGGCCCGGATCGATGGTGCGCAGCCCGTGGCGAGCGAACCGAGCGTCGAGGGGCGGTTGGCCAAGCTCGAGGCGTGGGCTTTCCGTGCCGGACAAGACATCTCGGGCCTCGATGCCAGGGTGGAGCGCCTGGAATCCGAGGACGACCCGGCGCGGGAGGATCGGCGAACGGCCGCCCAACGCCCGCTACCCCGGGCAGCCGCGGGCCGATCGAACGCGCGCCGGGCGGAGCCCGAGGGCGAATCGGCGGCGCAGAAGAGCGATTCCGGTGAACCGGCCGGTGGCAGGAACGGCGCGCGCCTCCAGGGCACACCGCGCGAGCCGGTGCACGCGGCCGCTGAACCGGGTTCGGCCGCGCAGACGAGCTTCACCCCGCCGCGCGAGCCAACGCTCGATCCGAGCGCCACGGCCGCGCAGAGCCTGACCGCGCCCCGCGACCCGGCATCGAGCTTCACCGCCCCGCCCGCGCGTGAGCCGGCTTTCACCGCTCCGGTCCAGCGGGAGCCCACATCGTCGTTCACCGCGCCGACCCCGCGCGACCCGGGCACGGAACGGCAGGAGGGGTTCACCGCCCCGCGCGAACCCGCCACCCCGTACGCCTCCGGTGAGAACGCCGCATACGAGAGCATCGTCGCCTCCGCATCCGCCCACACCGGCTCGGAGAACGGGACGGCTCCCGACGCGGGCGCCGGACCGGCCGGAGCGCATCGCGCCGGGGACGACGACCGCACCCCGGTCGAGAACACGCACGTGGACAAGCTGCAAGCCATGCTGGACGAACTCAAGCGCACGGCGGCGGCTCCGCTGAGCCGCTCCGACGTCTTCGGGCCCACACCGGGTGAATCGACCACGAACGGATATCAGTCCGAGCGCACCGAGGCGCAGCGCAGGCCCGCCGACTACCGGCTGTCCAGCCCGCCCCCGCTGTCCTGAAGCACCTTGGCCGGTCGCCGCTTCGGCGGACCCGCCGCCGCGAACGCACGCAGCAGGGTCTGCTGGACGAGATCGCGCAGCCAGCGATGGCCCCCGTCGGCGGTGTTGCGTGGATGCCACGCCATCCCGATGGCGACCTCGGGCAACGGCAGGGGTATCTCGAACGCGCGCAAGCCGATCGCGGGTAGCGTGGCGGCGCTCAGCAGGGCGGGCGCGGGGCACACCAGATCGCTGCCGCGCACCGCGAACAGCGCGCTGGTCAGCGTCGGCACGGTGGCCACCACCCGCCGGGTGCGGCCGTGCAGGGCGAGGCGGTCGTCGATCGGTCCGTGCGAACGTCCGGCGCGCGAGATGCTCAGGTGCGGCGCGGCGGCGTATGCGGCGACGGTGACGCGATCGGTGACCAGCGGATGGTCGGCGGCGGCGACTCCGATCACGCGATCGGTGAGCACTCGGCGCACGGTGGTCTCCGGATCGGTGTGATCGATCGGGCCGACCTCGAGGTCGACGCGTCCATCCCGCAGTGCGCCGGTGCCCTCGACGTTGTCGGGCAGGAAGCGCAGCGTCACGCCCGGCGCTCGGGCGCGCACCGCGGACAGCAGGGGCCCGGCCAGCTCGGTGAGCACCATGTCGTCCGCCTGCACCGCGAACGTCCGGCGCAGCGCCGCCGGGTCGAGATCCGCGCGCGGCGTCAGCAGCGCGCGTCCCTGCTCGACCAGCGTGCTGACCTCGTAACGCAATTCCAGCGCGCGGGGCGTCGGCACCAGATTGCGACCGGCGCGGACGAGCAGTGGGTCGCCGAGCACGTCGCGGAGTTTCGCGAGCGTCCGGCTCATCGCGGGCGGCGAGGTGTGTAGGCGCTCCGCGGCCAGGGTGACGCTGTTGGTGTCCAGCAGTGCGTCGAGGGCCACGAGGAGATTCATGTCCAGCGCTTCCACCCTTGGATTATCGCCAACGCAAACCGCGGCTCCCCGCATTGCGCACGCGATAACCGGGGCGAGTCCGCGCCGAATGTGCGCCGCCGGGTGATCGTCGACGGAACGGCCCCTGATCGAGGAGGTCCCCCGCCGCGGGTGGGTCACCGTCGCGAGCACCCGACCCGCTGGTGAGCAGGGGAAACGGCCTTGGACACGTCGGCTGCGGAGCCGCCGGACGGTCGTTGTCGAGACATCAGGCATCGCCGGGGACAGGACGGCCGACGGACGGCCCGGCACGATTTGCCGAACGTCATCCGCCGATTCGGCAGTCGATGCAAGTGTGCGCAGACAGTCGCCGAGCCGCGCCCGGCCGGGCCGCGCAAGCCGATCTCGCGGTGGCCCGCCGTGGGTTGCCGCTCCATGACGCGGATCTGACGCCGGTATCGGAGAGATCGCCACCCGGCGGGTCCTCGGCGCGCGAGACTCCAGCAGCCCGTTCCGAACCAGCCCATCCGGAAGCGGCCGGGCCGCCATCGGAACGGCCCGGAAGTCCTCAGTGGCTGACCCGGCCGCTGTCACCCTCGTACGGAAGCAGCTCCGCTTCGATCGGCTCCGGCGGGGTTGCCACCGGCCTTTGCCCTGATTTGCGACGACCGGCCAATCCCCGGTAGGACTCCGGTCTGATCCGGCGGAACACCTGGGCCGCGCGCGTGTGCAGCGGCAGCCGCCACTTCAGGTCGGCGAGCATCTCATCGATGTTCTGGATGGAGAACGGGACGACCGACGTGCCGTGCGCATGGTGGCCGTGCGTGCGTTCCTCCATCCAGCGCAGGCGGGCGTCGATCTCCTCCCGCATTTCGTCGGTGGGCGGCAGAACGAGCCCGCCGGTGAGCAGTGCAACGGTCCAATGTGCGGCGACCTCGGCGTTCAGTGTGCTGATCGCCGAGGAGTTGTAGCCGGCGAAGGTCAGATTGGGGACCTCCAACGGCAGGATGTTGCGGTGCAGGCGGAAGTTGCCGCGCTCGTCGGTCAGCCTGCGCTGGATGTACGGCGTGAGGAAGGGCACCCGCTGCTGGAAACCGGTCGCGCAGATCACGACGTCGGCCTGCAGCACCTGTCCGGTGGACAGCCGGACCCCGGGCGCCGACTTCTGGCCGCCGCCCAGCTCGGAGATCGTGGTGTCCCGGTGCACCGTGATGCGCCCGTTGGCGACCTGCTCGTAGAAGCCTTCGCTGACCAGGCTGACGGTGCTCTCGGCGATCTGCTCGAACCGCCCGCCGGGCACCAGGCCGAGTTCGCGCAGGTTCGAGTGCTTGGTGACAAGTTCCTGGATCAGATCGAAGTTGCTGATCCGCACCGACTCGCCGGGGCCGTCCAGGAACCGGTCCATCCAGCGCGCCCGCGGATGGTGGAAGTGGGCCTCGCCGAAGCGGGTCAGCATCAGCCGCTCGTAGTCGATCACCCGCGCCAGCTTGCGCGGCATCTTCCACAACAGCCTCCGGGCCACCACGGAGGTGGACGCCGCGACCTCGCTCACCGCGGTGGCGATGTCACAGGCGGACTTGCCGTAGCCGACCACGACGACCGACTTGCCGCGCACCGACTCCAGATCGGTGAACTCCGAGGAATGGCACAACTGCCCGCCCGCGGCGCGGAACCAGTCGGCGCCGTGGTACTCCGGCATCGCCGGGTCGCTGAAGACACCGTTGGCGATCACCAGGTGGTCGTAGGAGGCCCGATGGATTCCGCTCTCATCGCGAATTTCCAGCAACCAGCCGCTGTCCACCGGGTCGGCGGCGACCACCTCGGTGCGCAACCGCAGGTGCTCGGTCAGCCCGAAGTGTTCGGCGTAGGCGGCCAGATAGGCCTGCATGTGCTGTCCGTCGAGGACCCGCGGGTAGTCGGCGGGCATCGGGAAGTCGGAGAAGTGATACGTGTCCTTGGAGTTCTGCGTCTGCAGTCCCGGGTATCGCCGGGTCGCGCTCCACACACCACCGACATCGGGTGCACGGTCGAATACCTCGACCGGAAAACCCGCCTGTTTCAGCACTTTCGCGCAGGCGAGACCTGCGATACCCGCACCGACGATCCCGACGCGGCTTCCGCTTGTCATGCGCAGGAGATTACGTCGCCAGCGGCGCACAGCAAAGTCGGTCGACCGAATCCGCTCTTCAGCGCACCGCGGGCGTACCCACCGCAACGACGGGGAGCTCGAGCAGCCCGCGGATCAGGATGCTCTCTCGCCAGCGCAGGTCCGCGTCGTCGAACGCGGGGCGCAGCAGCGGATAGCGCCCGACCAGCCGGGTCAGCGCGATCCTGGCCTCCAGCCTGGCCAGGGCCGCCCCCAGGCAGTAGTGGATGCCGTGGCCGAAGGCCAGATGGCCGTTCGCGCCGCGGTCCGGGTCGAACGCCGCGGGCGCGGCGAAGTGCCGTTCGTCACGGTTGGCCGACGCCACCGAGACCAGCACCAGCTCCCCTGCCGGAATGACGTCGCCGCCCAGGTGGACCGGCGCGGTGGTGTAGCGCAGCGTCGCCACGTTGACCGGGCCGTTGTGGCGCAGCGTCTCCTCCACCAGCGGTGTGACGCCGGCCGGGTCCTCGCGCAGGGCCTGGTAGCGGTCCGGATCGGCCAGCAGTGCCAGCACGGCGTTGCCGATCAGGTTCACCGTGGTCTCGTGGCCCGCGACCAGGATCAGGAAGGCCATGGAGATCAGCTCGTCATGGCTGAGCCGGTCTCCGTCCTCGGTGGCGGGCAGCAGCTGGGAGATCAGATCCTCGCCCGGTGTCTCCGCGCGCCGCCGCGCGATCAGTTCGTCGAAGTAGGCGACGATGGCGTCGGTCGCGGCGCGCATGCCCTCCGGGGTGGACAGGGGGGAGTCGACCACGGCCGCCGACCACTCCCGGAAGCGGGCGCGGTCCTCGACCGGCACGCCGAGCAGTTCGCAGATCACCGTGATCGGCAGCGGGAACGCGTACTCAGCGAGCAGGTCGACCGGACCCGCACCCGCCGCACGGTCGATCGCGTCGAGCAGATCGTCCGCGATCGCCACGATCCGGGGGGCGATGGCCTCCATCCGGGCGGGCGCGAACGCCGGGGTGACGAGTTTGCGCAGCCGCGCGTGCCGCGGCGGGTCCGAGTTCAGCAGATGGTGGCTCAGGCGCTGGTTGACCGCGGTGAGGCCGCTGTCGCCCGCCGCTGAGCGCCGGGCATCGACGCCCAGGGGAGCGTGCGGATCCTTGCGGACGTCGGGATGGCGAAGCACCTCCTTGGCGGCGTCGTAGTCGACGACCAGCCAGGCGCGAACACCGGTGCGCAACCGGATCCGATGCACCGGCCCCTCGGCCCGCAACTGCTGGTAGAAGGCATACGGCGTGCGAAAGAAATCCGCGGGCAGCTCTCTCATCCGTTCGATTCCCCCTTGGTTCGCGAGTGTCGTTGCGGCCCTTCGATGGTGACACCGATCACGGATGGCGACCAGCCGCGCGACCGAACCCGTTCGCGCGATAGGCGTTCGCCCCGCCGTCGCGGCCCGGCACGCATCGTCGTCCGCTTCGGGCTACCCTGCACCGATGAGTTCGATCGCGCCGGTCCTGCGGCGTGCCCGGATCGCCAACTCGTTCGCGTTCGGCGCACAGGGTTTCTTCCTCGCCGTCGTGCTGACCGAATTGCCTCAGCAGAAGCAGCGTTTCGGGCTCTCGGACGGGATGATCGCGGTCTCGGTGGTGCTGATCTCGTTGCTGGCCGGTGGCGGCAGCGTCCTGGCGGAACGGCTGGCGCTGCGCTGGTCCAGCCGCGCGGCGGTGCGGATCGGGCTGCTGCTCGTGGCCGTCACCGGCTCGGCGGCGGCGTTCGCGCCGGACACGCCGCTGCTGGTGGCCGCGCTCGGCTGCTATGGGATCGCGGTCGGCATCGTGGACGCGAGCACCAACATGCAGGCGGTCTTCATCCAGCACGGGTACGGGACGTTCATCCTGTCGTCGTTCTATGCCGCGTGGAGCGCCGGAACGATAGCCGGGGCACTGTTCGTCTCCGGGTGTGAGGCGCTGGAGGTGACGCTGCGCGAATCGCTGCTCGCGGCCGCGGCGATCGTGTTGCTGCTCGGCTGGGCGCTCGGACGTGGGCTGCTCGGCGTGCGGGACGCGGAGACCGGTCCCGCCGAGACCACCGCGCCCGGCTCCATCGTCGCGCTGCGCGCGTATCTCGGGATCGGGATCGCGATGGCGTTCGTCTTCGCCGTCGACCTCGCGGTGGGCAACTGGTCGGCCCTGTACCTCACCGACGACCTGCTCGCCGGTTCGGCGACCGCGGCGCTCGCCTACGCCGCCTACCAGGGGGCGTCGCTGGCCGCTCGGATGGCCGGTGATTCGCTGGTGCGCCGTTTCGGTCCGCGTGGTGTGGTGCGGGCGGCGGCGGGCACGGGCGTCCTCGGCCTGGCGCTGGTGGTGGTCGCGCCGAGTCCGGCGGTCGCGATCGCCGGCTTCCTGGTCGCGGGCGCGGGCCTGCCCGTGATCGCGCCGCTGTGTTTCAGCGCGGCCGGACAACTCGCGACCGGACGGGAACTGGACGCGCTCATCGCGCGTCTCAACCTGTTCAACTACGCGGGGACGCTGCTCGGCGGCGGTGTGGTCGGCGTGGTCGCGGCGAGCGCCGGGCACCGTGTGGGCTTCGTGGTCCCGCTGCTCTTCGCCGGAGCCCTGATCGCGCTCTCCCGCGTCTTCCGCTCCCATCGGGTCGCGAGCGCGCCCGCCTCACTCCGTCCACAGAAGCAGCCGACGGAGTTCGGCCCCGCCGACGGGTAGGTCACGCCCGGCATCGCCCGTTGCGGTCGGTGTCCCGGCACGGCGATCAGCGGAGAGGTCCGTCCAGCGGATGGGCCAGGAAGAACTCCCACATGATCCGGTCGGCGCTGATGGAGGTGGTGGTGGCGCCGACCAGAGGCGCGGGCGATACCACGGACGGATTGCCGGGCCAGGTGTGCCCACCGTCGATGATCGAGTAGAACTCGACGGCGCCCGTGGCCGGGCACGGGTAGCTCGACAGCGTCACGTCGGCAGCGATCTGCCGCTGCACCGGCTCGCCAGCGCAACCGTTGCGGCGCGCCCAGGCCGCCGCCTGCGCCGGGATGCTCTCCGGGCCCGGCCCCTGGATCACCGGTCGGCCGGTACCTGCGTCCGGCTGCACCACCGAACCCGA
Organism: Nocardia implantans; assembly: GCF_035544775.1. Taxonomy (NCBI): domain Bacteria; kingdom Bacillati; phylum Actinomycetota; class Actinomycetes; order Mycobacteriales; family Nocardiaceae; genus Nocardia; species Nocardia implantans. The sequence goes on along the minus strand of NZ_JAYKYQ010000010.1, from coordinate 180,428 downwards.
GCCGTCCGGGGACGGCAGGAACCGAGCGTTCGGCCCCGCGCCGCCGGTGTAGGCGATGATCGGGTCCGCGGTGCCGTGGAAGGCGATCACGGGCACGGGACGTTCGGTGCGGCACCACGGGAAATCCTGCAGGCCCCCACCGGGGCTATCGCCGCGATCCGGTCCGACAGCTGACATGCCAGCGAGGACGTGGTGAAGGCGCCCATCGACAGGCCGGTGACGTAGATCCGGCGCCGGTCGACGCACAGCGAAGACTCGACGTGCGAGATCAGGTCGGACAGATAGGCGATGTCGGCGCTGCCCTCGCCGAAATCCCACCGGGGCAAGCCCGGTTGCTCGAGCTGCGGGGTGATCGTCACGAAGCGCTCGGCGGCGCCGAGCGAACTGATCCCGCTGCCGGCCCGCTCGAGTTCCGCCGGCTCGAGGTAACCGTGCAGATCGAACACCACGGGTATCGGCCTCCCCGTCTCGGTGACGGGGAGGTCTTGGATGTACGTGCCCGCTCTGTCTCCGGCGGCGAATCGCAGGGTCGATCGCCCCGGTCCGGCGGCGGGCGCCGCGCAGCCGGCGGAGGCGACGGGGTCGGACGATGCCGCCTGTTCGTCCGCCCCTGCCGTGCCCGCGCTAGACGCGAGCGTGCAGGCTGTCGCGACAGCGGCCGCGATGGCGCGCACGCCGATCCTCCGCCGAGACGCACCGGGAGCGCGCCCCGCCCGTGCGACGAAGAAGATAACCATGTTCCGAAGCATGAGAAGCATATTTACATCCGACTGAAGGCCGTGTCGGCCTTTCGGATCGATCCGCTGGCGACGCCTGCGCGAGTTCCGCCGTCGGCGTCCGCGCGAAGTCCTCGGCATGCGGAGCATGACATTCTCCGTCGCTCGTATGCTCTGATGGAGCCATGAGCGACCTCCCAGTCATCGTCGAGCGGGCCGGGCTCTGGGACGCGGAAGCGCTCAGTGACGTCGCGGCGGCAACCTTTCCGCTCGCGTGCCCGCCCGGGGCGACGCCCGACGACATCGAAATCTTCATCGGCGAGATGCTGTCGAGCGAGCGGTTCGGCGAATACCTGAGCGATCCGGACCGGATCGTGCTCAAGGCGGTCGTGGACGGCGACATCGTCGGCTACGCGATGCTGGTCACGGGCGTCCCTGCGCCGGTAGAGCCGGCCGAGCCGAGCCCGATGGCGGAGATCAGCAAGATGTACGTGCTGCCCGGCCTGCACGGCAGCGGAGTGTCCACCGCACTGATGAACGCCGCGCTGGACCGGGCGCGCGCCGCGGGCTGTCAGGGCGTCTGGCTGGGCGTCAACCAGGAGAACGTCCGCGCTCGGCGCTTCTACGCCAAACACGGCTTCACCGAAGTCGGCACCCGGACGTTCACCGTCGGCAACCAGGTGCATCACGACTACGTGCTGCGCCTGGTCTTCTAGCGCAGGAAGTCGACGAGCGCGGTGTGGAACGCCGGATTCACCACCGCCATCAGGTGATCGCCCGGCACGACGGCGAGCGCGCCGTTCGGCAGGGCGGCGGCGAGTCGCTCCGGTTCGGCGGCGAAGGGGTCGTCCTCGCCGGCCAGCACCAGCGCGGGCACGGTGATGTCCGCCAGCGTCTCGATGGGACGATCGTCCAGGCCGGTCGCCACGGCGTGGATGGCAGCCACGTCGGCATGGACCGCGTCGGCGAGCACCCGGAACATCTTCGCGGTCGGCGACGCTCCCGCGCCGTCTCCGGTCATCGCGGCCTGCAGATCGGGTAGGTCGATCACGCGGCGATCGACGCCGCCGCAGTCCAGCACCCCCGATCCGATGCCGCCGACGGCCAGCCGACGCACCCGCTGGTCGGCGGCGGCCACCAGCAGCGAGATCACCCCGCCCATCGAGTACCCCACCTGCACGACTTCCTCGAAACCCAGCTCGTCGTAGAGCGCGCGCACATCGCGCGCCATGGCCTGCCACGAGTACTTCGCCGGGTCGTGCGGCTTGCCGGAACGACCGTGGCCGCGCGCGTCCAGCGACACCACGGTGTGCCCGGCGGCCTGCAAGGCGGCGACCACCCCGGTGCTCATCCAGTTCGCGTTGGTGTCCGCGACCACCCCGTGCTGCAGGACGACCGGGACGCCCTCGCCCTCCCACACCCGGTAATTGAGTTCCAGGCCGTCCCATGTCTCAAACTTCGCCATGCCGGGATCGTAATGCACGGCGCGGCCCCGGACCGCCGAAGCGGACATTCGGTGCGGACGCCGCGCTCAGCCCAGCAGGCGTGCCCGCAAGGCGGCGATATCGCCGTCGGTGAGCCCCAAGCCGTCCCGGACATAGGCGTCGAAATTTCCGTAGCTCCGGTCGACCTGGTCGAAGGCGGCGTCGAGCCAGGCTCCCTGGACGCCGTTGAGCGGGTCGTGCTCGCTCGCGTGGCGAAAACGGTTGGACAGCAGATAGTCCTCGGTGACCGTGGCTCGATCGACGCCGAGCAGCGTGAGCAGCACCGCGGCCGTCCAGCCGGTGCGGTCCTTGCCCGCGGTGCAGTGGAACAGCACCGCGCCGTCGGCGCCGATGATGTCGCGCAGCACGGAAGCGAACGCCTCGTCGGCGCCGGGTGCGGTGATGAACGCCCGGTAGAGCCCGTCGCCTCCGGTGAGGGTGGTGGCGACGACCTCCGGCGAAGCCTGGCCGATCACGTCGGCCCAGTGCGCCGTCGCGCCCGCGGGGACCCGATCCGGCCCGAGCGCGCGTTCGTAGACCGTGCGCAGGTCGTGCACGGACCGCACCCGGCGGTCGGTCAGCGCGGCCAGATCCTCCGGCGTCGCGTTGTTCAGCTGCCCGGTCCGATACACGAGACCGGTGCGCACGGTCCTGCCGTCGGTCGTGCGATACCCGCCGATGTCCCTGGCGTTCTGCACCCCTTGCAAGTGCAGGGATGGATCGGCGACGACGGCCGCGGGCGGGTCGGCCTGCGCGATGGCGGATACCGGCCCGAAGGCGACCGCCAGGCCGGCCGCCATCGCGACCGGGGCGCGGAAACGAGTGGCCATTCGGCTGCTCCTGTCATCGGGACTGCACGGCTTGCTTACTCGTAGACCGGATCGGCCTTGGTCAGGCCGCGACCTCGAATCGCGACAGCGCGAGCAAACGGGAGATGGCGCGCAGGTACTTCTTGCGGTAGCCGCCCTCGAGCATCTCGGCGGAGAAGATCTCGTCGAGCTTCGCGCCGGATACCGTCACCGGCACGCTCGCGTCGTAGAGCCGGTCGGCCAGCACCACGATGCGCAGCGCCACGGCCTGATCGGTGACCGGATGAACGCCGGAGACGAACACCGACGACACCCCGGAGATGAGCGCGCCGTACTTCGACGGATGCAGGGTGCTGAGGTGCTTCAGCAGCGCGTCGAACTCGTCGAGCGTGGAACCCGGCGTGCTCGCCGCCCGTTCGGCCAGCACCTCGGGGGCGGTCGGCTCCGGCGCAGGCGGCAGGTCGCGGTGGCGGTAGTCGGGACCGTCCACGCGCACCGCCTCGAAGATGGCGCCCAGCTTCTTGATCTCGCGCATGAAATCCTGTGCCGCGAAACGTCCTTCCCCGAGCTGCCCCGGCAACGTGTTCGACGTGGCCGCGATCGAGACACCGGCCGCCGACAGCTCGGTCAGCAGGCGCGAGACCAGCATGGTGTCGCCGGGATCGTCGAGTTCGAACTCGTCGATGCACAGCACGCTGTTGCCCGACAGCCGTTCCAGGGCGTTGGCGAAGCCGAGCGCGCCGACCAGGTTGGTCAGCTCGCCGAACGTGCCGAACGACTTGGGCGCGGGCGAGCTGTGGAAGATCGAGGCCAGCAGGTGGGTCTTGCCCACGCCGAAACCGCCGTCCAGGTACAGGCCCGCGCCGCTGACCTGCTTCTTCTTGCCGAACAGGCTCTTCTTGCGCGCGGCCTTGCTGATCTTGGCGACCTGCCCGGCGAACTCCTCGGCCTTGCTCACCGCGGCCGCCTGGCTCGGTTCCTTCGGATCGGGGATGTAGGAGGCGAAGCTCACCTCGTCGAACATGGGCGGCGGCACCATCTGGGCGACGAGCTGATCGGCCGGGACCTCCGGGTGACGATCGACGAGGCGTTCTTGCATGGACGAAGCCTAAAGACGTGGTGAGATCTGATTTCATGCAGCGTAGCCAGAATGCGATCCAGCTCACAGCGCTCGGCCCGGACGACCTCGCGGGAATGTACGCGTTCCCCGCCGCGCTCGACGCGCCTTATGTCCGCGCCAATTTCGTCTCCAGCATCGACGGCGCCGCCACCAGCGGCAACCTGACCGAAGGGCTCGGCACGCCCGCCGACCGGACGGTGTTCATGTTGCTGCGCGAACTGGCGGAGGTGATCGTGGTCGGCGCGGGCACGGCGCGCGCGGAGAACTACGGCGGGGCGCGCACCGACCCGGCGCGGCGCCGCGCGTTCCACGAGCGCGGGATCGGCGGGCATCCCGACGGCGCGCCGCCGCCGATCGCCGTGGTGACCGCGAGCGCGGCGATCGACCCCGGCGCGCGTCTGTTCACCGATACCCGGGTGCCGCCGCTGATCATCACCACGGCCACCGCGCCCGCCGACCGCAAGCAGCGATTGGCGGACGCGGGCGCCGAGGTGATCGAAGCGGGTGACATCGCGGTGACACCGGCGGGCCTGCTGCGGGTGCTCACCGAGCGCGGCCTGCTGCGGGTGCTCACCGAGGGCGGCCCGCACCTGTTCGGCGAACTGCTGGAGGCCGACGTGGTCGACGAGCTGTGCCTGACCACGGCGCCGCTGCTGGTCGGCGGCGCGGCGCGGCGAATCTCGCTGTCCGCGCACGAGTTCCGCGTCCGCATGACGCGCGCGCACGTGCTGCTGGACGACGACGGCACGATGCTCACCCGGTGGGCCCGTCGATGAAAGAACCGCCCGAACCTGGCAGGCTGTAGCAATGCGCTGGACTCGGGCCGCCGTGCTTGCCGCCACCCTCTCGATCGTGACCGCAGGTTGCGGCGCGGGACCGTCGGATCGTCCCGGCGTCGCGGTGCAGCGTCCTCCGGTCGCGGGCACCGCGACCACCTCCGCCGCGCCCGCTCCCCCGCCGAACGCCGAGCTGCCCAGAACCGACCTCAGCTGGCGCGAGTGCACCCAGCCCACGTTGGATCAGCTCGGACTCGGCCCAGCGCCGGCCGGGCTGGTGCTCGACTGCGCCGAGTACTCCACCCCGATCGACTCGACGGGCGCGGTGCTTGGCAGCTTCCGCGCCGGCGCGTTGCGGGCCAGGCTGGCGCAGACCCCGGCCGACGCGCCGCCGCTGGTGCTCACCTCGGGTTCGGATCGCTCCTCGTCCGCCACCCTGGCCGGGCTGGCCGCGGGCCCGGCCTCGGCACTGCTGGCCGCGCGACCGATCGTCGCGGTGGACCGGCGCGGCATCGGCAGCTCGCAGCCGATCGACTGCCTGCCGCCGGAGATCCGCCGCGGCCTGGCCGACAACGCCCAGTCCGGGCCCGGCGCGGGCGACGCGGTGGCGCGGATGACGAAGCTGAGCCAGGACGGCACCATCGCCTGCCGCGACTTCCTGCAGCCCTACGAAGGCACCTTCGACGCGCCGCACGCCGCCGACGACATCGAGCAGTTGCGCAGGCAGTGGCAGGTGGACCACATCGCGCTGCTCGGCACGGGCAACGGCGCGAAGGTCGCGCTCAGTTACGCCCGCAAGTACGGCGACCACGTCGCCCGGCTCGTGCTCGACTCCCCCGAGCCGGTCGGCACCGATGCCGTCACCCGCGCCGAACAGGCCGTGCAGGGCGCCGAGGCCGCGCTGACGGCGTTCGCGCAGCGCTGTGTCGGCGTCGGGTGCTCGCTGGGGGCCGATCCGCGCGCCGCCGTCACCGATCTGGTGAACCGGGCCGCGACCGGCGAATTGGGCGACATCTCGGCGAACGCGTTGCTGACCGCGGTGTCGGGCTTCCTCGGCAGCCCGCGCGCCGACCAGGCCACCCGGGTCACCGAGCTGTCCGACGCGCTGGCCGCGGCCGGACGCGGCGACCGAGGACCGCTGAACACCCTGATCACCCGGGAGGCCGCGGCCACCGAGAGCGACGGCCAGTTCGTCAACCGGTGCACCGATACGCAGCTGCCGCCAACGCCGGACAAAGCCAACGAGCTCGCGGGCACATGGGCGGGCAAGTACCCCGTCTTCGGCAAAGCCGCGGCCATCGCGCTGATGGAATGCGCGGCCTGGCCGGTGTCGGCTGCGCCCGCGCTGCCGGAAAAGCTGGGTATTCCGGTGCTCGTGCTGGGCGGGGTCGCCGATCCGGTTGTCGGCAACGGCGGTCAGTCGTCGGTGACCGGCGCGATCGGTTCGGCGGGCGCCAGGCACGCGGCGGTGTCGTGGCAGGGCTTCGGGCATCCGGTGTCCACGCATTCCGGCTGCGCGCAGCGGGCGGTGCTCGACTATCTGAAGGATGGCAAACTTCCCGCAGACGGTACCGCCTGCCCGGCGTAGCCCGGCGGGAAGAGCCGCTCGAGCGGCGCGCCGGGCAGGTCCGGCCAACCACCGGTAACCCGTCCGGTGTACCGTGCCCCAGTGTTCCTTCGACAGCTCGAGCCCCGGACCGCTCGCACCACCGCCGAGGTGATCAAGTTCGCACTCTGGCCCCTTGCGGTCATGACCGTGCTGAACCGGGTTTTCATCAAGGCTGTCAACGGCTTCATCACCGACGACTACAAGCCGGTTTACCAGGCGTCCTTCGACTTCCTGAACGGACGGCCGGTCTACACCGCCAACTTCGACTCGGTGGACCCGCACTACCTGTACCCGCCCAGCGGCACCCTGCTGATCGCGCCGATCGCGGCGATCGACTACGAGAAGTCGCGCTGGCTGTTCATCGCCCTGAACGCGATCGCGATCCTCATCGCCTGGTATCTGCTGCTGCGGCTGTTCCGGTACACGCTGAACTCGGTCGCCGCGCCCGCGCTGTTGCTGGCGATGTTCTCCTCCGAGACCGTGATCAACACGCTGGTGTTCACCAACGTCAACGGCTGCGTGCTGCTGGCGGAGCTGATCTTCATCCACCTGCTGCTGAAACGACGCGACCTGTGGGCGGGCGCCGCGCTCGGATTGAGTATCGCGGTCAAACCGACGCTGGCTCCCTTGCTGTTGATCGCGCTCGCGCGGAGGCAGTGGAAGGTGTTCGTGACGGCGCTCGGCGTGCCGCTGGCGATGAACGCGATCGCCTGGCCGCTGGTGAAGGATCCCGAGAAGTTCATCACCCGCACGGCGCCCTACATCTTCGAATCCCGCGACTACTTCAACAGCGCGATCGTCGGCAACGGCGAGTACTACGGCTTGCCCGCGTGGCTGACCTGGGGGATGCGCGTGGCGCTCGGCGTGCTCGTGCTGATCTCGCTGTGGTTGCTGTATCGCTACTACCGCGAGGACGAACTGTTCTTCGTCAGCACCGCCTCCGGCGTGCTGCTGACGGCGTCCTTCCTGCTCAGCTCGCTGGGGCAGATGTACTACTCGATGATGCTGTTCCCCTTCCTTATGACCGTGGTGCTGCGCAATTCGGTGTTGCGCAACTGGCCGGCCTGGCTGGCGATCTTCGGGTTCATGAGCTACGACAAGTGGCTGTCGGATCGCTGGCAGCACATCGGTCGCAACCTGGAGTACCTGCGCATCACCTTCGGCTGGGGCCTGCTGCTCATCGTCGTGTTCTGCGTGCTGGGCGACCGCTATCTGGCCGCACGGCGGGCGGGCAGGCTGCCGTTCGGGATTGATCCCGCGTGGATGAGTTCCGCACCGGACCCGCGCGGTGAAGAACCGCAGCCGCCGGTCCCCGCGGCCGTCCCGGCCGGAACCCCCGGACCGCAGAACGGTCCGGCGCCCGCGGAGCAGAATCGTATTAGCGTGGAGCCATGAGTTCCGAAGCCGATACGTCCCTGCCCGCGCCGCGCATCCAGCTCTCGCCGCAGGAATGGCGATCGAAGCTGAACCCCGAGGAGTACGCGGTGTTGCGCGAGGCCGCCACCGAGCGGCCGTTCACCGGCGAGTACACCGACACCAAGACCGAAGGCGTCTACGTGTGCCGGGCCTGCGGCACCGAACTGTTCCGCAGCACCGAGAAGTTCGACTCGCACTGCGGCTGGCCGTCGTTCTTCGATCCGGCGGCGTCCGACGCGGTGATCCTCCGCTCGGACGACTCGCTCGGCATGCACCGGGTCGAAGTGCTGTGCGCGAATTGCCACAGCCACCTCGGCCACGTGTTCGAGGGCGAGGGGTACAACACGCCCACCGACAAGCGCTACTGCATCAACTCCATCGCCCTGCGACTGCACCCCTCGGACAGCGCAGCGGAGTAACCAGCCCGACGCTCACCGGCAGCGTACGAAGCCCCGGCGCTGGGCGCATGCCCCGAAAACTCTGGGCAAGCGTTTGCCTGCGCCGAGGCGGGACGCGTCAGGGCAGGGCGGCGATCAGCTTCTCGATCTCCACGCGAGGACCGGTGAAGAACGGGATCTCTTCGCGCACGTGCCTGCGGGCGTCGGTGGCCCGCAGGTCGCGCATCAAATCCACGATCCGGTGCAATTCCGGCGCCTCGAAGGCCAGGATCCACTCGTAGTCGCCGAGCGCGAACGAACTGACCGTGTTCGCCCGCACATCCGGGTAGCCGCGCGCCGCCTTACCGTGCTCGGCCAGCATCCGGCGGCGCTCGTCGTCGGGCAGCAGGTACCACTCGTAGGACCGGACGAACGGGTACACGCAGATGTAGGCGCCCGGCTCCTCACCGGCCAGGAACGCCGGAATGTGGCTCTTGTTGAACTCGGCGGGACGGTGCAGCGCCACATTGCTCCAGACCGGCGCACTGGCCCGGCCCAGTTCGGTGGTGCGGCGGAAGTCGGCGTAGGCGGCTTGCAGGTCCTCGACGCGCTCGGCGTGCGTCCAGATCATGAAGTCGGCGTCGGCGCGCATCCCGGCCACGTCGTAGACGCCGCGGACCACGACCTCGCGGTCGGCCAGACCGTCGAAGAACGCCGTGGCCTCCTTGGTCGCCGCGTCCCGGTCCTCGCCCAGCACTCCTGGCTGCACCTGGAAGACCGAGAACATCAGGTAGCGAATGGTGGAGTTGAGAGCCTGATAGTCGAGTCGCGCCATAGCACTATCGTGCCACTCGCTCGGGAGCGCCCGCGTCGCCGGGCGTGAACTGCTCGATGTGCACGCGGGCGTCGGGGATGTCGAGGGCGCTCAGTTGGCGTCGCATATCGCGCAGGAACCCGGTCGGGCCGCAGACATAGACGTCGGCGTCCTCCGGCATGGCCAGCACCGAGAGGTCGGCCCGGCCGTGCCGAGCGCCCGCGGTCTGTTCCTCGTACCAGATCTCGACCTCGGCCTGCTCGAGCCGGGCGGTGAGCTCCGAGAGCCGATCGCGCAGCGGGTGGGTGCGCGGCGCGCGGTCGGCGTGCACGATCAGCGTGCGACGGCATGGAGCATGGGCGGCGAGATAATCCAGAACGCCGATCGTCGGGGTCACACCGATGCCCGCGGAGATCAGCACCAGTGGCGTCTGCGCCGCGGTATCGAGGACGACGTCACCGAACGGAAGGGTGACCTGCAGCGGATCGCCAGGGCGTAGGTGCTCGTGCAGCCAGGAGGACACCTCGCCCTCGGGGCAACCGCCGGCCGCGTCGACCCGCTTGACGGCGAACGACAACGCGCCGTCGCGCGGCCTGCCCACCAGGGTGTACTGACGCAACTGGCGCGCACCGTCGGGCAGCCGCACACCGACCGAAACGTACTGGCCCGGCGCGAATCCCGGCAGCTCCACGCTCGGGTCCGCGGATTCGACGGTGAAGACCGCGACGCCGGAGGGGTCGTCCCGGCGGGTCACGACGCGGGCATCCCGGAACACATCGCCGGAATCCACACCCGCCTCGGCGTAGAGCCCTTTCTCCTGGTCCATGAGCGTGTCGGCCATCATCCAGTAGACCCGATCCCACGCCGCCGCGACCGCGTCGTCGACCACGTCGGCGCCGAGCACTTCCACGATGGCCGCGAACAGATTCTCGTGCACGATCCGGTACTGCTGCGGAGTCACCCCGAGCGAGGCGTGCTTGTGCGCGATGCGCGACAGCATCGTGGCCGGGTGCGGCAGCGCGGGGTCGACCAGGTAGGCGGCGAAGGTGGCGATGGACGCGGCCAGCGCCCGCTGCTGACTGCCCTGTGCCTGATTGCCCCGGTTGAACGTGTCGCGCAGCAGCTGCGGGTGCGCGCCGAACATGGTGCGGTAGAACACGGTCGTGATGCGATCGATGTTCGCCGCCACCAGCGGCAGGGTCGCGCGGACGACCTCGGCGTGCCGCGGTTCGAGTTCCGGTTCGGCGCGGACAACGCTGTCCAGGTTCATGAAACTTCCTTCATCTCAGGGGTGACACCCGCCGTGGAGCGGACGAGTAAATGCAGCAACCCGGTCGCCTGCGAGGTGACCAATTCCTCTATCGAATAGCGGTCGAGTTCGGTATAGAAGGCTTTCTTGGCGTCGGCGAGAATTCGACGCAGCTTGCACGCGCCGACCAACGGACACGGATCAGGTTCTCCGCACTCCACCACGTCGCGGTCGCCTTCCAATTCCCGGACGAGCGCACCGACCGACACCGCGCGCCCGGCCGCGGTGATGAACAATCCGCCGGACCGTCCGCGGTGCGCCTCGACGAGGCCCAGCTCGACCAAGCGCGAAACGGATTTGGCCACATGCTTTTCCGATGCGCCGACCTGTCGCGCGATCAGTTTTGTGGTGACCCGGGAATTGTTCTCGTCCTCCACCGCGAGCCGCATGATGGTGCGCAAACCGATATCGGTGAAGTGCGAGAGCTGCATGGTTATCACGCTACCGGCGAATTCCGCCGATCCCGCACGTCTGACGAGTGTGCTTAATTACGCCGATTCGTGCGTAATTTCAGTGCGTTGCGCACGAATCGACTAGGACCGTCGAAAATCGGCCCGATCGGGGCGACGCGGCAATTGCGCGATCGGTATCGCATCGCGCTTGCGCGAGGACCACCGACAAGTGGGGCGGACCGGTCAGCGTGCGGCGCCCGCGCCGACCTCGGTCGCGATGCGTTGCGCGGCGGCCGTGCCGGACGCGACGCAGGCGGGCACGCCGACGCCGTGCAGGTACGCGCCTGCCACCGCGAGCCCGTCCAGCGACGTGACCTCGGCTTCGACGGCCGCGATGCGGGCCGGATGGCCGGGCGCGTACTGGGCGAGGCCACCCGGCCAACGCTGGACGACGGCCGCGACCGGCTCGATCGCGGCCCCGGTGACGGTGGCCAGATCCGCGGTGGCGGCGGCGACGAGATCGGAGTCGGGCCACGAGAGTGGTGAGTCGTCGCCGAACTTGCCGAAAGAGACGCGCACGAGCGCCGTCTCACGGTGCGCGAGATGGGTCCATTTGCGGCTGGAGAGCGTAAAGGCTTTGGCGCGCAACGGCTCTCCGGTGGCCACCAGGATGCCGGAGTTGCGCGGCAGAGCGGTCGCGCGGGGTAGCGCCAGCGCGACCACGGCCGAGGATGAGAGTTCGACGCCCGCCAGTTCCGCCGACGCGACCGGGGCGACGGCGGCGAGCAGGCGAGCGGTCACCGGCGCCGGGGTGGCGAGCACCACCGCGTCGACGGCGCCGATCGGATCGACCACCCAGCCGCGCAGCCCCCTGGCCAGACGCGTTGCGGGCGTCGCGGTCACGAACCGCGCCCCGGAGCGTTCGGCGAGTGCTTCCAGCAGCACCCGGTACCCGTCCCGGATACCACCGAAGACCGGAGCGTTCGACGGGGGCGGCAGCGCGGCGCCGACGGCGGCGCTGAGGCTGGGCGCGCCGTTGTCCAGCGCGGCGGCCAGGGTGGGCAGCGCGGCGCGCACCCCGATGGAGCGGGAGCTGCCCGCGTACACGCCGCCGAGCAGCGGGTCGACGCTGCGCTCGGCGACTTGCGGGCCGAAGCGGTCGGCGACCAGGCGGTATACGTCGGTGTCGGAGCCGGGCTCCCAGACCAGTGGCCGGCCGGGTTCTGCGGCGATCCGGGTCAGCGTCTCGGCGTCGACCAGTCCGCGCATCGATTCCGCGTTCGCCGGGATACCCATCAAGGTCCCCTCCGGCAGCGGATGCGCTGTCCCGGCGGACCACACCAGCGGCCGCAGCCCCGCGGGGGTCACCAGCTGCGACTCGAGCCCGAGTTCGCGTAGCAGCGCGGGCACCTCCGGCCGCCGCCCGACGAACGCCTCCGCGCCGAGATCCAGTGGCTCCCCGGCCAGTTCACCGGTGTAGAGGATGCCGCCGACCCGTTCGGCGCGATCGAGCACCAGCACGTCGGCATCCGGCCCGAGCAGTGTCCGCAACCGATACGCGGCCACCAGCCCGCTGATCCCACCGCCGACCACCGCGATACGCATGCCTCGACCGTATCGCGTGCCGCGAGGTGACCGCTGGACGGTGGGCGCCCGGATGACTCGGAACACACCTGTGCCCGGCCTCGCGCCCGCTCCGTCGACCGCTGGGCGGCCTGTCGGTTCCCCGGCTTACAGCTCGTGAACGAGTTCCACCAAGGCCGTCAGCACGCCGGGATCGGTCTCCGGAAGCACCCCGTGGCCCAGGTTGAAGATGTGCCCGGTGGCGCCGAGGGTGATCGCCTCGTCCGCTTCCCGCGCGATCCGCCGGGCCTGCTCCTCGATCGCCTGCGGACCGGCGAACAGCACGGCGGGATCGAGGTTGCCCTGCAACGCTTTTCCCGGACCGACGCGGCGGACGGCCTCGGTCAGCGGCACCCGCCAATCGACGCCGACCACGTCGGCGCCCGCCTCGCTCATGGCGCCGAGCAACTCACCGGTTCCCACCCCGAAGTGGATGCGCGGCACGCCCGCCTCGGCGATCTCGGCGAACACCCGCTCCGAATGCGGGAGCACGAAGCTGCGGTAGTCGGCCAGCGAGAGCGCGCCGGCCCAGGAGTCGAACAACTGCACCGCGTCCACGCCCGCCGCCAGCTGGGCCTGCAGGAACGCGATGGTGATGTCGGTGAGCACGCCGAGCAGCTCGTGCCAGGTCCGCGGATCGGCGTACATCATCGCCTTGGTGCGCTCGTGGTTCTTGCTCGGACCGCCCTCGACCAGGTAGGAGGCGAGGGTGAACGGCGCACCGGCGAACCCGATCAGCGGCGTCTCCCCCAACGCGTCGATCAGCAGGCGCACGCCGTCGGTGACTGCGCCGACCTCCTCGGGTCGCAGCCGGGGCAGCGCGCGCACGTCGTCGACCGTCCGCACGGGCGCGGCGACCACCGGCCCCACGCCGGGCACGATGTCCAGATCGATGCCCGCCGCCTTCAGCGGAACGACGATGTCGGAGAACAAGATCGCCGCGTCGACCCCGTGCCTGCGGATCGGCTGCAACGTGATCTCGCACACCAGCTCGGGGTCGAAGCAGGACTCGAGCATCCCGATGCCCGCACGCACCTCGCGGTACTCGGGCAGCGAGCGTCCGGCCTGGCGCATGAACCACACCGGACGCCTGCTGGGCGTCGCGCCGGTGGCGGCGGCCAGGAACGGGGCATCGGTCAACCGGCGGCGGGTATGAGTGCTCATCACGGCTATCGTATGCGGGCCCGCGCGAGGGAGCGGACGCGGAGGCGGCAGCGATGACCGCGCGGACGCCGCAGGGCCCGTAGCGGCGCGCCTCCGACTGCGCCGGGTGCACAAGGTCTACCGTCAGCATTCGTGACACCGCTCGACTTCCGCGACGGCGCCGCACCGACCGAAGGACCTCATGGCGAGCCAGCTCAGTTTCGCGCCGCGGTCGAGGCGATGGGCACCGCTACCGTGCACCCTCGGATCGAGCTCGCGCCCATCCGGCCGCCGCAACGACTCGCCCCGTTCTCCTACGCGATCGGCGCGGAGGTCGCACATCCGGAAACCCCTGTCGTACCGGCCGATTCCGAAGGCGACGCGTTCGGCAGACTGATCCTGCTGCACGACCCGGACGGCGACGACACCTGGCACGGCACCCTGCGCTTGGTCGCCTACATCCAGGCCGACATCGACGCCGCACTCGCGACCGATCCCCTGCTGCCCGAGGTGGCGTGGAGCTGGCTGGTGGACGCGCTGGAGTCGCGCACCGAGCCGTTCACCGCGCTCGGCGGCACGGTGACCTCGACCAGCTCGGTGCGCTACGGGGACATCGCAGGCCCGCCGCGCGCCCATCAGCTCGAGATCCGCGCCTCGTGGACGCCGGTCACCACCGACATGCGCCCGCATCTGGAGGCGTTCTGCGAGGTGCTGGCCTACGCGGCGGGGCTGCCGCCCGCAGGGGTGACCCAGCTGCAGATCAGGCCCGGCCTGTCCGGCGACCATCCCTGAGCGCGCCGCTCGCATGCGGTGACCTGCGCCGCAGCCGCCTGTACCCGATCCGGCGGGCCCTTGGCGCCCGATGCACCGACACACTTATGCGCCGATAGGACGGCGGCGCGGTTGCGTCGGCACGTAAAGTTCAACACCATGTCCGTACCAGACGAATTCGAACCCTCGGCCGCGACGCCGCTGCTCGCGCCGGTGGAGGGGGTGCCACCGGTACTGGACACCGCCGCCGAGATCGGCGCGGCCGCCGCCCGGCTGGCCGCGGGCACCGGCCCGCTGGCCGTGGACGCCGAGCGCGCCTCCGGGTTCCGCTATTCGGCGCGCGCGTATCTGATCCAGCTGCGCCGGGCCGGCGCAGGCACGTTCCTCATCGACCCGATCCCGGTCACCGACGCCCTCGGCCCGCTGGCCGAGGCGATCAACGGACTGGAGTGGGTCCTGCACTCCGCGGACCAGGATCTGCCCGGCCTGGCCGAACTGGGCTTGCGCCCGGCCCGGCTGTTCGACACCGAGCTGGGCGGACGCCTGGCGGGCTTCGAACGCGTCGGGCTCGCCGCGATGGTGGAGCGGCTGCTGGGCCGTGCGCTGCGCAAGGGACACGGGGCGGCCGACTGGTCCACCCGGCCGCTGCCCGCCGACTGGCTGAACTACGCCGCCCTGGACGTCGAATTGCTGCTCGAACTGCGCGACGCCGTGGCCGCCGCGCTCGACGAGCAGGGCAAGACGGATTGGGCGGCACAGGAATTCGAGCACATTCGCACCTTGGACCCGCCCGCGCCGAAGGCCGAGCGGTGGCGGCGCACCTCGGGCATCCACACACTGCGCCGCACCAGGCAACTGGCGGTGGTGCGCGAGCTGTGGACCGCGCGGGACGCGCTGGCCCGCGCCCGCGACGTGGCGCCCGCCCGCATCCTCCCCGACTCGGCGATCATCGCCGCGGCGGCCGCGGAACCCCGATCCATCGCGCAGTTGCGCACGCTTCCGGTGTTCGGCGGGCCGCGTCAGCGCCGGTACTCCCGCGAATGGCTCGCCGCGATCGAGCGCGGCCGCACCTTGCCCGACAGCGACCTGCCGCCGCTCACCCAGCCGTTCGACGGCCCGCCGCCGGTCAACCGCTGGGAGCGCCGCGACCCGGCCGCGGCGGCGCGCCTGACCCGGGCCCGAGCAGCCATGGCCGAGTTGTCGGCGCAGTACTCGATCCCGGTGGAGAATCTGCTCGCGCCAGACCTGGTCCGCCGCCTGTGCTGGGACGGATTGCCCGACTACGAGTCGGTCGAGCCCTCCGCCGTCGACGGATTCCTGAAGTCCGGCGGCGCCCGGCCGTGGCAGCGGGAACTGGACGTCCCGCGATTGACCGCGGCGTTGCCGCCTGCGCGCTAGCGCCCGATGCTCGCCCGCGTCAGCGAGCGGCCAGCCACCCGCTGATCCGCCGGGCGATGTCCGGGCCGGTGAGGCCGAGTCCTGCGTGCACCTCACCGCGCGAGGCATGGTCCAGGAACTGTTGCGGCACACCGAGATCGCGGGTCGGGATGTCGAGCCCGGAGTTGCGCAGGCGGGCCGACACCGTGGAGCCGATACCGCCGTGCAGGCCGCCGTCTTCCAGCGTGACCACCAGCCGGTAGTTCTCCGCGAGCTTCAGCAGGGTGTCGGAGACCGGCAGCACCCAGCGCGGGTCGATGACCGTGACCGAGACGCCTTCGGCATCCAGCAGCTGCGCCGCCTCCAGCGCGGTGCCTGCGAACGAGCCGACCGCGACGAGCAGCACGTCGCCGTGCACCGCCTGCACCGAGCCGCCGTCCGGCTCGGCCATCCGGAGCACATCGATGCCGTCCAGCCGTTCCACCGCGGAAATGTCCTCGGCGACACTGCCTTTCGGGAACCGCAGCGCCGTGGGCCCGTCGTTGACGGCCAGCGCCTCGGCCAGTTCCTCCCGCAACGTCGCGGCGTCGCGCGGAGCGGCGACCCGGATGCCGGGGATGATCCCGAGGACCGACAGATCCCACATGCCGTTGTGGCTGGCGCCGTCGGAGCCGGTGATGCCCGCACGGTCCAGCACCACGGTGACCGGCTGCTTGAGCAGCGCCACGTCCATCAGCAACTGGTCGAAAGCGCGGTTGAGGAAGGTCGAGTAGATCGCGACCACCGGATGCATGCCGCCGAGCGCCAGCCCCGCCGCGGAGGCCATGGCGTGCTGTTCGGCGATGCCGACGTCGAACATCCGGTCGGGAAAGCGCTCGCCGAACGCCGCCAGTCCGGTCGGGCCAGGCATCGCCGCGGTGATGGCGACGATGTCGGCGCGACGCTCGGCGTGCGCGATCAACTCCTCGGAGAACACCGAGGTCCATCCGCGCGCCTTCGGACCGCCGACCGGGACGCCGGTGAGCGGGTCGATGGGGTCGCAGGCGTGCATCTGGTCGGCGACGTGGTTCTCGGCGGGCGCGTAACCGCGGCCCTTCTGCGTCACGGCGTGCACCACGACGGGGCCGCCGAAGTCCTTGGCCCGGCGCAGCGCGGCCTCCAGCGCGACGACGTCGTGGCCGTCCACCGGCCCGACGTACTTCAGGCCGAGATCACTGAACAGTTCCTGCGGGCTTACCGCGTCCTTGATGCCCGCCTTGACCGCGTGCACCATCGAGTACGCCGATTCGCCCACCCGGGGGATGGCCTTGAGGATGCGCTTGCCCGTGTCCAGGGCGTGCTCGTAGGCGGGCTGGGTGCGCAGCGCCGTCAACCGCTCGGCCAGGCCGCCGATGGTGGGTGCGTAGGAGCGGCCGTTGTCGTTGACCACGACGACCACGGGGCGGTCGGAGGCGGCGATGTTGTTCAGCGCCTCCCAGCACATGCCGCCGGTGAGCGCGCCGTCGCCGACGATCGCGACCACGTGCCGGTCCTGGCCGCTGAGCGCGAACGCCTTCGCCAGACCGTCGGCGTACGACAGCGCCGCCGAGGCGTGCGAGGACTCCACCCAGTCGTGGGCGCTCTCGGCCCGGCTCGGGTAGCCGGACAGGCCGCCCTGCTTGCGCAGCGAGTCGAATTGATCTTTGCGCCCGGTCAGGATCTTGTGCACGTAGGCTTGGTGCCCGGTGTCGAAGATCAGCGGGTCGGCCGGCGAGTCGAAGATCCGGTGCAGGGCGATGGTGAGTTCGACCACACCGAGGTTCGGACCGAGGTGCCCGCCGGTCGCGGCGACTTTGCGCACCAGGAACTCGCGGATCTCCTCCGCCAGCTCGCGTACCTGCGGCACGGTCAGCCTGCGCAGATCATCGGGCGTGTCGACCCGGGAAAGCACTCCCACCTGAACTAGCTCCCTCCGGATAGCGCATCTGATCCGATCAGTCTACGGAGCGGCGGCCGGTGCTCCCGCACGAGAACGATCACACCGACCGGCATGGCGTCGAAATGTGAGCCTCGACATACGGTACCCGGCCCAGAGTGACAGGGCGATCCGGCCCGAGCAACTCTCGCGCGCAATCGAACCGGGGCAGCGGCACGATCCGCCACGAGCGTGCGCACCGGCTGCCCAGCTGTCGGCCGGTTCGCCCGAGCCTTCGCGCAGACCGGCGCGAATGATCCCGGCCCCGGCGCGACCACTGAGCGGGCACGATGGTGCGGTACGGATCGACCGCGACCGACGAGGAGAGCTCCGTGGACGACAACACCGATTCGCGTGCGGGCACCGTCACCACCTACGGGCACGGCGTCGCCCGCGCCGTGCCCGACCTCATGCGGGTGACGATCTCGGTCGAATCGCGCGCGAGCAAGGTCGCGCTCGCCTACCGCCGGGCCGGTGAGCGGGTGGCCGCGATCACGCGATCGCTGCGCTCCGACGGCGTCGCCGGCGTGGACATCGCCACCAGCGGACTGTCGGTACAGACCGAGACGGTGTGGACCGAGGGACAGGGCAACCGCGTCACGGGGTACCTCGCGAGCACGTCGCTGACGGTCGCTTTGCGCGATATCGGCCATGATGCCGACCCCGGCCCCGGCACGGTCATCGCCGACTGCGTCGAGGCGGGCGGTGACGATGTCCGCCTCGGCGGTCTGGTCCTCGCCTTCGCCGATCAGGAATCCCTGCTCACCCGGGCCCGCGATGCCGCGTGGGACGACGCCGTCGCCAAGGCCGAGCAGTACGCCCGGCGGGCGCGGCGCTCGCTCGGAGAGGTGGTCGAGATCACCGAGGACACCGCCGCCGCGCCGCCGGTGCCGCGCGCGCAGTCCCTGTCGGCCCCGATGGAGGCCTACCGCGCCGTCGCCGTCCCGGTGGAGCGGGGCGAGAGCGAGATCCGCGCGGACCTGCGCGTCACGTGGCGACTGGCCTGACAGCTGCTGTTTCCGCCGCGCCGCGGTCCGCCAGGAACTCCAGCCGATTGCCCACCCCGTCGCGGGTGTGGAACCGCCGCCGCCCCGGAATCTCCGCCGGATCGGCCCAGACGACCGGATAGCCGGCCGCGGCGACCGCGGCAGCGACGGCGTCGATGTCCACCACGAACGCCGGATGCGCTTTGGCGGCCGGGCGGAAATCGGCTTCCACACCGATGTGCAGTTCGCCGTCCGGGCCACCGCGGCCGGGGACGCGGAACCAGCAACCGCCCCTGGCGGCGAGCAGCGGCGGCTTCGGGAGTTCGGCCCATCCGAGCACTCCGGTGTAGAAGGCGCGCTGCCGGTCTTCCGCACCTGCGGGACAGCACAATTGGACGTGATGGATCATGCTTCCATCGTGCCCGAGGCCGGGTTCACGAACCGTGACCCAGACCTCGCACCAGCAGGGTGACCGTGGCCGCTCCGGCGTGCCGATCCTTCGAGATCTCCTGGTACTCCGGCGAATCGGCCCAGGCGCGGAAGGACGGCTCGTCCGGGAAGGAGATCAGCACCACCTTCTCGCGATCGGTGACGCCCTCGATGGTCTGCGGGGACTCGTCGGCGGCCAGCAGTGTCCCGTTGTAGCGGACGAAGACGTCCAGGAAGCGTGCCTGGTAGCGGTCGTAGGCGGCGCGATCGGTGAACTTCAGTTGCGCAATTGCGTACACGGTCATGGCTGTGACTCTAATTGGACGGTCCGGCGGCCCCGCACCGGTTCGGCGGCGCCCCGCGCGAATTCACCGCTGCGCCGGGCCCGGCGTGCCTATATTGAGGTCGTCACCGTCCAGGAGGTCGCATGTCGTTCGTGCTCATCGACAAACCACGGCCCCATATCGCCCTGGTGACGCTGAACCGGCCCGAACGGATGAACGCGATGGCGTTCGACGTGATGATCCCGCTGCGCGAGGCGCTGGAGCGGGTGCGCGCCGACAACGACGTCCGGGTCGTCGTGCTGACCGGCGCGGGACACGGTTTCTGTTCCGGAGCCGACCTCACCAGCGCGGGAAAGGTGCCGAACGTCGACGGGCTCACCGTCACCAGTGTCGCGCGCCGGTCGATGGATCTGCTCAACGACGTGCTGATCGCGCTGCGGCGGATGCACCAGCCGGTGATCGCCGCGGTCAACGGCGCGGCCATCGGCGGCGGGCTCTGCCTGGCCGTCGGCGCCGATATCCGCATCGCCGCCGAGGACGCGTACTTCCGCGCCGCCGGCATCAACAACGGCCTCACCTCGGCCGAACTGGGTCTCAGTTATCTGCTGCCCCGTGCGGTCGGCGCGTCGAGGGCATTCGAGATCATGCTGTCCGGCCGCGACGTCGACGCCACCGAAGCCGAGCGCATCGGTCTGGTCTCCCGCGCCGTCGCGGCGGCGAAACTGCTGGACACCTGCTACGACCTTGCCGAACGCATCATCGGCTTCAGCCGGGTCGGCACCGAGCTCACCAAGCGCATGCTGTGGAGCGGCATGGAGGCGGGCGGCTTCGAATCGCACATGCAGCACGAGGGCACTGCGCAGCTGTACGTGCGCCTGACCACCGGCAATTTCGACGAGGCGATCCGCGCCCGCCGGGACCGCAGGCCCCCGGTCTACGAGGACTGACCGCTCAGCGCTCCAGCAACGCGAGGCATTCCACGTGGTGCGTCGCGGGGAAGGCGTCGAAGGCGCGCAGGTCGGCGAGCCGGTAACCCGCCGCCTGGTACAGGCCGAGATCGCGGGCGAACGCGGCGGGATCGCAGCCGACGTGGACGATCCGCCTCGGACCGCTGGCGGTGACCGCGCCGATCACCTCCTTGCCCGCGCCCGCGCGCGGTGGATCGAGCACCACGACGTCCGGGGCGGCCGCGCCGACGTGCTCGAGCACCCAGCGCTCCACCCGCTGTGCCCGCAGTTCCACCCAGGGCAGGTCGCGCAACGCGGCGGCGCCGTCGGCGACGGCGGGACGGGCCGATTCCACCGCGAGCACCACACCGGTGCGCCCGGCCTGTTCGGCGAGGCGCGCGGCGAACACCCCGGCGCCACTGTAGAGGTCCCACGCGCGCCCGCCGGGCCCGAGTTGCGACCACTCCGCGATCAAATCCGAATAACGTTGCGCCGCACCGCGATGCGCTTGCCAGAAGCCCGTCGCGGCGACCTCCCAGCGCCGCCCGGCCACGTACTCGACCGCGCGCCCGCTGCCCTCGAACACCCACTCCTCACGCGCCGCGTGCGCCGCCGCACGTCGCGCGGACGCCGCGCGCCGGTCGTCGCGGCCTGCGGACTCCGCGGCGGACCGGTCTCCCCCGCGCCGATCCCGCCCGTGCGGACGGTCGCGTCGACCTCCGCCGCGCCGATCCCGGCCACCCGGCTCCGATCGCCGCCCGCTTCCGCCGGGGCCGCGCCGATCCCCGCCGCGACCGCCCGGTTCGGCATCCGCGGCGGGCGCCAGCTCGACGACGTGCCGGATCCCGTCCCCGTCCACCGCGATCACCAGATCGGCGCCGGGCGTCCATCGCCGCTGCGCGAGCCCCTCCAGCGCTCCCGTGACCGGTTGCGGGCAGCGCAGATCCGGGATCACGTCGGTGCTGCGATAGCGGTGCACCCCGGCACGTCCGTGCGCGTCGACCGCGAGGCGCACGCGGGTACGCCATCCGCCGCCCGCGTCGCCGGGCCCGATGGACTCCACCACCACGTCGCGCTCGATCCCGGCCACCCGCCGCAACTGCTCGGCCACCACCGCGGCCTTCAGCGCGCGTTGGGCCTGCGGCGTGGCGAAGGAGAAATCGCAGCAGCCCGCGCCGCCGGGACCGGACACCGGACAGGTGGCAGGCACCCGATCCGCGGACGCCTCCAACACTTCGACCGCGTCGGCGCGGAAGAACGAACCGCCGCGATCCTCGGTGACCCGCGCCCGCACCAGCTCGCCGGGCAACCCGTGCCGGACGAACACCACACGTCCCTCGTACCGTGCGACACAGAACCCGCCGTGACCCGGCGGCCCGAGCCGCACCTCGAACGTGCCGGTCCGCCGATCGCTCATCCCGAATGCTCCGCGGACGTCATGTCCGATCCTCGTACCCGCGCCGCACCGCGCCGGGAGCGTTCACCACGCCCGGGGTGCGCGCCCGCGCCGACGAACTCAGCTGCCACGGCACGCTGGTCACCATCACGCCCGGCTCGAACAGCAGCCTGCCCTTCAAGCGCAGGGCGCTCTGGTTGTGCAGCACCTGTTCCCACCAGTGGCCCACCACGTACTCGGGGATGAACACGGTCACCACGTCGCGTGGGGCGTCTTTGCGCACGCGCTTCACATAGTCCAGCACCGGCTTGGTGATCTCGCGATAGGGCGATTCGATCACCTTGAGCGGCACCGTGATGTCGCTGTTCTCCCACTCCCGCACCAGCGCCCTGGTGTCGGCCTCGTCGACGTTCACCGTGACCGCCTCCAGCGTGTCGGGGCGGCTGGCGCGCGCGTAGGCGAGAGCGCGGCGCGTCGGCAGATGCAGCCGGGACACGAGCACGATGGAGTGCGAGCGGCTGGGCAGCACACCGTCCCACTCGTGCTCGTCCAGCTCGCGGGCGACCGAATCGTAGTGCCTGCGAATCAGTTTCATCACGACGAAGATCGCCACCATGGTGAAGATGGCGATGTAGGCGCCCGCGAAGAACTTGGTGATCAGCACGATCACCAGCACCGCTCCGGTCGCGCTCAGACCGACCGCGTTGATCACCCGCGAGCGCTTCATCCGCGCGCGCTGCGCCGGGTCGGCCTCGGTGCGCAGCAAACGGGTCCAGTGCCGCAGCATGCCGGTCTGACTGAGCACGAACGAGACGAACACGCCGACGATGTACAGCTGGATCAGCTTGGTCACCTCGGCGCCGAACAGCACCACGAACGCGATCGCCGCGCCGGACAGGAACAGGATGCCGTTGCTGAAGGCCAGCCGGTCGCCTCTGGTGTGCAGCTGGCGCGGCAGGTAGCGGTCCTGCGCCAGGATCGAGCCGAGCACGGGGAATCCGTTGAACGCGGTGTTCGCGGCGAGCACTAGGATCAGCGCGGTCACCGTCGTGATGAAGAAGAAGCCGAGCGGGAAACCCTCGAACACGGTCTCGGCCAGCTGCGCGATCAGCGTCTTCTGGTGATAGTCCGACGGTGCGCCGGTCAGGTCGGCGACGTCGTGCGCGTACACCACCCCGATCTTCTGGGCGAGGATGATGATGCCCATCAGCAGGACGATCGCGATCGTGCCGAGCATCAGCAGGGTGGTGGCGGCATTGCGCGACTTGGGTTTGCGGAACGCCGGCACGCCGTTGCTGATCGCCTCCACGCCGGTCAGCGCGGCGCAGCCGGAAGAGAACGACCGCGCGATGAGGAAGGCGAACGCCAGCCCGTAGAGATGCTCGTGCTCGGCGATCAGGCCGAAGCCCGCCGATTCGGCCCGCAGGTCGTCCCCGAGCACGAAGATCCGGAACAGACCCCAGCCCAGCATGATGAACATGCCGATGATGAACGCGTAGGTCGGAATCGCGAACGCCGTGCCCGACTCCCGCACACCGCGCAGATTGATCGCGGTCAGCAGCGCGATGGCCACGACGGCGAACAGCACCTTGTGCGTCGCGACGAATGGAATGGCCGAGCCGATGTTGGACGCGGCCGATGAGATCGACACCGCGACGGTGAGCACGTAGTCGACCAGCAGCGCGCTGCCGACGGTCAGGCCCGCGTTGGGCCCCAGGTTGGTGGTCGCCACCTCGTAATCGCCGCCGCCGGACGGGTAGGCGTGAACGTTCTGCCGGTAACTGGCCACCACGACAGCCATGACGAACGCGACGGCCAATCCGACCCAGGGGGCGTACAGGTAGGCCGCGACCCCGGCGGCCGAGAGCACGAGGAAGATCTCTTCGGGGGCGTAGGCGACCGATGACATCGCATCGGATGCGAACACCGGGAGCGCGATTCGCTTCGGCAACAGCGTGTGGCCCAGCGAGTCGCTACGGAAAGGCCTGCCCAGCAGCACTCGCTTCGCTGCCGTCGTCAACTTGGACACTGGAGCGAGCATAGGCCCCCGCACGGGGGATCGCGCGCGTGGCTCGCAGGTTTGCTCGCCGGCTGGAGGGGGAACGTGGCCGGTGGAATCATTCGACGGGTAGCGTTCGACCGAACAATGAAGCAGACCGAACACCACGGTTCCAGGAACGAGGTTGCACGGTGTACGTAGTGATCATGGGGTGCGGGCGCGTCGGCTCGTCGCTGGCCCACGCCCTGGTCCGCGTAGGTCACGAAGTCACCGTGATCGACCGGGACCCCAGTTCCTTCCTACGCCTCGGATCCGACTTTCCCGGCGAGCGAGTGACCGGTGTCGGATTCGATCGAGATGTGCTGATCAAGGCCGGGATCGAGCGGGCGGACGCGTTCGCGGCGGTGTCCTCCGGCGACAACTCGAACATCATCTCCGCCCGGGTCGCCAGGGAGATGTTCGGCGTCGAGCGCGTGGTGGCCCGCATCTACGACGCCAAGCGCGCCGCGGTCTACGAACGCCTCGGCATCCCCACCATCGCCACGGTCCCGTGGACCACCGACCGCTTCCTGCGCGCGCTCGTCGGCGACACCGGCACCACCACTTGGCGCGACCCCACCGGAACGGTTGCCGTGACCCAGCTGACGCTGCACGAAGAGTGGTATGGCCGCACCGTGCGCGATCTGGAGCAAACCGTCGCGGCCAGGGTCGCGTTCATCATCCGGTTCGGCCAAGCGCTGCTGCCCGACAGCAAGACCATCGTCCAGGCCGACGACATCGTGTATGTGGCCGCGGCTTCCGGCGCCGTGGGCGAGGCCGTCGCCTTGGCCGGAAAGCCCCCAGCGAGCGAGGACTGAATATGAAAGTGGCCATCGCCGGAGCAGGCGCCGTCGGCCGATCCATCGCCAGGGAGCTCCTGCGCGGCGGGCATCGGGTCATGCTGCTGGAGCGTGCGCTCGAGCACATCGACTCCGACGCGATTCCCGACGCGGTCTGGGTGCACGCCGACGCGTGCGAACTCGCGCTGTTGGAGCAGGCCGGTCTGGAGACCTACGAGGTGGTCATCGCGGCCACCGGTGACGACAAGGCGAACCTGGTGCACAGCCTGCTGGCCAAAACCGAGTTCGGGGTACGCCGGGTAGTGGCGCGGGTGAACGATCCGCGCAACGAATGGCTGTTCGACGGTTCCTGGGGTGTCGACGTCGCGGTGTCCACACCCCGGCTGCTCGCCTCGCTGGTCGAGGAGGCGGTGTCGGTCGGAGATCTGGTGCGGCTGATGACGCTGCGCCAGGGCCAGGCGAATCTGGTCGAGATGACGCTGCCCGCCGACACCGCGCTCGCCGGCAAACCGGTGCGCACGCTCACGCTGCCGCGCGACGCCGCGCTGGTGACCATCCTGCGCGGCGGGCGCGTGATCGTGCCGCAGCCGGACGACGCGCTGGAAGGCGACGACGAACTGCTGTTCGTGACTTCGGTGGAGGCCGAGGAAGACCTCCGGCTGGAACTCGCCAACCACGGCATCAGACCGTAACTCCCCGTGACACGGCCGGACGCGCATGCTCGGCGCGGCGCTGCCGGAACCCCTACGCGGCCACCTTCAGCTGCGCGCGCAGCTTGTTCAGCGCGCGGTGCTGCATCACCCGGACCACGCCGGGACTGGTGCCGATGGCCTCGGCGGTCTGCGCCGCGGACCAGCCCAGCATGATGCGCATCACCAGCACCTCACGGTGCGCGGGGGCCAGTACCTGCATGAGTTCTCTTGTGGCGTCGCGCCGTTCGGAGGCCAGCGCCCACTCCTCCGGCCCCGCGGCGGAGGACGCGTGGTCCGGAACGTCGGCCACCGGGTAGGCCGGGTGCTGCTGTGAGCGGCGGAACGCGTCGGCGACCTTGTTGGCCGCGATGCCGTAGACGAAGGCCAGGAACGATTTGCCCTGGTCACGGTAGCGCGGGATGGCGTTGACGGTGGCCAGCAGGACCTCCTGCACCACGTCGTCGGCGGTAACCTGCAGATGGGCGGTGTTGCCGAGACGCGCGCCGCAGTAACGCCGCACCAGCGGATGGACGATCCGGATGATCTCCGCGACCGCCCGGCGATCGCCTTCGGCCGCCGGACCGATCAGCTTGTCCAGCTCGGCCGAGATCCGCCTGCTCTCCGAGAGCGCGGAGTTGTGGGCGACGGGCAGCGCCGTGGTGTTGTGCTCGGTAGTCACGTCCGAGTCCTTTCTCGCCGATCAGTGCGTGTTTTCCTACGCATAGATCGTCTGATGAACTCGGAAGGGCGACCAGTCACCCCAGGGTGGGGAAGCACCCACCTCGGCGGTGGGTATCTCACCACCCCTGTGGTTTTCGCCGGAGGGCGGTGGAGGGTTAACGCTCAGCCGGTTCGGTGGCGCGCACCGTCTTGGCGGGCAGGTGGCCGGCCCGGCGCACGGCCCAGATCGTGACGGCCAGCGCCACCGCGGTCAGCGGCCAGCCCATCGCGATGCGGGCGAAGGCGAGCCAGCCGGTGCGGTCGGTGTCGTAGAGTTCCGACTGCACCAGGTAGCGCGCCCCGAACACCAGAATCCACGTGGTGGTGGCGAGGTCGTAGAGACGCACCGAGCGCGGATCCGACCGCCAGTCGGAGCCGTGGCCGTTCAGCACACCCCAGATCACGCCGACCAGCGGCCTGCGGACCAGGATCGACGCCAGGAACACGCCGGCGTAGACAAGGCTGGTGTAGATCCCGAAGAGAAAGAAGCCTTTCGCCTCGCCCATCCGGTAGGCGATGAAGGCGCAGATGCCGACGCCGAAGAAGCCCGAGATGGCGGGCTGCAGGGGATCGCGCCGCACCAGACGCCACAGGAGGATGGCGGCGGCCACCCCGAGGGCCGACCAGATCGCGGCGGCCAGCCCGGCGAAGCTGTTCACGGGAACGAACACGACTACGGGGAGCGTCGAGTAGATCAGGCCGCTGAAGCCGCCCAGTTGTTCGAGGAGGGTCTGTTCGGCACGTTCCTCGTCACGGTCGGGCGAGTCGAGCCCGGTGCGGTCGTCCGATCCTGCGTTGTCGTTGCTCGAAGGCATACGTCAGCTGTTCCCGCGCAATTCGTAGTAGGGGTTGAAGATCACTTTGCGACCGTCGCGGTCGCCGACCCGGCCACGGACGAGGATGCGCCTGCCCGGCTCGATGCCCGGAATGCGCCTGCGCCCGATCCAGACCAGCGTGATCGCGTCGGTGCCGTCGAAGAACTCGGCCTGGACGCTGGCGCCCGCCGACTTGGGACACGCTTCGACACTGCGGAGCCTACCGAGCATGGTGGCCTCGTCACCACGCCGACACTCCGACGCGCGGCATGCTCCCGAGGCTTCGGATGTCTCGGCCAGCTCTTCGGCATCCAGCTGATCGATGTCTTCGGTCAGCCTGCGGCCCAGACGTCGAAAATACCCTGAGGCTGCGGATGACATTGTGCACGCTCTCCTGCATAGAGCAGATGGCGTGGGTCGCACACCATCGTGAGGGATCCGATCCGCACGGCCCGCTGTGGCCGTACAACGCCACTGTAGATGGGCAGGGCCACCCCCGCTACGCTCGGACCGATGTTCGACTCCCCACACCCCGCTCGCGTCGCGGCGCTGCCCGGCACCGGGTCCGACGCCGATTTCGCCCGGCGCGCCTTCGGGCCCGCGTGCGCCGCACGCGGCCTGGATTTCGTCGCGGTGGAGCCCGACCCGCGCCGGGTGGTTGCGAGCTGCCGAGCAGCGCTGGAGGAGGCAGCGGATGCGGGGCCGGTGCTGGTGGCGGGCATCTCGCTCGGCGCGGCGATCGCGCTGGAGTGGGCCGCGGAGCACCCGGAACGCGTCGTCGGGGTCGTGGCGGCGCTGCCCGCCTGGACCGGGCCCGACACCGCAGCCTGCCCCGCGACGCTGAGCGCGGCGGCCACCGCGGCGCAGCTGCGCGCCGACGGTCTGGCCGCGGTCATCGACCGGATGCGGACGAGCAGTCCCCGCTGGCTGGCGGACGCGCTGACCCGATCCTGGCGGGCGCAGTGGCCGGATCTGCCGCGGGCGCTGGAGGAGGCCGCGGACTACAAGTGGCCCGATGCCGAGTTGCTGTCGGCTTTCCAGCCGCCGCTGGCGGTGGTCACCGCGGTCGACGACCCGGTGCACCCGCGCGCGGTCGCCGAGGAGTGGGCGGCGCTGGCCCCGCGCTCGCACCTGCACCGGATCACCCTGGACGAACTCGGCGCCGATCCCGCGATCCTGGGGCACGCGGGTATCGGCGCCTTCGACTGAGATCGCCTGCTCAGTTCAGGCCGAGTTGCTGCATGGCAGAGCCGTCCGCGCCCCGGCGCGGGCCCTGCGGCAGCCGCGGCACCACCGGTTGCGCACCGGTCTGCGCCGCCACCTGCGCGGCCATCGCCTGCTGCTGGGCTTCCACCTGCTGCTGATGGGCGGCGGCGAGTTGCTCGGCCAGCTGCTGCGGCAACACCACCGGCAGCGGGTCCCGCACCGGCAGCGGGTCCTCGCCACGCCGCACCACCGTCTCGCTCAGGATCGCCCGCGCCGCCTTCACCAGCGGGCTGCCGTCGTTCGCCGCGCCCGAGGGGCCCGCCGCGACCAGCCGCACCATCCAGCGATAGCCGTCCACGCCGATGAAACGCAGGTCGGCGCCTTCGGTCAAAGCCAGCAACTCCCGGCCCCACGGCCCGTTCTCGACCGAGACCCTGGCGCCGTCCTTGCGCAGCGAGTCGGCGAGATCCGCGGCGACCAGCCGCCACTGCCCTGATGTCTTGGGCGCGGCGTAGGCGGCGACGGTGATGCGGCCGTGCTCGGTGGCCAGGTGCACCGCCTGCGGCTGCCCCTCCGGGGTCATCTCGACCTGCAGTTGACCGCCCGGCGGGACCGGCAGCAGCACCGACCCGAGATCCAGCCGCTGCTCGGACACCGAATCCAGCAGGTCGGCGACCTCGTCGTAGTCGTACGGACCCGGCTTGCCGTGCGGCCGGGCGACGTCGAGATCCACCCCCTCGTACGAGCGTTCGTCGGTGGGGGCGTCGTCGTAGAAATCGTCGTCGTACGCGCCCTCGTAGGCGGACTCGTAGTCGGCGTAATCGTCCGCCTCGTCGTACCGGTCGTCCGCGGCCCGGCTCGACTTCTTTCGCTTTCCGAA
Organism: Nocardia implantans; assembly: GCF_035544775.1. Taxonomy (NCBI): domain Bacteria; kingdom Bacillati; phylum Actinomycetota; class Actinomycetes; order Mycobacteriales; family Nocardiaceae; genus Nocardia; species Nocardia implantans. The sequence goes on along the minus strand of NZ_JAYKYQ010000010.1, from coordinate 151,545 downwards.
CATTCCCGTCATGCCTCCTCGCCGGTAGCCCGGCCCGCCCCGTTCGTCCACGCGGTCAGGCTCGCGTGACCGCCGCTGGAGCCATAGCCGCCCGCACCCCTGGTCGTCTCGTCGAGCGAGTCGACCTCGACGAAATCCACCAGCTCCACCCGCTGCACCAGCAGTTGCGCGATCCGGTCACCGCGCCGCAACTCGACCGGCGTGCGCGGGTCGTGATTGATCAGGCACACCTTGATCTCACCCCGGTATCCCGCGTCGACCGTGCCGGGGGTGTTCACCACCGACAGCCCGGTCTTCGCGGCCAGACCCGAGCGCGGATGGATCAGGCCGACGGTGCCGACCGGTAGCGCTACGGCGACGCCGGTGCCGACCAGCACCCGCTCCCCCGGCTCCAGGACGACGTCCTGCGTGGTGCACAGATCCACGCCCGCGTCGCCCGCATGGGCGCGCGTTGGCACGGGTATGCCGGGGTCCAGCCGCAGCAAGGGTATGGGTGAAAGTGCGCTCACGTTGGACGAGCCTACGCGTAGGCTGTCTGCCCTCGTGACTTAGTGTTGACTCGTGTCGGACCAGCCCAACCCCATGCCAGCGGACCAGAAAGCGCAGCCAGCCCACCGGTACCGGGAGCGCCTGTGGGTGCCGCTGTGGTGGTGGCCGGTGGCGTTCGCCATCACCGGATTGCTCGCGGCGGAGATCCACATGGGCGCGCCGGGCTTGCGTGCGTGGCTGCCCTACGTGCTGCTGTTCCCCGTGCCGGTCTGGGTGCTGTTGTGGCTGAGCCGCCACCGCGTCGAAGTGGCGCCGGACGCGAACGGCACACCGGAGTTGCGCGCGGATCGCGCACATCTACCGGTGAATTTCGTCGCCCGCGCGGCCGCTGTCGCCCCCACCGCGAAAAGCGCGGCGCTGGGTCGCCAGCTCGACCCCGCCGCCTATGTCCAGCATCGACCCTGGGTCGGGCCGATGGTCTTGCTCGTGCTCGACGACCCGGACGATCCGACGCCGTACTGGCTGGTCAGTACGCGGCGGCCCGAACGGGTCCTCGCCGCGCTCGGTCTACCGAGCGCGGGCTGACACTCTGTTCGATCTCGTCGAGATCAGGCGGCGCAATCCATGCAGATCATCTGGCCGCCCTTCTCACTGGCCAGCCTGCTCCGGTGATGAACCAGGAAACAGCTGGAACAGGTGAACTCGTCGGCCTGCTTCGGGATCACCCGAACCGTCAGCACTTCCTCGGACAGGTCGGCGCCGGGAAGCTCGAACGACTCCGCGGTATCGGATTCGTCGATATCCACGACGGCGGACTGTGCCTCGTTACGACGAGCCTTCAGCTCCTCCAGCGAATCCTCCGACACATCGTCGGATTCGGTGCGCCTCGGTGCGTCATAGTCGGTTGCCATGTCGTCTTCCCCTCGTCCTAACTCCGTGTATCCCGGACCGGTCCGCTCACACCCGATTCCTGCCGGAATCGCCGCGACCGGTACCGCCCCGCCGGTGGTGCACGTCACACGTACACCGGTCGCCTATCAGGGCGGATCATGCCGATCCACTCCGGATAGCGCTGGGTAAACGCAGGACATGCCCTTCTTGTTCCCGCGACCGACCACTGATTCCGCACCGGTGATTCGATCTGGGCCGCCAGACAATAGCGGACGCCGGAGCAAAAGTCGCAATCAAAACACAGCCGAGTCGAAAAAGAGGGGCAATCGACACCTTCTGGGGAACGCACCGAGACCTTGCGTCGCGGCCCCGCCACATTTCCGTACAGTGTGCTGGTGGTTTCACTGATCACCGAAGGCACCGCGACGGATTCGCAAGGTCGGCCGTTCGTGCGCCGCCGCCCCCAGCCCTGGCTCATCATGCTCGGCGTTCTCGCTCTGATCTGCGGGATCGTCTGGATCAAAGCCCTCACCACGCACGACACCGATCACACCGCGATGGCGTGCAACTCGCCGAGCCCGGCCTCGGATCCCGGTGCGGCGCAACCGACTCCGCTCGGTCAGCGGGTCGGCGCCGGCCGCCTGCAGGACGTGGAACCCGCACCGCTGGCCGCGAGCAAGGTGCGCGTGCTGAACGCGAACAACCAACGCGGACAGGCCGCGCACGTCGCCGCCCAGCTCGGCGACCTCGGCTTCGCGAGCGCTCCCGGAACGCAATACGGCAACGATTCGGTATACGTCAACGGCGACCTGGAATGCACCGGGCAGATCCGCTTCGGCGTCAACGGCCGCCCGGCCGCCGCCTCCGTGCAGCTGGTCGCGCCGTGCGCCGAGCTGATCGAGGATCAGCGCGGCGACGACACCGTCGATCTCGTGCTCGGCTCGCTGTTCCGGGACATCCGTCCCAGCAACGACGCCGAGGAAGTGCTGCGTTCGCTCAAGAACCCGGCGCCGGGCAACTCCACATCCATCGATATCAAGCTGCTCGACGCGGCACGGAAAGCACGCTGCTGATCAGCGGTCCGGAATCGGCTCGGTAGCGCCGATCCGGGCCAGCAGCTCGCCCAGTTCGTCGGCGATGCCGGGCGCGGCGGCCACCACCAGGTCGCCGTCGGCGCCCGGCGCCGTCGCGGGCGGCAGCGTCAGCCGCGCGCCCGCCTCGGCGGCGATCAGCGCGCCTGCGCCCCAATCCCAGGCGTTGAGGCCGTGCTCGTAATAGGCGTCGACGCGGCCAGCGGCGACATGACACAGATCCAGCGCCGCCGCGCCGAAACGGCGGATGTCGCGCACGTGCGGCAGCACCTGCGCGACCAGCTCCGCCTGCCTGCTCCTGCGGTGCCTGCCGTAGGCGAATCCGGTGGCGACCAGGGACATCGCCACCGACTCGACGGGCGTGCAGCGCAAATGCTCCACCACGCCGTCGGCGTCGACACGCAGCGCGCCCAGACCGAGCCCGGCGCTGTAGGTGGCCGCCCGCGCGACGTCGACCACGGCGCCCGCCACCGGCCTGCCGCCGCGCAGCGCGGCCACCGACACGGCGTAGCCCGGCACGCCGTAGAGGAAATTGACGGTGCCGTCGATCGGATCGACCACCCAGTGGACGGTGTCGGCACTCGCGTCGTCGATGCTGCCGCCGCCTTCCTCGCCGAGGATCGGGTCGCCCGGGCGCTGTTCGGCGAGCAATTTTCGGATGAGCTCTTCGGTCTCGGTGTCCACGATGGTCACCGGGTCGGTCTCGTGGCTCTTGGACTGCACCGCGCCTTCGGCGTGCGCGCCCGCGGGCCCGAACACCTCGGGACGGCGGGCGCGGACATGGGCGGCGGCCGTCTCGGCGATGTCGACCGCGACGCGGCGCAGGTCGGCTTCGTCGCCACGCGCGACGATCGAGACGAACGAGTCGGCGGTGTAGTCGGACACTGGCGATGAGGTTTCCGGCACGCCCTTTATCGCATCACACATCCTCGCCGAACGCCCAGCCTCGTGGTCCCATTACTCTTGTCGTGCACGACACAGCGCCGTCGTCGGGCATCCCGTCGCAACGCCCGCCGTGGCGTCCCGGGCCCCGTGCAGCGCTGTCATCACATCGGCCAGCACAGGGAAACGAGGGGTTAGTCATGTCCGCTCGGGGGCACGCATTCGGCATCGACATCGGCGGCAGCGGCGTCAAAGGCGCCACGGTCGATCTGGACACCGGCGAGTTGGTCCACGAGCGCATCAAGATCGCGACGCCGCATCCTGCGACTCCGTTCGCCGTGGCCGAGGCGGTGGCCGAACTGGTCGAGAAAGCCCAGTGGACCGGGCCGGTCGGCATCACCCTGCCCGCGGTGGTGCTCGGCGGCGTGGCCCGTACCGCGGCGAACATCGACAAGTCCTGGATCGGCACCGACGCGCGGGCGCTGTTCTCGGCCGCGCTCGGCGGCCGTCCGGTCACCGTGCTCAACGACGCGGACGCCGCGGGCATGGCCGAGGACCACTTCGGCGCGGCGCGCAATTTCGCGGGCCTGGTCATGCTGCTGACCTTCGGCACCGGCATCGGCTCGGCGTTGCTCTACCACGGCACGCTGGTGCCCAACACCGAACTGGGCCACCTGGAGGTCAAGGGCATGGAGAGCGAGCATCGCGCGGCGGCCTCGATCAAAGAACGCGACGACCTGAGTTACGAGCAATGGGCAGCGCAGGTCAGCCTGGTGCTGACGACGCTGGAGAACCTGTTCTTCCCGGTGGTCTTCGTCGCGGGCGGTGGCATCAGCAGGGACTCCGAGAAGTGGATTCCCCTGCTCACCAACCGGACGCCGGTCATACCGGCCCGCCTGCGCAACACGGCCGGCATCGTCGGCGCCGCCATGGCCATCGCGGGGGGCGTCGCGCCGTGAGGCGCGCGGGTACCGCGAGGATGCCGTTCCAGGCATCGTGCCGTAGGTACCCTGGTTAGATCGTTACAATGGAACGTGCCCGGCGCAGCCGGAGAAACCCCGACCGGCCCTCCGCCGGTGAAACCCGACAGATCGCTCCGCCGGAACACCACTCTGGCGTGACGCCGCACGAGACCGTCACGAAAGGGCGTACGTGGTAGCCACGAATACCCGTCAGACCGCCGAATCGGCCGATGCCGACTCCGCAGATGTAACCGCAGCACGGCCGGTCCGTAAGGCTGCCGCGAAGAAGGCTCCGGCGAAGAAGGCCGCCGCCAAGAAGGCGCCTGCCAAGAAGGCCGCCAAGGCGGCCAAGGCTCCCGCGAAGAAGGCCGCCACCAAGAAGGTCGGTCCGGACGGCGAGCCCGGCGCCGAGGAGACGCTCGAGGACGAGTCGCTCGATCTGGACGATCTCGGCGATCTGGAAGTCTCCGAGGAGGATCTCACCGAGGGCGACGATCTGGTCGACGTCGCCGAGGACGCCGAGACCGAGGAAGCCGAGGGCGAGGAGTCCGACGAGCCGAGCGCGGCCGACAAGGCCTCCGGCGATTTCGTCTGGGACGAAGAGGAATCCGAGGCGCTGCGCCAGGCCCGCAAGGACGCCGAACTCACCGCGTCGGCCGACTCGGTGCGCGCCTACCTCAAGCAGATCGGCAAGGTCGCGCTGCTCAACGCCGAGGAGGAGGTCGAACTCGCCAAGCGGATCGAGGCCGGTCTCTACGCCGCGGAGAAGGTGCGCGAGTTCGCCGAGCAGGGCGAGAAGCTGCCGGTCGCGATGCGCCGCGACTACAACTGGATCGTCCGCGACGGCAACCGGGCCAAGAACCACCTGCTGGAGGCCAACCTGCGCCTGGTCGTCTCGCTGGCCAAGCGCTACACCGGCCGCGGCATGGCGTTCCTGGACCTGATCCAGGAGGGCAACCTGGGTCTGATCCGCGCGGTGGAGAAGTTCGACTACACCAAGGGCTACAAGTTCTCCACGTACGCCACCTGGTGGATCCGGCAGGCCATCACCCGCGCCATGGCCGACCAGGCCCGCACCATCCGCATCCCGGTGCACATGGTGGAGGTCATCAACAAGCTCGGGCGCATCCAGCGCGAGCTGCTCCAGGATCTCGGCCGCGAGCCGACGCCGGAGGAGCTGGCCAAGGAAATGGACATCACGCCGGAGAAGGTGCTGGAGATCCAGCAGTACGCGCGTGAGCCCATCTCGCTGGACCAGACCATCGGCGACGAGGGCGACAGCCAGCTCGGCGACTTCATCGAGGACTCCGAGGCCGTGGTCGCGGTGGACGCGGTGAGCTTCACGCTGCTGCAGGATCAGCTGCAGTCGGTGCTGGAGACGCTGTCGGAGCGGGAGGCGGGCGTGGTCCGGCTGCGCTTCGGCCTCACCGACGGTCAGCCGCGCACCCTCGACGAGATCGGCCAGGTCTACGGCGTCACCCGCGAACGGATCCGTCAGATCGAGTCCAAGACCATGAGCAAGCTGCGCCACCCCAGCCGCTCCCAGGTCCTGCGCGACTACCTCGACTAGATCGCCTCCGCCTCGACGCCCGCATCCGTCGTCCGCTCGATTCGTCCAGCGGCCGGCGAATGCGGGCGTCGCGCTTTCCGGCGTGCGGCCCCCGGATGTGCTGGCAACGTCCTTCCCTTAGCACGCCTACTGGCTGACGCATGTCGATTCCCCTTGCGCTGCAGTGCGTTCCGCTCGCGTCCCGGACTTCGCCGAGGATCGACGCCGACCTGCCAGGTCCGGTAGTTTCGGCTCAGGTCTCAGGGGATGATCATCGCCGTGCAGACGTTTCCGCGCGGTGCGCCGCGGCGGGATCACGGCGGCCGACACACCTGCCCAAGGGGTGACCGGAGGCGGTGTTCTGCCCTTCTCGCCATGCAGCTCGCTCCTGTGCGGTTCTCCTGACATCGCGGCTGTGCGGTGCGCCGGAGCGGGATGCCCTGAAGCGTGAAACGGCCGTCATGGTCGCGCACACCGACCCGTGACACAGCGCACACCGGCGCCTGCCGCCGCCCCTGCGCCCCGCCCGGCAGACTTGCGGGGTGGTTGCCTCGACCTCGACTCCGAGCTGGCTCCGGTCACCGTGGACGCGGACGGTCGACCTGCGCGCCGAGTTGCGCGACGGTTCGGCCTGGCTGCGGCGTCCCGGGCTGCCGCGGCGGCTGCTGCCCTCGATCCGCGCGCATCTGGGGGCAGCGCCCGCCAGCACCGCTTACGCGTTCACGCTGTTCGTCACGTGGTGGACGCTTCGCGGGGTCGGTGACTCGGTCGAGCGCCGACTGATCTTCTCCGCGTCGACCAACCTCTACAACATGCGGCACAACCCGGTGCAGGTGCTGGTCGCCTCGGCGTTCTGGACCGACGGCGGATTTCCCTGGGCGACCATCGCCGGGTTCCTGGTCGTCATGGCGTATGCCGAACGCTGGCTGGGCACCGCGCGCTGGATCCTGCTGTTCGCCACCGGGCACATCGGAGCGACGCTGCTGACCGTCACCGGCATCTCCCACGCCATCGACCGCGGCCTCATCCCGCTGCGGGTGGCGGTCGCCGCGGATGTCGGGACCAGCTACGGTTTCTCGGCCGTACTGGCGGCGCTGGCTTTCCGCTTCCGCGGCAAGGTGCGGCTGGTGTGGGCGTGCGCGCTCCTCGCGGCGCTCGGGGTGGCGCTGTGGGTCGAGCCGACGTTCACCGACTACGGCCATCTCTGCGCCGCCGTGATCGGGCTGGCGGTCGGCGCGATCGCGAGCCTGCTCTGGCGGCGGCTGGAGCGGACCGCCGCCCGTCGAGCCCGCGTGGTCGAGGACTGATCAGGAGACCTGGGGTGCGGGGCGGCCGCGGTTCTGCAGCACCCCGACCACGGGCTCGACCACCCGCGCCGCGATCGGGCCGAGCACCGCCATCAGCAGGACGTAGGTCGAGGCGAGCGCGGTGAGCTGACCGTCCATCGCGCCCGCGCTCACGGCGAGTCCCGCGATGACGATGGAGAATTCGCCCCGTGCCACCAGCGCAGCGCCCGTCCGGGCCCGGCCCATCCGCCGGATGCCCTCGCGCGCGGCGGCCCACCAGCCGGTCGCCACCTTCGTCACGACCGTGACCGCCGCCAGCGCGATCGCCCAGCCCAGCACCGGCGGGATCGCTCGCAGGTCGGTGTTCAACCCGAAGGCCACGAAGAAGATGGCCGCGAACAGGTCGCGCAGCGGTTCGAGCATCTTCGCCGCCGCGTGCGCGGTCGAGCCGGAGATCGCGATGCCCAGCAGGAACGCTCCGACCGCCGCCGACACGCTCAGCGCCGAGGAAACGCCTGCCACCAGCAGGGCCGCGCCGAGCAGCGTGAGCAGAAAGACCTCACGGTCGGCGCTGTCCACGATCGCCGAGACGTACCGCCCGTAGCGCAGGGCCACCAAGAGCACCAGCGTGATGGTGATCAGCGCCACCGTAAGGGCACGCAACCCGCTGATCCAGCTGAGCCCGGCCAGCACCGTGGTGAGAATCGGCAGGTACACCGCCATCGCCAGGTCCTCGAAAACGAGGATGGACAGGATCACCGGTGTCTCCCGGTTGCCCAGGCGCCCGAGGTCGTCGAGGACTTTCGCCACGATGCCCGAGGACGAGATGTAGGTGACCCCCGCCATCGTGATCGCGCCGTCGAGACCCCAGCCGAGCATCAGCGCCACCACCGCCCCGGGCGAGGCGTTGACCACGATGTCCACCACACCGGCCGCCCACGAGCGGCGCAGGCCGGTGACCAGCTCCGCCGCCGTGTACTCCAAGCCGAGCAGCAACAGCAGCAGCACCACGCCGATCTCGCCGGCGATATGACCGAAGTCGTGGGCGGCCCGCAGTTCGATGAGCCCTCCCTGGCCGAAGGCGACACCACCGAGCAGGTACAGCGGGATGGGCGACATGCCGATCCGGCCCGCTACACGCCCCAGCATGCCGAGAACGAAAAGAACCGCTCCGAGCTCGATCAGGGCGAGCGCGGTGTCCGTCACGGCTCAGCCGTGCGTCAATATCTTCGCGGCGGCATCCAAGCCCTCCGGGGTGCCGACGACCACGAGCAGGTCACCCGCGGTGAAGGTGAAATCGGGTCCGGGCGAGGGATGCAATTGCCCGGCCCGCATGACGGCCACGATGGAGGCCTTCGTGCGCGTGCGCATCTCGGTCTCGCCGAGGGTGCGCCCGTCGTAGGGCGAATCGTCCCCGATCGGGAGCTGGCGCGTGGTGATCCCGGGCATGTCGCGGTGGTCGTCGTTGAGCTTGGCGACCAGCTGCGGCGCGCCGAGGAGGTTGGCCAGCACCGCCGCCTCATCGGTGGTCAGGGGGATCTGCGCGGCACAGGCGTCGGGATCGTCCAGCTTGGAGACGATCAGGTCGATATCACCGTCGCGGTGGGCGACCACGCCGATTCGGCGACCGGAACGCACTTCGAAGTCCTTCCGGACACCGATGCCGGGTAGTGCGGTGACGTCGACGTTCACGCCTCCAGATTAACCGGATCACCCCCTCGGCGAACGGATCGGTCATCACTTCGGCCGATGGCGCGTCGCGGACGCTGTGCTGTGATGGAGGGCGTGCGGCGGTGGGCGGATGTGCCGGAGCGGATGCGGGACGCGCTGGGCGCGGTGATCGCGTTCGCCGGCGGCGCGGCGCTGTATCTCGCCGGTCTGTCCACTATGACCGAGCGGGGCGAGCACGTGTCGTTGTGGGTGCGGTGCGGTGTGCTGGCCGCGCTGTGCCTGGCGACCTCCTGCCGGCGCCGGACGCCGGTCGCGGCCATGGTGGCCGGCTTGGTCCCGCTGGCCGTCGACATCCGGCTGGGCGCCACGGTGCCGGTGTGGATCGTCTACGCCGACCTGATCTACGCGGCCGTGCTGTACGCCGGGCGCAGGGCGTCGCGGATCACGGCGCTGGCGTGGTCGGCGCTCTCCGCCGTCGTGGTGGCGCTGACCATGGCGCTGACCGGCGACCTGCGCGCGGTCGCGGTGGCGCTGGTGGCGGTGTTCGGTTTCGTCGCGACGCCGATCTGGTGGGCGAACTCGGTGCGCACGCACAAGGAGGTCGCGCACGCCGAGCGCACTCGCGCCGAGGCGCTGACCTTGGTCGCCGAACTCGACCGCCGCGCGGCCGTCGCCGACGAGCGCACCACGATGGCGCGTGACCTGCACGACGTGATCGCCGGGCATCTGTCGGCCATCGCCTTGCACTCGGAGGCGGCGCTCGGCGTACTGGCCCGCCCGGACGCCGACCCGGCGGTGGCCGGGATCGTGCGCGCCATCCGCGCCAACAGCGTCAGCGCGCTGGAGGAGATGCGCACCATGATCGGATTGCTGCGCAGCGACGACGGCGCCCCGGAGGTGGCCGCGCCGCGCACCCTCGCGCAGTTGCCGATCCTGGTGGACGCCGCGCGCGCGGCGGGGATCTCGGTACGGGTCCACGAAGCACTCGACGCCACCACGCTGCCCAGCGCGGTCGACCAGGCCGCCTATCGCATCGTCCAGGAGGCTTTGACCAACGCCATGAAACACGCTCCGGGACAAGAGGTCTCGATCGACGTGCGCACCGGGGAGCAGATGCTGACCATATCCGTCCGAAACCGGACCGCGCCCGCGCGGCCGTCCCGGTCCGTGGCTCGCGCCGGGCGCCGCGGCTTGGTGAACATGCGCGAGCGGGCCGCGGCGCTCGGCGGAAGTCTGCGCGCGGGAAACGATGCCGGCCATTGGGAAGTGCTGGCCACCCTGCCGCTCGGAAGCGCGGGCCCCGCATGACGATTCGTGTGGTGATCGCCGACGACCACGCCGCGATCCGTGCCGGCCTGCGGATGATCCTGGACGTGGAGCACGATATCGACGTGGTCGGCGAGGCCGCCGACGGCGATGTCGCGGTGGCGCAGGCCAAAGCGCTACGGCCGCAGGTGGTGCTGATGGACGTGCGCATGCCGGGAGTGGACGGGATCACCGCCACCGAGCGGATCACCGCGGACGGCCTGGCGCAGGTGCTGATCCTGACCACGTTCGACCTGGACGAGTACGTCTTTCGCGCACTGCGGGCGGGCGCTTCGGGGTTCGTGCTGAAATCCACGTCGGGCCGGGCGCTGGTCGAGGCGGTGCGCGCGGTCGCGGCGGGGGACGGCGTGCTGGCTCCGGAGGTGACGCGGGCGGTGATCTCGGCGTTCGCCGCGTCGAATCACGCTGCGGTGCAGTCGGCTCCTCCGGGGCTCGGCGAACTCACCGAACGGGAACGCGAAGTGCTCGATTGCCTCGGCGACGGTCTGTCCAACGCGCAGATCGCAGGCCGGCTGTTCATCGGTGAGACGACCGTCAAGACGCACGTCTCCCGGGTGCTGGCGAAACTCGGTGTGCGGTCGCGGGTTCAGGCCGCCATCGTGGCGCGTGAGCTCCGCGACCGGTAGTCACGCCGGGAGCGGGGCGAATGTCCCGTCCGTGCCGGGCAGGTACTCCGCGACCCCGGTGACCGCGCCCACCGGCAAAGGGCCGTACAGGTGGGGGAAGAGCATCGACTCCGGATCGGTCGGGACCCCCGGCTCCCATTTGATCGGTGACCCGACGCGGCGGGAGTCGATCCGCAGCAGCACCAGATCGCGCCGCCCCGCGAACAAGCGATTCGCGGGCAGGTGCACCTGCTGCGGCGAGGAGAGATGGATGAACCCCGCTTCGGCGAGTGAGGGGGCACGGTACTCCCCTGTTTGCCGCGCGGAAAGCCATTCATCCAAAGTGCATAGGTGAACCAGCGTGTGAGTGTCACAGGTCACGGGTAATCTCCCGGTAGACAACTTAATCGGTCGATCGAGGTTGTGATGCAGCACACATCGGCGGCAGGACCTGTGGCGTTCGCCCGTAGCGAAATCCCTGGTCGTGTTATCGAAAACACACTGCTTCATCCGCGGGAACAAAGTCCCCCGTCCCGAACGTCTGACAGAGTAGTCAATACCCCTGCTGGGAAGTAGCGGTAGCGAGCTCGTGGTGAGTGACCACGGGCCCCACACCAGGTGAACGGTCGTCGGGACCGGGAGCCAGGACGGAGGAGTCATGCCAGGAACCCTGACAAGCACCCCACTGACCGCGGTCGATCGTTGCGACCGCTGCGGGGCGGCAGCCCGAGTGCGCGCCGTACTGCCCGCGGGTGGAGAGTTGCTCTTCTGCCAGCACCACGCGAACGAACACATGGATCGGCTGCGTGAGCTGGACGCCGTGATCGACACGGAGTCCGCTCCCGCGCTCTGATCTGCTCCTCGCGTCCTGACACAACAGCATCGGACAACAGAACACCGTTTCCACCGGCAGCGGGCGACCCACAGGTCGCCCGCTGCTCATGCGTCCGGCGGCGATCGGTCCGCGCCGAGGATGCCGTCCAGCAGCCTGGCCAGGCCGTATTCGAACGCGCCGTCCGGGTCGGCGGGCGCCTGGTACAGCTCGCCCACCGCCGCACCGACGCGTGCGGCCAGCGGGAACCGGCTCGGCGGCATCACCTCGGCCAGCAGCGGTCCGTGCACTTCCCACCAGCGCGCGTCGCTCATGCGCGCGGTCTCCCGAGCGGCCGCCACCGCCATGCGCGCGTTTCCGGTGGCGAACTCCGACAGCACGGCGATGGCCCGGTCCATCGCCACGTCGGGCAAGCCGAGCCCGTCGATCGCGGCCAGCTGGCGTTCGTACCGACGCATCCGTCCCGGCCCGAGCACGAGCCGCCACGGCGACACCTCGAGCAGCCAGGGATGCGCGAGGAGTTCCGCCCGGATCTGACGGGCCACGGCGGCGAGGCGCTCCCGCGGCGGCAGATCCGCGGGAATGGGAGCGTCCTCCTCGGCCACCGCGTCGACCATGAGCGCCGTCAACGCCTCCTTGCTCGGCACGTAGGTGTAGAGACTCATCGGCCGCAGCCCCAGCTCGGCGGCGACCGTGCGGATGGAGACCTTCTCGTAGCCGTGCCGGTCGGCGAGCGCGACCGCCGCCGCGACCACCGCGTCCACACTGACCGTCTGTTTCGGTCCACGCCCCGCCGGACGCGGCGGAAGTTCGTGCCGCCACAGCAAGCTCATCAGCCGCTGGGCCTCGTCGGAGGTGACGTCGTCGCTCACTGGCTCCTCGGAACCTATCCGGTACGGTGGGCGTTACACTACTCCGTACACCATACGTTGATTTGAGGGGTTGGATCCTGTTCAGCACACAGGTCACTTATCTACCGGATCGGCACATGTTCGCGCTCTGGACCTGGCTCGGACACACTCCCGGGCCCGCTCCGACCGGCCCGGGTGACCGCGAGACCATCGCGCTGGCCGCCCCGATCGGCGTGGACGGAGCCCTCGAGGTCGTCGACGTGGACGCCGCCTTGGTGGATCCCGAGACCTTCGCCGGCTCGCGTCTCGAACACCCGGGAGAGTCGGTCCTGGCCTGGCAGCGGGTGATGCGTTCCGTGCTCGCCGACCCTGCCTGCGAACCGCAGGCCCCGGACTCCGATGCCTTGCCCATCGCCGCGCACGCCGTTCCCGACGCCTCCGGCACGGCCGTCGTCTCCGCACAGCGGGCGCTGGGCGTCCTGCGCGACACCGAGGCGGTCGCCGCGGACTTGCGGGCCACGTTGAAGGCCCGGCTGCGGCCTTATCAGGCCCGCGGTGTCGGCTGGCTGCGCGAAACGGTGGCCGCCCACGGCGGGGCGGTGCTCGCCGACGAGATGGGCCTCGGCAAGACCGTGCAGACCATCGGCTTCCTGCTCGACCGGGCCGAGGCCGGTCCCCAGCTGGTGGTGTGCCCCACCTCGCTGGTCGGCAACTGGGCCCATGAGATCGGCCGGTTCGCGCCGGGGCTGCGCGCGGTCGTGTGGCGCGGCGGAGCCGTCGACGCCGACGCCGACGCCGACGCCGCGACGATCGTCATCGCCGGTTACCCGACGCTGCGTCTGCACGGGCAGCTGCTGTCGCGGCGGAGCTGGGCGACGGCGGTCTTCGACGAGGCGCAGGCGTTGAAGAATCCCCGCACCCAGGTCGCGAAGGCGGCGCGCGCGATCGACGCGGCCGCGACGGTCGCGTTGACCGGCACGCCGGTGGAGAACCATCTGGAGGAGCTGTGGGCCCTGCTGCACCTGGTGGCGCCGCGGTTGTTCGGGCACCGGAGGCAGTTCCGGCGGCGCTTCGTGCGGCCGATCCACGAGGGTTCGGCCGCCGCCGCGGCGCGGTTGCGCGACACCATCGAACCGGTGGTGCTGGCCCGCACGAAGCGTCAGGTCGCCGCCGCACTGCCCGCGAAGATCCACAGCGACCTGCTCTGCGACCTCACCCCCGAACAGGAACGGCTCTACGACCAGCTGCTCGACAAGGCCGTCGACGACGGCTTCGGCACGGGCATCGAGCGCCACGGCCGGGTGCTGGCCGCGCTGACGGCCCTCAAGCAGGTGTGCAACCATCCCGGGCTGATCACCGGCGAGCTCGACGAGCTGGCAGGCCGGTCCGGGAAACTCGACCTGTGCACCGACATCATCGCCGCCAACCTCGAAACCGCGAGCCCGACATTGATCTTCACGCAGTACCGGCAGACCGGTGAGCTGCTGGTGCGGCATCTCGCCGAGCGGTTCGGTGTGCGCGCGCCGTTCTTCCACGGCGGGCTCTCGCAGGCCGAGCGCGCCGAGATCGTCACCGGCTTCCAGGCCGAGGACGGGCCGCCGGTGCTGGTGCTCAGCCTGCGCGCGGCGGGCACCGGACTCACGCTGACCCGCGCCGCCGACGTCGTCCATTTCGATCGCTGGTGGAACCCGGCGGTGGAGGCGCAGGCCTCCGACCGGGTGCACCGGATCGGCCAGACCCGCACGGTCACCGTCACCACGCTCACCTCGACCACCACCGTGGAGGAGCACATCGCGGGCATGCACGGCCGCAAGGCGGCGCTGCGCGACCTCGCCGACGCGGCGGGCATCGCGGCGCTGGCAGCGCTGGACGACGCCCAGCTGATCGAGATCCTGCGCCGCAAGAGGGAGAACTGATGGCGGACAACGAATTCGGCTACACGGCATGGGGCATGGACTGGGTGCGGCTGGCCGAGCCGCTGCACCAGACCCGGCCGGACCCGCTGCTGCCCCGCGCCCGCAGCATCGCGCGCAACAACGGCGTGCAGGCCACCGTCGAGGGAGGCGAGGTGCGGGCCACCATCCACCGGGGTGGTCAGGCGTCGGTGACGCAGGTGGAGGTGGCCCCGCTGTCCCGGCAGACCATCAGCGCGATCGCCGCGGTCGTGACGGAACCGGCCATGCCCACCGACGACATGCATCGCGCGATCAGCGCGGCCGGGATCGCGCTCGCGCCCGTGCTCGCGGGGACCGACTGTTCGTGCACGGCGCGCAAGACACGGTGCGTGCACGTCCTGGCCGTCTTCTACGAGATGGCGCGGCGAGTCGACGAGGACCCCCGCCTCGGCTTGGCGATCCAGGGGTATTTCGCCATGGCGCCGGGGAATTCGGACGAGCCCGCACCGGCGACGCGATGGACGCCGATCAGCGCGCTCGACCCTCGTCGCTTCTTCACCACGACGCCGCGCTGAACCGCAGGACGGCCTCGGGACCCGCAGGGCCCGGCTCACTCCGGCTTCCTGGCCCGGAAGCGGAAACTGCTTGCGCCGGAATCGATCTCGACATCGGTGAAGCCGACGCGGCGCAGCCGGTCGGCGGCGGTCTCCGGCGGCACGGGCACGCAGGTGTCCCCGAGGTGTATGAGCCGGAACATCCGGCCGTCGAGCCCGTCGCTGCCCGCGAACACCCCGCCGGGGCGCAACACCCGCAGGGCTTCGGCGAACAACGCGTCCTGCCTGCCGGGCGAGGGCACGTGGTGCAGCATGGTGAAGCAGACCACCGAATCGAATCGTTCTTCAGGCAAAGGCATGTCCGCGCCGTCGCCGTCGATCACCGTCATCGACCGGCCGTGCCGGTCGCGCAGCCGCGCGGCCAGCGCCGGATCGATCTCGACGCCGGTGAGCGCCGAGGTCCTGGCCAGCAGCGCGGCGACGTTGGCGCCGTAGCCGGGGCCGATCTCCAGGGTGTCGGCGCCGAGGTCGAGACCGGACAGCGCCCACGGCACGATGCGCGTCGCACTGGCCTTCTCCCACATCGAGGAGCGGCACAGCAATCGGTGAAGTGTGTTCATCGCCATTCCTGTGACGCTAGGGACGGACCGCGCCTGGCACGACAGGCTACGGTGACACGTTGTGTCGCAGAACGGCCATGCCGTGGTCCATCCCGCTCCCACCGGCGCGACCGCCATGGTGTTCGGGATCGGGGTGCTGCCCGCGGGGCACTGGTTCGAATGGCATGAGCATCCGCAACACCAGATCGCCTGGGCGTCTCGCGGCGTCCTCGCGGTCGAGGTGGGCGACAACCGCTGGGTCTTACCCCCGACCAGAGCACTGTGGGTTCCCGCGGGCACCGCGCACCGCACCGGCACCTGCGACGGCGCGGCGATGCGCGGCATCTTCCTGGACCCCGGCCGGTGCCCGCTCGATTTCGGCGCGCCGACCATGTTGCGCGTGACCCGGCTCCTGCACGAACTGTTCGATCTGCTCACCACGGCCGACGCCACCCCGCAGCGGCGAGCGCGTGCCGAGGCGGTGGTCTTCGATCTGCTCGAGCCCGTGTCGGTGATCCCGATCGGCGCGCATCCGCCCACCGATCCCCGGGCGCGGCAGGTGGCCGACGCGCTCGCCGCCGATCCGGCCGATCCGCGCACATTGGCCGAGTTCGCCGCCCACGTCGCCGCCAGCCCGCGCACGCTGGCGCGGTTGTTCGTGGCCGAGACGGGTCTGGGCTTCGGCCAGTGGCGCACCCAGATCCGGCTGGCGGCTTCGCTGCCGCTGCTCGCCGCGGGCATGCCGATCGCGCGGATCGCGGGCCGGGTCGGTTACGCGACGCCCAGCGCGTACGTCGCGGCTTTCCGGCGGGCGGTCGGGGTACCGCCGGGGCGGTATTTCACCGGTTGATCAGGCGTTGGTGCCGCTGTCCACGGTGAGGAACGCGCCGGTCACGCTGCGGCCGGACGGCCCGGCGAGGAAGGCGACCGTGGCCGCGACATCGTCGGCGGCGCCGAAGCGGCCGAGCGCGGTGAGGTCGCGCTGCCGCTGCGCGTGCGCGCCGTCGACCGGGTTCATATCGGTGTCGGTGGAGCCCGGCTGCACGAGATTCACGGTGATCGCACGCGGGCCCAGCTCACGCGCCAGCGCCTTGGTGAAGCCGTTGAGGGCGGACTTGCTGAGGTTGTAGAGCGTCACGCCGTCGAACGGGGCGTGATCGGTCAGGTTGGTTCCGATGCTGATGATCCGCCCGCCGTCGGTCATGTGCGCGACCGCGGCCTGCGCGGCGACGAACGCCGCACGTGCGTGCACGGCGAGCGCGTTGTCGACCTCTGCGACGGTGAATTCCGCGAACGGCTTCGCCGGGAAGATCCCCGCGTTGTTGACCAGGATGTCCAGTCCGCCGAGTGCGGACGCCGCGTGGTCCACCGCCGCCCGCACGGCGGTGGCGTCGGCGCTGTCGGCCCGGATCGCGACGGCTCGGCGCCCGAGCCCCTCCACCTCCCCGACCACCGTCTTCGCCTGCTCTTCGGCGTGCTGGTAGGTCAGCGCCACGTCCGCGCCCGCAGCGGCGAGGCGGCGCGCGATCGCAGCGCCTATCCCGCGACTGCCCCCGGTGACCAGCGCGACCTTGCCCGTCAGCTCCGCCATCGGTACTCCTCCAATTTTTGTGTCGATCAGTACATAAATAGCCAAGCGCATTCGCCGCGGCGATGTCAAGGGGTATATTTAACGATCGACACAGAAAGGTCGGGCATGGCTGAACGGGGACGACCGCGCGCTTTCGATCGTGCCGAGGCGTTGCGCCGCGCCATGGAGGTGTTCTGGGAGCACGGCTACGAGGGCGCGTCGATGAGCGACCTCACCGCCGCGATGGGGATCAACTCACCCAGCCTGTACGCCGCGTTCGGCGGCAAGGAGGCACTGTTCCGCGCGGCCGTCGAACTCTACGGGCACACCGACGGCGGCCACACCGCCCGCGCGCTGCGCGAGGAACCCACCGCGCGGGCGGCCGTCGAGGCGATGCTGCGGGACAACGCGGCCGCCTACACCGAAGCGAACAAGCCGCACGGGTGCATGGTGGTGCTCGCGGGTTCCACCTACACCACCCGCAACACCGGCATTCGCGACTTCCTGATCGACAAGCGCCGCGAGACCACCGAAGACATCCGGCGACGGCTCGAGCGCGGCGTCGCCGAGGGCGATCTGCCGCCGCGCACCGACACCGCGGCGCTCGCCGGTTTCTACACCACGGTCCTCTACGGCCTGTCCATCCAGGCGCGAGACGGCGCGTCGCTGGCGGAACTCACGGCGTCCATCGACTGCGCCATGGCCGCCTGGCCCGTCCCCGCCCGCTGACGACTACTTGCGGCGCAGCGCGGCGATGCGCTCACCGAGTTGCTCCGCGGTGGCCAACGCGGTCGGCGGCCCGCCGCACTCGCGGCGCAATTCACCGTGGATCACCCCGTGCGGCTTGCCGGTGCGATGGTGATGCATCGCCACCAGGCTGTTGAGTTCACGCCGCAGCTCGCCGAGCCGATCGGCGGTGGCGACCCGCTCCGCGGCGCCCGCCACCTGCGGGCCGGGATGGGGGACGGGCGTGCTGCGCTCGGCGACCTGCTTGGCCTGCCGCTCACGCAACAGCGCGCGCATCTGCTCGGCGTCTAGCAGGCCGGGAATGCCCAGGTAGTCGGCTTCCTCATCGCTTCCGGCGAAGGTCGCGGTGCCGAAGGATGAGCCGTCGTAGATCACCTGGTCGAGCTCGGCGTCGGCGGCCAGCGCGACAAAGGACTTCTCCTGCTCGCCGGGCTCGTCCTGCTGCTTGTTCGCGTCGATGAGCAGCTCGTCGTCCAAGCCGTTCTTCTCCCGGTGCGGCTTGCCGATGACGTGGTCGCGCTGCAGTTCCAGTTGCGCGGCCAGATCCAGCAGCACCGGCACCGAGGGCAGGAACACGGTCGCGGTCTCGCCGGACCGACGGGCGCGCACGAAACGCCCGATCGCCTGCGCGAAATACAGCGGCGTGGAAGCGCTGGTCGCGTACACGCCGACGGCGAGGCGCGGCACGTCGACGCCCTCGGACACCATGCGGACAGCGACCATCCAGGGCTGAGTGCTGTTGCTGAACTCGGCGATGCGATCGGAGGACGCCGGGTCGTCGGACAGCACCAGCGCCGGCTTCTCACCCGAGATGTGTTCCAGCAGTTCGGCGTAGTCGCGGGCACGGTCCTGGTCGGTGGCGATCACCAGGCCGCCCGCGTCGGGCATGCCGGAAGCGCGCTTCTGGCGCAGCCTGATGTCGGCCGCGCGCAGCACCGCGGAGATCCAGTCGCCGGCCGGGTCGAGCGCGGTCCGCCAAGCGCGCGCGGTCTGCTCGGCGTTCAGCGGCTCGCCTAGGCGGGCGGAGTACTCCTCGCCCGCGCTGTCGCGCCAGTGCGCCTCGCCCGAGTAGGCCAGGAAGACCACCGGCCGCACCACGCCATCGGCGAGCGCCTCGGCGTAACCATAGGTGTGGTCGGCGCGGGACTTCGGGAATCCGGACTCGTCGGGTTCGTAGACGACGAACGGAATCTGGCTGTCGTCGCTGCGGAACGGGGTACCGGTCAGGGCGAGGCGGCGGGTGGCGTCGCCGAACGCCTCGGCGGTGGCCTCCCCCCAGCTCTTGGCGTCTCCCGCGTGGTGGATCTCGTCGAGGATGACCAGTGTCCTGCGATTCTCGGTGCGCACGCGGTGGCGCGAGGGATGCGCGGCGACCTGCGCGTAGGTGACCACGACACCGTGATAGTCCCCCGAGGTGCCGCCGGTGGAGTTGGAGAACCGCGAGTCGAGGACGATCCCGGCGCGCGCCGCCGACTGTGCCCACTGGTGCTTGAGATGTTCGGTGGGCGCCACCACGGTGATCTGGTCCACGGTGCGGTCGGCCAGCAGTTCGGCGGCCACGCGCAGCGCGAAGGTGGTCTTGCCCGCCCCCGGGGTCGCCACGGCGAGGAAGTCCCGCGGTTTGGTGGCCAGATACTTCGTCAGCGCACGTCGCTGCCAGGCGCGCAGGGAACCACCGGAGGCGGTGGTCACCGCTTTGGAATCGCCCGGCGTCTCTGCTTCTCCCGCCACAGCGGCGCCACCCGACCCAGTCACGCAGACGACCCTAGCGGCCCGGCACGGCGTGTCGCCAAACCGACGCGGCGGGCGCGATGGGCATCACACGGCCACCAGCCAGGACGCTGGAAGTTCACCCGGCGCCCACCGACACATCGCGCACACCCGATGCCGATCGCCGAAGTGCGCGATGCTGTAAGGACGATGACCGAGCACCACGCCCTCCCGGGCGACCCGCCGCGGACCGACGCACCGCCGACGCGCGCCGTCGCCGTGCGCTCGCCCACGTGGGCCGACCGCGCGAGCGCACGGGCCACGCGGGTGAGCAGGCGGGCCGCGGCGCTGAGCATGCGGGTGGCGGAGAAGGCCTGGGCCGACTCCATCTTCGCCAAGTCGGCCGCCGCGGCGTTCTGGCAGACGCTGTCGCTGGCGCCGCTGTTGCTCGGCCTGCTCGGCAGTCTCGGCTACGTCGGGGGCTGGTTCGGCCCGGACACGGTGCAGATCGTCGAGTCCAAGATCATCGCGTTCAGCCGGGATCTGTTCAGCGCGAACGTGGTGACCGATCTCATCGAGCCCACGGTGCAGGACGTCCTCGGGCGCGGGCGCGGCGCGGTGGTGTCGGTGGGCTTCGTACTGTCGCTGTGGGCCGGATCGTCGGCGATGGCGACCTTCGTGGACTCGATCGTGGAGGCCCACGATCAGCAGGACGCGCGGCACCCGGTATGGCAGCGCATCTTCGCCCTGTTGCTGTACGTGCTGTTCCTGGCGGCGTCGGTGTTCATCCTGCCGCTGGTGGCGCTCGGGCCGACGCTGATCGGGCGGGTGCTGCCGACCGCTTGGCGGGCGACCGGACTGCAACTGCTGGACTTCTTCTACTACCCGGGCGTCGGCCTGCTGCTGATCGTCGGGCTCACCACCCTGTACAAGCTTGCACTGCACACCTCGTTGCCCTGGCACCGGCTCTTCGGCGGCGCACTGGTGGCCGGCGTGTTCTTCATGGCGGCCAGCGAAGTGCTGCGCCGCTACCTGTCCTGGGTCAGCCGCACCGGCGTCACCTACGGCGCGCTGGCGACGCCGATCGCGTTCCTGCTGTTCACGTTCTTCCTGGGCTTCGCGGTGATCCTGGGCGCGGAGTTCAACGCGGCGGTGCAGGAGTTCTGGCCCGCCCGCGCGACGCGCATGGAGCAGGTCAAGGAGTGGATCGCCAATCAGGTGCGCGGAGAGAGCGGAACCGACGCGGACACCGCGGAGCGGGACGAGGCCGCGCCGGATCCGGACGACACGGACCCCGACGGCCGCCGCGCCGTGCTCGACCTGCGCGCGGCGCGGTCCTCGCCCGGCGAGTAGCGCTTCGCCTCAGTCGCCCTTGCGTAGGCCGTCGTAGACCTTCTTGCACTCCGGGCACACCGGAGAGCCGGGCTTGGGCGAGCGGGTCACCGGGAAGACCTCTCCGCACAGCGCGACCACGTGGGTGCCGAGCACGGCGCTCTCGGCGATCTTGTCCTTCTTCACGTAGTGGAAGAACTTCGGGGTGTCGTCGCCCGTTGTCTCGTCGGTCGTCGTATCCGGGCGAACCATGGTGTCGGTGCTCACGCACTCCATGATGCCGCATCCCGCGACAACCTCGCTGACCACGGTGTCACCCGGGAGACGACCACGATTGCGAACCCGGTGAGCCGACCTCGGTATCGCCTCGAGCGCACCACCGAGAAGCGGGAACGGGCCTCGGTATCGCATCGAGCGACACCATCGCAAAACCGGAAAACGACCTCGGCATGTGCGCGGGCGGACCCCGAGTGGAAGACTCGGGGTATGCAGCAGAACGGCGATTCCTCATCCGCCGACGGCCGCGACCGCGAAGAGCACCCCGACGTGACGATGCCGACGCAGCCCCGCCGTTCCTCCGGATACTTCCCAGGCAGTGACGACAAGCACCCCGCGTTGATCACCGAGGCGGCGCCCTCACTGGACGACCAGCACCGGGCCCGGGTGCGCCGGTACACCATCATCATGGCGTTCCGCATACCGTGCCTGGTCCTGGCCGCGATCGCCTACAGCGCGTTCGGCAACCCGCTGCTGTCCATCCTGATCATCGCCGCGTCGATTCCGCTGCCCTGGATCGCGGTGCTGATCGCCAACGACCGTCCGCCGCGCCGCAAGGACGAGCCGAGCCGGTGGGACCGTCCGCGCACGGCCATCGAGTCGCGCCCGCACAACGCCATCGACGGCTGAACCCTCCGGGAGCGGATCACCCCGCCGCGGCCTGCGTCCTGATGACCGCCGACATCACGGCGGCCGCGGCGCACAGACCGCCCGCCAGGTACCAGGCGAGGTCGTAGCCGCCCTGCAGGTCGCGGATGAGGCCCGCGCCGGTGGCCGCCACCGCCGCGCCGATCTGGTGCGAGGCGAACACCCAGCCGAAGGCGACCGGGCCGTCGGCGCCGAACAGTTCACGGCACAGCACGACCGTCGGAGGCACCGTGGCCACCCAGTCCAAGCCGTAGAAGACGATGAACACCCACAGGCTCGGCTGCGTGTCCGGACCCAGCAGCGCGGGCAGGATCAGCAGCGACAGGCCACGCAACGTGTAGTAGCCGATCAACAGGTAGCGCGGATCGATCCGGTCGGTCAGCCAGCCCGAGGCGATGGTGCCCGCCACGTCGAAGATGCCGACGAGGGCCAGCAGGCTCGCCGCGGTGGTCGGCGGCATGCCGTGATCGTGCGCGGCGCTGACGAAGTGGGTACCGACCAGCCCGTTGGTGGACGCGCCGCACACCGCGAACCCGCCGGCCAGCAACCAGAAACCGGGACGGCGCGCGATCGCGGCGAGCACCGTGAGCGCCCGCGACGCGCCGGCGGCGGCGGGCACGCGCAGGCCCGCCGTGCTGTCCGGTTCGGCGCCGTAGGCGCGCACGCCGAGGTCGCTGGGGTAGTCCCGGATGAACAGCAGCACCAGCGGCGCCACGGCCAGCGCGGCGCCCGCGACGATCAGCGACGGCACCCGCCAGCCGTGGGCGTGCGCCAGCGCGGACACCAGCGGGAGGAAGACCAGTTGCCCGGTCGCGCCCGCGGCGGTGAGCACACCGGTGACCAGACCGCGCTGCCGCACGAACCACCGTCCGGTGATCGTGGCGACGAACGGCATCGACATCGACCCGACGCCGATACCGACCAGCAGCCCCCAGGTCAGCACGAGATGCCACGGCCGGGACATGAACACCGTCAGCCCGCTGCCCGCGGCGACCAGCAGCAGCGCGCACGCCACCACCCTGCGAATGCCGAAGCGGTCCATCAGCGCGGCGGCGAATGGCGAGATCAGGCCGTAGAGCAGCAGATTCAGTGAGACGGCCGTCCCGATGGTCCCGTGCGACCAGCCGAACTCCTCGTGCAGCGGGTCCATCAGCACGCTGGGCACGGAGCGGAACCCGGCCGCGCCGAGCAGGGCGACGAAGCCGACGGCCGCGACCAGCCACGCCGGGTGCAACCGCAGGCGCGGCGGGGAATCGAGCGAAACAGGGGGCGGCGTCTGCAGTTCGGTCACCCGACGAGCGTGCCCGAACTATGCGTCCGCAACGAGTGGCTGAAATGCCACTTAGCATCAAATTCGCGCCAAACTCGGGGGCGCGGGTATTTTCTCGACAAGCCGGGCACGTGTACCTAGGGTCGCATGAGCCTCGCTCACCATGATCACCGGACACGCGGGCGACGAGACAGGAGTGCACATGATTCGGTGGATCTGGGTCTTCCTGGACCGCCCGGCGCAGCGTTTCGACGACTGCGCGAAGTTCTGGTCCACGGTCACCGGCACCGAGCTCTCCCCTCGGCGCGGTGCGAACGACGAGTTCCTCACCTTGTTGCCGGACCCGGCGCTGTTCGCCGCGGCGAGCGTCAAGATGCAAGCGGTGACCGGTCTCGGCGGAGTGCACCTGGACCTGGACGTCGACGACATCCCGTCCGCCGTGCGCACCGCGCTCGACCTGGGAGCGGAACTGGTCGCCAACCATCCCGACTACGCCGTGCTGCGCTCCCCCGGCGGCCAGACGTTCTGCCTGACGCCAAGCGGCCGCGCGACGAGCACGCCCGCGCCCGCCGTGCGGGCTCCCGACGGCACGCTGTCGCGCCTGGACCAGGTGTGCCTGGACATCGGCCCCGACGACCACGAGGTCGAGACCCGCTTCTGGAAGCTGCTGACCGGGTGGTCCTACCAGCAGGGCAGGCGGCCGGAGTTCGCGCGGCTGCGCAGCGCGGAGCGCCAGTTGCCCGCGCAGCTGCTGTTGCAGCGCCTCGGCGAGAACCGCCCGACCAGCGCGCATGTCGATCTGGCTGCCGAGGATGTGGAAGCCACCGCCGCGTGGCACGAGTCGCTCGGCGCGACCGTGGTGGAACGCCACGAGCACTGGATCGTCCTGAGCGACCCCGGCGACGCGCTGTACTGCGTCACCGGACGCGACCCCAGCGGCGTCTGACCCAGTCTTCGGCGGCCACGGAGTCATCGCGGCGCCGTGACACAGCGGGCGTCCGACTCGCGTCCGGCGGTCGCGGTGGCAGAGTACCGGTGTGCCTACGAACCGATCGATGACCACCGGATCGCTGCTCACCGCCTTGTGCCCGGATCTGCGGACCGCGCTCGTGCGGGCGGGCTACGACGCCGACACCCTGCTCGCGGTGCTCGGCGACGCACACGCGGCACTGGGCCGGTCGGAGCCCGTGCCCGTGCGCAGGGCGGCCCGCGCGGCCGGCGAGCTCGGCACCCTCATCCGCCTGTTGCTGCTCGGCGACGCGCTGCCGGAGCGGGAGGTGGCCGTCGCGCTGGCACCCGTGGACATCGACCGCGCGGTCGCCGCCGGCCTGCTGGAGCGCGACGGCGACGAAGTGCGTGCGGCGCTCGACCTGCGGCCGCTGGACGCGGGCGCGGGGACGCGGTGGGTCCTGTCCGACCTCGACGACTCGATGCGGCGGCGCACGCTGACCGAGGATCACGTCCTCGGCGTCGGCCACGCCTCCCTCTCGCTGCTGCGCGCCACGCCCACCCGGCCGGTGGGCACGGTGCTCGACCTCGGCACCGGGTGCGGCGTGCAGGCGGTGCACGCCGCCTCCTACGCGCGGCGGGTGACCGCCACCGACGTCAACCCCCGCGCGTTGTGGCTGGCCGAGGCCACCGCGGCGCTCAACGAGCTGGACATCGAGCTGGTGGAGGGCTCCTGGTTCGAACCGGTGCGGGGCAGGCGCTTCGACCAAGTGGTGGCGAATCCGCCCTTCGTGGTGGGTCCGGGCCGGGTCGAGCACACCTATCGCGATTCCGGTCTCGCGCTCGATGGCGCGAGCGAGTTGGTCATCTCGCAGGCCGCCGACCTGCTCGCCCCCGGCGGCACCGCCGCGATGCTCGCCGCGTGGGTCCATGTCGACGGCGAGGATTGGCGCGCACGTGTCTCGTCCTGGTTGCCCGCGCACGGTGTGGACGCCTGGGTGGTGCAACGCGATGTGGCCGACCCGGCCCTGTACGTGGGCACCTGGCTGCGCGACGCGGGCGCCGACCCGCGCGATCCCGCCGCGCAGGCCCGCGCGGAGCGCTGGCTGGACGCCTTCGAGGCCGCCGACGTGGCGGGGATCGGATTCGGATTCGTCTACCTGCGCGCCATCGACGGCCCGACCGAACTGCTCGCCGAGGACCTCACCCACGGCTTCGACGATCCGCTCGGGGCGGAGGCCATCCGGTACTTCGAGCGCTCGGCCTGGTTGCGAGCCGTCGCCGGTGACGAAAATCTCGCCTGGTCTTCGCGTTTCGCCGTGGACCCGGCGACCGCGCTGGAGCGGGTGTACCTCCACGGCGCCGAGGGGTGGGCGCCCGAGGTGGCGCGGCTGCATCGCGGTGACGGCCCCCGCTGGCAGCACGAAGTGGATGAGACCACGATCTCGCTGCTGGCGGGAATGCGTCCCGAAGGCCTGCCGTTGTACGAGCTGATCGAACTGCTGGCGCTCGCCCACGGATCCGACGAGGTGGGCGCCGAGTTCGCCGCCGACGCGTTGTCCGTGGTCACCGGGCTGGTACGGCACGGATTGATCAAGCCCGTGTGAGGCAACGGCAGCCGCGCGCCGGCCGGTGCAGGTCCTGGCCGGGGATCGTCCCCGCGCTGCGGCGCTTCTCAGGAACTTCTCAGACGAGAGGGGCGAAAACCGCTGATCAGAGCGGTTTATGCCAGCCGTAACGGGGAACTTTCTCCCTGTCGGGTCCGTTTATCGGAGTGAGACACCACCGACAGGAGGCAAGTCATGACAAGCCCCGCCACCACTCGTGTGCGCACCAGCGATTCGGACCTCGACGCTCAGAGCCCTGCCGCCGACCTGGTACGTGTGTACCTGAACGGGATCGGCCGCACCGCACTGCTCACCGCTGCCGACGAGGTCGAGCTGGCCAAGCGCATCGAGGCGGGCCTCTACGCGCAGTACCTGCTGGAGACCGGCAAGCGACTGTCCGCGTCCCGCAAGCGTGATCTGGCGATCATCGTGCGCGACGGCCAGGCCGCCCGGTCGCATCTGCTCGAAGCCAACCTGCGCCTTGTTGTCTCGCTCGCCAAGCGGTACACCGGCCGCGGCATGCCGCTGCTGGACCTGATCCAAGAGGGCAACCTCGGGTTGATCCGGGCCATGGAGAAGTTCGACTACGCCAAGGGCTTCAAGTTCTCCACCTACGCCACCTGGTGGATCCGGCAGGCCATCACGCGCGGCATGGCCGATCAGAGTCGCACCATCCGCCTGCCCGTCCACCTCGTCGAGCAGGTGAACAAGCTGGCCAGGATCAAGCGCGAACTGCATCAGCAGCTGGGCCGCGAGGCCACCGACGAGGAACTGGCCACCGAATCCGGCATTCCGGTCGACAAGATCTCCGATCTGCTCGACCACAGCCGCGACCCGGTGAGCCTGGACATGCCGGTCGGCAACGACGAAGAGGCCCCGCTGGGCGATTTCATCGAAGACTCCGAGGCCACCTCGGCCGAGTCCGCGGTCATCGCCGGCCTGCTGCACCACGATGTGCGCAGCGTGCTCGCCACCCTCGACGAGCGCGAACAGCAGGTCATCCGGTTGCGTTTCGGCTTGGACGACGGCCAGCCGCGCACGTTGGACCAGATCGGCAAGCTCTTCGGTCTCTCCCGCGAGCGGGTGCGTCAGATCGAACGTGAAGTCATGGCGAAGCTTCGCAAGGGCGAGCGGGCCGACCGGCTCCGCGCTTACGCCAGCTGACCGTCCGGCGCCGGCCGTCTCGAGACAGCGCCGGCGTTCGGCTCGGTGACCCTTCCGCCGGGGTCACCTACCCGCGCCGACCGGTATGCGCGCGTGCCCGTCCCCTCCGGGCGTCGCGCGAGCCGGTCGGCGGTGTCGTATCCCCCGCTTACATCCTTTCTCGGCCTCAGCTCTGGTCCACCGCGATGTCGTATTTCACGGTGTCGCCCTCGACGGAGGTCACCGTCAGCAGCACACCGAGGGTGTCCCCGCCCGCGGTGAGCGTGCAACGCATGGTAGTTCCCTCTTTGCCGGTGAGATCGCCGGGGCAGTCGATCGCGTCGGGTTCCTGACCGACCTTCTCGCTGAGCGAGTTCTTGACCGACTTCTCCAAGTCGGCCTCCTGGACTTTCGGAGTGCCGACGCTGACGGAACACGCGGTGAGCGCCGCCGCGAGCAGCGACAAGAGGGCAACACTGCGAATCTTCATGGCGAGCAGGCCTTTCTTTCGGACGAACGTGCCATCCTTCAGATCGCGGCATCGGCGATCGCCCGTTATCGGACCGCTCCGCTGTGACGTGTGCGAGCCGATGTCGCACCCGCGCCATACTCGGGGCAGTTCGCCCGGTCGATCCCCAGGCCTAACCCAGTCGGCGCGGACCGGTGTCGAAACGGCTGGGCTCCGGACCGATACGGGCGCGCGCGTAGAGGATCTCCGCGGAGGTCGGCGAGGCCAGCACCGGATCGAAGGCCAGTTCCCGCATCTCCGGCAGGTCGTCGAACAGGGCCGAAATGCGCTGCGCCAGTTCGGCGAGCGCGGCTTTGTCCACGCGCGGGCTCGCCGGAGTGCCCGACAGCAACGGCGCGGCCCGCGGCGCGTCGATCAGGGCCGTCGCCTCATCGGCGGTCAACGGCAGCGCGCGGTAGGCGCGGTCGCCGAGCAACTCGATGATCAGGCCTGACAGGCCGAATTCGATCACCGAGCCGAACGACGGGTCGTCCTGCACGCGCAGGATGCAGCCGACGCCTTTGGTGGCCATCCTCTGGATATGCAGCACCGGATCACCGCACAGCTCCGCCAGATCCGCGTATCCCTGCCGGACCGCTTCCGGTCGCCACAGATCGAGGCGGACGCCGGTGAGATCCGGTCTTCGCCGCCACAATTCACCCGTCGCCTTGGCCGCCACCGGATAGCCGAGTTCTTCCGCGGCCGCCACCGCCTCCTCCGCGCTGCGCACCTCGCGGAACTCGACGACCGAAATGCCGTAGCAGGCGAGCAGTTCCACCGTCTCCAGATCGGTGAGCCGGCGACCGCCCGAGCCGGCCATCCAGCCGGCAACCAATCGGCGCGCGCGGTCGGTGTCGATGCCTTCCGGACGCACCACCGGCGAGACCGGCTTGGTTCGCCACTCGGCGTATCGCCGCACCCTGGCCAGCGCCCGGGCCGCGCGTTCCGGATCCGGATACGACGGGATGGAACCGTGCGCCGCCGTGGCGCCGGGACCGCGCACCGCGAGCAGGTTCGGAATGCCCTGCTCGGCGACGAACGTGGTGAGAATCGGCTTCGTCGCCTCGGACACCGCAGCGGCCGCCGCCCGGATCGCGTCGGCGAATCCCGCGGTCGGCAGCGGCACCGGAGGGGCGAAAACGACGATCACGGCGTCTGTCTCGTCCGAGCGCAGCGCCGCGACCAAGGCGTCCAGATACGCGCCCGGCGTCGCCTGCGGGCCGAGGTTGATCGGCTCACCGACCTCGAGGCCTTCCCCCTGGGCCGCGTCGACGGCAAGCCAGTTCAGCGCCGTGCTGTTGCCGACCACCGTCAGCCGCGAGCCGCGCGGCAACGGCTGATAGCCGAGCAGAGCGGCGCAGTCGAACAGTTCGGAGATCGAGTCGACCTGGACGATTCCGGCCTGGGCGAACAGGTCCCGCACGATCGAACGATCCATGTCCCCCGCGGGCTGGGCGACCGAGCGGCCGCTGCTCACCGCGACGATCGGCTTCGTCCGTGCCACCCGGCGCGCGATCCGGGAGAACTTGCGTGGATTGCCGAAACTTTCCAGGTACAGCAGCACCACATCGGTGTCCGGGTCGCTGTCCCAGTACTGCAACAGGTCGTTACCGGAGACGTCGGCGCGGTTTCCAGCCGATACGAATGTCGACAAACCGAGATTGCGGGCAGCCGCCTCCCCCAGAATGGCCGCGCCCAACGGCCCGGACTGGCAGAAGAATCCGATTCGTCCGCGACCGGGCAACACCGTGGCGAGCGTCGCGTTCATGGCGACCGCCGGGTCGGTGTTCGCGATGCCGAGCGCGCTCGGCCCGACCACACGCATGCCGTGACCACGAGCGGCCGCCACGAGTTCGCGTTCGGCCGCCAGCCCCTGCTCACCGGTCTCGCCGAAGCCTGCGGTGAGCACCACGAGTCCTTTGACGCCCTTGGCCATACAGTCGTCGAGCACCGACCCGATCGCCGCGGGCGGCACCGCCACCACGGCGAGATCGACCTCGTCGGGAATCTCCCTGACCGTCGCGTATGCCCGTACCCCGCGCACCGACTTGCGGTTCGGGTTCACCGGGAACACCGGCCCCTGGAACAGGCCCGACAGCAGATTCGCCAGCACCGCCCCGCCGACCCGCCCGGTCGCGGGGGTGGCGCCGATCACCGCCACCGACCGCGGCGTGAGCAGGTTGCCCACGCTGCGCGCCTCCGACGCCCGTTCGCGCGAATCGCGCACCGACAGCAGGGCTTCGGTGGGGTCGATGGCGAACTCGAGATGCAGGACCGACCCGTCCCGGCTGCGCTCGACCTGATAGCCCGCGTCCCGGAAGACCGTCACCATCACGGTGTTCTCCGCGAGTACCTCGGCGACGAAGGTCTCGATCTTGTTCTCGGCGGCGGCGCCGGCCAGATGCTCCAGCAGGATCGAGCCGAGCCCGCGGCCTTGATGGCCGTCCGCGACCACGAACGCGACCTCCGCCGCCCGCGGTCCGTCCCGTTCCAGCAGTTCGTAGCGGCCCACCGCCACGATCGCCTCGCCCAGTTCCAGCACCAGGCCGACCCGGTCGTGATAGTCGACATGGGTGGTGCGATACAGGTCCTTCGGCGAGATGCGCGGATACGGCCCGAAATACCGCAGATACCTCGTGCGATCCGACAGCGCCCCGTGGAACTCCTGCAGCCGCTCGGCATCGTCGGGAATGATCGGGCGCAGCCGGACGACCCCACCGTCGGAGGCGAGCACGTCGGCGAACCAGTGTTGCGGCGGCGGGGGCGGGGCGGCGGGAGTGTCCGCGGTATCGGGGAAGTCAGTCACGAGGATCCTCCGGGTCCAGACCCAGCAACCCGAAAGTCGCTCGGCGGGTGGCCAGCACGGCCGTGTCGACGGCACGCTGGGCGCGATCGACCCGCGCGTCACCGGTCTCACCGGTACCGCCGGGGCCGTCCCATGGACGGTAGGCGACGTCACCGCCGTCGCCCATGGTGAGGGGCGGGTCCGCCCTCGGCACCGCCGCGCGGATCATGTCGCTCCAGTCCGGTGGGATCGCCGTCGCGGGGTCGATGGTGCGGTCCAGCGCGGTGGCCAGCAGGTGGGTCCAGGCCCGCGGCACCACCCGGACCAATCCGTATCCGCCACCGCCCACGGCCAGCCAGCGGCCCTCGGCATAACGGTCGGCGAGCTCGCGCATGGCGCGGAAGGCCGCGCGCTGTCCGTCGACGGTCAGTTCCAGGTCGGCCAGCGGATCTTCGCGATGGCTGTCCACCCCGCACTGGCTGACCACGATCTGCGGGCCGAACGCGGCCACCGCGCCCGGGACCACGGCGTGGAAACCGCGCAGCCACTGCGCGTCCCGGGTACCGGGCAACAACGGCAGGTTGATCGAGGTGCCCTCCGCCGCGCCCACGCCCGTCTCCTCGGGCCAACCGGTGTTGGGCCACAGGGTGGCCGGATGCTGGTGCAGCGAGATGGTCAGCACCCGCGGGTCGGCGTAGAAGGCCCGTTGCACGCCGTCGCCGTGGTGCACGTCCACGTCGATGTAGGCGATGCGGTCGAATCCGTGGTCGAGCAGCCAGGAAATGGCCACCGCCGGATCGTTGTACACGCAGAAGCCCGCCGCCGAATCGGCCATGGCGTGATGCATGCCACCGCCGATGCTCACCGCTCGCGTGGCGCGGCCCTCGGCGATCTCCCTCGCCGCGGCGAGGGTGCCACCGACGATGGTGGACGCGGCCTGGTGCATGCGGGGGAACACCGGATTGTCCGGGGAACCGAGGCCGTAGGGCGGCGCGGCGGGCGAACCCACCGGCGGCACGGCGCGTTCGACCGCGTCGAGGTAGTCGGGGGTGTGGATGCGCAGCAGATCCTGACGGTCGGCCGCGGCGGGTTCGAGCACTTCGACGCCGTCGAGCAAGCCGAGACTCGCCGCCAGCGCCATGGTGAACTTCAGCCGCGCCGGCTGCATCGGGTGCTCCGGAGTCCAGCGATAATCCAGGAACCGCTCGCTCCAGACGACGGTTCCGGTGCGGCTCGTTCCGAGCGGAATCGGCGCCCGAGGTTCGCCGCGCGGTGCAGTGGCCATGATCGCAACGCTAGCGGGAAGCAAGGAACCCCGCGAAACGTTCCTATGCAGTACAAATACAAGAAAGTACGCTCACGGCCGCCTGCCGTGCGCCGATCGGGTTCCCGCGATGTCGCCGGAGGTGTCGTGCGCAGCGTGGAGCGGCACGATCCGGCACACGGGGGTGCCGTCGTGCGTGGGTAGAATTCGTGCCGACGAAGGGGTAACAGGTGAAGGATCTGGTCGACACCACGGAGATGTATCTCCGTACCATCTACGACCTCGAGGAGGAGGGCGTGGTGCCCCTGCGCGCCCGGATCGCCGAGCGCCTCGAACAGAGTGGTCCCACCGTGAGCCAGACCGTCGCGCGCATGGAACGTGACGGTCTGCTGCTGGTCGCCGGCGACCGTCATCTGGAGCTGACCGAGAAGGGGCGCAGCATGGCCGTCGCGGTCATGCGCAAGCACCGGCTGGCCGAACGGCTTCTCGTCGACATCATCGGCCTGGACTGGCAGAACGTGCACGCGGAGGCCTGTCGCTGGGAGCACGTGATGAGCGAGGACGTCGAGCGACGTCTGGTCGAGGTGCTCAACCACCCCACCACCTCCCCGTACGGCAACCCCATCCCCGGCCTGGACGAACTGGGCATCATTCCGCCGGTGACCGCCGACGAGACGCTGCTGCGCCTGTCCGACCTGCCGCACGGCCAGCGGCACGCCGTCGTCGTGCGCAGGCTCGCCGAGCACATCCAGACCGACCCGGAGGTCATCGGCCGCCTGCGCGAGGCGGGCGTGGTGCCCGACGCCCGCGTCACGGTGGAGACGAAGCAGGGTTCGGTGATCATCACCGTGCCCGGCCACGACGGCTTCGAACTGCCCGACGAGATGGCGCACGCCGTTCAGGTGAAGCTGGCCTGACCCATGAAACTTCTCGTCACGGGTGGCGCAGGTTACGTCGGCGGCGTCTGCGCGAAGGTCCTGCTGGAATCCGGCCACGACGTGGTCGTGGTCGACGATCTGTCCACCGGCAATGCCGACGGTGTGCCATCCGGCGCCCGGTTCGTGCAGGGCGACGTGGCCGTCGCCGCGCCCGAACTGCTGGCCGCAGAACCCTTCGACGGCGTGCTGCATTTCGCGGCGCAGTCGCTGGTCGGCGAGTCGGTGCAGCAGCCGGAGAAGTACTGGCACGGCAATGTCGTGAAGACCTTCGAACTGCTGGAGGCGATGCGGCGCACGGGAACGCCGCGACTGGTCTTCTCCTCCACCGCCGCGGTCTACGGGGAGCCGGAGCGGGTGCCGATCACCGAAGATGCCCCTACGCGCCCGACCAATCCGTACGGCGCGTCGAAGCTGGCCATGGACCATGCCATCACCTCCTACGCGGTCGCGCACGGGCTGGCGGCGACCAGCCTGCGCTACTTCAACGTCGCGGGCGCTTATGGCGGCCTCGGTGAGAACCGTGTCGTGGAAACACATCTCATCCCGCTGGTTCTGCAGGTGGCGGCCGGGCATCGCAAGGCGATCTCGGTTTTCGGCACCGATTGGCCCACCGCCGACGGCACCGCGGTTCGCGACTACATCCACATCCGCGACCTCGCTCAGGCCCATCTGCTGGCTCTGGCGACCGCGGAGCCGGGCGCCCATCGGATCTACAACCTCGGCAGCGGCACCGGATTCTCGGTTCGCGAGGTGATCTCGGCGTGCGAGCGCGTCACCGGGCTGCCGATCGCCGCGCAGGACGCGCCCCGCCGTCCCGGCGACCCGGCGACGCTCATCGCGTCCAGCGAACGGGCCATCGCCGAACTCGGCTGGCGGCCCGAGCACAACGATCTCGACGAGATCGTCACCGACGCCTGGGCGTTTCTGCGATCGCTCGGCTCCCGCGCGCACAGCGCGAAATAATCCGCGTACTGCCCGAGTCGGCCCCGCACCGACTCGGGCCGCCGCGACGACATGAGCGCTCCGGAGCCGCAGCGCCGGACGTTCGGACGTAACGCTGCGCGCCGCCACCGCCTCGGTGCCGCGGGCCTGCATATCCGGCTTCACGGTGTCGGTTCCTCGAGATCGACACCGAGCCCAGCGGCGGTTCGGTAGCCGCTGTGCGCGAGGCGACGCAATTGTTCCGGGCGCATGCCCAACCGCAGCGAGGTATCGAGCAGCATCGCCATCGGATGTCCCGGATCCGCCTCCAGCGCGGCTTCCAGCGCGATGCCGGCCAACGGTCCGTCGCCGCGGACGTAAGCGCTGTAGCCGAGCAGGGCGGCGGCCTCGGCCCGATCCGTGCCGGTCAGCGCGCGGGTCAGCGCCGCCCACACCGCCTCCGCGGCGGCGGCGTTGTCGCCGACGGCCAAGGCGAACATCGTGTCGCGCACCGCCCGATCACGCAGGGCTGCGGCGATGTTCGCGAGTTCGGGCGCCAACAGCGCGGCGCCGGATGCGGTGTTGGCGATCTGCCACAGCACATGGTCCAGCGCTTGCCTGCTGTATCCGATCGGATCGCCACGACGCGCGGCGCGCGCATAGCGTTCGCCCGCGCGCGCGAGCGCGTCCGTCAGGTGCGCCGCCACCTCGGCGCGCGCGAGCGGGTCCGGCGCGACCAGATCGGTGAGCTCGGCACGCGAACCGCGGATCGGCCTGCCGTCCAGCACGTGGGTCAGGGTCACCAGGGAAGCCGCGGGATCCCGCAGCACCCCGCGCCGCTGCGGTCCCGCCAAGGACCACCAGCGCTGACCGGCGGCGATCGCGCGCACCGCCCAGACTCCCGCGAGCGCGATATCGCACGCCGCGAGCCGCCTGCCGAGCGAGCCGACCAGCACGTCGAAGCGCCCGGTCGCGCACTCCGACCGATCGGCGCCCGGCTCGACGGCGCGTTCGTCGACGACGACGGCCATGACCTCGGCCGCTTGGTCGTGCGCGCAGATCCGCGCGACCGCGGCCGCCAGCGTCGCACCGCGCACACGCCTGCCGCCGGGTGAATCCAGATCGAACCGCACCGCCGCGTCGACCGTCGCACCGCCGGACGCGGCGGGCCGCAGGACGAGCACGACCACCGACCGTTCCGGGGTGAAGCCGAGCATCGCCGGTACCGCGGCGATCAACTCCGCCGGATCGTCCACGCACACAACGTGATCCGGAACACCGTGAAACTGCGGCGGATCTTCACGGCAACGGGTGTGCCGCGCTCGTCCCCCGAGGTTCCACGCACCTGGTCCGTGCGCCGGCGGGCGCGAAAGCGGGTGCGGCGCGCCGATAGCGGCGGGCACGGCGCCCGGCACCGCGTCGGAAGAATCGCGGCCGGGTGGATGGCCGAGGCCTGAGTCCGGCGGCGACTCCTCACCCGTGCCGGTATGTCCGGCATCGACGGGCTCGGGGGTTCGAAACGGGTTCGCGGAAGTCGTCATGCATCGACCATGCGACTCGGCGGCTGCCGGTCGTCGGCGCCGACCTGGCGATTCCGCCGCCCTGGGGAGACCGCTTCGCGCTGTGCACGAATCGACCGAACACAACGGCGGACCGGTGACCCGTGTCGGAGGCTCCTGCTATCGTGCCGTCGCTACTTTTCGCGCACTTTGCGCACCGCGGTGGCGAACAGAGCGTCCAGCGCCGCGGTATCCGGTTCGCCGTCGGCGAACGACATGTAGGTCACCGAGATTCGCACGTCCCCCTTCTGCGCGACGTGGGTGCGCATGGATTGGGTCAGCCTGGCGCCACCCGACTCCGGTCGCACGGTTCTGCGCAGTGAAAGGGCGTCGTCGGCCTCGATCTGCGGCGGCGAGGCCGGCTCGGACGTCACGGTGGTGGCGGCGCCCGCCCGGTTCACCCGCACCGATCCGCACTGCTCCAGCCGGGCGCGCAGGGTGGCCAACGGCTCGCCGGTGCGAGTCAATTCGACGGTCAGCGTGGCGCGCGTCGCGTCGTCGGTGCCGACCGCCATCGCCGTGTGATCGGGCCCGAAGTCCTGCTGCGGCGGCACGCAGCGGCTGGGCTGGACATTCGCGCCGCGGCCCATGCCGTCCAGGTCACCCGCCGCCTGGGCCACCGCCTCCTGGGGCAGCACCACCGCCGTGTACGGCGCGGGGAACTGGCCCGGATCCGGCAGCAGAGTCGGCAGTTCGGCGCTCACGTGCCGGGTCACCGCGGTGGGCGCCCACGAGACGGGGCGCCCCGGCACCGTCGACCCGCATCCTGCGAGCAGCATCGCGAACACGACGGGCGCCACCCGGCCCAGCCGCACGCGCCTCGAATCCGCCACGGTCACACCCCCACTGTGCCGTACTCCCCGGGTCCGGTCGGCGATGCCACGCCGCCGGGCCGGGAATGCGCGGCCCACCGATGCTGTTGGCTCGGAGTAAGGGTCGGTGTCCGGCCGTGCGCGGTGGCCGCCACGGTATGGGGGACAATGGACACGGTCCCCGGTTCGGACGACTGCTCGTCTCGCGCCACCAGCAGTGGCGAACGATCGAGCAGGCAACCACACTGGCGCGTGAGGCACATGTCCGGGCCGCAGGAGCCGCGCAGGAAGGAGTACGCGATGGACTACGAGTCGCGAATGTACGAATTGGAGTTCCCCGCTCCGCAGCTGTCGTCCGCCGACGGCGCGGGCCCGGTCCTGGTGCACGGGCTGGAAGGTTTCACCGACGCAGGGCATGCGGTGCGGCTGGCGACCACGCACCTGCGCGAAAGTCTGGAAAGCGAGCTGGTCGCCTCGTTCGACGTGGACGAGCTGCTGGACTACCGGTCGCGGCGTCCGCTCATGACGTTCAAGACCGATCATTTTTCCGATTACGCCGAGCCGGAACTCAACCTCTGGGCACTGCGCGACACCGCGGGGACGCCGTTCCTGTTGCTCGCGGGTCTGGAGCCGGACCTACGCTGGGAGAAGTTCACCACCGCGGTGCGGCTGCTCGCCGAACAGCTGGGGGTGCGGCGCAGCATCGGCCTCAGCGCCATTCCCATGGCGATTCCGCACACCCGCCCGCTGGGCGTGACCGCGCACTCCTCCAACCGCGACCTGATCTCCGAGCACCAGCGGTGGCCGGGCGAGCTCCAGGTTCCCGGCAGCGCGTCGTCGCTGCTGGAATTCCGCATGGCGCAGCACGGTCACGAGTCGGTCGGCTTCTCGGTGCACGTGCCGCACTACCTGGCGCAGACCGCCTATCCGGAGGCCGCGCAGACACTGCTGGAGAACGTCGCCGACAACGCGGGCCTGGAGTTCCCGCTGGCCGCGCTCGGCGAGGCCGCCGCCAGGGTGCGCGAACAGGTCAACGAGCACATCGCGGGCAACGTCGAGGTGGAGACCGTCGTGCACGCGCTGGAGCGGCAGTACGACAGCTTCGTCACCGCCCAGGAGCGGCAGTCGAGCCTGCTGGTGGGTGACGGCGAGCTGCCCAGCGGCGACGAACTCGGCGCCGAGTTCGAGCGTTTCCTCGCCGAGCAGAGCCGCTATCAGGGCGACGACGAGGGCGATCAGGACTGACCCGGCCCGGCCGCCGGATCCGGATCGCCCCTGCACGCGTGCCCGCGGACGAGGCCGTAGGGTGGTCGGAGTGGATCTGACCGAACTGCTCGACATCCCGGGGACCGACGCCGACGCGCTCTACGAGTCGTTCGGCATGTGGGCCGCCGAGCAGGGCACCCCGCTCTACCCCGCGCAGGACGAGGCGCTGCTCGAGTTGGCGTCCGGATCCAACGTCATCCTCGCCACGCCAACCGGTTCCGGTAAGTCACTCGTCGCGGTCGGCGCGCATCTGTTCGCCCTCACCCAAGGACGGCGCACTTATTACACGGCCCCGATCAAGGCCCTGGTGAGCGAGAAGTTCTTCGCTCTCTGCGATGTCTTCGGGGCCGAACGCGTCGGTATGGTCACCGGCGACGCGGCGGTCAACCCGGAGGCGCCGATCATCTGCGCCACGGCGGAGATCCTGGCCAACCTGGCGCTGCGCGAGGGGGCCGACGCGGATGTGGGCCAAGTCGTGATGGACGAATTCCACTTCTATGCCGACCCCGATCGGGGATGGGCCTGGCAGGTCCCGCTGCTGGAGCTTCCCCGCGCCCAGTTCCTGCTCATGTCGGCCACCCTCGGGGAGGTCGATTTCTTCGCCCGTGATTTGGAGCGCAGGACCGGCCGCTCCACCGCGATCGTCGCGGGCACCGAGCGCCCCGTGCCCCTGACCTTCTCCTACGCGCGCACCCCCATCACCGAGACGCTCGAAGAGCTGGTCACCACCCACCAGGCCCCGGTGTACGTCGTGCATTTCACCCAGGCCGCCGCGCTCGAGCGCGCGCAGGCGCTGACGAGCGTGAATTTCGCGACGCGCGCCGAGAAGGACGCGATCGCCGAGGCGCTGGGCGAGTTCCGGTTCGCCGCCGGTTTCGGCAAGACGCTGTCGCGGCTGATCCGGCACGGCATCGGCGTGCATCACGCGGGCATGCTGCCGAAGTACCGGCGGCTGGTGGAGCGCTTGGCCCAGGACGGCCTGCTGAAGGTGGTCTGCGGCACCGACACCCTCGGCGTCGGCATCAACGTGCCCATCCGAACGGTGCTGCTCACGGGGCTGACCAAGTTCGACGGCGTGCGCACCCGCAGGCTCAAGGCGCGCGAGTTCCACCAGATCGCCGGCCGCGCGGGCCGGGCGGGTTACGACACCATGGGCACCGTCGTCGTGCAGGCTCCCGAGCACGAGGTGGAGAACACCCGCCTGCTGGCCAAGGCGGGCGACGATCCCAAGAAGCAGCGCAAGGTGCAGCGGCGCAAACCGCCGGAAGGCTTCGTCTCCTGGAGCGAGGAGACCTTCGACCGCTTGGTCGCCGCGCAGCCCGAGCCGATGGTGTCGCGTTTCACGGTCACCAACGCCATGCTGCTGAACGTGATCGCCCGGCCGGGGAACTGCTTCACCGCTATGCGCCATCTGCTCGAGGACAACCACGAGCCGCGTCCCGCCCAGCGCAAGCACATTCTGCGCGCCATCCGGCTGTATCGCGCGCTGCGTGATGCGGGGGTGGTGCAGCAACTGCCGGAACCCGACACGCAGGGCCGTCGCGCCCGCCTCACCGTCGACCTGCAGCGCGACTTCGCCCTCGACCAGCCGCTGTCGCCGTTCGCACTGGCCGCGCTGGACCTGCTGGACAAACAGTCCCCGAGTTATACCCTCGACGTGGTGTCGCTCATCGAATCCACGCTGGAGGATCCGCGCCAGCTGCTGATGGCCCAGCAGCACAAGGCGCGCGGCGAGGCGATCGCCGAGATGAAGGCCGACGGCATCGACTACGACGAGCGCATGGAGCTGCTCGAAGAGGTGACCTGGCCCAAGCCGCTGGCCGAGCTGATCGAACCGGCCTACGAGACCTACCGCGCCGGTCATCCCTGGGTCTCCGAGTTCGCGCCCGCGCCGAAATCGGTGGTGCGCGACATGATCGAGCGCGCCATGACCTTCGCCGAGCTGATCTCCTTCTACGAGCTGGCCCGCTCCGAGGGCGTGGTGCTGCGCTACCTCGCCGACGCCTATCGCGCGCTGCGGCGCACCGTGCCGGAGTCGGCCCGCACCGAGGAGCTCGACGACATCACCGAGTGGCTCGGCGAGCTTGTGCGGCAAGTCGATTCGAGCCTGCTCGACGAGTGGGAGCAACTGACCAACCCGGGCGCGGAGACCGACGCCGACCAGATCGCGTTCGGCGCCGAGACCGTCCGCCCGATCTCGGCGAACGAACGCGCCTTCCGGGTGATGGTGCGCAACGCGATGTTCCGGCGGGTCGAACTGGCGGCGCTGCGGCGCTGGGACGAGCTGGCCGGACTCGGCCCCGGCCCGGACTGGCCGGAAGCGCTCGCGGACTACTACGCGGAATACGAGCGCATCGGCACGGGCCCCGACGCGAGGGGCCCGCAACTGTTCCAAGTGGAACGAAGACCCGGATTCTGGCACGTGCGGCAGGTGCTGGACGACCCGGCGGGCGACCACGGCTGGTCGATCGACGCGGTGGTCGATCTCGCCGAGTCCGACGCCGCGGGCGAGGTCGTCTTCGACGACGTCACCGTGTCCGCCGGCTGAGCCCGCACCGCGTACCGGCC
Source organism: Nocardia implantans (assembly GCF_035544775.1). Taxonomy (NCBI): domain Bacteria; kingdom Bacillati; phylum Actinomycetota; class Actinomycetes; order Mycobacteriales; family Nocardiaceae; genus Nocardia; species Nocardia implantans. Next base: position 112,190 of record NZ_JAYKYQ010000010.1, on the reverse strand, counting down.
CCCTGTCCCCGCAGGTCAGCGGCTTCTTCGTACCGGAAGGACGGGGTTGCGCGATCAGGTGGCGAATCCAGGTTTCGACGGATTCGTTTCTGGGTAGAGGCCGCTGATACTCTCTCCCCCGCTGCCGAAGCGAAAGATCAACTATGCCCGAATCGCCGTACCTTGTCATCCATCCCGAGCGGGTCCGCCGGAATTACCGCGCGCTCGAGGCCGCCCTGTCCCCTGGCACGGGCGCGCGGACGAGGATCCGTTTCGCCGTGAAGGCGAGCCCCGTGCCGGAGATCGTGCGCCTGCTCGACGAGGAAGGCGCGGAATTCGACGTCGCGAGCATCGGTGAGATCGACCTGTGCCTCGGGCTGGGCGTGGCGCCGGAGCGGCTGTGCTACGGCAACCCGATCAAGAAGGCCGCGCACATCGCCCGCGCCTACGCCATCGGGGTGCGCCGTTTCGCCTTCGACACCGAGGACGACCTGCTGCGCATCGCCGAGCACGCGCCGGGCTCGGAGGTGGAGTGCCGGTTCCTCGCCTCGGCCCCGGAGTCGCGTACCCCGTTCGGCGCGAAGTTCGGCTGCAGTCCCGGCGAGGCGTTCCGGCTGCTGGTCCGGGCCAGGGATCTGGGCCTCGTGGTCGCAGGGCCGTACTTCCACGTCGGCTCGCAGCAACTGGACCCCACCGCGTGGCGGATCGGCATCGAACAGGCGGGCCGGATCGCCGAGGCGCTGGCCGACAAGGACATCTCGGTCGGCTCGGTGAACATCGGCGGCGGATTGCCGATCTCCTACGCCGACCCGGCGCCCGCGCTGGATGAGATCGCCGCGGTGGTCAACCACGCCGCGGCCGAATTCCTTTCCGGGAGCACCGGATTGGTCGTCGAACCGGGCCGGGCGCTGGTCGGTTCGGCGGGCACGATTCACGCCGAGGTCGTCGGCGTCCGCACCGCGCCGGACGGCAGGCGCTGGGTATATCTCGACATCGGCCGCTACAACGGCATGGCCGAGACCGAGAACGAGTACATCGCCTACCGGTTCGTCACGGATCGGGACGGCGACCCCGTCGACGAGGCGGTGGTGGCCGGTCCGACCTGCGACGGCGACGATGTACTGTATCAACGCACGCGAGTCCTCCTACCGACCACGTTGCGAGCCGGTGATCGCGTTCGAATCCTCGACACCGGCGCCTATACCGCGAGTTATTCGTCGGTGTCCTTCAATGGTTTTCCGCCCTTGACCGTTCATGTCTCGGGCGCTGAGCGAGAGTGAGTTTGCCCATGACGGCGGAATTCACCGGTTGGCATGTGCTGGCCGAGTTCGGTGGTGTCGACGCAGCCCTCTGCGACGATCTCGAACGACTCGAATCGGCGTTGCGTGAGTCTCTGATCGCGGCGGGCGTCACCATCTGCGATGTCGTACACAAGAAGTTCGAACCGCAGGGGGTGACCGTCCTCGCGCTGTTGTCGGAGTCCCACGCCTCGATTCACACTTATCCGGAGTCCGGCGACATCTTCGTCGACGTCTTCACCTGCGGCAGCATCGGCGCCGGCGCCTCCAAGGCGGTCGAGCTACTGCGAGACGCGTTGGCGCCCAAGGATGTTCGCATGCAGGTCATCCGCAGGGGACACGGCGGTCAGCGGATCGAGGAGCCGGTGGGGGCGGGCCTGACCCGCATCTGGGATCTGCACGAGGTGATCGTCGACACCAACACCCCCTTCCAGCACATGGTCATCGCGCGGACCGAGCAGGGCATCAGTCTGTTCTCCGACGACGACCGCCAGTCCACCGAGTTCTCCCAGCTCACCTACCACGAGGCGATGATGGTGCCCGCCTTCGTGCTGGCCGAGAAGCTGGACAAGGTGCTGATCATCGGCTCCGGCGAAGGCGTGGCCAGCCAGATGTCGGTCGCCGCGGGCGCCACCCTCGTCGATCATGTGGACATCGACCAGCTCGAGGTCGAGTTGTGCGCCGAGCACCTGCCCTACGGCTACACCAGCGACGAACTGGCCGCCGCCGTCAAGGGCGAGGGCCCGATCAAGGTGCACTACGCCGACGGCTGGGATTTCCTGGCCGAGGCCGAGCGCGCGGGCACCCGCTACGACGTCGTCGTGATCGATCTGCCGGACGAGCGCGTCGAGGACGCGCAGCACAACCGCCTCTACGAGGCGGAGTTCCTGTCGCGATGTCGTGCACTGCTCGCACCCGGCGGCGTGCTGTGCGCCCAGGCCGGCTGCGCGACCATGTGGCGCAACGAGACGCTGAAGCGGTCCTGGCAGCGTTTCCACGAGCAGTTCGGCACCGTGGTGCACTACGGCAGCGACGAGCACGAATGGTCGTTCCTGTTCGGCCTGGTCGACCGGATCGACGACCCGGTGGGCGGGATGACCGATCGCCTGGCCCGGCTGCCCTACAAGCCCGAGACCATCGACGCCAGGGCGCTGGTGCGCGGCGCCATCGAACCGCACGCGCTGCGGGTCCAGTGATGCCCGAATGCGCCGGCTCCGGATCCCGGGACCGGCGCATTCGCTACAGCGGTGTCGCGAGACACGCGGCGACCGTCGTCATGACGGCACGGTAGGTCAGGACGGCGACGACCGCTGCTGCTCGCGCCACTGTTCGACGTCGACCCCGCCGACGCCCCAGTTCGACAGCGCGACTTCATCGATCACGACGTAAGTGCTCGCGGGCGATTTGCCGAGCACGTCGTGCAGCAGATCCGTGACACCCTTGATCAGGCGCGCCTTCTGCTCGCGGGTCACGCCTTCGTCGGTGACTTTGATGTTGACGTAAGGCATTTCAGGCCGCCCTTCCAGAGATGAACCCGCCGTCGACGGGGAGGATGTGTCCGGTGGTGAAGGCCGCGTCGGCGAGATACAACACCGCGGCCGTCGTTTCGGCGACTTCGCCGATGCGGTTCAACAGGGCGAGCCTGCCCGATGCCCGCTCGTCGCCGTCGCCGAACAGCGGCGTGCGGATGATGCCGGGCGCGACCGCGTTGACCCGGATGCCGTCGGCGGCGAGTTCGGCGGCCAGAGCGGTGGTCAGCGCGTGGATACCGCCTTTGCTGACCAAGGCCGCGGAGGCGGGCAACCCGGCGAGGGCGTGATCGATCAGCACGGTGCCGATGTTCACGATGCTGCCGCCGCCGGCTCGGGTGAGAAACTGCCGCACCACGGCCTGCGTGGTGAAGTAGGTGCCTTTGAGGTTGCCGGTCAGATACACGTCCAGGTCCTGCTCGGTGACCTCGACGAACGGTTTGGCTCCGAAGACGCCCGCGTTGTTGACCAGCACGTCCACACCGCCGAACCGCTCCACCGCGACGCGCACCAAGGCCGCTCCGGTCGCGGCGCCGATATCGCCCGGCACCGCGGCCACTTGCTCCGGCGCACCGAGTTCGGCGGCCACCCGGGTCAGTTTGTCCGCGTCTCGGCCGTTGAGCACGACGTTGTCGCCGCGTGCCACGAACGCCCGCGCGATATCGCGCCCGATCCCGCTGGAGGAACCGGTCACGATGACGGTCTTCGCCATAGTCATCCCTTCTTCTATACGACCGGTCGTCTTGGAACAGGCAGCCGAAGACGCCGGACAGTCGTTGCGCCCGGATTCAGGGCAGGAAATAGTCGCCCAACAGGCGATCGAGACACTTGCGCAGCGGCGTGAGGGTGCGCTCCATCTTCATCCTGATCACCGCCCCTTCCCAGGATTCGAGCAGCAGATCGGCCAGTTCGACCGCCTCGATATCGGCACGGATCATGCCGAGGCGCTGGCCCTGCGCGAGTTGCTCGGCGACGCGATCGCGCCAGGCCAGCCACGCCGCCGACAGCGATTCCCGCAGCAGCTCACTGCCTTCCAGCTCGCCCCCGAGATTCGCGATGAGACAACCGCCGGTGAAATCGGCCGCGACGAAGTCGTCCATCAGCCGCCCGAAGAATGCCAGCAATCCGCTCACCGGGTCCGGCGCCGAACCGAACGCCTCGGTGAGATTTCGCTGCACGCACACGGAGTGATGCTCGATGATGGCGCGGCCGAAGCTCTCCTTGCTGTCGAAGTAGTTGTAGAACGAGCCCTTCGGCACACCCACCTTGTCCAGGATCTGTTTGATCCCGGTGCCGTGATAGCCGTTCGTCAGGAACCCGGCGGCCCCTTCTTCGACCAGAAGTCGCCGGGTGTCCTCGCTGCGTCGCGGTCGCGCCATGCGCTTAATATACGACCGGTCGTCTTGGAATTGCAACAGCTGTGCGTCATGCTCCAGGGTCCGACCACCCGGGTCCGGCCGTATCGAAGAAGCTCGCAGGCTCCTGCCGCCACCGGGCTGACCGGGCGGTGAAACCCGCGAGATGCTCGGCGGCGAAGCGGTCCCGCTCCCAGTCCGCCGGGTCGGCCGCCACCGTCCAGACGTAGGTCCACACCGGCACCTTCCGGCCATCGACGCGCACCCGGCGCAGGTCGTACTCGTCGTCTTCGAACGCGTCGAGGATGGCCCACTCCGTCGCGGTGAGGCCGCTCAGCACGGCGCCGCGGGCGCGCCCGTGCGCCGCGGAGACCAGTCCCGGATACAGCCGCCGCGGCAGCGTGGCAGCGCGCCAGCCGGTCAGCTCGGCTGGTTCGAGCGACGGCACCCGCCCGAGCAGCGCCGTCAGCACTTCGGGAAATTGCAGCGTTCCGTAGACGAACAGCGCGTGATCCGGCCCGAACAGGCGGGCCAGTCGCCCCGCTCCCAGCGCCGCTGATGCCAATTCGCCTCCCCTCTCGTCGCGGTCCCGTGCTCCCCGCACCGCTACATCGGCCGCTGGGCACGAATGATGGCGGCCAGGTATTCGTAGTCGTCGGCGCGGGCGCTGGACGCGCGAAAGACCAAGCCGATGGTGCGGCCGGGGGCGGGCGCGGAGAAGTGCGCCACGTCCAGCGTGGCGCGGGCGGTCTCCGTGGCGACGGCCATCTGCGGGATCAGCGTGACGCCGAGCCCGCCCGCCACACACTGGACCACGGTGGACAGGGACGCGGCCCTGGTGTCGCCGACGGCGGCCGGATGCACGTCGGCCGAACGGCATGCCTCCAAGGTCTGATCGCGCAGGCAGTGCCCCTCATCGAGCAGCAGCAGCGGCTGGGCGTCCAGTACCGACGCCGCGAGGTCGCCGCGCCCGGCCAGTTCGTGGCCGCGCGGGGTGACCAGCACGAATTCCTCCGAGTACAAAGGGATCTCGACCAGGCCCGGCATCTCGGTCGGCACCGCGAGCAGGGCGACGTCCAGCACGCCGGTGCGCAGCCCGTCCAGCAGACGGGCGGTCTGGTCCTCGATGATCTGCGGTCGCAGCTCGGGCAGCCGCTTGCGCAGCTCCGGCAGCAACCCGGGCAGCACATACGGGGCGACCGTCGGGATGATGCCCATCCGCAGCGTGCCGCCGAGCCCGTCGCCGGTGGCCGAGGCGACGAAACGGTCCGCGGCCTCCAGCGTGGCCATTGCCTTGGGCAGCAACCGCATCCCCGCCGCGGTCACCAGCACGCGCCGGGTGCTGCGTTCGATCAGCTGAAGCCCGAGCCCGTGTTCCAGGGCGGCGAGCGCCTGCGATAGCGTGGGCTGACTCACACCGAGCCGCGCAGCCGCGGTGCCGAAATGGCGATATTCCGCGATCGCCACGAACGCACGCAGCTGTGACAGGGTGGGCTGATAAGTCTGATCAGTCACACCTATCAGTGTAGTGCGACTGATCACCTTTACCTTTTACCGCCCCTTGGGCAAGATCGCCCATGAGCTTTTCACCGGCGGTGTGAGTGCTGGGTCCGAGTCGGTGGCTCTTCCGGCCGCAACGGTCCCGCAATACCGCAGAACACAGTTGGCAAACAAATGACGAGGAGATGAGCATGGCCCTGCTGACCATCGGCGACCAATTCCCGGCATACAACCTCACCGCGGTCATCGGCGGTGACCTGTCGAAGGTCGACGCTCAGCAGCCCGACGACTACTTCACCCGGATCACCAGCGACGATCACGCGGGCAAGTGGCGGATCGTCTTCTTCTGGCCGAAGGACTTCACCTTCGTGTGCCCGACGGAGATCGCCGCGTTCGGCAAGCTCAACGACGAATTCGAAGACCGGGACGCCGTCGTGCTCGGCGCGTCGGTGGACAACGAGTTCGTGCACTTCCAGTGGCGCGCGCAGCACGAGGACCTCAAGACCCTCCCCTTCCCCATGCTTTCGGACCTCAAGCGCGAACTGGCCACGGCCACCGGCGTTCTGAACGCCGACGGCGTCGCCGACCGCGCCACCTTCATCATCGACCCGAACAACGAGATCCAGTTCGTCTCCGTCACCGCGGGTTCGGTGGGCCGCAACGTCGACGAGGTGCTGCGCGTGCTCGACGCCCTGCAGTCCGACGAGCTGTGCGCCTGCAACTGGAAGAAGGGCGACCCCACCATCGACGCGGGCGAGCTCCTGGCCGCCAGCGTCTGAAATCCCCGGCGTCTCCGAGCCTTCGGATACACCCACCCCACACCATCTAGAACCGACCTGGTCCCCGCAGGGACCGCTTCGAGTAGAGGAATCGCCGAATGAGCATTGAGAACCTGAAGAACTCCCTTCCCGAGTACGCCAAGGACCTCAAGCTCAACTTGTCATCCATCGCGCGCACCACGGTGCTGAACGAACAGCAGCTGTGGGGCACCCTGCTCGCGTCGGCGGCCGCGACCCGGTCGACGACCACGCTGCGCGAGATCGCCGAGGAAGCCGCCGACGTGCTGTCGGCGGAGGCGTACAACGCCGCGCTCGGCGCCGCCTCGATCATGGGCATGAACAACGTGTTCTACCGGGGCAAGGCATTCCTCGGCGGTCGCTACGACGACCTGCGGGCCGGGCTGCGCATGCAGATCATCGGCACGCCGGGCGTCGACAAGGCGGACTTCGAGCTGTGGTCGTTCGCGGTCTCCTCGATCAACGGCTGCGCCCACTGCCTCGAGGCGCACGAGCACACACTGCGCGAAGCGGGCGTGTCCCGCGAAGTGATCTTCGAATCGCTGCGCGCCGCCGCCATCGTGGCCGGTGTCGGCCAGGCAGTTCAGTCGACCGAGGCACTCAGCGCGGCCGCGATCTGATTTCGCCGGGAAAGAGGCCCCTGTCCTGCGACGGGGGCCTCTTTCGCGTTCCCGATGTGGTCCCGGCGACAGCTCGCGACCGCGACACCCGAGTAGGCTCGGCGACCATGAGCACACAGGTTGATGTCGTGCGAGTGTTCACCGACGCCGCCGGACGGTTCGGCAACGAGCTGGGTATCGCGCGAGCCGCCGACGTGGCCGCGGCCGATCGGCAGGCGCTGGCCGCCAAAGCCGGATACAGCGAGACCGTGGTCGTCGAGGAGCCGGTGGACGGCGCGGCCGCGGTGCGGATCTACACCCCCACGGTCGAACTCCCCTTCGCGGGACACCCCTCGGTGGGCACCGCGTGGTGGTTCGCGTCGCAAGGGGTCCCGGTGCGCACGCTGGATGTGCCCGCGGGCCCGGTGGCCGTGGAGCTCACCGAGGGATTGACCTGGATCACCGCTCGCGGCGAGTGGGCGCCCACGTTCACCTTCCATCAACTCGAGGACGCCGACGAGCTGGCCGCCCTGCGTCCGGACGAGTTCCCCGGCGGCCCGCACTACCTGTGGGCGTGGACCGACGAGCATCGCGCCGCCCTGCGATCGCGCATGTTCGCGCCGACCATGGGCATCACCGAGGACGAGGCCACCGGAGCGGCGGCCGTGGCGTTGACGGCGTTGCTGCGCAAAGGGCTGGTCATCACCCAGGGCAAAGGCTCGCAATTGTTCACCCGATGGGACTCCGACGGGTGGGTGCATCTGGGCGGCCGGGTCGTCGCCGACCAGCCGGTGGACATCTGACGCTCAGGGCAGGGTGACGCCCACGAGCGGATCGCCGCTCGGCGCGTCCGAACCGCCGTCCGGCTCGACGCTCACCGCGAGCACTTCGCCCGATCGGAAACCGGTGACGAACGGTCGCTCGATCGACGGCACGTCGCTGAGCAATCCCGCCGAGCGTGGTTGTCCGTCCGGACCGACCAGCCACACCTGATACACCTGGCCGACCGGCGGCGGAGCGACCTGATCGAAGACGACGACCGCGCGTCCCGATTCGGGCGAGGCGTCCACGACGAGCAGACCGCCCCCGGCGAACGATCCGTTCACCGTCCGCCCGTGCACCTGGTCGGCGGCGGCCGGCTCCGACGGGGTATCGATGAGCTCCGCCGTCACCACGATGCCGCCGATCCCCAGGCACGCCGCGGCCGCGATCGGCACCGCCCAGCGCAACCGCCGCCGCCACGGCGACATCCGCGTGGCCGACCGCTCGGCGTGCTCGTCGGGCAGCGCGTCCAGGATGCGGCGTTCCAGCTCGGGCGGCGGCGCGAGTTCGTCGAGCACGGCCAGCCGCCCCATCACGTCGCGGACCTGCCAGACGGTGTCGGAGAACGCCTGCCGCACCTGCGGGTCGGCAGCCGCCAAGCGGGCATCGATGTGCCTGCGCTCGATGTCGGCGACCGCGTCCAACGCGCAGGGGTAGGCGAGGTCGATGAGATCCGCCTGCGAGCGCGGCGAGGTGTCAACCATCGGTGCCTTCCCCGGACAAACACTTCTCCAATCTTTTCAGCCCGTCGCGGATGCGGGTCTTGATCGTGGGCAGCGGCACCGAGAGATGATCGGCGACCTCTCGGTAGGTCCACCCGCCGTAATAGGCCAGCGTGATCGCTTCGCGCTGGGTAGGCGTCAGCATCTCCAGGCAACCGGCCACCTGTTGCTCCTCGATGCGCTGGGTAACCGATTCGGCGACGACGTCGTGGGCGCGCCCGAGCTGCTCGTGCGCGTAGACCAGGTCCCGGCTGCTGGCCGAACTCTCCGCGCGCACCCGGTCCACCGCCCGGCGGTGGGCGAGCATCATCAGCCAGCCGACCGGACTGGCCAGCGTGGGATCGTAGCGATCGGCCATCGACCACACCTGGAGGTAGACCTCCTGGGTCACCTCCTCGGCGGCGGCGTGACTGCGCAGGACCCGCACCGTGAGCCCGAACACCCGAGGACTGGTCAACTGATAGAACTCGGTGAACGCGCCGCGATCGCCCGCACCGGTGCCGGCGAGCAGCGCCGCGAGTTCACGGCTCGCGCGGGTGGCCTGCGCTCGGTCGTAACCGGTCGGCAGCGGGCGCGCGAGCACCGGGTCATCGGTTCCCTCTCGCGCACGCGCCGGACCGCCGGAGCGATGGGGTGAAGCAGAACCGTGTTCGTTGCTCATGGCCGAATCCCGTGCCTGCATGCACAGGGGTTCGGTATGCGGGGGAAACCGGATTGGTCACGGTCACCGAATGATCACGGCCACGAGCATGTAGGCCGTACCCGCGTCCATCACCACATGCGGCACCGCCGCCCACGGTTTGGCGGGACCGGTGAGGGCGGCGACGCAGCCGCCGGAACGCACCAGCAGCCGCACCGGCCCCGGCGCCCGCGCGGGCGTCCCGCCGGTGCAGGCGGCGAAGGTCACCACCAGCGCGTCGAGCAGGAACAGTACGGCGAGGCCCAGAGCGGGTCCGGTGGCCGGACCGCCCGCATGGCCGGAGGCCGTGTGGCCGGACATCGCGTAGAGCATCGCCGCGGTGGTGACGATGTGGTAGCCCAGCGGCACAAGCCGGTCGATCGGCAGTGGCCGCCCCTGGGCGGCGTGCTCGGCGGCACGGATGGTCAGCAGTCCGGCGAAGACCACGGCCATCGCGGTGAGCACGCCGCGCACCGCGTGCGGGCTCGCGCCCGAGGGAAACACCAGCATGCCGAGCATGACCAGGCACATCACCAAGTGCGCCGCGTCGGATTCGGCGTGCCCGCCCGAAGTGTCCTCCGGTGGACGCGTTTGCGCGACACACCCGGCCGACGGTGTCGCGGCCGCCGCCACCCGCGACAGCACGATCCCGGCGGCGATCACGAACGCCGCCACCACCATCCATCGCAATACGGCATACTCCTGCACGAACTGCGCCACACCCCACCACCTCTCAGCACGGCGACCACGGTCGTCGCGCTTCCATGCTCGCATCCCGGAGCGGTGAGGGTGCCCTTTTCAGACCTCTGGGCGGCAACTCCGACGAGCCGAACGTCGTGGATGCGCCTACTACGACGATGATTCCGAGCGAACCGGGCGGCGAGCCGGATAGCCGCCTGTCCGAATCCGACGAATTCCGGTGCCGGACAGTGGCCTTCCTGCGAGCGCCGTCGGATTCGGCGATCCCCCGGCGTCCTCGGCCGTATCGCCGGAAGTCGGCTCCCCGCGCCGTTCGGTCGGTTCGAGGCCGCCGGAGGAGCAGTCAGGTCGGCCCCGGCGAGTCCGAGCCCGGCGGAAGTGCGAGCGTCGCCGAGCGGGCCGCCATGATGGAGTGATGTCCGACCACGCCGAGCACCGCGCCACCGAGATCGAGCGCGGCGGTCTGCGCATCGTCGTCGACGACCTGACCGGCCCCGAGATCGCGGCACTGCTCACCGAGCATCTCGCCGAGATGGCCGCGCACTCGCCCGCGCAGAGCATGCACGCGTTGGACCTGGCGGCGCTGCGCCGTCCCGGGATCACGTTCTGGACCGCGTGGGAGGGTGCGGGCCTCGCGGGATGCGCCGCGGTGTCGCCTCCGCCCTGCTGCGCCATGTGCTCGCCGAGGCCACCGAACGCGGCTACCGCCGCCTCAGCCTGGAAACGGGCGCCGGTGATTTCTTCCGGCCCGCACGCCGGCTCTATGCCGCCCACGGCTTCGTCTGCTGCGCGCCGTTCGGCGCCTACCGCCATGACCCGCACAGTGTCTTCCTGACCCGCGCCTTGTGACGTCGGGTCGGTGCACACCGTTCGCTCACCCGCCCGGTGACCTCAGGCCTCGTCCAACGCGCGGGTGAATCCGTCGACGAGTTCCGCGACCTGCTCGTCGCTCATGACGAAGGCCGGGGAGATCTGCATGGCGCCCTGGCCGGCGGCGCGACCGGAGATGCCGTGCGCGCGCAACGTCTCGACCAGGCGCGGTCCTTCCGCGGGATCGGCGAGCTGGACGGCCGCGACGGCGCCGAATCCGCTGCGCACCTCGGCGACCCTGGGGTGGTCGGCGAGCACCGACAGCTGGTCGCGCAGGCTGGATTCCAGGCGCAGAGCGGCCGCGAGCAGGTCTTCCCGCTCGATGATGTCGAGATTCGCCAATGCGGCGGCCGCAGCGCCCGCGTGGCCGCCGTAGGTGTAGCCGTGCCGCCACCAGACGCCGCCGGCGAAGAACGGCTCCGCGACGCGCGGGGCGGCGAAGACCGCCCCCATCGGGAGGTATCCCGAGGTCAGTCCCTTCGCGGTGGTCATCAGGTCGGGCTCGAGCCCGAGACGGGATGAGGCGAACCACGCTCCGCCGATGCGGCCGAAACCGGTGACCACTTCGTCGGCGACGAACAGGATGTCGTGGTCGCGGCAGATCCGGCGCACCTCGGCGAGGTAGCCCGCCGGCGGCGGATACACGCCGCCCGCGCCGATGACCGGTTCGCAGAACAACGCGGCGATCCGCTCGGCGCCGACCTCCTCGATCAGGACGAGCAGTGCTTTCGCGTCGTCCCATTCGATGGTTCGCGCCGCGGGCATCAGCTCGCCGTAGCCCTCCGAGTTCCCGGGCAGGCCACCGAGCGCGGTGCCGCCCACGTGCATGCCGTGATAGGCCATCCGCCGCCCGACCACGATGGTCTTGCCCGGCTGCCCGACTTCGTGCCAGTAGCGGCGGGCGAGCTTGGTCGCGGTGTCGACGGAGTCCGAGCCGCCCGAGGTGAAGAAGATCTTGCTCCCTGGCACCGGCGCGAGCCCGGCGAGCCGCTCGGCGAGTTCCTGGGTGGCCGGCTCGGTGATGTCGCCGAAATTGGAGTAGTGCGCGATCGTGCGCAGCTGGACGGCCACCGCGTCGGCGATCTCGCCGCGCCCGTGGCCCACGTTGGCGAACCACAGGCCCGCGGTCGCGTCCAGGTAGCGGTTGCCCGCCCGATCGAAGACGTACACGCCGTCTCCGCGGGCGACGACGAACGCTCCGTCCCGCTCGACGGCGCCCATGTCGGCGAAGCCATGCCATAGCGCGCTCATGTCTCCACCTTTGCCGGTTCCCCGGCCGGGGTCCATACCTCCAGCGCGAACCGGGCGAAGGCCTGGCGCGCACCCGCGTCGACCAGCGCATTCCCCGATGTGGCACCGGGACGGCGGCGAACCTCCGAGTTCCGTCCGGATACCGGCCGCGCCGCCTGGTGGAAAAATCCGCTGGCGGATTTCGCTAGGCTGGTCGATGCAATGACCAGGACAGCCGCCACCGATCTCCGCGACCTTCGCACCCGCCTGGCGAATCTCTCCCTTCGCGACGAACACCGGTTGCGGCGCAGGCTCGACAAAGCACGCGGCGGCGATCTGAGTGAGGTCGAGGCGGAGATCGCGGCGGCCGAACTGCGCGTCGAAGCGCGCCGCGCCGCGGTGCCGGAGATTCGCTACCCGGAGCAGCTTCCGGTCACCGCCCGCCGCGAGGACATCGCCGCGGCCATCGCCGAGCACCAGGTGGTCATCGTCGCGGGCGAGACCGGCTCCGGCAAGACCACCCAGATCCCGAAGATCTGCCTCGAACTCGGCCGCGGCATCCGCGGCACCATCGGGCACACCCAGCCGCGCAGGCTGGCCGCGCGCACCGTGGCCGAGCGCATCGCCGAGGAATTGGGCACCGAACTCGGCGACGTCGTCGGCTACACCGTGCGGTTCACCGACCACGCCTCCGAGCACACCCTGGTCAAGCTGATGACCGACGGCATCCTGCTCGCCGAGATCCAGCGTGACCGGCTGCTGCGCCGCTACGACACGATCATCATCGACGAGGCGCACGAACGCAGTCTCAACATCGACTTCCTGCTCGGCTACCTGAAGCAGCTGTTGCCGCGCAGGCCCGACCTCAAGGTGATCATCACCTCGGCGACCATTGATCCCGAACTGTTCGCCCGGCACTTCGCCGACGAACACGGCACGCCCGCACCGATCGTGGAAGTGTCGGGGCGCTCGTACCCGGTGGAGATCCGCTACCGGCCGCTCGCGCTGGAGCTGCCGAACACCGCCGAAGACGAGGACGACGAGGACACCCGTGTCGTCGACCGGGACCCGGTGGACGCCATCGGCGACGCGGTGACCGAGTTGTTCGCCGCGGGCGACGGCGACGTGCTGGTGTTCCTGTCCGGCGAACGGGAGATCCGCGACACCGCCGACGCGCTGCGCGATCTGAAGCTGCCCCGCACCGAGATCCTCCCGCTGTACGCCCGGCTGTCCACCGCCGAGCAGCACCGCGTGTTCGCCCCGCACACCGGACGCAGGGTGGTGCTCGCGACGAACGTCGCGGAGACCTCGCTCACCGTGCCCGGCATCCGGTACGTCGTCGATCCCGGCACCGCGCGGATCTCCCGCTATTCCATGCGGACCAAGGTGCAGCGGTTGCCGATCGAACCGGTGTCCCAAGCCTCCGCGCGGCAGCGCTCCGGGCGTTGCGGTCGCGTCGCCGACGGCATCTGCATCCGGCTGTACTCGGAAGAGGACTTCGAATCCAGGCCCGCGTTCACCGATCCGGAGATCCTGCGCACCAACCTGGCCGCGGTCATCCTGCAGATGACCGCGCTCGGCCTCGGTGACATCGAGAACTTCCCGTTCGTCGAGGCGCCCGACCGCCGCGCCATCCGTGACGGCATCGCCCTGCTGGAGGAACTCGGCGCCCTCGCGCGCCGGGACGGCGCGACCAAGGCCGACGGCACGCTGTCGCTGACGCCGATCGGCCGCGATATGGCCCAGCTGCCGGTCGATCCCCGCATGGCCCGGATGCTGGTGGAAGCGCAGCGCACCGGCTGCCTGGCCGACGTGCTGGTGATCGTCGCGGCGCTGTCGATCCAGGACGTCCGGGAGCGCCCCGCCGAGCAGCAGCAGGCAGCCGACGCCAAACACGCGCGCTTCACCGTCGAAGGCTCCGATTTCCTGGCCTACCTGCGCCTGTGGGACTATCTCGGCGGACAACGCAAATCGTTGTCGTCCAACCAGTTCCGGCGCCTGTGCCGGGAGGAGTTCCTGCACTACCTGCGGATCAGGGAGTGGCAGGACCTGCACGGACAACTGCGCACCATCACCAGGGGCCTGGGCTGGTCCACGCGGCCGGAGGGCTCGGAGGACGGTGAGCGGCCCCCAGCCGAAGCGGCCACACCGGCTCGCAAGTCCGGCAACAGAGCCCGCCGGGGGACGCGCGACGGTCGCCCCGGTCCAGGACGCGACCGGTCCACCGCCGCCACGGCTGCCGATGACAGCGACGGACTGCCCTGGGACGCCACGGCCATCCATCAGGCACTGCTGGCGGGCATGCTGTCGCACATCGGCGTCCGCGAGGCGGAGACCAGGGAATTCCTCGGCGCCCGCAATGCCAAGTTCATGATCTTCCCCGGTTCGTCGCTGGCCAAGAAGCCACCCCGCTGGGTGATGGCCGCCGAACTGGTCGAGACCTCACGGCTGTGGGGACGGATGGCCGCGAAGATCGAGCCGGAGTGGGCCGAGCGGCTGGCGGGCGACCTCGTCAAGCGCACCTACTCCGAACCGCACTGGTCGGCCAAGCGGGGCTCGGCGCGCGCCTACGAACGGGTGACGCTGTACGGGATCCCGCTGGTCACCGGCAGGCCGGTCGACTACGGACGCATCGACCCCGAGCTGTCGCGCGAGTTGTTCATCCGCCATGCCCTGGTGCAGGGCGAGTGGCAGACCCGGCACGAGTTCTTCCATCGCAATCGCGCGCTGCTCGACGACGTCGCCGACCTGGAGCACCGCGCCCGCCGCCGCGACATCCTGGTCGACGACGAGGTGCTGTTCGAGTTCTACGACAAGCGCCTGCCCGCCGACATCGTCTCGGTGCGGCACTTCGACAGCTGGTGGCGCACCGCACGCCGGGAAGACCCGGCGCGGCTCGACTTCTCCACCTCCACCGTGGTCAACGAGGGCGCGGCCACGCTGGACCCGGCGGCCTTCCCCGACTCCTGGCGTCAGGGCGAACTCAGTTTCCCGCTCTCCTACCAGTTCGAGCCGGGCAACGAGGACGACGGCGTGACCGTCCGGATCCCGGTGGAACAGCTCGCCCACGTCCGCGCCGTCGGTTTCGATTGGCTGGTGCCGGGCATGCGCGACGAACTGGCCGCCGCGTTGATCAAGACCTTGCCGAAGACGCTGCGGCGCAGCGTTGTTCCCGCTCCGGATTTCGCGGCCGCCGCCCTCGCGGCGCTCACCCCGCGCGCGGAGCCGCTGCGCGCCGGGCTGGCGCGCGAGTTGTCCCGGCTCGGCTCGGTTTCCATCGCCCCCACCGACTTCGACGTCTCGGCACTGCCCGATCATCTGCGGATGACCTTCGCCGCCATCGGCGACGACGGCGCGACGCTCGCGCGCGGCAAGAGCCTCACCGCGCTGAAAGCACAACTGGCCGAGCAGGTTTCCGCTTCGGTCGCCCGCGCCACCGCGGGTGCGGAACGTCCGCCTGCCACGGTGTGGACTTCCGAATCGCTCGGCACCATCACGCCGACGGTGCGCCGCGAGGTCGCGGGCCAGACCGTCACCGGATACCCGGCGCTCGTCGCCGAAGGGGACGGCG
Source organism: Nocardia implantans (assembly GCF_035544775.1). Taxonomy (NCBI): domain Bacteria; kingdom Bacillati; phylum Actinomycetota; class Actinomycetes; order Mycobacteriales; family Nocardiaceae; genus Nocardia; species Nocardia implantans. The sequence goes on along the minus strand of NZ_JAYKYQ010000010.1, from coordinate 96,540 downwards.
TGGCGGTTCGGGTGCTCAGCTCCCCCGCGGAGCAGGCCGCCGCCATGCGCCTGGGCACCAGATCGCTGTTGCTGCACGCGCTGCCCACCTCGGTCCGCTCCGCCACCGCTGGGCTTTCGCCCGCGGACCGCTTGGCCCTGAGCCAGAATCCGTACGGCTCACTGGAAGCGCTGCTCGAGGACTGCCGCGCCGCCGCCGCCGACGAACTGCTCGCGGCCGCGGGCGGCCCGGTACACAGCCCTGCGGAGTTCGACGCGCTCGTCGCCCGGATCCGGCCCGAGTTCGCCGCCACCGTAGGGCGTTTCGTGCGCCTGGTGGTACCGATTCTCGCCGGGGCGCACCAAGTCTCCGCGGCGCTGGAACGAACGAGCGAGCGCGATATCGCCGATGACGTCCGTCATCAGCTCGACAATCTGGTGTTCCGCGGCTTCGTCTCCGAGACGGGCGCGGCCCGACTGCGTGAGCTGCCCCGCTACCTCCAAGCCGCGGTGGCACGTTTGGAGGCGCTGCCCGGCTCCGCCGTGCGCGATCGGCAGGGCATGGCCGAACTCGATCGGGCGCTGGCCGCCTACGACCGCCTGGTCGCGTCGCTACCGGAGACCCGAAGGCATGCGCCCGCGGTCACCGAGATCTGGTGGATGATCGAGGAATTCCGCGTCAGCCTGTTCGCGCAGAAACTCGGCACGCCGTTCCCGGTGTCGGCCAAGCGGATCGAGAAGGCGATCGCCGCCGTCCGGCGCTGAGTCAGTCGGCGGCCGACAACGCTTCGGCGCGGGCCCTGCGCATCTCCCTGATCTCGCGTTCGAAGTCCTCGGCGGAGGTGAACGACCGGTAGACCGAAGCGAAGCGCAGGTAGGCCACTTCGTCCAGATCACGCAGCGGACCGAGGATCGCGAGACCCACCTCGTGACTGGGCACCTCGGGCGAGCCTTTCGCCCGCACCGCGTCCTCCACCTGCTGGGCGAGCAGGTTCAGCGCGTCGTCGTCGACCTCACGGCCTTGGCAGGCCCGGCGCACACCCCGGATGACCTTCTCGCGGCTGAACGGCTCGGTGACGCCGCTGCGCTTGACCACCGACAGGATGGCCGTCTCCACCGTGGTGAACCGCCGCCCACATTGCGGGCAGGCGCGACGGCGGCGGATGGCCGCGCCTTCGTCGGCCTCGCGCGAGTCCACCACCCGGGAGTCGGGGTGTCGGCAGTACGGGCAATGCATCCGAGAAATCCTTCGTCGATGCGCGTGCTCGCGTCCGGACCGGGCGCCGATCGCGGCGATCGGCCCGGCGAGCCCGTGTACAGAGGTCTATACCCCGGCACCAGGCATCCCTCGTGCGACACGCGGAACACCTGCATAACACTTCGAGGATACCCGTCCGAGTTTCCGGTTTGTCGCACTCACCCGGCTACGGGCGGGGCTCGGTCACCCGGAGATCTGCCAGTGCGCGGTGAGGTCGGCGAGCAGGTCGGGCAACCTGGCGGCCAGGCGACCGCGGGCGAGCTTGCCCCAGAACGCTTCGCCGAGGACGGCGCCCGCCGAGACGGGATCGGACTCCATATCGATGTGGCGGGGCACGAGGTCGCCGGTGATGTAGTTCCATCGGGCGTCGCGGTCGGCCCAGTTGAAGCCGGGCAACGGGACACGCAGCGCGACGCTGCGGCCGCCGATGTCCGCGCCGACCACCGTCGGGGCGAACACGCCTGGCGCGCGAACGCCGGGGACAGCGGGTTTGCCCGCGACGGTGCTGACGTAGGTGAGCACGCGGCCGATCGGGGCACGGCCCGCCGACGTCTCGTCCCACTGGTCGGCCACCACGCGGTTCTGCTCCCGGTCGGTCATCCGGACCAGCGCGTCGACATAGCCGTCCCGAGTGCCGGAGGCGACCGACCGCCATGCGGTGTGGATGTCCTCGTCGAGCACACCGGCCGCGTACATCTCCTCGATGCCGCGCATGCCGTATGCGACGTAGGACTCGTGCATCGGCACCAGATCCGTGAAGATGTGCTTCTGCATGATCATCAGGCGCGTCTGGTACCAGGCGACGTCCGCCGCGGTCAGGCGGGAACCTTCGGTGGCGAGCAGCCGGATGTCCTCCGGCAGCGCACGCGCCAATTCCGGTGGGGTGGCGCGCAGAAGGTCGGCGACCGCGTCACCGAGCTGGTGGACGCCGGGCACGTCGAGGACGACGCCCGCATCGCTCATGTCGAAGAAGCCGGAGGCGAACGATCCGCCCGCGATCCCGGCGAGGCCCGCCCAGTAGAACTCCGGGTGCTGCGTGGCCAGCCGCAGGTAGTTGACGTACACCTGATTGAAGGTGCGTTCGTTCGCGCGCGGGCCACGACCCGGATCCCATGCGGCCAAGTCGATGTCGGCGTTGCGGGTGGCGATCACCAGCCAGTACTGGTGCAGCAGAGTCGCGTACCGGCGCGGCGGCACTGCGTCGGCCCGTGCCTGCCGCAATGCCTCCGCCAGGGCGGATTCGTCCAGCGGCAGCACCGGATTCAGTCCGCCCGGCCCCGCGCCGTCGTCGTTGACGGAGGGGAGGTCCAAATATGCCGCATAGGCGGGCTCGGCCCTGGCGACCGCTGCCGCGGCGAGCCCGACGACCAGGCAAAGGGACAATGCGGCCATGCGGGAGAAGACGCGGCCCGCGGTGAGGAGTGTCATGTGCTGAAAGGTCCCGACCTCGTTCGGGCGGTGTTGCCCGGATCACGTTTTCAGCACGGTAGCAACACGTTCTAGTTTGCCGATCCACAAATCCGGCCGCCCACGATGGCCGGATTCCTTTGCGCTCACCGCGAATCGCCGCTGCCCGGCACACTCGGACCATCCACCACCGCAGGCGCCGACCGGCCGGACCCGCCGCCCCACTCACCCGCCCGCACATGCGCCAACGCGATCAGCCCGACCACCATCGCCGCGGTGAGCAGCGCGGCGACGGCGAGGGCGGCGAACCCGATCTGCGCCTGCTCGACCCGACGCATCGGATGATCGCCACGGAGACGCCGCCGCGCGAAAGTGCCCGGGCCCCGGCCGTAATCGACCATGCCCGCGCCGGGGCGCGCGCCGGGCGGACGCCGATCGACCGCGGATCGGTGGGCGGGCGTCAGCGTTCGCGGACGCGCGCCGCCGCACAGCAGCCGCCGAGCGGTCTCGTACCCGAGATCGTCCTGCGCCGGGGCGGGATCGGCGACGCGGTGCTCGCCATCGGCTTCCGCCGCGCCGGCGGAAGGGGTGACATGGCTGATCACAGTGCTCATCGGACAAACCTCCGTAGTGGGTGCTCCGTGGCCGTTCGAGCCGTTCGAACACAGGTTCCACAGCGAATTCGCTCATGTGTTCGAAGAACTGGTGTTCGATTTCTACCACGCGCCGGCGACAAAGTCAGCCCCGACACCCGACATACCTCGAACAGATGTTTGATCCAGCGGCGCGACCGGACTAGATTCGAAGAACCGAAGACACGACAGGCCATGAAGACACACGCCGGGCGCGGACCGGCCTGGCACAGCAGGAAAGGGCGGTTGCGGTGAGGCAGACGGACGACACGGGCGACGAGACCGACAGCGGCGCCGACGCGGCGGGTAGCGGGGCGGATCTCACCGTGCGTCAGCGCAAAGTGCTCGAGGTGATCCGCACCTCGGTGAGCGAGCGCGGCTACCCGCCGAGCATCCGGGAGATCGGTGACGCCGTCGGCCTCACGTCCACCTCCTCGGTCGCCCACCAGCTGCGCGCCCTGGAGCGCAAGGGCTATCTGCGCCGCGACCCGAATCGGCCGCGCGCGGTCGATGTACGCGGCCTGGACGAGGTGGTGCGGTCGGTGACCAGCCTGCCGGTCGCCGCGGTCGACGACGGTGAGATCACCGTCGACGTCGAACGCCCGGTTCCCACCTTCGTGCCGGTGCTCGGGCGCATCGCCGCCGGTGGCCCGATCCTGGCCGAGCAGGCCGTTGAGGACGTCTTCCCACTGCCGCGCGAGCTGGTCGGCGACGGTTCGCTGTTCCTGCTGAAGGTCGTCGGCCAGTCCATGATCGACGCGGCGATCTGCGACGGCGACTGGGTGGTCGTGCGGCAGCAGAACGTCGCCGAGAACGGCGACATCGTCGCGGCGATGATCGAGGGCGAGGCCACGGTGAAGACCTTCAAGCGCACCGGCAAGGACGTCTGGCTGATGCCGCACAACCCGGTCTTCGAGCCCATCCCCGGCAACGACGCCCAGATCCTGGGCAAGGTCGTCACGGTCATCCGCAAGATCTGACGGCCCGGCGGAACGGTCCACCGCCGGCGGCGCGCCCGTCGGCTGGTGGACGTCCGGAACTTTGCTGCACGGAATGACCGGATGGCCCCGCAGCAGCGGACCACCGCCACCGGGTGACGGTGGTCCGCGCCGAAGGGGTCAGTCGCCGACGCCGAGGGCGGTCAGAAACACCAGCACGACGGTTGTCACAGCGAATACACCGTGAGCGGCGACGACGGCCACGGGAAAGTGCCTTTCGGGAGGCTCGGCCGTTCCCGTGGAACGCCCCTGGTAAATGGGGATCCAGCGCAGCAGCATCGTGAATCCGAGCAGCGCGACCGGGATCAGCAGCACGAACGCGATCCAAGCCAGCGCCGTGCTGTCGACGACGAGGTACACGATCCAGACGATCAGTCCGGCGACCGCGAGCAAGAAGTGACCGAACAGCACCGGGGCAGGCAGCTGGGTCGAATTCGGCTGGCGGGTGCCGCCCTTGGCGATCCAGGTGCCGAGCAGGAAGAACCCGCCGCCCGCGGTGAGCAACCAGAAGATCAGTGCGGCGATGCCCATGGTGTACCTCCTGATATTGGGAAGGGATTCAGCGTGTGAAGCCGTCTGCCTGGGCGGCCTCGTCGGCGACACGGACGCCGTACCGATAAGCGAGCTTGCCCCCGAGATACCCGGAAACCGCCAAACTCACCAAAGCCACCACCGACAGCGCCAGCGGCCCGGCCGGGACCGGGCGCGCGGTGTCGGCGCCCTGCCGCCATACGAAGCCGATCGCGTAGGCGACGGTCACCAGCAGGTTGAGCGTCATGTGCAGCAAGCCGGTGCGGAAGGCGGGCGTACCGGTCGGGATCGCGAGCAGATCGAGGAATCCGATCGTTGCGGCGGCCAAGGCGCCGAGCACACCGATCGCGATCAGCCACGACGACCCCTTGACCAGGAACTCCGGATCGTCGACCAGCCGGGACGCGATATCGAACACCAGACTGGCGACCCAGGCGCCGATCGGGACGGTGACCAGGATCGGATGGAAAGGATGCCCGTAGGGACCGGCCAGCGCGGCGGTCACCGGCCGCTTCGCCTGCCGCGGGTCGCCGGTCATGGCGCACCTCCACCGAGGTCGCTCGTCTTCGCATCGGCCGGCCGGCCACGGAGCCGAGGCTCGGCGACGGTCGGCCGAGTCGTTACACGCCGCCGATGGCCGACGGATATCGCTCTTGTGTGTGCGGGAATTGTGCATCGATTACGGTAGTCCACGAAGTGGACGTACCACCGTACGAAAATTGCACACCCCCGTGCGGGAAAGACGCACCGAGCGCCGTCGAGCCGAATTACCGGCCGGTTGCGGCTGATCTTTTCCTGTTTCTGGAGCGGGCTACGACATCATCGGAAGCATCGGCATCGGCATGTTGGGGAACATGTTGTTCCACATGTCGCGAATCATCCCCATCATCTGACCCATCACGGTAGTTCACCTCCCTTCCGGTGATTTCCGAAAAGCGGATCAGCCCGTCGGGCGCGATGGCGTGCGACACGGCGAAACACCGGCGAAAGCATCCGGGGAACGGTTTCTGGACTTTTGCCCGGATGACTACCGGCGTACACGTGTCGCTCCTCGGCTCGACAGCTATATACAGGATACGCCGCGCAAAGGTGACCGAAACACGCCAACGGAATGGGCGGATTTTCCGAACCGCCGAGTTCGCCGCTATTCACGCGGTTCGAAACCGGCGCTCCTGGTGTCCGTATACCGGCGGCGGCGCCGGTACGTCCGCTGCCGCTGTGGGCACGACTTCGCGGCACCGCACAGAGCCGATCATCTGATCTCCGGGCTGCCTCGTGCGGCCGGGCGCCGGTTCGTGATTTCCAATTGACGCACCGTGGCCGCCTCCAGAGTGCTCGCCTGGACCTCGTCCAAGCGCCCGCACAGACGTCCCCAGTGCACCGCTACCCGCTCCCCCACCCCGACGTCCGGCAGCGCCGCGTACCCGTCCACCCGGATCGGCACCGACCGCGCCGATTCCGCCGACAGCGCGAGACGTTCCCCGTCCCAGCTCAGCCCACGACAGCGCAGCACGACCTCGCCGCCGGCGCGGTCGAGCACCGTTCCCCAGGTGATCCGGCAGTTGTCGAGCACGCGCAAGGGATGCTCGCTGCCGTGCCGCAGCAGCCGCGACCACGGGTACACGCCGAAGACGTGGAAGCAGTGATTGGCGGCCGCCTCCTCGGCCAGCCCCGGTGTCAGATGCGTCCAGTAACCGCCCGCGACCGGGCCGAGCAGATCCAGCAGTTCGGCGGTGAACTCGCGGGCGTCCAGGTCGGCGCCGACACCGCCGCCCAGCCAGTAGGACTCGACGAGCCTGCGGTCCAGCGGGTCGGCGATGCCGGTCATCCGCGCCATCACGCGCAGATACGGCCATGCTCCGGTGAACCGGCGCGCCACCGCGCGCACCTGCTCGTCGGAGCCGTCGCGCAGGGCCGCCGCGTCGGGCGGCCCGCAGTAGCCGAGCCGATTGGGGGCGTAGGCGTACCGGGCGAACATCTCCGCTCCGCTGGCCGCCATCAGCACGGCCCTCCGCCGGCGCGGCCGGTGGACCATCGCTGCTCGATGCGGCCGAATCGCCACACCCCGACGGCGACCGCCCAGGTGAGCAGGAACAGCCCGGCGATCACGAAACCCATGGCCCCCAGATCCAGCCCGCCGACCCAGGCCAGCGGTCCGTCGGCGATGCCGAATTCGTCGGCCAGCCAGGAGATCATCTCCTGCGCGCCGATCAGCAGCGCCACCGCCACCGACAAACCGGTGACGACGATGTTGTAGTAGACCGTGCGCAGCGGCCCGGCGAACGCCCATCCGTAGGCGTAGTTCATGAACGCGCCGTCCAGCGCGTCCAACAGTGTCATGCCCGCCGAGAACAGCACGGGCAGCACGAGTATCGCGTACCACGGCAGGTCGGTCGCCGCCGCGCCGCCCGCGATCACCAGCAGGCTCACCTCGGTGACGGTGTCGAAGCCGAGGCCGAACAGCAGCCCGACGGGGTACATCTGCCACGGCGCGCGCACCGCCTTGGTCAGCGGCCCGATCACCCGCTGCAAGGCGCCGCGGTCGTGCAACCGCTGCCGTAACGCGGCCTCGTCGTAGCTGCCGCGGCGCATCCCACGGAACACCCGCCAGATGCCGATCAGCGACACCAGGTTCAGCGCCCCGATGACGAGCAGGAAAGTGCCGGAGACGCCGGTGCCGAACAGGCCGGTCCACCGTTGCAACCCGGAGTTCTCGTCGCGCAGGTCGCCGGCCAGCGCTTTGACGCCGAACGCCAGCAACGCCACGAGCACGAAGACGATGGTGGAGTGCCCGAGGGAGAACCAGAATCCGGTCGACAGCGGACTGCGCCCGTCCGCGATCAGCTTGCGGGTGGTGTTGTCGATCGCGGCGATGTGGTCGGCGTCGAACGCGTGCCGCATCCCCAGCGTGTAGGCGGTGACGCCGAGGCCGACGCCGAACACCGCGCCGTCCACCGTGTATCCGCCGGGGACCACGAGCAGCAGCAGCGCCGACCACCCGAGGACGTGCAAGGCGACGACGACCGCCGCCATCCCCGCGACGTCGCGCCGCTGCCGCCCGCCCAGCGGGGCACGCGACGTCGCAGGCGCGTCGGCGATCCGAACGATGATCCACACCTCGCCTTCTGCGTCCCCGCGTCAGCAGATCCGCGGCAACTGCTCGCCCGCGGGCAGATCCACCACCCGCGTACCGCCGAGTGCGGTGCGGGCGACCACCATGCCGGGATGTTCGGCGACGCATCGGCCGATCACGGCGGCCTGTGCGCCCAGCGGATGTTCCCGCATCGCCGCGAGCACGCGATCGGCGTCCTCGGGCGCGACGAACGCCAGCAACTTGCCCTCGTTGGCCACGTACATCGGGTCGAGTCCGAGCAGCCCGCACGCGTCGCGCACGCCGGCGGGCACCGGGAGCTGCCGTTCGTCCAAGGCCACACCGACTTCGGCGGCGCGGGCGATCTCGTTGAGCGAGGCCGCGACGCCGCCGCGGGTGGGGTCGCGCAGCACGTGCACGTCGGCGCCGGTGGCCAGCATCGCCGCGACCAGACCGTGCAGCGGCGCGGTGTCGCTGAGCACGGTGGTGCCGAACTCCAGTCCCTCCCGGCAACTGAGCACCGCGACACCGTGCACGCCGATCTCGCCGCTGACCAGCACGACGTCGCCCGGGGTAGCGCGCTGCGGCCGGATGTCCACCTCCGGGGCGACCACGCCGATCCCGGCCGTGTTGATGTAGATCCCGTCGCCGTGCCCGGCGTCGACCACCTTGGTGTCCCCGGTGACCAGCTGGACCTCCGCGGCCAGCGCGGCGGTGCCGACCGCCTGGGCGACGCGCGCGATGTCGGCCAGCGCGGTGCCCTCTTCCAGGATGAACGCGGTGGACAGCACCATCGGGCGCGCGCCGGACATGGCCAGATCGTTCACCGTGCCGTTGACCGCGAGTTCGCCGATCGTGCCGCCCGGGAACACCAGCGGTTTCACCACGAACGAATCGGTGGAGAAGGCCAGCCGCGCGCCGTCGAGCGTGACCACCGCGGAATCTGTCAGATCCGCGTTCGCGGCCGGACCGAACGCGGGCAGGAACAGGTGCTCGATCAGCTCGCCGGACATCGCGCCGCCGCCGCCGTGTCCCATCACGATGTTCGGCGAATCCCGCAGCGGCATCGGGCAGACCCAGCCCTCCATGTCGATCGTCACGGGGGCGGTGCCTTCCTCAGGCATGAGCCACCTCCGCGGGCAGATCCAGGCGCCGGTACAGGTAGTAGGCGGCGCACGCGCCTTCGGAGGACACCATGGTGGCGCCCAACGGATTACGCGGCGTGCACTCCTTGCCGAAAGCGGCGCACTCGTGCGGCTTGATCAGCCCTTGCAGCACCTCGCCGGAGCGGCAGATGGTCGATTCGGCGGTGTGCAGGTCGCCCACGGCGAAGCGGTGTTCGGCGTCGAACTCGCGATAGCGCTCCGACAGGCGCCAGCCGCTGTTCGGGATCACGCCGATGCCGCGCCAGCCCCGGTCGGTGACCTCGAAGACGTCTTGCAGCATGGCTTTCGCCGCGGGATTGCCCGCCGCGGACACCGCGCGAGGGTAAGCGTTCTCCAGCTCGTGCCTGCCCGACTCCAATTGCAGCACGGTGCGGCGGATGCCCTCGAGGATGTCCAGCGGCTCGAATCCGGTGACCACCATCGGCACCTTGTACTGCTCGGCCAGCGGCGGGTACTCGTCGGTGCCCATCACCGTGCAGACGTGCCCGGCGGCGAGGAACCCCTGCACCCGGCAGGTCGGCGACTCCATGATCGCGGCGATGGCGGGCGGGACCAGCACATGCGACACCAGCAGCGAGAAATTCCCGATGCCGAGCCGCTCGGCCTGGTAGACCGTCATCGCGTTGGCCGGAGCCGTGGTCTCGAAGCCGATGCCGAAGAACACGACCTCGCGGTCGGGATTCTCCTTGGCCAGGTTCAGCGCGTCCAGCGGCGAGTACACCACCCGGACGTCGCCGCCCTCGCTCTTCACCCGGAACAGGTCCTTGGAGCTGCCCGGCACCCGCAGCATGTCGCCGAACGAACAGAAGATCACGCCCGGTCGCGCGGCGATCTCCAGTGCCTTGTCGATCACCTCCAGCGGGGTGACGCAGACCGGGCAGCCGGGGCCGTGGATCATCTCGATCTGGTCGGGCAACAACTGGTCGATGCCGTGGCGGATGATCGAGTGCGTCTGTCCGCCGCAGACCTCCATGATCGCCCAGCGGCGGCTGGTCGTGGCGCGGATGCGATCGAGCAGGCGCTGGGCCAGCTCGGGGTTGCTGAATTCGTCCAGATACTTCATGACCGGTCCTCCGGTTCCTCCCGTGACGGCTCGGCGGCGGGATTGTCCAGGCCCGCCTGCTTCGCGGCGATGGCGAAACCGTCGCCGAATTCCTCGTTCAGTACGCCGAGGTGCTCGAACTCGGCCAGGGTCCGCAGCGCGGACTCCTCGTCCAGACGCTGGATGGCGAAACCGACGTGGACCACGACGTAGTCGCCGACCGCCGCGTCCGGGATGTATTGCAGGCACACGTCCTTGTGCACGCCGCCGAAGTCGACGACCGACATCAGCGTGCCGTCCCGCTCGTGCAGGCTGAGCACTTTGCCTGGTACCGCAAGACACATCGTTGTTCTCCTTCGCTCATCCCTCGCTGCACGCGAGGAGTTGCCCGAACGCGAGGCCGCCGTCGTTGGGCGGCAGGCGGTGGTGGGTGATCACGGTGAACCCGTTGTCGCGCAGCAGCGCACACGATCGCGCGAGCAGCAGGGCGTTCTGGAAGACGCCGCCGGACAGGGCGACGACCGTCCCCGAAGTGGCGTAGCGAGCCGCGAGGTCGAGCACCAGCCGAGCGACGGCGGCGTGGAAGCGCGCGCCCACCACCTGCGGGGGCGCGCCCGCACGAACATCGGCGACCACATCCGCGATCACCGGTGCGGGATCGATAGCGGCGGGATCGCCGTCCACGAGCGAGAATCGGTAGGCGGTGTCGCCGTCCGGCACGGCGCGCGAGAGCCCTTCCAGCTCGATCGCCGCCTGGGCTTCGTAGTCGACGACGTGCCGCACGCCGCACAGCGAGGACACCGCGTCGAACAACCGGCCCATGCTCGAGGTGGGCGCGCAGCCGAGGCCGGTGCGGAACTGGTGGGCCAGCACGGAACGCTCCGCGGGCGGGCACGCCGCGACCGCGGGAATGTCCTCGCGCCAGTCGATCCCGGCCGCGCGTAGATGAGCCAGCGCCATGCGGTAGGGCCTGCGCACGGCGAGATCGCCACCCGCGAGCGGCACGTACTTCAGGTGCGCCAGACGACGGTAGCCCTTGTATCCGGCCAGCAGGACCTCACCGCCCCACACGGCCGCATCCGGCCCGTACCCGGTGCCGTCGAAGGCGATGCCGACGACTTGGTCGGTGGCGCCGAGTCCGTGCTCGCCCATGACGGCGGCGATGTGCGCGTGATGGTGCTGGACGGTGTACAAGGGGCGCTCGCCCGCGTGCCTGCGCGCCCAGGCGGTGGAACGGTAGGCGGGGTGCGCGTCGGCGACCAGCTGCGCGGGGCGGACCCCGGTGAGTTCGCCGAGGTGGCGCTGGGCGGCGTCGAAGGAGCGCAGCGTCGCCAGGTCGTCCATGTCGCCGATGTGCTGGCTCAGCCAGGCGTAGCGGCCGTCGGCCATCGCGCAGGTGTTCTTCAGGTCGGCGCCGACGGCCAGCGTCGGCGGCAGCGGCACCGGGAGCAGCAGCGGCAGCGGCGCGTAGCCGCGCGAGCGCCGGACGGGCAGTTCCCGGCCGTCCAGGCAGCGCACCACCGAGTCGTCGCAGGGCACGAGGATGCGCCGGTTGTGCGACAGCCAGCCGTCGGCCAGACCGGCAAGGCGGGTGCGGGCGTCGTCGTCCTGGTAGCAGATCGGCTCGCCGCCGAGATTGCCGGAGGTCATCACGAGCACCTGCGGGCCGGGCGGGTCGCCGGGCAGCCCGAACAACAGCAGGTGCAGCGGGGTGTAGGCGAGCATGACGCCCAAGTCCGGGTTGCCGGGCGCCACCGAGGGCGCGGGCACCGGGTCGCGGCGCACGGACGCCGAGTCGTACCCGCTCGAAGGGCGTGCGTCGCGCGGCGAGCGTCGAGCCAGCAGCACGATGGGGCGTGCCGGGCTGGTCAGCAGCTTCGCGGCGGCATCGTCGACAGTGACGACGGCCCGTGCCGTGGCCAGATCCGGCACCATGACGGCAAAGGGCTTGTCACCGCGGCGTTTACGACGCCTGAGCTCCGCGACGGCCGGCTCGTTCGTGGCGTCGCAGGCGAGGTGGTATCCGCCGATGCCTTTGACCGCGAGGATGCCGCCCTCGCGCAGCAGTCGCCGCGCGGCCGTCAGCGGCGCGCCGGCTCCCGGGCCGGTATAGGCGAGCGTGGGTCCGCAGTCCGGGCAGGCGATCGGCTGCGCGTGGAAGCGGCGGTCGGCGGGATCGGCGTATTCGCCGGCGCACCGGTCGCACATGGCGAAGTCGGCCATCGACGTGCGCTCGCGGTCGTAGGGCAAGCTCGCGATGATGGTGAAGCGCGGGCCGCAGTTGGTGCAGTTGACGAACGGGTGGCGATAACGGCGATCGCGCGGATCGCGCAGTTCGCGTTCGCAATCGGCGCAGATCGCGACATCGGGCGAGGCGAGCGTGCGACCGCCGCCCTCGCGCGTGCTGCCCGCGATGTGGAATCCGGTGCCGCCGCGCGCCGGGATGTCGGCCTGCTCCACCGACTCGACCACCGCCAGCGGCGGCGGCCGCAGGCGCAGCCGCCGGGTGAACTCGTCCAGCTCCCTCGGCGCTCCTTCGATCTCGATGACCACGCCGTCGCTGTCGTTGCTCACGCTGCCGGACAAAGCGAGTTCGGCGGCGGTGGTGTAGACGAACGGCCGGAACCCGACGCCTTGGACCACACCGCGCACCAGCAGACGCCGCCGCAGCCGCGCCGTGCTCATGGCAGGTCTCCGCGTTGCAGGAGACGCAGCCCGCTCAGCGCCGCCTCGGCCCCGGCCTCGTCGGTCTTCTCCACCGCGAAGCCCATGTGGATGATCACCCAGTCACCCGGCCGGGCCGGATCCCCGTCCAGCAGGCCGATATTCACCTTCCGCTGCTCGCCGGACACCTCGACCAGCGCGATCTGGTCGTGATAGCCGTCGGGGATCGCCAGCACTCGTCCCGGGATGCCCAGACACATCGTCAGTCCTCCTGTCGCGCTGTGGCCCGCGGACGCGGGGAGCCGTCGGATACCGCGGTGGGCAGGAACGCTGCGAGCACCTCACCGACGGCGGCGACCGCCTCCGGCACCGCCGCGGCGACCGGCGCGGACAGGCCGATGCCCTCTTCCACGCAGGCGACCTGGCAGCCGATCACCACCGTGGGCGGTAGCACGCCGCCCAGCGCGCGCACCCCCGCGAAGACGGCGTCCGGGCTCATCGCGTGGGCGTCGAGCTGTGCGCCGGTGTCCTCCGGTTCGGCGCCGAACACCTCGATCCGGCCGGGCGCGCCGCGGTCGGGCAGCGCGTCGATCAACAGCAGCGCCGCCCAGGGGTCTAGCAGGTCGTAGGCCAGATGCATGCCGCGGATGCCGTAGTCCACCGCGCGCACGCCGGGGTCGGGGTGGCGCGGCAGCCTGCGCACCACCTCGGGTCCGAATCCGTCGTCGCCGAGGAAGATGTTGCCGATCCCGGCGATCAGCACCGCGGCCGTCGGGTCACCCCTCTTCCTCGGTGGGCGTGGTCGCGCCGCCGACCCGCGCGTCGTCGACCTTTCCGGTCGCCGTCTCGCCGGGGGCGTTGGCGGTGTCCTTGCGCTCGTCGTAGGGCGGTGCCGCCGCTTCGGTGCCGGGCGGGGCTTGCGAGGTGAACTCGGTGCCCTTCTTGACGTCGTCCGAATGCGCGGAGCGCATCTCCTCGTGATCGATGTGCCCCGGTTCCCGTTCCGCCGGGCCTGCGGCCGCGACGCTCGCACCCGCGTCGCGCGAACCAGGCGCGCCACGTGCCGATTGCGGCTCTTCGCGATGTTCACCCATGATGCTTCCTCTCCGATCCCCCGCTACATGTGCCGGATCTTCAGGTATCGCCGCAGGTCCGGGATCGACCGCACGCCGAGATACACCCCCGCCGCCACCAGCACGGCGACGACGGTCGTCGAGACCACTCCCACGGTTTCCATTGCGGACTTCCTTTCATTCCTCGGTGCCGCCGAGCGGCTCCAGTTCGTCGGGCGCGAAATACAGGTAGCGCCCGTACCATTCGTGCAGCTCGGCCGCCGGATCGGCATCCAGAACCACCCCGACGTGCGCCTGCCCGTCGACGTCCTGGTGCACGGAGACGACCCGCGCGCACTGCCCGTCGAAGAACAGATCCTGGGCGTCGGCCCGCCGCGCGGGATGCAGCCGGACGCGGCTGCCCTTGCGGACCAGCGCGCCCGCGACCGGCACGGCGTCGAGGTCAGGGCGAACGGCGCCGTCGGCCAGCGGGTCCCACCAATCGACGCCTTCGGGGACCTCCGGGATCAACCCGGGACCTTCGGCGTGCGGGTCGCGCAGCACGCCGTGCAGCTGCCGCATCGCGTCGGGCGACATGGCCTCGCACCGGTCGATGATCTCCGCCGCGCGCGGGTCGGTGGCCCGGGCCCGCGCCTTCTCCGCGTCGGTCATGGTGAGGATGCGCAGCGTGAGGATCTCGTCGATCTCGGTGGAGTCGAACAGCGCGCCTTCGCTCTGCTCCGCGATCTCCGGATGGTCGTAGAGGATGATCGGCGAGATGAGCACCACGCTGTGATCGCCGGGCGGCCCCGCGAGCACCGGGAAGCAGCGGTATCGGTCGCAGCGGGCGGCCGCCGCGGTGGCGTCGGGCGGCGGTTCCAGCAGGGAGACGAACTGGCCGCCGATGATCTCCGCGATGACGTGCGCGCCGATCAGCGAGCGGGCGATGGCGTCGCGCTTGTCGGTCGCGGGCGCGCCGACGTTGCGCAGGACGACCGTCAGCCGCAGGAAGCCGTCGTCGCGGTCGGCGGCGAGTTCGAGCTCGCCCGCCAGCGGCAGCCGGGTCCGCACGAACGTGCCGGGCGCGGGGACGGCGGCCATGGCGATCCGCTCGGCGTCGCAGCCGCCCGGGATGTCGAGCGGGTGGACCAGACGCCCGGGCGCGACGGGGCCGACGGTGATCTCCTGCTCGACCGCCTCGTCCCAGGACAGCCACGACCGCGCGCCGTCGGTCAGCTCCGCCACGGGCGTGCCGTCCTCGTCCACCACTTGCCGGCGCTGCAGTTGCAGGAACCGCACGGTCACGGTGAGTTCGGGATACTCGCCCGGATCGATCAGGCACTGGGCCGACAGCGTCGACTCCTCGCCGATGCCGGCCGCGGCGGCCCCGGGCGGCCCGAGCACGCCGAACTGCCAGCGCGACTGGTTCTTGCGCGCGTCGGCACGGTAGGGATAGAGCAGATAGCCCTCGTAGAGCACCGCGTCGGCCACGGCGCGGGCGCGGGCGCGTGCTTGCGTGGTCGTCACGGCGTCTCCTCGGCGCTGGTCAGCAGGCGGGTCACCGCGTCGTCGAAGCCGGGAAGGCCATGGCTGGATTTGTAGCCGGCCAGCGCGCGGAGCGTGTCGTTGTGCAGCCGCACCCACCCGGTATTGGGGAAGTACGCGTCCATCAGGCCCTGCCATACCGACACCGGCATCGCGAACTTGTCCTCGCGGTCCCACGGGATCTGCTGGATGGCGAATCCGGTCGTGCCACGGATGAAGACCGTCCCGCTGAACAGGAACAGCAGCGGAACCACGCCCTCGCGCAACGCGTGCAGGTACTTCGATCCGGTCACCTCGAAGTCGTAGGTGCACGGCATCGGCAGGTCCACCTGGGCGCCGCCGGTGAAGCTCGGCACCATGGTGGCGCAGTGCATCCACAGGAACGAACGCTGGGTCTCGTGCCACCGTTCGCGCGGACCGAACAGATCGACCAGCCCCGCGGCCTCCTCGTCGGAGTAGCCGCGGCGGAACGGCTCGATGCGCACCTGCGCGCGCAGGGCGATGGCGTGCACCGGTTCCTCGGCGAGCGCGGCGATGCCGACGCGCGCGGACAGGATCGGCGCGACGGCGTACGGCTCGGGTTTGATCTCGAGCACCGCGAACGTCGTCGAGTACACCGGGCTCATGCCGCACCACCGGCTCTCGCGCGCGCCGACGCCTCGGCGAAGAACTGCTCCAGATACCGGTGCACGTCCTGGCCGCCGTCGAATCCGTGCCACAGCAGCCGCATCCGGCCGACGAACTCATAGCAGGCGTCGATCGGCAGCAGCAGGCACGCCGCCCGCTCGGTGCGGCGGTCGGGCACCCGGATGAGCAGCGCTTCCACATCGGGAGCGAGCACGTCCAGCTCGGGATGCCGGTCGAGAATCGAATTCCATTGTTCCAGTGGCAATTCCGACTCCGTCGCGCCTGCGGGCCCTGGATAGAACGCCACCGTCCGGTCCAGCGCGGAATTGCGGAAGAAGAACGCCAGACTCACCGGGATGTCCAGCGCGTCCCATTCCGCCCGGCTGATCGTGAAATCGGGGAACGCGAGATACCGGTCCGGCACCGCCCGATAGCGCAGCTCCGCCTTCTGGTCGACGAACAACAGGTAGCAGCCACGGCACACGCACATCAGCTGTCTGCCTTCGACGTTCACCACATGCTGGTGCCGCTCGGCGATGGGCTCCACGCACATCTCGCACCGCTCGCCGGGCCTTGGGGCGGGCCCGCGATCGGCGGCGATCCGCCGCAGCGCGCGAAACGGTGTGCTCACCCGCCGACCTCCGCCGGCACCGCCACCGACAGTTCGCCGGAGCGCACGAGCACGGGCAGCGGTTCGAGATGCCCGTCGCCGTCGACCCTGGCGCCGGCGTGCACCACGTCGTAGTGCGCCCGGCAAGTCGGGCACCGCAGCACCGCGTCACCGGCCGGGAAACCCACGCGCCGCTCCAGCGCCGCACCCGCGAGCGAGCGCTCGCACGCCGGGCAGTGGTCGCGGTAGGCGTACAGCTGCTCGCCAACCCGGCAGGCGAGCACGGTCAGCCCGGCGAGGGCGAAGCCACCCACCTCCCCCGCGCCGAGTTCGGCCAGTTCGGGGACCGCGACCCAGCTGCCGGACCGCGCACCGTCCGCCCGCACGCGTGAGAACAGCGAGTCGGCGGAGATCACCCCCGCCGACTCGGTCCGCGCGGCGACGACTTCAATGGACTCGATCTCCGGCGCGGCCGCCCGCACCGCGTCCTCCACGGCCAGTTCGAGCGTCACCGACGAGGACGGACAGCTCTTGCAGCTACCCGCCAGCTCCAACCGGACCACGCCGTCGGCGACGTCGACCAGATGGACGTCGCCGCCGTGGGATCCCAGATACGGACGCACGCTGTCCAGCGCGTTCGCCACGCGGGTGGTCACATCGTGCGGATGCAACCCGTGGACCAGCAGCAGACTCGCGACCAGATCGTCGCGGGCCAGCCGCTCGACCGCCGCGTCGTCGAGCAGCTCGAGCACGCGGGTCAGTCCCGCGCCGTAGAGTCCGACCAGTTCGCGCACCAGTTGCTCCGCGCGTTCGCGGGCGAGCGCGCCGCCCGCCGAACTCGCTTCCAGCAAGGTCTCGATGCGATCACCGGCTTCGCGCCACCGGGAGTCGTCGAGCGTCGCGTCGTCCCGGCCGTCCGGGCGATCCTCCACCGTCACCTCCGGGTCGTTTCGCCCGACGCGGACTCACTCGGGTGTGAGCGTCTGCGTCGGTGAGTGCAGCTTCTCCAGCGTCTTGCCCTTGCCGAGGTACATGTGCACGCCGCACGGCAGGCAGGGATCGAAACTGCGCACGGTGCGCATGACGTCGATGCCCTTGAAGTGCTCGCGGTCGTTCTCCTCGAAGATCGGCTGGCCCTGCACCGCGTCTTCGTAGGGTCCCGGTGTGCCGAAGCTGTCGCGTGGGCTCGCGTTCCACGGCGTCGGCGGATACGGGTGGTAGTTCGCGATCTTGCCGTCCCGGATCACCATGTGATGCGACAGCACGCCGCGCACCGCCTCGGTGAAGCCGCAGCCGATGCCCTCTTCCGGTACCTCGAACTTCTCCCAGGTCTTGGTGTGGCCCGCCCGGATCTCCGCCATCGCCTTCTCCGCGAAGTGCAGCGCGCAGGCCGCCGCGTACGCCTGGAAATAGGTGCGCGCGCGGTTGCGCTCGAGGGTGTTGCTGCCGTGCACCGGAATCTTCCACTCCAGCGTCACCGGACCTTTGAGCGCGGTCTTGGGCAGGTTGATCTGCACGCTGTGCCCGGTGGCCTTGACGTAGCCGATGTCGATCAGGTTCGCCAGCGCCGTCGACCACAGCCGAGCCAGCGGACCGCCGCCGGTGTCCAGGGAGAGGTAGTCGGTGCCGTCGAACCAGCGCGGCGACATGACCCAGCTGTACTTCTCGTCCAGGTCGCGTTTCTGCGGCCGGGGATTGGTGTGCTGGTTCCAGGGATGGCGCCGGTCCACCGGGTTGCCCAGCGGATCGGTCTTGACGAACATCTCCTGATCGGTCCAGTCCTCGTAGTACGAACTGCCCAGCAGGATCCGCAGACCCAAGTTGATGTCGACCAGGGAGGTGGTCAGCAGCTTGCCGTCGACCACGACGCCGGGGGTCACGTACATCTTGCGGCCCCAGTCGGCCATGTCCTTGTACTCGAAGTTGCAGACCTCCGGGTCCTGGAAGGAGCCCCAGCAGCCGAGCAGCGTGCGGCGCAGACCGACCTTCTCGTACCCCGGCATCGCTTCGTAGAAGAAGTCGAACAGGTCGTCGTGCATCGGCACGACCTTCTTCATGAACTCCACGTAGCGCATCAGCCGGGACAGGTAGTCGGTCATCAACTGGATGGTCGCGACCGTGCCCGGCCCACCGGGATACAGCGTGGACGGATGGACGTGCCTGCCCTCCATCAAGCAGAACATCTCCCGGGTGATCCGGCTGACCTGCAACGCCTCCCGATAGAACTCACCGGTGAACGGGTTGAGCGCACGCATGATGTCCGCGACGGTGCGATACCCGTGGTCGCCCGCGTGCGGGGCCTCGGTGTTCTCCGCCCTGGCCAGCACGCCGGGGTTGGTCTCGGAGACCATCTTCTCGCAGTAGTCCACGCCGACCAGGTTCTCCTGGAAGATGTTGTGGTCGAACATGTACTCGGCGGCCTCGCCCAGGTTGACCACCCACTCGCCGAGGTGCGGCGGACGCACGCCGTAGGCCATGTTCTGGCAGTAGCACGAACAGGTGGCGTGGTTGTCGCCGCAGATACCGCAGATGCGGCTGGTGATGAAGTGCGCGTCGCGCGGGTCCTTGCCCTTCATGAAGATCGAGTAGCCGCGGAAGATCGAGGAGGTGCTGTGGCACTCGACCACTTCCCGATTCTCGAAGTCGATTTTCGTGTAGATGCCGAGGCTGCCGACGATGCGGGTGATCGGGTCCCACGCCATCTCGACGAGGCGGTCCGGCTCGATCGTCTTGTGCGACGGCTCCGGGATGATCCGGGTCATCAGAGAACCTCCTACCAGGTGCGGGTCGCGCCGGTCTCCAGCTTCCGGCCCCGGTGCCGCCAGTGCGGCTCCTTGTCGACCGTGCGCCCGGTGATGTGACGGAGGCTGCGGATCACCGATCCGTAGAGCCCCGATGCGGTGGACGAGAACTTCCCGCCGGGTGGTTCGTCCATGAACGGCATGAACTTGTCCGGGAAGCCCGGCATGGTGCAGCCGATGCAGATGCCGCCCACGTTCGGGCAGCCGCCCAAGCCGTTGATCCAGCCACGCTTGGGCACGTTGCACTTGACCACGGGCCCCCAGCAGCCGAGTTTCACAATGCATTTCGGCGAGCCGTACTCGGTGGCGAACTCACCTTGCTCGTAGTAGCCCGCGCGGTCGCAGCCCTCGTGCACGGTGGCCCCGAACAGCCACTTGGGCCGCAGCGCGTCGTCGAGGGGGATCATCGGCGCCTGGCCGGTCGCCATGTAGAGCAGATAGGTGAGCGTCTCGGACATGTTGTCCGGTTGGATGGGGCAGCCGGGCACGCAGACGATCGGGATACCGGCCTTGCTCTTCCAGTCCCAGCCGAGATAGTCCGGCACGCCCATCGCGCCGGTCGGGTTGCCCGCCATCGCGTGGATGCCGCCGTAGGTCGCGCAGGTGCCCGCCGCGACGATGGCCGTGGCCTTCGGCGCGAGCCGGTCGAGCCATTCGCTGGTCGTCATGGGCTGGCCGGTGGCGGGATTGTTGCCGAACCCGCACCAGTAGCCCTCCTTCTTGATCTGTTCGTTCGGGATCGAGCCCTCGACCACCAGCACGAACGGTTCCAGTTCCCCGCGGTCGGCCTTGAAGAACCACTCCAGGAAGTCGTCCGCACCGCCGTTGGGACCGCACTCGAAATCGATCAGCGGCCAGTGCACGGCGATCTTGGGCAGACCGGGGAGCGCGCCGAGGGCGATCTCTTCGATGCTCGGCTGCGTGGCCGCCGTCAAGGCGACCGAGTCACCGTCACAACTGAGGCCCGCGTTGATCCACAGCACATGGATCAGGGTCTCTTCGGCTCGTACTGCTTCCTGAGTGGGCATCTCGCCACCTCCCGCAGCGGACCACGGGGGGCCGGATCTCACCTTTCTCGAAGAAGGGGTCACCCGCAGCTGTGATCCTGATCACCTCACTCTAAGCGCGCCCGGCAGCATCCTCAAGAGCCGCCGTACCCGCCGCGCGACGCTCATCGGCAAGCCAGTCGTACCAGGTAGACAGTCCTTCTCCGGTGCTGACCGACAGCGGCAGGACTTCGACGCCGGGGTGTATCGAACGGATGTATTCCCGGCATCGATCCAGGTCGAAATCGACATACGGCAGCAGGTCGGTCTTGTTCACCAGCACCAGTCCCGCGGCCTGGAACATGTGCGGATACTTCAGCGGTTTGTCGGTCCCCTCGGTCACCGAGATGACCACTACCTTCGCCCGCTCCCCCAGATCGAACAGCGCGGGGCAGACCAGGTTGCCGACGTTCTCCACGAACAGCAGCGTGCCCGGCGCGGGGTCGAGCGTCTCCAGGGCGCGATACATCATCTCGGCGTCCAGGTGGCATCCCGCGCCGGTGTTGACCTGCACCACCCGGCACCCCGTCGCCTCGATCCGTTCGGCGTCCAGCAATGTCGCCTGGTCCCCCTCGATCACCGCGATCGGAGCCTGGCCCGACTCGCGGATGGTGCGTTCCAGCAAAGTCGTCTTGCCCGCGCCGGGGGAACTGGTCATGTTGAGCGCGACGATGCCGCGCTCGGCCAGCCACGCGCGATTGCGCTGCGCCAGCTCGTCGTTCTTGGCGAGGACCTTCAGCTCGAGGGTGACCGTCTCGGTGGCGGGCACGTGGGCGTGGTCGGCGCCGGAGCCGTGCTCATGCGGGTGCTCGTGGTCCGCATGGGTGTGGTCGTGGCCGTCGGCGTGCTGGTGATCGTGTGGGACGCGGATCAGCGCGGCGGCGTCGTCGCCGCACCCGCAGGTTGCGCACATGCCTCACTCACCTCCATGGATCGGATGCGCAGCTCGCGCCCGGCGCGGATCTCGACATCGGCGCTGCCGCACGGACACAGCGGGATCGGGTCCGGGAGCCGGAACTCGGCGCCGCAGGTGCGGCAGGCCGCCACACCCGGGATCTCCACCAGAACCAGTTCCGCGCCCTCGGCGACCGTCGCCTCGGCCGCGACTTCGAAACAGAACCGCATGGCATCGGGCACGACGGCGCACAGCGCGCCGACCTCGACGGTGACGGAGTGGACCCGCCGGCCCGCCGCGTGCTCACAGACGGCGTCGATGACGCACCGTGTGATGGCCATTTCGTGCATCCCGACCTCGATTCCTCGAGTGGACAACTCGAGGCTACTCCGGGGAAAACCTTCAGCGGGCGAAATCTTCCAGGCTCCCGTTTCCCGCGCCACGCACGGGGCCGGCCAGGATCCCCGCACTGCGGCCGGGATCTCCCTCCGGATCCCTGCCGCCCGGCAGCGAACACCTGGCGCTTACCCATGCCCGGGTCCGTCACACCGGTGTCCTGCGACGAAGGGCGTGGCGGTCAGTCGTGGTCGACCACGGCCCGGACCTGGCCGCTGTTCGCATCGATCGTCACGTCGTGCTCCACGCCGTCGGCAGTGGTGAGCTCCACGTCCCACACCGCGACCCCGCGATCGGTGTCGAATTCGACGGACCCGACCCGACCGCCCGGCACGGTCGCCAGCGCCTTGTCGATGGCCTGCTGCCTGCTGATCGCGGGGTCGGCCACCAGTGACCGGTTCGCCGCGACCGAGCGGAACGCGACGGTGTGATCGTCCGGACCGCCGGTGGCGACCGCGGCCAGGACCGCACTCAGACCGACGACGGCGGCCGCGACGGCCGTGCCGACGAGCAGCCAGCGAAGACCTGCGTAGGCGCGGCGGATTACGGTTGTCATGGGAAACCTCCTGCGGGAGTGTTGATTCCGAATGCGTCCACTGTGGCGATCGGAGCTGAAGGCGAGCTGAAGTGACCTGAAGACGGTTTCAGGATTCGTCTGCCACTCTTGGGGGATGCGTCTGCTGATCGTCGAAGACGAGAAACGTCTGGCCCTCACGCTGGCAAAAGGGTTGTCGGCGGAGGGATTCGCCGTGGATGTGGTGCACGACGGCGCCGAGGGCCTGCACTTGGCGACGACCACCGACTACGACTTGATCATCTTGGACATCATGCTGCCCGGCATGAACGGCTACCGCGTCTGCGCCGCGCTGCGGGCCGGTGGTCACGAGACGCCCGTGCTCATGCTGACCGCGAAAGACGGCGAATACGACGAGGCCGAGGGGCTGGACACCGGCGCCGACGACTATCTCAGCAAGCCGTTCTCCTACCTGGTGCTGCTGGCCCGCATTCGTGCGCTGTTGCGCCGCCGGACCCGTGGCGGCGCGCGCGTGCTGCGCGTCGGTGACCTGATCGTCGACCCCGGGACCAGGACCTGCCGCCGCGGTGCGCAGGACGTGACACTGACCGCCAAGGAGTTCGCCGTGCTCGAGCACCTGGCCGTCCGCGCCGGCGAAGTGGTGTCGAAAGCCGATATCCTGCACCATGTCTGGGATTTCGCCTACGACGGCGATCCGAACATCGTCGAGGTCTACATCAGCACGTTGCGCCGCAAGATCGACGCGCCGTTCGGGCGGCGATCGATCACCACCGTGCGCGGCGCGGGCTACCGGCTGGCGGCCGATCGTGCCTGAGCGCGGCCGGGCCTGGTGGCGCTCGGTCCGCGCGCGCACCACGGTCGCGGCGACCGTCGTGGTCGCGGTGGCGCTCACCGCGGCCGGGTTCGCGGTGCTGGCCGTGCTGCGGCACAACCTGGTGCACAGCGCCGAAGTGCAGGCGGAGACCACAGCGCGCGACGTGGCCGCTCAGCTGGCAACGGGCACGGACCCGGCCCGATTGCGGCTCCCCGACGCGGAAAGCGGACCGGTGCAGGTTGTTTCGCTCGATCGCCGCGTGCTCGCGGCCGATGACGACCTCGCGGGCAAACCGCCGATGGCCGGCTTCGGCCCGTATGCCAAGGCGTCCGAGGACGAGGACGAGGACGACGAGCGAGAAGACGACGAAGACGACGAAGACGACGGGGACGACGAAACTCGTTCGCAGGCAACGGATCCCGCGACGGTCGACGCCGAGTTCGGTGACGTGCGTCTGACGGTGGACGACGAGGACGGACCGCATCCGTTCCGGGTCGCCGCCCTCCCGGCGACCGTCCGGGGCGGACAGCCGGTCACCGTCTACGCGGGCTCCTCGCTGGAGACCGCCGACAGCGCGGTGGCGGACGCACGGCAGGCGATGCTCATCGGCCTTCCCCCGCTGCTCGTCGTGGTCGCCATGGTGATCTGGCTGGTCACCCGGCGCGCCCTGCGCCCGGTGGAGGCGATCCGCAGACAGCTCGCCGAGATCGTGGACGGCGATCTGTCCCGCCGCGTGCCGGAACCGGGTTCCCGCGACGAGATCGGCAGGCTGGCGAGCACCACCAACGCCACCCTCGCCGCGCTGGAAGAATCCACGGAGCGCCAGCGCCGGTTCATCGCCGACGCCGCACACGAGTTGCGCAGCCCCATCGCTAGCCTGCGCACCCAGCTCGAGGTGGCCCAGGCCCACCCGGAACTACTGGAACTGGACGGACTGATCGGCGACACCATCCGGCTGGAACATCTCGCGGCCGACCTCTTGCTCCTGGCCCGGCTCGACGCGGGTGAACAACCGCGCGCGGATCGGGTGGACCTGACCGCCCTGGTCCGCGAGGAACTGGAGCACCGCGTCCGCGACCGGGTGGCCGTGCGGATCGAGACACCGAAACAGCCCGTGGCGGTCACCGGAAGCCGTACCCAGCTCGCCCGCGTCCTGGGCAACCTGGTCGACAACGCCCAGCGGCACGCCTCGGCCACCGTCGGCGTCGCCGTGGACCGCGACACCGACGGACGAGTGGTGCTGTCGGTCACCGACGACGGACCAGGTGTGCCACCCGCCGACCGCGAGCGGATCTTCCAGCGATTCGTCCGCCTGGACGACGCCCGCAGCCGCGACGAAGGCGGCGCGGGCCTCGGCCTGGCCATCGTCCGCGACGTCGTGGAACGCCACGGCGGCAGCATTCACGTCACCGACGGCGCACCCGGCGCCCGCTTCGTCGTAACCCTGCCCGCAACCGGTACGTGACCCGGGGGTGCGCTACATGTTTCGACGCGGTGCAGCTCGGGGTCGAAATCAACGAGCGCGGGGGCGATTCCGTTCGGATTCCGGCGGTGAGCCACAGCCCACCGAGCGTCGCGAGCCGCTACTCGCCGCCGTGACCGCCTTCTCCGGTGCGGGCCCGCTGATCGAGCGACAGGTCATGGGCCTATGAGACGCGGGCGATCCGCCACTCGCACCGTGGAGGCTCGTCGGCTGCGAGGCCCTGCCCTCGGTAGGCGTCGTCGGGGTTTGCCGATCCGGTTCGAGGGAGACCGACCGACGGCAGGCATGGTCTGCCGGTATGGCGGCGGAGCGACCGGTCGTGCTCGGAGCGGCGCTGCCCGGCCCGGGCCGGATGCAGCAACGCAGATCTTCCGGCACGGAACGTCGTTCACCCGGCGAGCGCGCCACGCAGACTCTCTATGACGATCCGACGCGCGGCGCGCCCTTCCGGGGTCGGAGTCAGCGGATAAACGTGTGGCAGACCGGGGGCTTCGTGGTAGTCCACCACGACTCCGGCGGCGCGCGCGGCCTCGACCAGCAGGAGGGTGTCCGGCCACAGGATGTCGTCGGTGCCGCAGAAGACCGTCAGCGGGCCGAGTCCGAGCGGGTCGGCGGCCAGTGGGCTGACGCGCGGGTCGGCGAGCTCGAGATCGCCGCGCCAGTGGTCGATGAACACCCGCGATCCCGCGACGCCCAGCCACGGGTCGCGCGGCTGCACGACCTCGATCTCCGGATTGGTCAGCGAGAGGTCGAGCGCGGGTGCGATGAGCACGGTGCCGGGCAGCCGCACGTCGTGCTCGTCCCGCAGGACCACCGCGGCCGACAGCGCGATCTGCCCACCGGCGGAATCCCCTGCCAGGCAGACGTTCCCGTAGGTTTCCCGGTTGGCGAGCACCAGGTCGACGAAGCCCGCGACGACCTGTCCGGCCGTGCCGAACGGAATCAGCGGATAGATCGGAACCGTCACGGCCGCACCGGTTTGCGCGGCGACCGCCGCGCACAGGGCCCAGTGCTGCGGCGCGATCTCGTGCACCCAGCCGCCGCCGTGCGCGTACACGACGCTTCCTCGGGGCGGGCGCCCGCGCGGCGTGAGGGTGTAGACCGGCCAGCCATCCCGGCGTTCCACCGTGATCTCCACATCCGCGCGCAGCCGGCGCGGCGGACCGTAGTCGCGGGGCCGCACGCTTCGCTCGAGGACCCGTCGGCGCGCGGCGTCGGCATCGACGAACACGCGATTGGCCCGCGTCGCCTTCAGGTACCCGCGCACGACCTGGTTGGCCAGACTCGGCATCGCAACTCCTCCACTCCGGCGACCGGCGAACGGCGAGTTCGCCCGCGCCTCGAGAGGCGATTGTGCCGCAACCCGGGCCGACGACAACCGACGGCCCGAGCCGGCTCTCCTGCGATCAGGCCAGTTTCAGGCTGCGCCCGATGATCTCCTTCATGATCTCGGTGGTGCCGCCGTAGATGGTCTGGATGCGGGCGTCCATGTAGGCCTTGGCGATGGGGTATTCCTTCATGTAGCCGTATCCGCCGTGCAGTTGCAGGCAGCGGTTGATCAGGTCGAGCTGCTCCTCGGTGCTCCACCACTTGGCCATCGCCGCGTCCTCCGCGGCCAGCTTGCCCTCGTTGAGCAGTTCGATGAACTTGTCGACCATCAGGCGCACCGCGGTGGTCTTGGTGGCCAGTTCGGCGAGCACGAAGCGGGTGTTCTGCAGCGCGCCGATCGGCTTGCCGAACGCCTTGCGGTCGCGGACGTACTGCACGGTCATGTCCAGGCAGGACTCCATCGCCGCCGCCGCCATGACCGCGATCGACAGGCGTTCCTGCGGCAGGTTCTGCATGAGATGGATGAAGCCCATCCCCTCGGTGCCGAGCAGGTTCTTGCCGGGCACGCGCACGTCGGTGAAGCTCAGCTCGGCGGTGTCCTGGGCCTTGAGGCCCAGCTTGTCCAGGTTGCGGCCGCGCTCGAAGCCGGGCATGCCGCGCTCGACCACGAGCAGGCTGAAGCCCATCGCCCCCTTCTCCGGGTCGGTCTGCGCCACCACGATCACGATGTCGGAGTTGATGCCGTTGGTGATGAAGGTCTTGGCGCCGTTGAGGATCCAGTCGTCCCCGTCGCGCACCGCGCGGGTCTTGATGCCCTGCAGGTCCGAACCGGTGCCCGGTTCCGTCATCGCGATCGCGGTGATGATCTCGCCCGCGCAGAAGCCGGGCAACCAGCGCTGCTTCTGCTCGTCGTTGGCCAGCTCGAGCAGATAAGGCGCGATCACATCGTTGTGCAGCGAGAAGCCCAGGCCGGAGTACTGGCCGCGCACGCACTCCTCCGAGACGATGGCGTTGTAGCGGAAGTCCTTCACCCCGCCGCCGCCGTACTGCTCCGGCATGGCCATGCCGAGGAAGCCCTGCTTGCCCGCCTCGAGCCAGACCTCCCGGTCGACGATGCCCTGCTCCTCCCACTTCGCGTGATTCGGCGCGACGTGCTGATCGAGAAACTTGCGGAACGACTCCCGGAACAGTTCGTGCTCGGGTTCGAACAGTGTGCGTTCCACGCCAACCTCCTAGTGACCACACCGGCCGGTCCACACCGACCAGTCGTTGCCCCATACCGTACCCGGAGCGAGAATCCCTGTTCACTTCTGGGGCTGAAACCATGGTCTCACCAGGAGCGGCGGACCGGGTAGAGATCAGCGGACGAGATTCCCGGCAAACGGTCGAGACCTTCGCGGCAGCACGACACCGCTCGACGTTGTTCCGCAGAGCCGACGATTCGCAACGAGGTTCGTCGGAGCGAGTGGTCCGTCGGCGCACCGGACACCGCGGGTGGTTCGCAAATTGCGTTGAACCCCCGTGCGTGCTCGGGTACCAAGAGCGGATGGGTCCTTCAGCCGTCGACGAGCGCATCGTGGAACTGCGCAGGATCACCGCGGAGACCGTGTACGAAGTGTGCGAGCGCTCTACACCAGTTACGGCCGCGGGCCGGGCAGCCCTGATGGCTTCTAACGCTCGCTGGGCTTCGCACCGACCGGAGAATTGGTCGATGGCGAAACCAAGGCTTGTCCTGCGCTGGTGAGCGCGAGCCCGGCGCCGGGTCGGATCGCGACCGACCGAGCCGAGGTCAGCGTTTCAACCAACCGCGCAAACGGCCCACCAGAGTGCGTCCTTCGTCGCGTGCCCGCTCGGCGAAGAGGAAGTTCATCTCCTCCTCCAGCGCTTTGCGCACCACGTCGCGGAATTCCACGGCGGCGGCGTGCATGTCGCCCGCGTTGCGCCACGGCGCCGGGTCGATGGGCGCGCCCGCGGAGAAATAGAAGCGCTCCGGGCGCGGAATGACGGTGGGGCCGACGCCGCGGATGAGCGGCGGGGTGAGGTCGCGGCTGAGTCCCAGCGCTTCCACGGTCCAGCGCAGCGGGCGCAGGAGCGGATGGTCGCCGTCGACCACGATGTCGTACGCGTCGTCGACGCCGATCATCGCGACCGGAACGATGGGCGCGCCCGCCTCGATGGCCATGCGCGCGAAACCGCTGCGCCCTTCCCACTTCAGCAGGTACTTCTCGTTCTTGCGGCGCACCGCCTCCCGGCCGCCGCCGGGGAACACCAGCACGGCCTCGCCGCGCCGCAGCAAGGACAGGCAGTTCGACCGCGTTCCGCGCACCGCGCCGTAGTGGTGCAGCAGGTGACGGACACCTGGCACGTTGATCAGCACGTTCTCCGCGAGACCGCGGATGAGGCGGCCGCGACGGCGCAGCACCTCGGGCAGCAACAGCGGTGCGTCGATGCCGCCCAGCAGATTGTGGTTACCGACCAGCAGCACCGGGCCGTCGGCCGGGATGTTCTCCAAGCCGTAGAAGCGCGGACTGGTCCAGGCGCGCAGCGGCGCCAGCAGGGTGTCGATCACCCGCAGATCGGTGTCGGTCAGCGAAACCGACAGCGGCGCGCCGTCGGTGAGCGCCGGGTCGGCGCTGTTCGCGGCGCCGGAGCGCCGAGCGCGGGAATCGGAGCTGGCGTCCGACATGAACCCTCCTGATGTCGATTCGATGACGATAGCGCAACGAAATCGACTGCGTCGCACCGGATGTGCGCGTCGCACCGCGACACGCCCGATCCGGGTGATGACCAGCTTGTTCGCTGTCCCGGCAAGCCCGTCGCGAACCCGCACTTCGGTGACGGCCACGTCCCGACCGGACCGGTGTGGTTCGTGCGCCCGGCGGGGACCTGTGCGTTGGTGGCGTCGGACGGAGTCCACCCGGTCGGCGCCAGCGGGTTCGGCGGCGAGACCGCCTCCCACCTCCTCGCCCACCGATCGCGCTGGGGTGAGATCCGGGATACTCGCCTACTCCCGCGTACCGTCGGTCCCCGCGTGCGCGTACTCCGACAGGGCGGCGGCCAGAGCGTGCGGGACGCGCGCGCGAACGCGGGTTCCGCCCTCCTCGTGATCCGAGCCCAGGATGCGACCGTCCGCGTGGATGCGGGCGAGCAGGTCACCGCGCGTGTACGGCAACAGCACGCTGATCTCCACGTCCAAGCCGCCGAGCATCTCGGCGAGCCGCTCGCGCAGCGCGTCGATGCCGTCGCCGCTGTGCGCGGAGACGAACGAGGCGTCGGGCAGCAGCGCACGCAGGTTCGTGAGCTCGGTCGGCCCCATGGCGTCGGTCTTGTTCACCACCAGCAGCTCGGGCGGGGCAGGCGTGCCGGACTCCTTGATCACATCGGTGATCACCTCGCGGACCGCCTTGATCTGCTCGGCGGGTAGCGCGTCGGAGCCGTCCACCACGTGCAGCAGCAGGTCGGCGCCGGTCACCTCCTCCAAGGTGGAGCGGAACGCCTCGACCAGCTGGGTCGGCAGGTGCCGCACGAAGCCGACGGTGTCGGTGAAGACGACCTCGCGCCCGTCGTCCAGCTCGGCCCTGCGGGTGGTCGGATCGAGGGTGGCGAACAGCGCGTCCTGGACCAGCACCCCCGAGCCGGTGAGCTTGTTCATCAAGCTCGACTTCCCGGCGTTGGTGTAGCCGACGATCGCCACGGACGGGATGCCGCTCGAGGTGCGGCGCGCTCGCATGGTGTCGCGCGCGGTTTTCATCTCGCGGATCTCCCGCCGCAACTTGGCCATGCGCTCGCGGATGCGACGGCGATCGGTCTCGATCTTGGTCTCACCGGGACCGCGCAGGCCCACGCCGCCGTTGCTACCGGCGCGGCCACCGGCCTGCCGGGACATCGACTCACCCCAGCCGCGCAGCCGGGGCAGCATGTACTCCATCTGGGCCAGCGAGACCTGCGCCTTGCCCTCCCTGGAGGTGGCGTGCTGGGCGAAGATGTCCAGGATCAACGCGGTGCGGTCGACCACCTTGACCTTGACCACCTTCTCCAAGGCGGTCAGCTGGGCCGGGGTCAGCTCACCGTCACAGATGACGGTGTCCGCGCCGGTCTCCAGCACCACGGAACGCAGCTCGTCGGCCTTGCCGGAGCCGATGTAGGTGGCCGGATCCGGCCGGTCGCGGCGCTGGATCAGCGCTTCCAGCACCTCGGAGCCCGCTGTCTCGGCGAGCGCGGCCAGCTCGGCCATGCTGGCCTCGGCCTGCGTGGCGGTCCCCGTGGTCCATACCCCGACCAGCACGACGCGCTCCAGGCGCAGCTGCCGGTACTCGACCTCGGTGATGTCGGTGAGCTCGGTGGACAGGCCCGCGACGCGGCGCAGCGAGCTGCGGTCCTCCAACTGGAGTTCACCCGTGGTGGGATCGGCCGACCAGCCCGAACGCTGCATCCGTGCCCGGTGCTCGGCGACGACGTCGCCGGTCACCGCCTCTTCGCCCGTCACCGCGTCGTCGGCCGCATCGGCGGCGCGGTCGTCCGCGTCCGCCGGAGTGAATTCATACGTCTCTGATTTCCTCATACACCATCCATGCTGCCACGACATCACCGCAGCACGCACGCGGTTATCCGGGCGCGACGCCGCTACCGGCCCTCCCACCACGATCCGGCGAGGCGGCCGGTGGCCACCAGCACCGACGGACCGCGCAGCCACGCCGAGCCGCGCTCGAGCCCGACGGTCAGTTCACCACCCGGCACCCGGACCGTCACCCGGCCGGAATCCTCGGCGATCCGGAAGCCGTCGGCGGCCAGCGCCGCGGCGGCCGCGGCGACGGTACCCGTTCCGCAGGAACGCGTTTCGCCCACACCGCGCTCGTAGACCCGCATGTCCACCGACGCCTCGGCGTCCAGCGCCGTGACGATCTCCACGTTCACTCCGTGCGGGAACAGATCCGGATCGAAGCCGGGCGGCACGGTCAGGTCGAGCTTTCCGAGCGCGTCGGCGGACATGCCCGCATCGACGCAGGCCAGATGCGGGTTGCCGACATCGATGCCGATCCCGGCAAGTGCCCAGCCCGCGATGGTCGCGGTGGACGGGCCGAGTTCGCGCACCCGGCCCATGCCGACGGTGACATCCCCGGTGACCGAGTTCCCGGCATGCACGGTGACCGGACGCGCGCCGGCGCGGCTGCCGACGACGAAGCTGTCGCGGGTCTCCAGTCCCGACGCGTGCAGGTAGTGCGCGAACACGCGCACCCCGTTGCCGCACATCTCGGCGATCGAGCCGTCGGCGTTGCGGTAGTCCATGAACCAGTCGTCTGCTGCCACGCCGTCGGGAAGCGCCGAGAGCACACCGGCGTCCCGCAGGGCACCGGCCCGCGCGACCCGCAGCACGCCGTCCGCGCCGAGCCCGCGCCTGCGATCACACAGCGCGCCGACCTGCTCGGCGGTCAGCGCGAGGCGGGCCCGCGGGTCCGGCAGCACCACGAAATCGTTCTCGGTGCCGTGGCCCTTGGTGAACTCGATGTCCGGCACGTGCGATGTCTCCCTGTCTCGTCGTCACTTGGCAAACGTCCGGCGCTGCCGGGAAATTTCGTAGAGCGCCACCGCGGCCGCCGATGGCGCGCCCAGCGAGCTGGCCGTGCCGCCCATCGGGATGTGCACCAGGTCGTCGCAGGCCGTCTGCCAGGCGGCGCTCATGCCGCTGGTCTCGTTGCCGACGACGAGGATGGTGGCGTCGGTGAAGTCGTAGTCGTAGGCGGCGTGGCTGCCGTGCTCGTCGGTGCCGACGATGCGCGTCGGTATGCCACGGCGGATCTGCCGGTTGCGGAACTCCATCACCTGCGCGGGCCCGGCGGCGCGGATCACCGGAACGGCGAACAGCGAACCGGTCGAGGCGCGCACCGCTTGGGGGTCGTACTGGTCGGCGCCGTGGCCGGTGACGATGACGCCGCTGGCGCCGAACGCGTCGGCCGAGCGGATCAGCGTGCCCAGGTTGCCCGGCGAGTTGGGCCGGTCGAACACCACGACCACCGGCGCGTCCTCCCCCGGCTCACCCGGTTCGAAGGTCTCCAGCTCGGGCTGTCGCGACTCCGCGACCGCCACCAGTTCCGGTATTCCGCCGGACTTCTCCCCGAGCTCGGCCATCAGCTCGGGCACCAAGCCGACCTGCGGAACGCCGCTGGTGTCCAGCACTTCGCGCGCCCAGCCGGACAGCTCGGGGCCGCCGAGGCGGTACAGCAGCGTTTCCAGCGGCCAGTCGTTGGCCAGGGCCTGCGTGATCGGACGGACCCCCTGCACCAGGAAACGGCCGTCGCGATGACGCTTGGTGCGATTGTTGAGGTAGGCCTCCCACACCTGGACGGAGGCGTTGCGCGTGCTCACACGTCGGGTCACTGCGAAGTCCGTTCTTTCTCGTCGAGCAGGGCCAGCGCCGTCGCGGCCGGGTCCGGGGCGGCGCCGTCCACCCACCGCACCCGGGGATCGCGCCGGAACCAGGAGCGTTGCCTGCGCACGTAGCGCCGGGTGCCGATGAGGGTGCGTTCCTGAGCGTGGTTCAGGTCGTATTCGTTGTCCAAATAGGCCAGGACTTGTGCGTAGCCGATGGCCCGGCGGGCCGTCACGCCCTCCCGCAAGCCGCGTTCGATCAGGCCACGTACCTCCTCCACCAGCCCGCCTTCGAACATGGCCGCGGTGCGCCGCTCGATGCGCGCGTCCAGCGCCGCGGTCTCCCGGTCGACGCCGATGACGACGGTGCCCCAGCGCGGCCGCCCGATGGTCGGCGCGGAGGCGGCGAACGGCCGTCCGGTGAGTTCCACGACCTCCAGCGCACGTACCATGCGGCGCCCGTCGGTGGGCAGGATGGTGGCCGCGGCCACCGGATCGGCCGCGCGCAACGCCGCGTGCAACGCCGCGACGCCCTGCTCGGCGAGCACCGCCTCCCAGCGCGCCCGCACGGCCGGATCGGTGGCCGGGAACTCCCATTGGTCCAGCAGCGCCTGGACGTACATCATCGAGCCGCCCACGATGACCGGCACCCGGCCGCGCCCCATGATCGCGACGACGTCCGCGCTCGCCGCCGCCTGATAGGCGGCCACGGACGCGGTGTCGGTCACGTCGAGCACGTCGAGCTGGTGGTGCGGGATGCCGCGGCGCTGCGCGACGGGCAGCTTCGCGGTGCCGATGTCCATGCCCCGGTACAGCTGCATGGCGTCGATGTTCACGATTTCGCCGCCGAGTCGTTCGGCCAGGTCGAGAGCGAGGTCGGATTTGCCGGTGGCGGTGGGACCGACGACCGCGATCGGCGTGATGGCTGGGTCCGTCACGGCGCGTCGTCTCCCGCGGGCCGCCAGAGGCTCACGTGGTAGCCGACGCCGAACGGAGCGTCGCGGTACCGCGTCTCCACCAGCGGGTCGGTGCGGAACAGTCCGGCCAGCACCTGATAGGCCGGGCGGCCCGCAACGCCCAGTTCTGCGCACAACTCGGGGTCTAGTGCCCGTAGCGCGGCGCGATCACCGGTGCTCAGCGCGTGGTCCAGCCGGTCCTGCACCGGACGCGCCCGTTCGTCGAGATAGCCGGGGGCCTTGACGGACAGCGTCGCCGCCCCGTCGGCGACGACCAGCACGCCGTGCGGCTCGTCGTCGCCGTCCAGCTCCGCCCGCAGCTTCGCCCCGTACTCCTGGCAATGCTGCGCGGGCGCGCCCGCGGCGACGATGCTCGCCTCGGCGACCGCGCCGGGGGCCACCTGCCCGCGCAACCACGCGCCGATCAGCACGGCCAGCGGCAACCCGGCATCGGCCGGGCTCCCCCCGGCGACCGCGGCATCGGAGAGGCCGACCCGCACGTCCACGCCGAAGCCGCGGAACGTGCCGACGGTCTCCGCACCGAACGTGCGGTCATCCGCGTCGACGCCGACCACCGTCCAACGGCTCGTCACGGCCGCGACGGCGCGCACGGTGTCGAGCACCGCCGACCGCAGCACCGCGCGCGGGTCCGAATCCCCTGCTCCCGCCGCGTCCGTCAGGCCGCCGCACAGCTCGGGAACCAGCACGGGCGGCGAAGGGACGAGGGCGGCGACGGAGAACACGTCGTAACCGTAGTCGTTGCCCGGAGCACCGGCGCCGCTCGGCTTCGAGTGTCTCTGCCGGAAACACCGCCAGGATTGATAGTGTTCGAGGAGCTACAACCCAGGTCATCAGGGGTTGGAATCCCCGGGATTCCTCCGTGGGAAGGCGTGGATCGATGGTCACAAGGGCTCGGACCGGGTTGAATGGGATGAGCTAGGGCGTAACCAGGCAGCCGTGACGCGCGGCAGGGACGAGGAAAAATGACCGACAGCAACGGAACCGCGAAAGCCGGCCCCGGCAAGATGCCCCGTTCTTCCGGTGCCCCGAAACCGGGCCGCTCGATTCAACCGCCCAAACCGCACGCGGTCAAACCCGCCCCGGGCCCGGCCCAGCAGCATCCCCATCCCGTCGTCGTACCCACCGTCTCCGATCCGAGCCTGTGGGGCCGGGTCGACGAAGACGGCACCGCCTGGGTGAAGACCGCCGAGGGCGAGCGCCAGGTCGGCTCGTGGCAGGCCGGTGACGCCGCGGAGGGCCTGGCCCACTTCGGCCGCCGGTTCGACGATCTGGCCACCGAGGTCGCCCTGCTGGAGGCCAGGCTGGCGGCGGGCGCGGACGCGCGCAAGACCAAGGCCGCCGCCGTCGCGCTGGCCGAGTCGCTGCCGACCGCCGCCGTCATCGGCGACATCGAGGGCCTGGCCCGGCGCCTGCAGGCCATCGCCGAACACTCCGAGGAAGCCGCCGCGCACGCGAAGGAAGAGAAGGAGCGCGCCAGGCACGAGCACACCGAACGCAAGGAGGCGCTGGCCGCCGAGGCGGAGAAGATCGCCGCCGAGTCCACCCAGTGGAAGGCCGCGGGCGATCGGTTGCGGGAGATCCTCGACGAGTGGAAGTCCATCCGCGGCGTGGACCGCAAGGTCGACGACGCGCTGTGGAAGCGCTACTCCAAGGCGCGCGAGGCGTTCAACCGGCGCCGCGGCGCGCACTTCGCCGAACTGGATCGCGAACGCGCCGCCGCGAAGGCGCGCAAGGAAGAACTGTGCGTGCAGGCCGAGGAGCTGTCCGGCTCCACCGACTGGGTGGGCACCGCCAGCGTCTTCCGCGACCTGCTCACCGAGTGGAAGGCCGCCGGTCGCGCACCGCGCGAGGCCGACGAGGCGCTGTGGCGGCGCTTCAAGAGCGCCCAGGACGTCTTCTTCGCCGCGCGCAACGCCGCGGTCTCCGAGCGCGACGCCGAGTTCGAGCAGAACGCCGCCGCCAAGGAGGAACTGCTGAACGCCTACGCCTTCATCGATCCGTCCGCCGACCTGGAAGCCGCGCGCGGCGCGCTGCGCGAACTCCAGGACAAGTGGGACGCCATCGGCAAGGTCCCGCGCGAGCGCATGCAGGAACTGGAAGGCAAGCTGCGGGCGATCGAGAAGCGCGTGCGCGACGCCGTCGACGCGCAGTGGCGGCGCACCGATCCGGAGGCGATGGCCCGCGCCGCCCAATTCCGTGAGCGTGTGGCGCAGTTCGAGGAGCAGGCCGCGAAAGCGCAGGCCGCGGGCAAGGCCCGCGACGCGGAGAAGGCGCTGGAACAGGCCAAGCAGTGGCGGGAGTGGGCCGAGGCCGCCGAGGGCGCCGTCAGCAACCGCTGACACCGGACACCGACAGCGGCCCCTTCCGACCGGGAGGGGCCGCTGTTGTGAATCGCAGCGATGAGTGGCGGTGTTCTCGCGCTGCCAGGTGACGCGAGTGGCGAGGACCGCGTAGTCCGGGTGGGTATGGGTCAGGCGTGGATCTGGTCGTGGTTGCCGACGAAGGTGAGGTAGCGGGGAATGATCTGCTCGGGGTTGGCCCACAGCAGGTCGTGTCCGACTCCGGGGTAGATTTCGACCTCGGCCGACCGGATCTGTCGGCGGGCGCGGTCTGCCGTGTGTTCGAGGTCGTTCACTACCGTTTCGGCTCCGAAGAGCACGAGAGTCGGGACGGTGATGAGTGCCAGTTGCTCGTCGGTGAACGGGCGGTCCCATGGCATGCCGGGCCGGAATTTGGTCGTGGCGAGCGCCAGGGCGAATTCTTCGTCGTCGAGTTCGAAGCCGGGCATCAGCCAATTGTTGAACTTCCGCATCCGTTCGGGCGTCGGCCGCATCCCGGCCATCAAGAATTTGAACAGCAGGCTAGGGCGCGGTTTGGCGAAGGTCGACGCGCTGGGCTCGAGCATGGTCAGAGTTGCCAGTCGATCGCTGCGATGTACCGCGATGGCGGTCGCAAGCCATGCTCCGAGAGAGTTTCCGGCCAGATGGACACGATCGACGCCGAGTCCATCGAGCGTCTCGGCCATCCACGTCGCGATGTCTTCGGTATCGCGCAGGGGGGCGGTTTGTGTGCAATGGCCTGCCCAGCCGATGACGTCCGGTGTGTAGACGACGCGACCGCGGGACAGCTCCGCGATGAACCGCCACCACACCTGACCGTTTCCCCCGATACCCGGCAGTAGCACGATCGGCGCACCCGCACCGTTTCCCGATTTGCGCACTCGGGTCGTCCCGAACGATGTCTCGACGTCGATCTGAGTCGAAGGCACCGGCCACTTTACGGCGACCGCATCGTAGGCGCGCAGGAAGCTCACTTTCGCTTCCTCGCTGGTGAATTTCCCGAGTTTCGGCATTGGACGACCCTTTCATCCGCTTGATGGCATGAACATATCATCTAGATGATATGTACGTACCACTTATGCGGTATGGGCATACCATCTAGTGCTGAGAACGCCACAAGACGATGAAGACGAGGTTCCCGTGCCACGATTGGTCGACCATGAAGTGCGGCGCCGCCAGATCACCGATGCCGTGCGCCGAGTCATCGTCACCGGCGGCCTGGAAGCGGTGACCTTCCAATCGGTCGCCGCCGAGGCCGGGATCTCGATACGGCTGGTGCAGTACTACTTCGGGACCAAGAACGAGTTCCTGCTGGCGACCCACCGATCGGTCATGCAAGACGCCGGAGCCCGATTCCACCAACGGTGGACCGCACTGGGGCCCGAGGCCACACCCCGAGCGGCGATTCACGCGGTCCTCACCGAACTGCTGCCCTTGGACGAGCAGCGCCGGGAAGAAGTCATCGTGCTCAACGTGTTCGCGACCGCGGCGATCGCCAGCCGAGGCATCACCGCCGAAGAAACCTTCGCCGCGCCCCACGCCCTCGTCTCGATCGTCACCGACCAACTCCGGCGCACCCGAAGCTCCGGCCGGTCGGGCACGAACGTCCCCGAACGCGACGCCGAACTCATCACCATGACGATCGGCGGACTGGCCCAGGCCATGCTCCAGAACTTCATCACCCCACAATCCGCGCTCGAACTCATCGACCATCTGCTCGATCGCGTGCTGGAGACAAACACCGCAGACACCGACTCGACCCGGTCGGCATCGAACTGAGCGCCACCGGACAGCAGTCCGATACCGCCTCATCGACCAAAGGGCAACCGCGAGCTTGCTGCAAGCCAGCTTTGCGTCACTTATAGCTTTGTCTCACGAACGATCGTTCACGAGACACTTTGTGCCGCAGAGCGTTTCCGCAGGCCGAGCGTGTAAAGGATGCCGTGTACGCGGCAACGTCAACCTGTCGGGGGTTACCGATACATTCCGTGCATGAGAATCGGCTACGGGCGGGTCTCCACCCGCGATCAGCATCCCGAGGCCCAGCACGACGCGCTCACCGCGGCCGGGTGTGAGCAGATCTTCCTCGACAAGGTGTCCGGCAAGCTCGCCTCCCGTCCGGAACTCGACAAGGCGCTGCTGGTGGCCAACCGGGAAGGCGATCAACTGGTGGTCACCAAACTCGACCGGCTCGGCCGCTCTCTCGAGCACCTGATCGAGCTGTCGAAGACGCTGCAGGACCGCGGCGTGGACCTGGTGGTTCTGGACCAGGGCATCGACACCTCCACCGCGGTCGGGCGCATGTTCTTCCAGATCCTGGGCGCCATCGCCGAATTCGAGCACGCCTTGATGTCCGAACGCACCCGCGACGGCTTGGCCGCCGCGCGCGCCCGCGGACGCACCGGCGGCCAGAAGCCGAAACTCGGCCCCCGACAGGTGCAGCTGGCGCGGGCGATGTACGACGAGCTCGACGAGACCGGCAAGCGCCGCTACACCGTCGCGCAGATCGCCGCCGAATTCGGCGTCACCCGCCCCACGATCTACCGCCACCTGGTTGCGGCGGGCGCGACAATGTGACCAGCGGGCAGCGCGGAAGCGGGGTGAGCCATGACAAGCGGCGGACTGACCGAATTGAGCGAGGCCGACCGGCGGCAGGCGATGAACCGGCTCGAGGTGCTACGGCCGTACCTGGAAGACGACGTCCCCCTCACCCGCGCCGCGGCTGCGTCGGGCACGCCGCTGCGGACCGCGCAACGATGGCTGCACCGTTACCGCAGCGCGGGACTGACCGGACTCGCTCCGACCCACCGCCGGCGCTCCAGCCGACGGACGCATCCGGAGCTGGTGCGGCTGATCGAAGCAATGGCGTTGCGCCGCCCGCGCCCGTCGCTGGCGGCGATCACCCGCCGCGCCGCTCGCGTCGCCGCCGAGCAGGGATGGACGCCGGTGTCCTACAGCACTGTTCGGGCGATCGTCACCGACCTCGACCCGGCCATGCTCACCCTCGCCCACGACGGCGCCGCCGCCTTCCGTGACACCTACGAGCTGGTCTACCGCCGCCGCGCCGAGCACCCGAACCAGATGTGGCAGGCCGACCACACCCAGCTCGACATCCTCGTGGTCGAGGCCGGCCGCAACCGGCGGCCCTGGTTGACCGTGGTGCTCGACGACTGCTCGCGCGCGGTGCCCGGCTACACCGTCAACCTGGGCGCACCGTCGGCGCTGAACACCTCGCTGGCGCTGCGGCAGGCGATCTGGACCAAACCCGACCCGGGCTGGCCGATGTGCGGGATCCCCGAGACCCTCTACGTCGACCACGGCAGCGACTTCACCAGCCAACACCTCGCCCAGGTCGCCGCCGATCTGAAGTTCCAGATCGTGCACTCCACCGTCGCCCGACCCCAAGGCCGCGGCAAAATCGAGCGCTTCTTCGGCAGTATCAACACCGAACTACTCACCGAGCTGCCCGGCCACCTCGTGGCTGGCAAGCCGGTCACTGCACCGGCACTGTCGCTGCGCCAGCTCGACGAGGCGATCAACCGGTTCGTCACCGCCACCTACCACCAGCGCACCCACTCCGAAATCGGCGCCTCGCCGCAGCAGGCGTGGGTTGCTGACGGCTGGCTGCCGCGCATGCCCGACAGTCTCGAACAGCTCGACCTGCTGCTGGTCACCGCCGCCACCCCGCGCGTCGTGCACCGCGACGGCATCCACTTCCAAGGCCTGCGCTACCTACACCCCACCCTGGCCGCCTACGTCCGCGAAACCGTCACCATCCGCTACGACCCACGCGACATCACAGCCCTCCGCGTCTTCCACCGCAATCGGTTCCTGTGCACGGCAATCGACCCGAACCACAGCGGTGACACCATCGGCCTCAAAGACATCCAAGCCGCCCGCCGCGCCTACCGCCACAGGATCCGCCAGCAGATCAACGAACGCATCACCGTCGTCACCGACTACCTCCCCGCACCCGCCCCACCGGTGCGCCCGGAACCCGCGTCACCGCCGCCCGGACCGCGGCTGCGCGCCTACTCCGAGGAGTGATCGTGCCCACGCCGCGGAACTGGCCGTTCATCGCCACCAAGGAACACCGCCGGTTCATCGAGTTCGCCGACACCGTCAAACGCGACCGAACCATCGGCATCTGCTACGGCGCAGCGGGAATCGGGAAGACACTCTCGGCATCCCGCTACGCGCGCTGGGACAAGGCCGACCACCTGCTGAGCACCTGGGGCCCGCGCGAAGAATCCGACAAAGACGTCTACGCCGCACTGGCCCGCTCGCGCACCGTGTACTACACCCCCACCGTGGCCGCGCCGCTACGGCAACTCCGCGACGAGCTCAAGCTGCTGCACAACCGGGTCAACATCTGCATCGACCAGCACGTCTGCCCCACCCGGCGCGAACACCGGACCGTTGACTACGTCGAGCTGGTCGTCATCGACGAATCCGAACGCCTGTCCGCCACCGCGATCGAACACCTCCGTGACCAGTACGACCGCGGTGACCACGGGCTGCTGCTCATCGGCATGCCCGGCATCGAGAAAACCTTCTCCCGCTACCCGCAGCTCTACAGCCGCGTCGGCTTCGCCCACCACTACCGGCCCCTGACCGGCGAAGAACTCACCTTCGTCCTGACCCGACACTGGCACAGACTCGGCCTGCAACTGGACCCCGACGACTTCACCGACGCCCAAGCCGTCGCCGCCGTCGCCCGCATCACCAGCGGCAACTTCCGCCTCCTGCAACGACTGTTCGCCCAAATCCACCGGATCATGAAAATCAACGAACTCCACACCATCACCGCCGACGTCGTCGAAACCGCCCGCAGCACCCTCGTCATCGGCGCCACCTAACGGTGCGAGAACACCGCCATCTACCACCGCGAGTCACAGGTGTTGGGGTGTACCTCAACGTGACTATCGGTGAGCATCGGTCGATCTGGGCGTGGGCCCCCTCTCGTCAAGGACGTGCCCGGAACAACAACTGGCACGGCGGAGCATCACACCACCGGGCCGCGCCAACGTGATGATCGTCGTGGTACTTGCGCAGCGCGTCGGCTAGCGCCTCCAGATCCCCTCGCAGCCTGTTCCGCTCGGACAGCACCCGATGCCACTGCTGATCGACGTCCTCGCTCATCAACGACCTCCCGCAAACCTCTGCCGCCTTGGGCGAGGCGACGCTCTCGACCGCCCGATTGCTGGAGCGGTTGGCGTCCGTTGACACCACATACCAATGCTGACCTGCGGGTTTGAGTGGTATTCAATGAAAGACGACACGGCGTCTTGGCCGAATTACCGGTGGGCAAAGCCAGTCACAGAGTGGTCAATGGCAGTCAAAAGGTGGCATAAGTAGTCTTATCTGGCCGATGAAGAGGAGAACGCGCAATGCCGCCGCGCCTGTCCAGACCAACTGACGTGCCCGAGAATCACTGGCCGTTGATCGACATGCTGTGGCGGTTCTACATCGCCGCGGGCGACCCACCCATGAGAAAGATCGCCCGAGCCATTGAGGAACTGGACGACGATCAGCGGAAAGGCACGGCCAACCACGAGACGATCCGCCGCACGTTGGGTGCGATAACCCTCCCGCAGTGGGAGACCGTAGAGGTGATCTTCTTGGCCCTGTGTCAGATCGCCAACGTGGATCCGGATGACATCGAACCCGACGACGACGGCAACTCCAGCTTCGGTGGGTGGGAG
The DNA here is from genome assembly GCF_035544775.1 of Nocardia implantans. NCBI lineage: Bacteria > Bacillati > Actinomycetota > Actinomycetes > Mycobacteriales > Nocardiaceae > Nocardia > Nocardia implantans. Next base: position 55,253 of record NZ_JAYKYQ010000010.1, on the reverse strand, counting down.
CGCACCCGGTCCCATCGTGACGAGCTTCATTGGTGCTACCGCATGGCCAGATACGGATCGGTGACCGCACTGCCGCGGACGCGAGAGCAGAAGGCCAAACAGGAAGCAGCAGAAGCCGCGCGATCACGCCAGCTCGCCTCGATGAGCGGATCTGACGACGAACCGCCGTTCTAATCGGCTCAGGGGCGTTCGATGAGGATGGCGCTGGCGTCTTCCATCGCGAGGACCCAGTCGATGGTAGGAGTCGAGCGCAGTTCGATCAGCTCGAGGATCCGCATGAGGTCGTCGTTGAGGTTCCGAGCGAAGATGGGCTCGTGGTGAGCTATGCGGTTACGCAGCTTGCGGATCACTTCGAGGTCGGTATAGATCCGGCTGCGAAGTTGCCGGGCCGTCAGGCCTGAAGCGTTGGGGAACAAGGTCAGGATGTGGGGATCCCACACGCGCACATCGTGACGTGACGTGAACATACTCTGCCAGAACGCGAACTTGAGTTCCGCGACGACCTTCCCGGTTGTTCGGTGCTGGCTGCGTACGGCGAGCAGGTCTCGTTTCGGGCTGTACGTGGGCGCTGCCGGGGATGGCAGGCTTTGCGCGAACGTGGTGTTCCACGGCCACTGCGGGCCGTAGATGGCGGTGAGGGCCTCCGACGCGGCGTTGCGGGTCGCGACCTCGGCGAAGTGCGACGGCAGCATGAACGCGGCGGCTATGCGAGCGTTCCACCCATAGAGAGCCATGGCCTTCGCCTTGTCGCCCCCAACAGCAGTGATGTACGTCCGTGAGCGTGGCTCACTCAGCACGTCGCAAATCGCTGCTTCATCGGTTGGCTTGGCGCTCGGCACGCACAGAAAGTACACTCGATCTCACGAGTCGTGGGACTTGCGGGCTTCGGCCTCCCCCCGCGGACAAAAGAACATCAGAGAGGGGCCCCGCCTGAGCGGGGTCCCTCTCGCTTTGTCTGCCACATTGCGGCCCCTGCGGGCCGCTGAATCTGCCTACTTCGGATCCTGGCCGACGAAGGCGCCAGTGACGAAATGACGGATCCGCGAGCCGCTGGCTAAGCCGCCCCTCAGGGGCCGTTGAGCAGTTTCGGGTCAGTTCGGAACGGTTTCAGTTCCCCGGGAGGGCTGCGTCGGCGTCGTTTCGCAAGTTGTCGGTAACCCAACGAGCTTTCGTCGGCGATCGCACCTAAAATTCATCTCGATCGGTTGGCGTTAGTCAGGGCAACTTGATTCGGCCGGTCGCTCCTCTCTTCGGCGGCCCCGCAAGGGGATCCGTCCGGGTGGTTCGCCGGCGAGTGCGGCAGCTGGGATCTCTCCGAGTAGTTCGGGGTGGTCGCGGCCGTCGCGCCCGCGGCGGGCAACACCGAGCAAGAGAGGAGGGCGTGCGTGCAACCCACTGCGCCCGAAACGAACACCCCGTCCAGACCGCGCTGGAGACATCTCCAGCGTCTGCTCGACTCACTCACCTGGGTTCGAGCAGCGGCAAACGCCTACTGGCTGCTGAAGCACGGTGCGCAAAACGCAACCGCCGACTCAGCGATCAGAGCGACTGCTGAGTCGGCGGTCCATGCGCTGGCGATCCTGCTCGGCCTGCGAAACTGAGGGATCACCTAGCTGCTTGAGGCGCCCGGGGCTCTTCGGAGTTCCGGGCACTTCGCGCGGGTTTTGTCCTTAAGCGGACAAGAACTTACGTGCCGAATTGTACCCACCGTTTGCCAAATGGCACATGCGGTGGCCTGGGAAAACTCAACGACCAGGGCAACCTTGGGCCAAGCAGCGGGCAACCTTTTGCCAGATGGCCCGAGAGCCTTGCGGGCGTCCTTACGCCTCCGGGGCGGGCACCAGCGAGTCGGCGCGAACGCTGAACGGGTACCGGCCGGGACTGTCCTCGAGCACGGATTCCACGAGCGCGTAGCCCTCCTCGTCGAGCTCAAGGACCTCGAACACGGAGACGCCGTTCGCTACCAAGAGCACCTTGTCACCGACCTGAACCATAGCCGCGAGCCTATCCCGCCAGACCGACCGGTACGTGACATGATCGAAAACGTGTTCGAACCTCTGCGCTTGGTCTACCGGCTCAGCGACGGCCGGGTCGTCGAACCCGGCCGTCTGTACCGGGGTCGCCGTAGTATCGGCCGAATTTCGGGCGGATTTGGCGTAGCTGCTGGTCAGTGGGTGCGGGAAGTGCCGGGGCCGATGAGGCTGGTCAGTTCGCGCATCGCCTGCGGGGATCGTTTGAAGTAGCGGCGTAGGTTTTCGGCCTTGCGGGGGTCCCGGTAGTGATCGCGCGAAGAACAACACATATGGCTGGACCAGCAGCGATGGCGTATTTCGGTTCCGGTGGGTTTACGTGTGTGGTGTGGTGCCGCTGACGATGCGGTGGATGGTGGAGCGGCCGACGCTGTACTCGTCGGCCAGGTCCGCGAGGCTCGCGTCGTCGTTGGGGTCGTGGTAGCGCCGGTGTATCGTTTTGCGAGCTGCCAGAGGCAGTTTCGGCTGTTTGCCCTTGAGGCGGCCTTTCGCGCGGGCCTTGGCCATGCCCTCGCGCGTGCGCAGGTGGTTCAGGTTGGCCTCGAATTCGGCGACCATCGCGAGGGTTTGCAGGAAGAGCTTGCCGAACGGGGGCTTACGGAACACCGTCTGATGCCAGGTCATCGTATCCCGTGTGCGGCGCGGACGGACCCGTGGATGCGTTTGGGGCTGGAGCGGCGCCTGCCCTGGGATGGGCGTTTCCAGCAGTGGGGTTTCGGGGGGATGTGTGCATACTGCCTCGGTGGGCTTGGAAATAGAGGTTTGTGTGGTCGGCCTGGGTCCGACGGGTCGCGCCTTGGCGCATCGTGCGATGTGTGCCGGGTTGTATGTGACCGCGATCGATCCGCGACCGGAGCGGTTGTGGTCACCGACTTATGCTTGCTGGGTTGATGAGCTGCCGCGGTGGCTGCCTGCGAGCGTAATCGCCGCCCGTATGGAGGCCATGACGGCGTGGACCAGCACCGAGCACCGGATCGATCGACCGTACTGTGTGCTGTCCAAGCCGGGACTGCGCGATGCGTTGCCGCTGGACGACGCAACCGTGATTGCCGGTCGGGCTACTCGGGTGGACGCCCACGAAGTCGAACTCGCTGACGGCAGGATCATCCGCGCGGCGGTGGTGTTCGACGCCCGCGGGCTACCGTCGGTGAAACAACGGCGTGCGGTCAGCGCGCACGGCGTCTTCGTGTCCGCCGAAACGGCGGCGCCGATGCTTGCCGAGGGTGAGGGATTGCTGCTGGATTGGCGCCCTGACAACGGCGCGGGCCCGCACGAGCCGCCGTCGTTTCTGTACGCGGTACCGGTGGGTGATGGCACGGTGGTTTTCGAAGAGACCAGCCTCGGGCTGCGCGGCGGAATGCCCCAGCATGAACTTCGCAAGCGTTTGCGGAAACGGCTCGCCACTCATGGCATCCGGTTAACCGGTGACGAGCCGAGTGAGTCCCCGCACTACCCACTGGATCAACCGCCACCGAAGAGCGGGGTGGGCACGGTGATTCCGTTCGGCTCGGGCGGCGGCATGATGCACCCGACCACCAGTTACAGCGTGGCCGATTCACTGGCGCTGGTGGACACCGCCGTCGCCGCGGTGTGCGATGAGCGTGATCCGGTTGCCGAACTGTGGCCGTGGCAGGCTCGGCTGGTCTACTGGATGCGGATGCGCGGGCTGTGGGGCCTGGGCCGGCTGACCACCGACCAGTCGATCGCGATGTTCGAGTCCTTCTTCCAAGCCTCCCCGCGCAGGCAGCGGGCGTTGCTGTCCGCCCACGACGACTACACCGCGCTGGGCGCCGTACTGTTCAACACCGTCGCGCACCTGCGTCCGTTCCGCTGGCGCTACGACCTGGTCGGCTGGACCAACCGCAACCGGTGGGTGGGATACGACTTCGATCCCCCCGAACACGGCGGTCGGGGAAACAACGGTCAGGCCGGATCCCACTGACTCGAGGACACACTCCCGCACCTCGCATCGGTAGAGGGGGCGCGATCAGAACAACGTGTCGCGGACACGTAGCGGCCGGTAGCCGGTGGGTCCGAGTGCGGCGAGTTCGGCGTCGATGTCGACCTCGATGGCACCGAAGAAATTGATGTTCTCGCTGTGCGCGGGTGAGATGTGGGCCAGCACATCGTCGTCTATCCGGCGGCCCTGACGGCGCATCTGGTCCACCGCGAGCCCGTAATATACCCTGTCGTCCAGGCGATTACCGCGTTGGTGGCCAGGGTCAGGCACCAGGCTTGTTCGGCCTGGGCTTCCAGGTGACGGGCGCGGAACGCTCCTTCGTGGGCGTAGATGAGGCCGCGTTTGAGGGCATGGATGGATTCGCCCTTGTTGAGCTGGCGCGAGATCTTGCGCCGGTAGGGGTGCCGGTAAGAAACGTGTCACCAACGGCAAACGAGCGTCGGCAAGGATCGTGTCACCAGGTACATGAGGTGTGGCGTCATCGGCGGCGGTCGGCGTTCGGACCGATGAGGCTGGTCAGGTCGCGCATGGCCTGGGGTGAGGGTTTGAAGTAGCGGCGCAGGTTCTCGGGCTTGCGGTGGCGGGACTTGGCCATCAGCTCCAGAAGGCTCGCGCCGGCCTCGCCGAGTTGGGTGAGCCCGGAGTGCCGCAGTTCGTGCAGATCCCAGCCGGTTCCGGGTCCGTCGGTGGCGGTGGCGTCGTCGAGCAGGGCGCGGGCCTGTTCGTAGGACAGCCGCGCGTACCCGGTGTCCGGGCACACGTCGCGGTCGCCGAGGTACTTGCCGGGGCCGGGCTTGCGGTGGCCGACGAACAGCGGCCCGTGGGTGCGGTCCTTGATGAGCCGGGGCAGCAGCCGCGCGGTTCCGGCGTCCCAGTACACGGTTTCCAGGACGTGTTCGGCGTGGGTCGCGCCGCGGCGGCGGGTACGTGGCTTGGCACCCTTGGACTTCACTGGGGCGCAGCGACCCGCGAGGTCGAGGTCTTCGATGTTGACTCCGAGCAGTTCCTCTGCGCGGGCGCAGGTTTCGTACAGCATCCGCCACAATGTCTTCTCGCGGATATGGATGTCGCGGCGGGCGATGAGCCGGTCGATCGCGGCGCGGGACCGGACCGGGGTGTCGGAGTCGGGTGGGGTGCAGCGCTTGGCGCGGTCGGGGACCGCCGGCGCGGTCCTGCCGTTTTCGCGGCACCACGCCAGCCATGCCAGCACCGCGGCGCGGCGCGCGTTCCAGGTATTGACCGCCGCGTCGCCCCAGAGGGCTTCCAGCGCGTCGCCGATCTCGTCGTCGCCGATGTCGGCGAGCAGGCGGCCGAAGTTCGGCAGGCCCGTGGTGGGGTCGGTGCCCATGAGGTGGTTCGCGGTCTTCACCACGGCCGTGGTGTAGGAACGCCGGGTGTTGGGTGAGCGGATCGTGTCCAGGAAGTCATTGGCCGCGTCGATGACTTGCGGGCTGACGGACGTGCGGAGCCGGTGGACGGTGGCGGGCATGGCGGCGTCCTCCATCGGGCTTGCCACGGATAACGGGTCCGCTTCGCGCATCGAGCGGAAGGCGCAGCCCCAAGCCGATCCTCACGTTACCACGGATAACAGCCCGTTATCTGGGGGTGGACCTCTGCGGCCGGACATGTACCCCGGTTGGATGTTTCTCGTCGGCGGGAAGCGGCCGTCATCGTCGGTAGGTTCAGTGGTCGAGTTGTATGTGCTCGTGGTGCGAGCGTGAACAGACTGGATGGTGGGTCGGGAGCGTATGAACGGGTTGGTCAGCACGACGGCAGGGGGGAGTACCGGTAATCCTGCGAGTTCCTTGGATGCTGTAGCCGGTCTCGATGGCGGTGCTTTCGAACTTCCGGAGGGGGTGGATGCTGCCATGACGGAGGTCGAGAAAACACTGGCAGGCAAGTTCGCCGGACTCGACGACACCTTGCGTCGGCCCGCACCGGTGCCAGTAGCAGCCGATCGCGTGCGTCTTCGTCCGCTGTTCACCGTCCTTGCCGGCCAGGTTGGTCCCCGGCCTGATGACCCGGCATTGGTGACCGCGGCGACGGTTGTCGAACTCATTCATCTCGCCACGCTGTGTCACGGTCGGATACGTGATGAAGGCCCAGTGAGTCGGCCTTCTCCGGGTATGTCGGTTCGGCGCGGACATGACATCGACATCCTGACCGGTGATTATCTGTCCGCGCATGCATCGGTGCTGGTGTCGACGCTGGGCCCGGATGCGGCCCGCATCGTCGCGGAGACGTTCGCCACGGTGGTTACCGGGCAGATGCGCGCGAAATTCGTTACACAGCAGGTAGACTCGGTCGCAAACTACCTGCACGTCGCCCGGGAGAAGACCGCCACGTTGATCAGTGCGTGCTGCCGGTTCGGAGGCATGTTCTCCGGCGCGAGCGGCGACTATGTTGAACAGCTGGCCAGGTTCGGGGCCGTCGTCGGCACGGTTGTGCACATCTCCGACGACCTCGCTGGCGCCGTGCCGGCTTTCGCTGGCCCGGCGGGCATCGAGGAATCGGTCAGGCAACAGCTGCACCAGCATGCCGATCTCGCGGACACTGAATTGTCCGCTTTGCCCGACGGTGCTGGTGTCGAGGGCCTTCGGCGGCTCGTGCGCCATCTCGTGGAACGCGCGGTATAAGGGACCGCATTGATCGGCAGCATTGCTCGCAGGACACCAAAGGTCGACATCTGCGTAGTCGGGCTCGGCCCCGCAGGCCGAGCACTGGCACATCGCGCCATGAGGGCCGGGTTGACCGTGGCTGCGGTGGACCCGCGCCCGGACCGGTTGTGGCCACCTACCTTCGGCTGCTGGGTGGACGAACTCCCCTCATGGCTGCCCGCGACAGTGATCGCTACGCGCATCACGCAGCCCGTCGTCTGGACCACCAGGCGGCATCGCATCGATCGTGAGTACTGCGTACTGTCCAAACCTGGGCTCCGCTCGGCATTGCCGCTTGACGATGCCCACATCCTGGCTGCTCGTGCAACGCGGGTCGAGCCGCATCGAGTAGAGCTCTCTGACGGGTCCGCAATCACCGCGGCAACGGTTTTCGATACTCGCGGATCCACGTCGGTGGCTCGGCGCCGCGCGGCAAGCGCCCACGGCATCTTCGTCGACGCCGACACCGCGGCGCCGATGGTCGGCGATGGTGAGGGCCTGCTGATGGATTGGCGACCCGACAACGGCACCAGCTCGAAGGAACCACCCTCATTCCTGTATGCGATGCCACTGGGCGACGGAACAGTCGTTTTCGAGGAAACCAGCCTGGGCTTGCGTGGCGGCATGCCGCAACACGAACTGCGCAAGCGGACAGCGAATCGGCTCGCCGCCCACGGCATCCGACTCACGGGCAACGAGACGTGCGAGGCCGCCCACTATCCGCTGCATGAACCGCCGCCGAAAAGCCGTACCGGGCAGGTGGTCGGGTTCGGCGCCCGCGGCGGCATGATGAACCCGGCCACCGGATACAGCGTGGCCGATTCCCTGACGCTGGCAGACACCGTGGTCACTGCCCTGCAACAAGGAAAGGACCCGGTGGCCGCGCTGTGGCCCTGGCAAGCGCGACTGGTGTACTGGATGCGTGTCCGCGGACTTTGGGGACTGGGCAGGCTGACCACCGAACAGTCGGTCGCTGCGTTCGACTCGTTCTTCAGCGCCGCACCCCGTGGCCAGCGCGCCGTACTGTCCACCCGTGACGACTACATGACACTCGCCGCGCTGCTTGTCAACACGGTCGCCCACACATGGCCGTTCCATTGGCGGTTCGACTTCGTCGGCTGGACCAACCGCAACCGCTGGACGGACTACCCCTTCAGCGCCGCGCCAGACCACACGCAGCAATCACACCTCAGCACCTGGACCTCCCCCTGAGACAACCAGTCAGAACAGACCTCCGATGACGCTTAGAGTCAAGCGGAGACTCGATCTGGCGGTGTGTCGGCGATGTGGGCGAAGGCTTTGTGAGGGTCGAAGGTCTCGCGGAACTGTAGGCAATGGTGCAGTTGGCCGAGCATCTTGTTGAGTAGATGACGCAGCGCGGCGGCATGCCGGTCTCCGTTCGCTCGTCGGCGAAGGTAATGCTGTCGAGCCGGCCTGCACTTACTGGATGCAGTGAAGGCCCAGACCCATCCCGCAGCGATCAGCCGGTCGTTTTTGATCCTGCGATGGGTGATGGAGATCGTCTTGCCAGACGCCCGTGTCACCGGTGCAGATCCTGCGTAGGCTTTCAATGCCCGGGCATCAGCGAATCTGTTTCGATCGTCGCCAATTTCAGCGAGCACCCTCGCGCCGGTGAGATCGGCCAGGCCCGGGAAACTCGTGATGATCGCGTGGTCTGGATGTTTGCGGAATTCCTCAGCTGCGGCCTGTTCCAAGTCGTCGGCTCCGGTGCAGGCGGCGTTGAGAGTGGCCAGCAGAGCGAGGGCGTGTCGGCCCATCGCTTTCTCCACCAGCTCGGGTTGCCGCAGTTGCGGCTGCCTGAGTTGCTCGAGAATCTCGGCAGAGAGGTCATCGATGCCACGCTGGCGTCCCGCGCGCCGCAGTGCGGCGGCGATGCGGGCCTTTGTGAGCCTGGCCGCCTGGGCGGGGGTCGGCGCGATGGCGAGAACGGCACGTGCTTCGGGTTTAGCCAGGTTGGTTGCTGCTCCGTGAGCGAACGTCGCTAGAAAGGACGGGTAATACTCGCGCAGCAGGCTCCGCAGTTCGTTTCCGGCTTTGGTGCGGCGCCAGACCGAATCTTGTTGTGCACGAGCGAGAACCGCAATCGCTCGGGAGAGTTGACTGTCCTCGGGCAACTGGCGGTGCATGTGGGAATCGACGCGCAGAATGTTCGCGAGCGTCATCGCGTCGGCGTGATCAGACTTCGCTCGGGCGACGCTGTGGCGCTCACGATAGCGAGCTACCGCCATCGGATTGATCGCGAACACCGGGCGCCCCACCGCGCGTAGGGCGGCAACCATGAGCCCGCGCGGGGTCTCGATCGCGATCGGGATCGGATCGGCGGCGGTGTCGCCGACGTTGGCCAACAAATCGGTCAGTTCGGCAAATCCTGTTGGGTCGTCGGCGATCCGCTTCTTTGCGAGCAAGGTGCCGTCTTGGTCGACAATCGCGATGTCGTGATGCCCTTCAGCCCAGTCCACGCCGCAGAATCGGTTCAATCTTTCCTCCATCAGGTCAGGTGTTCCTGCTGGTCCAAGACCAGGCGAGAACGCGCGGCGTCCTACTTACGAGCCTCTGCGGGCTTGCCTCCGATGAGCCGTTCGCGATCCCAGCACACCCGCACGGCGCCAGTCCCTTCCAGAGCTCGAACGGCTCACGTTGAACGGGGCGTCCTGTCGTGCAAGCGGACTCGTACCACGAGCTATCTCAACCGCCGACGTCCACCGGACAAGGCCGCCACGCCGTTGCCCTCCTCGGCCGCTTCGCCTGCCGCTGAGCTCTCCAGACCTTTGGCCCATGGTGATGCACACGGATCGATAGCAGCGGCAGGCGAGCGGGCCTGGCCATAGTGCTGAGAAGCATTCTCCGAGAATTATTCCATCTCATGGAATGTGTGCTCAGCCTGGTCGGCCACCCAACGATCACAGGACCATTCCGCACCTCGCCTGTTCTGAGGCTTCGAAGAACCAAGGGTGTCACAAGGTGTCGAGCAACAGACCGAGTAACCGTTAGGAGATAAGTAGGGTGTCGCGCACCCGTAGCGGCCGATACCCGGTCGGGCCGAGTGCGGCGAGTTCGGCGTCGATGTCGACCTCGATCGCGCCGAAGAAGTTGATGTTCTCGCTGTGGGCCGGGCTGATATGGGCCAGCACATCGTCATCTATCCGGCACCCGGCCCGCCGCATCTGCTCGACCGCGAGCCCGTAGTACTCGGTGGTCCAGGCGATCACGGCGTTGGTGGCCAGAGTCAGGCACCACGCCTGCTCGGTCTGGTCTTCGAGCTGGCGGGCCCGGATCATGCCCTCATGGGCATACAACAGGTCCCGGCGCAGCGCGTGCAAGGACTCGCCCTTGTTGAGCTGGCGGGAGATCTCGCGCCGATAGTCGGAATCGGACAGGTAGCGGGCAGCGTAGACGGTGCGGCGCACCGCGCCGTACTCCTTGAGCGCGGTGGCCAGGGTGTTCTGCCGCCCGGACGCGGACAGCTTGCCGACCAGCAGCGAGGCGGTGGAGTGCCCGAACTTCAGCGACCCGGCCAACCGGAGTAGGTCGTCCCAGTGCTCGGCGATCAGCTCGAGGTTGGCCCGCCGTGTCATCAGCGGTCCGGCGTTGGGGAACCGGGCCTCGGTCTCACGGCGGGGTCCGGGCCGGTAGAGGGTGATCTTTCCCAGGTCCCGGATCCGGGGTGAGAGCTGCATCCCAAGCAGGTCGAACAGCCCGAAATTCACCAGGGTCACGCCGTGGGTATCGGTGGCGTGTTCGGTGATCGGCAGATCCGTGGCATTGCCGAGGATTTCATCGAGCACGTAGTGCGCTTCGCGTTTCGTGGCGACGATGATCTTCGTGCCGTAGGTGGCGTGCTGATCGGTGACATGGGTGTAGGTCGACAGCACCCGCCCGCCGTGGATGACCATCTCCCGCGCCGAGGTCGACTTACCACGCACCGGGAACCGCTGCCCGTCACTCGAGGACAGCGTGCCCGCACCGAACACCCTGGTCAGCGGCAATCGCTGGTGGTAATCGATGATCGCCAGATTCGCCGCGCGCAGGGTCTCCTCCCGCACATACCATTCCGACGTCCACGCCAAGATGTCATAGGAGATGCCGCACGCCTCCGCCATCCGGGTCAACCCCAGGTTCGTCGAGTGCGCCAGCAGCACCGCGATGAGGTTGCGCTTGAGCTCCGGGGTGCGGGTCTGTTTGCCCGAGGCGTGGGTGAAGCAGTCCAGGTAGCCGGTGCGTTTGTCCAGCTCGATCAGCAGTGACACGATCGGCGCGAACGGCAGCATCTCGGTCAGCTCCGCCTTCAACGACTTCGCCTCGTCGGGGACGTCTTCGGCGGTCAGCGGCGAGATCACCAGGTCCCCGCTCTCGTCCACGCGGACCGGGCCGTCCCCACCGGCCAGCACCGCCTCCAGCTCCCCGACCGCCTCGTGCAACTCGTCGGTCACTGCGGCCAGGGCTTCACCGGCGTCGGCGGGTTTGCCGACCAGTCGGCAGAACTCGGCGCGCTGCGGGGCCCATTGGTCGGTGGTGAGCAGGTAGGCGGCCGGGTCGGCGTAGCGGCGCGAGCCCGGCACGTACACATCCCCGCTACGCAGCCCGTCGCGCAGCCCCAGCAGCACGCACAGCTCCCAGTAGTGCCGGTACGCGGTGACGCTGCCCGATTTCCGGGCCTCGTCGAGGTAGCCGTGCCACTTGGTCGGGACGAACCTGGCCGGGGCCTCGTCGAACACCTTGCGGCGGCCGGTCGCGTTCATCTCACGCAGCATGTCCACGGCGATCAGTAGCTCGGTCGCCGCGGTCCCGCCGGCGAACCGCACCGCCGCCAGCACCGCCGGGGTGAACTGCCGCAGATAGTTGTAGGACAAATCCAGCGCGGCCAGATGCCCGTGATCACGCGGAAGACGCGGTTTGGCCTGCGCAATCGCCGCCCGCAACCGAGCCCACCCGATCGCATCGCCCCGGATCAGACCACCGATCTCCTCATCGCCGATCTGCGGATCGGTGACGATAGCCAGCAGCTCGTCCAACAGCGCTTGGCGATCCTCACCGGATTTTCCGCGCTCGGCCAACTGCTGCTGCATGCGCCTATCCGCCTGGCCGAACTTCGCCGAGATCGCCTGATCGAACAGCGCCACCACCTCATCGAGCACATCGGTGGCCGACTGCGCCAGCACCGTCAACAGAATTGGGTAGCGGCGCTGCGGGTCACGACGTTCGAGGGCCTGCGGGGTCAGGCGGCGGCCCATCGTGGCCAGGAACCGGCGTCGCTCGGCGGGCAGCACCGACATATCGAGGCGGTCCGCGCCCAGCCCGCGCAGGAAACCCAGCTTGTCGACCTCGGCCTTCACCGCCTGCGCGGACGCCTCCACCGGCGCCGTCGATAGCCACCGCAACCGCGAAACCCCGAGCGAGTCGTCGGTGACCAACAACGAGTCCAGCTCCGCACACCGCTCAGGCGTGAACTCATGCGCGAGGCGGTCGTAGGTCTCGGTCTGCGCCTGGTGGCGGGCGTGGGCGACTCGTTCCACCACCGTGACCGGGCCCGGCCGGATCACCCGTGCTGAGATCAGATACTCGCAAGCGAGTCGGAACAGCAGCGTTGGGGAATCGTGCTCCATCGCCCGCGCCAGCAGGAACTCGTCCAGTTCCTTCGACTCCAGCGGTCCGGCCGCCCGCCAGCCCAGATACTGAGCGGCCAGCCGCACATGCTCGGTACGGGTCTTGGCGCGCTTGCCGTACGAGCCGATCTCCACCGGATCCACCCGAAGCTGCTCGGCGAGCCGGGCCACCGCCACAGGCGGCGCCGTCGTCAACCGGTCCGGCACGAACCCCAGCCACGGCAGAGTGCACAACGCAATCGCCAGCCCCAACCGATCCGCCGCACCCCGGCCACGACCCGGATCCACAAACGCCAGATCAGCCGGGCCCAGCGTGAAATACCGGAACAACTCCTCGCGACTGATCTCCGGGAACCCCCGCAGACGCTCCAACTCCTCGTCCGCGAACACCCTCGTCGCCACGAACCCCGACCTCCAGCACGCCGACCAACCTCATCGGCAGCCAAGCCAAGCACCAACCACCCAGCCCCGCACCCCGAACACGAAACCCTGCCCTACCAAGCCGCTACGCCATATCCGCCCGAAATTCGGCAGATACTACGGCGACCCCGTACCGGCTGCGCAACGGCCGTTGGGCCGAGCCGTGGCCCGAGGCCTGCCCGTGCTGCGGGCAGCGGTTCGGCCCGAGGCGGATGCTGGTCGGGTCCCTGGCCTGCTTGCAGGTCGGCGGCGTCCATCGCCTCCACTGGTGCGTCCGGTGTGGTCACGTCGTCTACACCCCGCCGGTCGCTCCGGACTGCGAGCATCCGGCGACACGCTCGACCTGAGCGAGGTCAGCTGGCGAGATCCAGTAGGTAGCCGGGCGGGTCCTCGTCTTCGGCCGCGCCGCAGTAGCAGGTCTGGGTGCAGTCGGTGCACGTCGAGCAGCCCAGGCACCACGCCGACAGGTGATGGCCGCACTCGGCGTTCCATTCCGCGTCGAGGGTGACCGGGTGCGGGATGAGTGGACCGCCCTGGTCGTATGAGCGAAGCTGCATACCCCGAATGGTCACCCCGGGCACCGACAGGATGTCCGGACGTCGCCACCCGGATCCGTCACTGGTTTGGCTCGTCAGAGCCCGCCAGCTGAGGTGGAGGCGGCGGTGTGCGGCCGCGGGTAAGCCTGCGCGCCAGCGACCGCTGTCCACCGCGGCTCTGCCCATTGAGGCACTCGACCACCTGCAGGGCGGCCTTGCGGCGCTCCTTGTCCTTGGACAAGACCGCGACGAGCACGGCGACCACTCCGCTGGAACGGATCGGGTCGCGCAGCAGCAGCCACAGCGTGATCCCGGCCGGGGTCGCGGCGGCCAAGGAAGCGATCTCGTTCATGATCTGGCCTGGTTCGGGGAAGTTCTCCCGCTGCGGCACTCGCGAGTCTCCGCAGGTAGGGAACGCAGGCCAGTGGGGGTCAGGGCGTCAACGCGTCGAAGCCTAGGACGCCGAGAGGGCCTCGAATGTTCTGTGTTTGTTCTCTTTTGTTCCCCGACTAGCTGCCCGTCGGCACCGCCGCGCGGCCAGCAGGTTCGGGGTACGCCTTGCGTGGCCGTGCGGACGGCACCGGAGCGCGCGGCGAGTGTGGGAATGCCTGGGTGGCGGACGACGGTCATGGCCGGCCCTTCGGGGTCGATGACGACGCCCGGCCCGCGGCCAGCAGCGATGACTGCGGTCGAGAGTAGCCCACGGCCGCAGTCATCGCCGGTTCCGACAGGCCGTGTCCCTGGTGTGGATGCCGCGGCTGGTAGTCGGCAGGTTTGTGGATCCCTATCCATGGCGGCGCAACATAGGCGACGGGGGTGCAAGTCCTTGCGGACCGAACCCCAACCAGCGAATTCGAGGCTTGGAGCCCCTGTCTGTGTGGTCGGTAGAGAATCGGCCTTGTAAGCGAGAGGTCGTCAATTCAAGTCGAACTGATCAACGCTTGGCACGGCGCTCGATGTCGGCTCGTCATGCCACACTTCGCCAACAGAGCTGCCCCTGGCCGGAGGAGAACGAATGGCCGCCACGGATGACCGGCCCATGGTGAGGTTGGTCGCGCACTGCCGCCGCTGCGGCGGCTGGCTGCTGTCGCCGCAGTCGGTCGCCCGAGGGATCGGACCGACCTGCGCCACCCGCGAACGCGCCGAACAGCGCGCCGCAGCAGCACAGTATCCGCAGGAGCTGACCCTGTTCACCATCGCCGCATAGGTCACCAATCCGCCTTCGGTACAGGAGATTTGGGACTCGCATGTCGGAGTTGCTCCGTACCCTGAGTGGACCTGTCGTCGTAAAGGGCTGCGAGCAAGGGGGTTTCGGGGATGTTCAGTCGTCGTAGCGGGTCGGTTGTTCGAGCGTTCGCTGTTGCAGTCTCGGCCGGGATGTTGGCCCTGACCATCGGCTGCACGACGGACTCGCCGAAAGAGCAGGCCGATCGCGAACGTAAGGCGGCCACCGTACAAGTGTTCAAACTCCACATGACCAAGGACCTGTGGGCCCGGACCAAGAGCGATGAGAACTACGAGAAGCGTCGGGTTATCGATAAGCCGAGGAATCTGATCGAAGACCCGGACGGGATGGTGACCGTCGAGCTGACCGGCCCGCAGATGGTCGACTACCTGAAGATCCTCGACTACAACGCCCACGGCGGAGCCGCCGCGCATGACGAGACACTGGCCGGTGCGGTCTACAACGCGGTAGCGCCAGTGATCGACCGGATCGAGACCCCTCCCGCCCCCGGCGCCCCCGCCCCGGAGATCACCATCCACGCGGCGGTCGGATCCGAGGCCCCGAGCTCGACCGCACCCACATCCGCAGCGCCGAGATAGCTGCGTGCCGCTGCACCCCGGTGTGGTTCGCTGGCGAGTTTTGCCTGGTCAATAGATGTTTGGTGGAAGCGCCGGAATTTCCTACTGTCCGGCGTATGGATGACTCCCAGCCCGGGAACGGGATAAGCGCAGGTCAACCGCACCTGCACCCCCCTTCCCTACCTTCTCGCCGCATGAACACAGATCGAAACGAAAACACCCCCTCCAGCCCTGCCGATCGCGAACGACAGCAGCGGCCCAAGGAGGCGGCATGGATGGTGATCTCCGGCGCGCTACGAGGCTTGGGCGACAGGTTGGTCCACCTGCTGACCGACGACCTGGGGAACTGAATGCGGTAGCCCATCGAACAAGAAGGCCGCGCTGTCTCGGCCGGGGAGTCGAGACAGCGCGGCTCACAGCACGCGCGGCGGAAGTTACTCGGCGTCGTCGAGATACCGCCACCGGATCCGGGTGACGACCGTATCCGGGGTGCAACCCTTATGGCTGCCGCAGAAGAACTCCACGAACGCCGCCGGGGTCATGTCCGGGAAGCCCTCGGCCTCGACGTCGTCGGGACCGATGAGTGCCAGGCGCTCGCGGCGGACGTCGAGGACTACGACGTCGACGATACGGACCAGCGGCTCGTCGGGCTTGCGGCCCATGACCTTGCGGCACAGGGTGAGCCGGGTGCCGGGCGTCAGCGTGAGCCAGCCCATGCGGCGGGTGACGGTCTTTCTGCGGTCGCGGACCGCGTCCTCGGTCAGGGAGACCGACATCAGCCTCGGCACGATGCACTCCTATTCGTAGGGAATTCGTTCCAGATCCGGCCGTCGAGTTCGCGGCCGGCCGACTTCGGGGTGCGCCCGCCCCACTGCTTGAAGAAGAACGCCGTCCCGGCCTCCACGCACTGATCCCGCAGGTCGCGTACCCAGTCCGCGTGCATCAGGCGCGCGTTCGGTCCGGATTCTCCGCCGACGATGACCCAATCGATCGCGGGTTCGGGCCGCCATTCGGCGCATTCGCCGCCGCAGGCGCATTCGAACCGGTCCGCGTCATCCGGCCAGCGGCAACCGCAGCCCCCTGGGCACGTGCGGGTGAACAGGAACCGGTCCAGGTCGATCGGCCCCAGCAGCGGTTCGCACGACAGGAACCGCACCGCGGCCGGTGTGGCGAGCAGATCGGTGATGCGGTGGGTGACCGCGCCGTTCTCGACGCTGGTGCCCAGCCACAGGTTCGGCGGGAACACCAACCCTCGTTCGGCCAGCCGCCGCGCCCGCGACGGGCGCTTCGTCAGCACCTGGTAGGTGTGCTGCGGGGTGGCGGCGATGACGTCGATCACCGCCCGGACGAAATCCTCGCCGACTTTGGCGTGGAACAGATCCGACATGGAGTTCACGAAAACCATGCGCGGAGTACGCCAGCGGCGCGGGATATCGAGCGCGTCGGGGTGTTCGGTAACCCCGAACCCCGGCCCGGAAGTGCGCGCGTCGCCGTCACGCTGATACTTCGCCGAGCCCATCGCCTTGAGCCGTTTCGCCATGCCCATCGCGTAGCAGTTGTCGCACCCGGTGCTGATGCGGTCGCACCCGGTGACCGGGTTCCAGGTGACGTCGGTCCATTCGATCGCGGTCATTTCAGGTCCTGTCCTGTCTTCTGGTTGTAGACGGTCTGCTGAAGATCTGGTGCACGGGAATCCCGGCTGGCCCCCGGCAGTCGGCGCCGGGACGCTCATGCGATCGCCTCTGCGGTGTGCAGCACCGCACGCAGCCGTTGCCCGATCCAGGCACCGACCGCCGGGGAGACGGCGTTGCCGAAGCCGTCGACCTGGTCGCGTGCGGTCCCCCAGACGACGAACTCGCCGGTGTGGCCGGGGAAGTCGGTGTCGAATCCGCAGCCGCGGCCCACTTCGTGGGCGGCCATCATGCGGAAGTAGCAGTCCTCCAGCGCGAGATCGGCCAGCGCAGCTCGCCATCCGGCGGTGAGAAGGCCCGTGGTATCGCGGGAGGTCAAGGTCCCGAACGGGTCGATGACCGGGTGGGGTGCGGTCTCGGTCCCCGAGGGCCCGTTCTGCTTGTACCAGCCGCCGAACAGCAGGGCCTGCGACGCGGACGCGGTGATGGTGCCCAGTGGGTCCGCGACCGGGTGGGCGCGGTACTTCGCTTCGTCGATGGCGCCGTTGTTCTTGATCACCCCGGCGGCGGTGAGCACGCCGGGGATCTGCTCGGAAGTGACAGTCGGCATCGCTTCGGCGTAGGTGGTCGGCAGCGTGTTCTTCCGGAACGGCACCACTCCCGTCGAGAGCAGACTCAGCGTCTGCGAGCCGCCCTGGGTGGGCAGCGGGTCATCGGCCCCGCGCGGTGCGCCCTGGAAGTTGTTGACCGCGAGCAGCACCGCCTTCTCGTGGGTGGAGGTCACGGTGTCCATCGGGCGGCTCAAGTGCTGGCCGTCGCCGTTGTGGCGGTGTGCGGCGAACACGTGCCCGGTCGACAGCAGCGCGGTTTCCTGCTGGCTGGTCTGGGTGGCCAGGGGCTGGCTCAGGGTTCGTTCGGTGCCGTGCACGCTCTTGGCGGGCATGAGGATCGCCGGGAATTCGGCGAACTTCGCTCGGCAGCGTTCCGCGCGCGCCATCGTCGCGGGCCGCAACGGGCGCTTGCGGTCCCCGATCCGGGTGCCCAGGTTGGTGAGGTCCAGCGCGTGCAGTGACGGTGTCATCGTCGGCACGACCTCGCGGTGGCAGCGCGGGCAGCGGTAGTTGTACTGGGTGCCATAGCGGACCGCGCCGGTCGGCGGCACACCGGTCTTCCACGACCACACCGCTTCCACGACCTCGTCGCAGTGCCCGCACCGCGCCAACGGCCGATGATCCAGATCCGGCGCCGGGAGACGGCGATCCCAGAACACGATGTACAGCCGATCCCTGCTCTGCGGTACCCCGAAGAACATCGAGTTCAGATACAGAATCTTGTGCTCGTAGCCGAGGTTGCCGAACGCGCGCAGCCACCACCGGTACGTCGACCCGTCACCGACCTTGCGGCGGCCCGGAATCGCCGGACCCCACGAGGTGAGTTCGGTCGTGCACTCGACCAGGATCATGCGCGGATGATTCCGATCCGCGTAGTGCAGCACGCAATTGGCGGTCGCCCGGTCCCGCTCGGAGCGGGTCACGCGATCCTCGTAGTCGGGGTCGTCGAGGTCGAACAGGCTCACGCCCTGCTCGTAGGCCTTCTGCGTGTTCGCCTGACTGTGGTTCACACACGACACCCCCGCCACCAGCAGGTCCGCGGCGGGCAGGTCGCGGGCAGAGTGATAGTCCGCCGCATCCGGATCGACGAGGTCGGCGATCCAGTGCTGCGCGTGCGGGTGGTTCGCCTCGTGGACCTCGACTTTGTAGGTGTTGTGGTTGGCCGCCAGGATCGTGGTGAATCCGGCCATCTCGATTCCCCTGGTCAGGCCACCGAACCCCGAGAACAGATCCACCGCGACCAGATCGTCGTGGCGGAACCGGCGACGACGAGTCGCGGGCCGATGCGTAGCGGTGCGCGGCCTGGTCGAGTCACGTCGGGACATGAACCCCTCCTTGCAGTTCCAAAACTGTGCAGTAATAAAACTGTACAGTGCGACTCGGGGGGCTGCTACAGTTTTGACACTGCAAACCTGTCCTAGACTCGTCGGCGACGCCGTGAAGCCCTGACAGAAAGCGACTTCCGAATGCCGCCCGACCCCACCCGAACCCGGCCGGTCGAAGACCTCGACCTGGCGGACCGATCCGCGCAGATCCGCCAGGCCCGCGCCGACGGCGAGCAGCTCCCCGCCGGCCGCCTCCTCGGCCTGCCGGAACTGCCGAACGGGGACATGTGGGTCGACATCGCCGGGGTCGAGGCGATCACCGAAATCCCCTCGCGCACCGTCACCGGCTGGTTGGCGCGCGGCGGGCCGAAGAAGGCCCCCTTCCCCGCCCCCCACCGCATCCTGTATCGCCTCTACTGGCCGCTGTCGGTCCTCGAGACCTGGCACGAGGACTACTCGCGCGGAGCCTGACCGGCCACGCGCCACGACATAAGAACAGACGGAAGAGGTCCCACGCTGGTATGCGGGCCTCTTCTCGCCCCGGTCAGATCAGGATCACCAGCACGACGAACACGAGCAACACCAGGAGCGCTCGCGGTACCCACCAGAACGTGCTGCGGCGGAACGGGGTCAGGTCGATCACGCCCTCCCGTTCCAGCTGGAGAAGTCGCCCCGCCGCGGCCATCCTCTCCGGGGTGATCGCAGGCGGCTGTGGCCGCCGGTACGGGCAGTAGGGCGTCTCGTGCCATCCGAGCATGCAGTGCGTGCACTCGAACCGGTATTGAGTCATCCCGCCGCACCTCCCCTTCCCTCCGGCGCGCGCCCGCTCGCGGTCGAGCACCGTCTCGGTGTGGTGTGAGCGTAACGGTGAAGCTCCGGAGCTGTCGGTAACTCACACCTCCAGTGCTCATACCCAAACCCTCTACCCCCGCGACCCTCATCGCGTTTCCTCCCCCAAACCCACTCCAACCAGCGCACTTCCACCCATCTGCGCTAGGCTCTACCTACCACCCTTCGAACACATGTTCACACCTTTTGCATTCTTGGGCACACCGGCTGTGTGTGGTCTGACCTGCAACGACTGGTTCGTCCGTACCGTCGGTTATGTGATGTCTCCGCACAGGCTCAGCGCGGACGCTGGTGTCGACTACTACACGAGATGCGTTGCGGTGCATGACGGCCACGAGCGGGGCCGCGCGAGCCTGTCGGACTACTACTCCGATCGCGGTGAAGCGCCAGGGATCTGGCTGGGTTCGGGGCTGATCGCGTTCGACGACATCACCGCCGGAGACACAGTCGACGAAAAGCAAATGGCCGCCCTCTACCGGGAGGGTCGACATCCGAACGCGGAGGCGATCATCGCCGCCCGCCTCGCGGCTGGCGACTCCCCAGCCGCCGCCCGCAAGGCCACACAGCTGGGACGTCCGTTCTACCAATTCAAAGTGCCCGAAGGCAGCTTCCGCCACGTCGTCGCTCAGCAACTGGAGGCGTGGAACGTCGCGGCGGGCCAGGCCGAGGACGCGCCCGTGCCCAAGGAGGTGCGCGAGGAGATCCGCACCCGGGTGGGCCGGGAGATGTTCACCCAGGAGCACGGCCGCGCACCTCACGAGGGGCCGGAGCTGACCGACTGGATGGCGCGGCATTCTCGTCCGGAGCGCCGGGCCGTCGCCGGTTTCGATCTCACGTTCTCAGCGGCCAAGTCGGTGTCGGCGGTGTGGGCGTTGGCGCCACGCGAGATCGCCGAGAAGATCGAGGCCGCGCACGCCGCCGCCATCGCCGACGCGTTGGCCTACCTCGAAAGACACGGCTGCTACACGAGGTTGGGCACCGACGGGGTGCGTCAGGTCGATACCGAGGGCATGATCGCGACCGCGTTCCTGCACCGCGATTCCCGCGCCGGTGACCCGAACCTGCACACCCACGTCGTGGTGTCCAACAAGGTCCGCACCCTGGACGGGCGCTGGCGGGCACTGGATGGCCGGATGGTCTACCAGCACGCGGTCACGGCCAGCGAGATCTACAACGCCCGCCTCGAGCAGCACCTGGGCGACGCGATCGGCGTCCGGTTCACCGACCGGCCCGCCCGCGACGCCAGCAAGCGCCCGGTCCGCGAGATCGCCGGTGTCGCTACCGAACTGATCGAGCTGTGGTCGCAGCGCTCGACCAGCATCCGCGCCGAACTCGCCACGTTGACCAGGCAGTTCCAGGCCAAGCACGGCCGCGCGCCGATCCCGGCCGAGGTGTGGAAACTCGCCCAAGTCGCCACGCTCTCTACCCGCGCCCGCAAGCACGAACCCCGCGCCCTGGCCGAGCAGCGCGCCACCTGGGAGCAGGAAGCGATCGAGCTGCTCGGTTCCCGCGCCGCGGTCGACGAGCTGCTCACCGACACCCTCGCACCCGGCAGTCTCCAGCTGCCGGAGGTGGATGAGGCGTGGATCGAGCAGACCGCGCGCCGCGTCGTGGACACCGTCGCCGCACACCGCGCCACCTGGAAGCTCAACCACATTCGCGCCGAGACCGAACGCCAGCTACGCGGCCAGGTCAGCACCCGGCAGTGGGCGCAGGTGGCGGAGCGGGTCGTCGCGGTCGCGTTGGCCGAGCCGTGTTCGATCCCGCGCGGTGTGCCGGATCCGGTGCCCGCGGTCGGTGTGCTGTGCCGCCGTGACGGCACCAGCGTCTACACCACCGCCGACTCCACCCTCTACACCGCCCGCGCGATCGTCGACGCCGAACAGCGGCTCATCGCCGCCGCCCACCTCGACGGCGGCCGCACCATCCCGGCCGCGGCGGTGCAGCTGGCGCTGGTCGAGTTCGCCGCCAACAACCACGGCCGCACCCTCAACCCCGGACAACGCGCCCTCGTCGAGGGATTCGCCACCTCCGGCGCGCGGCTGCAGGTCGCGATCGCCCCCGCCGGAACCGGCAAGACCACCGCCATGCAGGTACTCACCCGTGCCTGGACCAGCGAGGGCGGCATCGTGCTCGGTCTGGCGCCGACCGCTGCGGCCGCGGCGGTGCTGGGTGAGGAGATCAACGCCCCGACCGCGACGATCGACATGCTCACCGCCCTTATCGACGACCCCATCACGATCTTCGACCCCGATAGCCCCGTCTGGCTGCGGCGGATTGATCACCGCACGTTGGTGATCATCGACGAGGCCGCGAAAGCCTCCACCCGCCAACTCGACACCGCCATACGGTTCCTGCTCGCTCGTGGCGCCAGCGTCCGCGCGATCGGCGACGACCAGCAGCTGGCGGCCGTGGCCGCCGGTGGAGTGATCCGCGACATCGCCCACGCCACCGGCGCTCTCACCCTGACTCAGGTCATGCGGTTCACCGACGCTGGTGAGCGCGCCGCCAGTCTCGCGCTGCGCGAGGGTGATCCGGCCGCGATCGCCCACTACGTCGACCACGACCGCGTCCACGTCGGCACCATCGGCGCCGTCGTCGAGGACGCCTTCCAGGCGTGGGCCGCCGACACCGCCGCCGGCCGCGACTCGGTGCTGCTGGCACCCACCCGCGACCTGGTCACCGAGCTGAACACCCGGGCCCGCGACGCCCGCCTGGCCCGAGACCCTGCCGCCCACGTCCGGAGGGAGGTCACTCTCGGTGACGGGCTGGCCGCCAGCGTCGGTGACATCATCACCACCCGCAAGAACGCCTACCGGATGCGGATCTCCGCCACCGACCACGTCCGCAACGGCTACCGCTGGAGGGTGCGAGCCGTCCACCCCGACGGACGGATCACCGCCGCGCACATCGGATCCGGGCGGCTGATCACCCTGCCCGAGGACTACGTCGCCGACTACACCACCCTCGGCTACGCCACCACCATCGACGCCGCCCAAGGCCTCACCGTCGACACCGCGCACACCGTGCTGGTCGGCGGCGAGTCCCGCCAGCAGGCATACGTCGCGCTCACCCGCGGCCGCCACGAAAACCACCTGTACGTCGCGACCGCCCACGACGGCGAGGACACCGCACCCGAAGCCCTCGACGCGATCCACCCACCGACCGCGCTCGACGTGCTCACCGGCATCCTCGGCCGTGACGGCGCCCAGGTCTCCGCCACCACCGCCCAACGCCACGCTGAAGATCCCCGCGCCCAGCTCGCCCACGCCGCCCGCGCCTACACCGACGCGATCAGTGTGGTCACCCAACAGCGCACCGACCCCACCGTGCTGGAGCGCATCGACGCCGCGGCCGAACAGCTCGCGCCGGGACTCACCAGCGAGCCCGCCTACCTGACACTGCGCCAGCAGCTCTCCACCCTCGCGGTGGCCGGACACGACCCCGTCGCGGTCCTCACCGACGCGGGCGCGCGCCACCAACTCGACACCGCCGCCGACCGCGCCGCTGTCCTGAGCTGGCGCATCGACCTGACCAGCAGCCGCGACGGCGCCGCCCCGTTGTCGTGGCTGCCCACCGTGCCCGCCGGCCTGCTGGCTGACCCGGAATACGGCGAGCACCTGCGCGCCAGGGCGCAGCAGATCACCGACCTGGTCGCCGAGATCGACACCGCCGCACGGGCCTGGACCACCAGCACTGCGCCGATGTGGGCCAAACCCCTCGTCGACACCAACCCGGCCCTGCGGTCCTCGCTCGCCATCTGGCGCGCCGTCCACGACATCCCCGACAACGATCGCCGCCTCACCGGCCCCGAACAACGACCTGGCACCCTCGCGCATCAATCCCAAGCGGGGTTCCACTACGAGATCGCCCGCGTCCTGGGCGACCGCGACGCCGACGTGCGGCGCTGGCACGCGACCGCGACCGCGCTGGACTCACGGCTGACCGACGACCCGTACTGGCCGGTGCTGGCCGCCGAGCTGACCCGCGCCGCCGCAACCGGTCTCGACGTCCCCGCCACCCTGCGCACCGCGCACGACCAACGACCGCTGCCTCTCGAGCAGCCCGCGGCCGCGCTGCGCTGGCGCATGGCCGAGCACCTCGACGAGGGCCACGACCGCGAATTCGTCGACCTCATCGCCGAACTCCGCAGCCAGGAACTGCGGGCACTGCGTGATGCCGCCCTCGCCCGTGAGGTCACCAGGCGCCACAACCACCTGCGGTACACCAACGTGCGGTTCGGGCCCGACCGGCTCACCCTTGCCCTCCGAGCTCGCGAGCAGCTGATCGAGGACCACCGCCGCCGCGACGACCAAGCCGCCGACATCCGCACCGCCCAAGCCCTCGAACCTCAGAACACCGAAGACACTCGCGACGTAGCCGCCGCGCGTGCCGCCTGGCGCGCAGCATGCGCCGATGTCGCGGCCCTGCGGTGGTGGCACAGCCGCCAAACCCGTCTCGATCGCGAACAGGCCGTCGCCGCCGCTGAAGAAGCGCTCAACCAGGCCGCCGACCGCCGCGACGCCACCCGCGCGCAACTCAGCGAGCTGCGCGCCCGCATCGGTGCGCACGAATCCCTCTGGCCTCGCCTGCTCACCGAAGCCACCGACACCGCCGCACGCGACCAGGCCCTCGCCGACGCCGACCGCGAGATCGCCGCCGGACAACACGACCGCGACCGCGCCGACGCATACCGCGCGCAACAACGCGCCTGGGCTCAAGCCCCCGTCGACGAGCAGCGGCGCCGCGCCGAGCTTCCACCCGACCAGCTCGAACGGGAAAACCGCGCCCGCGCCGAGATCCACGCCCAGGACCACCCTCTGCCTTCCCGCGAGGAAATCGCCCAGCAGCGCGCCGAACAACGACGCCAGCAGCGTGAGGCCGAGCGGGAACGCCAGCGCGAGCGATGGGATACCCCGATTTTCGACAACAGCCCTTCCCGCGACACCGGTTACAGCCTGTAAGTCGTCGGTCGCCCCGCCTAGGCTGCCGCGCCCTCCCTCGCGGGAGGGCTTGCCACACAACCCCAACCGCGACGTAGGTCAGAACGGGATGCTCCGGGAGCAAGTTATAGAGATCGATTATCTAAGTGGTGACGACGGTGCGTTGCCCCGCCTCTGGTGGCAAGCGAGCGAAGCTCGTGCGGCAGCACCTTCCGAGGCGACCAGCACGCCCAACCGCAGCGTCCGTACCCGCCCGGCGGCCGCCGCCATTCCTCCCCCACTCCTCCCCGAATGCGATGCCAATGTTCGGTGTGTCCGTCCCGGCCCGAACCGGTTTCTCGACCACCCTTGAACCAGGTACGCAGATCGAGGGTGGTCGGGAAATCGGGAGCCTGCGGACGAAGGTGCGGGCCGGGACGCAAACACCGCAGCTCACAGAGCTGCCCAGGGGTGGATTAGCCCCTGGATTACCCCCTGGACCCAAACCCTGCGCTAATCCAGGGGGTAATCCACCCCCGTCTACCGCTCGAACCCGCGGTCGCGGTGAGGCGCTGGCGGCGGCTTGCGGCGGTTGTTCGACTGTCCCGGGTTGGGTGGTGTCGGTGTCTGCGTTTGCCCGGTCGCACGCCGGACCGCCTGCGGGGTCGGTGCGGCCACTCGGCGGGGCTTGACTTCCTGCACGATCTGCCCGCGCTCGTCGTAGCTCACGCGCCCGGTCGCCGACAGCGCGATCCGGCGCGCGTTCCAGCCGTCGTAGGCGTCTCTGATCTCGGCTTCGGTCGCGTCGCGATCACCACCGGCCAGGACCCGCTCAGCGCGTTGGGTCGCCGCCCACGCTGGTGACCCGTAGTTGCCGATGTGGGGCTTGCTCGGATCCAGACCGGCCGCGCGCATGTGGATCTCGGTCAACGCCTGCTTGGCTTCCACGAGCATCGACGCCGCGGTGCGGGCGCGGTCGGTGGCCTCCAGCATCTGCCCCACCGCCAGCAGGCAGTCCACCATCGCCTCGACCAACGCGACGTTGCTCGCCTGCGGAGACTTCGCCGCCCACACCATCCGCGCCACATGACGCAGGCCGGACCCGTGAACACCCCACGGGCGCCTCTGATTCGCAGGCTGCTGCCCCGCTCGCGCGAGCTGGCGTGACAGCGTGTGCAGCGGTCCAGGGCGTTTCTCGGTCTGCACCGACAGCGCCGCGAAAAGGCCGGCCGATTGCGACGCCAGCTTCGCCCACGCGTCGCGATCTTCGGACGGGATCTCGCGCGCGTACTTCCCGAACCGCGCCAGCTCCACAATGGCCTGCTGCTCGCTCATCCGCGAATCGATCCCGGTGGCGGCGCGACGGCCCTGCTGGCTGGAGGTGGTGATCTCGCGCCACACCGCCAGCGCTTCCTCACCAGCTTCGAAGCTGCGGTCCCAGCTCGCCCACGTCCGGATCGCAGGCAAGGTCATGTCTGTCGCCAGCCGCCCGCCGCCGTACTCGATCGACTTCTCGCGCTTGCCGTCCCGGTTCGTGCGCGGCGGCAACGCCACCTTGTACCCGATGACCTCGTCCATCCCACCCGCAGCGAAGCGTGGGCTGATGATGATGCCCGCGGCTTGAACCTCCCGGATCCACTCCGCCTCACTCGACGAGGCCACCGCAAGGGCACGCACCCTGCGCTCCAGCGCTTCCCGATCGGTTTCCGGAGCGCCGAGACGTTCGGCGCGGGCCCGCTCAGCAGGGTTGGTGGCCCGCTCCGCGCCGCCCTCCTCCCGCGAGGCCAGCACCCGCAGCCCGTACTTGTGCTCCAGCTTGTTGCACGCGTCCTGCGCCCGCAGGAAATCCAGATACCGGTCCGCGAGGCTGCCGTCCGGCAGCACCACGCCCATCGCCACATGAATGTGGTCACCACCGGACTCGTTGAGCCCGTGATGCATCGCCGCCCACCGCGCGTCCGGCACACCATCGCTGCGGCCGGTGAACCCCATCAACCGCATGAAGTCGTTCGCGATCCCGCGCCACGTCTCATCCGAGAGTTGCCCCTCGCTCGCATCCAGCGTCAGCGAGCAATGCCAGGTGTTGTGGTCGCTGGTGGCCTGCTCGTAGGCAGCCTTGCGATCCATGCCCTGAGCGATCAACGCCTTCGCCTGCTTGTGGTCGGTCACCAGCACCGGCGCCCCACGCAACAACGTCTGACGCGGACTATCCAGCAGCCGCGCCAACTCCACCGCCTGCGCCTGGGTGATCCGACCGGCGAAAACCGCCATCGTCACCACATCACCGGCCAGCACCCGCTGATCACGGTGTTCGTTCTTGCGCCCCGGACCCGCGAGGTACCACAGCAGCTGCCGCATATACGAGCCCTTGCGGATGTTCGGGATCACGACGGCATCACCCGTCCAAATCGGCAGCGGCCCACTCGTTGTCCACGTCCAGGTCCTCCTCGGCGATCGACACCGACGACACCGCCGGCGCCAACCCCATCACCCACCGCGCCAACGCATCCAACTGCAACGACGCCCGCGTCGCCGCCACCACCGCCACCGCGATCCCCTCCGCCAGCTCACGGTTCTGATGGGAATAGCGCACCAGCTGATTCAGGTTGTTCATCGCCCCCCGCACCTGATCATCAAGTTCCAGCACCCGCAGCGCCGCATGCGCCCGCCCGACCTCCGTGCTCTGCCCGCCCAGCGTGGTCTCCACCAACAGCCGCGGCACGCTCATCCCCGCCGCCTCCGCCCGTGCGGTCAACTCCGCCTGCTCGGCATCCGACAGCTTCACCACCTGTCGGTGTGGTCTGCCCCCAGGCACATTCGCCGCGCGCACGCGCCTCGCCTGCGCCCGCCGATTCGGCGACTCCCCTGCCATCCGCAGCCCTCCTCCAGCCCAGCGCAGCGACCACCCGAAACCGGGTGGGGTGCACGATTAGTGCACCTAAAACTTAGCTCGCTGCCGCGAGTTCTGTTCCAGGATAACCCGATCCGCTCGGAATCCGGGTCGACCGAAAACGGGACCGCACCGCGCTGTCGAATCCGGCGCGGCGGAACCGGTCTCGCGGCTACCGTTTGCGGGCATGACTGCATCGCATGGGGAGCGCGCCGACGAGCTGGCGGCGCAGGCGAATCGAGAACTCGAAAAGGCACTCGCCTCCAGCGCGGACCTGTTGGACGGTGGGTGGGCCAACTACGCCGGCACCGGCCGGGAGGCCGCCGACCGGGTCATGTGGGAGCGGGTGCGAGCGCTACAGGCCCAGGCGCAGATCCACGCGACCCTGGCCCTCAACGACACCGCCTACCTGCGCGGGTAGTGTTCTGACACGACGAGACCCCGGCAGCCAGCTACTGCCGGGGTCTCGTCGTCGGTGTAGGGGGTGCGGCGCGCTATTTCCGCAGTTCGATCACGCGGGCGCCTGTGCGTGCGTTGGAGATCCGTGTGTCGGCTTCCAGCCAGTTCTTCACCGAGGCGAATCCCACGTGCAGGTCGCGAGCGATGCGGCTCGCTCCGTGCTCGGGGTTCTCCTCCTGGCGGGTCAGCACCTGGGCGATCTGCTCGACCGAGGAGCGTGCTGAGGTTGCCTTCTTCACCTCGTGCGCCCGCGCCCATACCGACGCGGTGATACCGGCCGGTGGTGCTCCATGCGCCGCGGCGGCGGAGTGCTCCGTAGCGCTGGTCCGGGTGCTACGCGGGGTGCTCCGTTCGGCGCGAGCGTGCTCCGCAGCAACCCTGCGGTGCTCCGTGGGCTGCTCCGCACGACGCTCCGCCAGAACCGAAGTGCTCCGCAGGGTGCTCCGCACAGCGGGCTTGGTGCTCCGCTGAGTGCTCCGTACGACGGGCGGACTGCTCGGTTCGTGCTCCGCAGACTGCTCCGTAGCAGTCGCCGAGTGCTCCGTAGCAGGGTGCTCCGCAGGGGTGCTCTGCTGCTCGGTTGCCCGCGCCGCAGGGTGCTCCACAACCTGCTCGGCAGGCTCGGTCTCCTCGGTGTCCGGCTGGTCCACGACCGGCTCTACCAGCGCTTCGATGGGTGCGGGCGCGGCTTGCTCGACGTCCGGCTCTACCACACGAGGCGAGGATTCGGTCTCGGGTGCCGTGGTGCTCCGCTGCTGCGCAAGGTGCTCCGTAGCGGGCGGGGTGCTCCGCAGACTGCTCAGTTCGTGCTCCGCAGAGTGCTTCACAACGTGCTCCGCAGAGTGCTTCGTAGCAGTGCTCCGCTCGTCCGGCTGCTCCGCAGGGTGCTCCGTAGCGGGGTGCTCCACAACGGTGCTCTGCTCGACGGGCGTGCTGCTTGGTTTGTGCTCCGCAGCAGCAACCATCGGGCGCTGCGTAGCAGGTGCTCCGTTCGGGTGCTCCGTAGCGGTGCTCCGCTCCTCCGGCTGCTCCGCAAGATGCTCGGTGGCCGGCATCTCGATGTCGTCGGCCGCGGCCTCGTGCCGGACGGGTTCGGGGCGCGCGGTGAGGATGTCGGGCAGGATCTGGTTCCCGGCGTCACCGACCTGAGTGAGGGCCACCAGGCGGGCGTGCAGGTCCTCGTGATCGGGGACTTCGGCGGTGGCTCGTTCGATGGCGTGGCCGTAGCGTTCGGCGACCAGGCGGTGGGTGACCAGGGCGACGCCGATCATGATCGGCGCGACCACGTGCACACCGAAACCGGTCACATCTCCCTCCCGGAGGTAGGGGAAGGTGTTGAGCGCGATGCTCGCGGTCAGCAGGACGCCCTCGACGGTGTAGACCTGCCACAGCTTGTCGATGACACCCCACTCGGCGGTGTCGGCGGTCGAGAGCATCAACGCGACCAGCACCACACTGATCAGCGCTTCCAGGCCGTAGGACAGCCAGAACATCGGATTGGTGGCGCCGCCGGTCGGGGCGATGTTCTGCTGCACCGTGACCGCGGAGAACAGCATCGAGAACGCGACCACACCGGCCAGAAGCCCCAGTACCCGTGGTTTGCGCTGGTGCAGGCGCGCGACTTTGGCGTGGGGACTGCTGCTGTGGCGCTGCTCCCCGATCGCTTGCGCGGCCCGCAGCAGGTCCGCGGCTTCCCGCTCGGCCAGCTGCGCGGCGGTGCGCCGTACCCGTTCGGCGGCGTCGGCGGCGGCCTGAATCCGCGCCCGCTTCTCGTTGCGTTCGTGGTCACGCACCAGCTCGGCCAACTCGCGGGAGGCGACGAGCTCACGCTCCGAGAGTGCTTCCAGCAGTGCCGGGTCGTCCTGGTGGGCCAGACGCTCATGGGCGATCTGCACCCGGTCGGGCAGCGCACCCTCGATCAGGGCGTCCCCATCGGGAGGGGCGGTTCGGGGTTTCGAACGGGAGGACATCAGGGAGAACCTTTCTCGGCGGTGTCGCGGATCGCGGGGTTGGTCGGTGCTGTGGGCCGTCATTTCTGGCCCGGGCGTTTCTGTGTGAGTTCGGATTCCAGGCGGGAGATGGTGTTCTGGGCGGCGGCCAGGGCGCGCTCGAGCGCGTCGGCGCGGGCGTCGGCAGCGGACTGGATCCGGGTGATCTCGGCGGCGTGGTCGCTGCGCAGCTGTTCGCGGTCGGCGCGAGCTTCCGACCGCACCGTAGCCAGATCGGCTCGCACTTCGCTGATTTCGGCCCGAAGTCGCTGCGCATCGGCGTCGGCGTCGGCGGCCGCGCGCTGGGCGGAGGTCGCATCCGCGCGGGCGGCGGCAAGCTCGCCCCGCAGATCCGTGGCCTCGGTGCGGGCGCCGGCCAGCTGGGTGCGCAGATCGGTGAGCTCACCGCGGAGCCGGTCGGCCTCGGTCCGAGCATCGGCGGCGGCCTGCTCGGAGGCGGCCTGGGCGGATTCAGCGCGGTGCCGCGCCGCGATCGCGGCGTCACGGGCATCGTGAGCCTCGGTGATCTGGACAGCGGCGTCGTGCTCGACCTGATCGACGCGAGCAGCTGCGGCCTGCTCGGCGGCCGCGATCTGCTCCCGTGATTGTGCCTCAACCGCCGCGATGCGCTCGGCAGTCTCCGTGCGGACTGTGTTGAGTTCGGCGATAGCAGCGTCGCGCTCCGACCGAGCTTGCGCTGCCTCACCGCGTGCCTGGGTGGCGTCTGCCTCGGCGGTAGCGACCTGCTCATCGGCTTCCGCACGGGCAGCGGCGACCTGCTCGGCAGCCTCGGTGCGGGCGGCCTCGATCTGCGCTACAGCCTCAGCGCGCACAATCTCGACCTGCTCGGCAGCGGAAGCCTCGGCGGCCGCGATGCGCTCCTCCGCATCAGCGCGCGCCGCGTCCCGGGCGGCGATCGCGTCTTCGGCCGCGCCCTCGGCCAGCGCCTTATCTTCGAGCGCGCGGTCACGCTCGCGGCGAGCGCTGATCGCATCGGCCTCGGCTTCGTCCGCACGGGTATTCGCCACCGCCAGCTCGGCCTCGTGCTCACGACGGATCTGCGTGACCTCCGCGACCGCCGCATCCGGATCGATCGCGGTCGCCACGATCTCGTGCACCCGGCCGACCAACTCCCCCAGCTGCTCGCGGTGCGCGGTCGTCACCATCTCCACCTGCGCCAGCAGCTCCGACAGCGACGCCCGCGACGACGTCACCGGCCGGGGCGCGTTCGACCGCTCCCGGCGCGGCGCGACCTGACCGGCCGCCGCCAGTTGCAGCTCCCGCCGCCGCTGAAACGCCGTGGTCCGGTCATGGGTGCGGCGCTGACCATCCGGATCCGTATGCGGCTCACCGCAATAGCTCGCCTGGCGGCCCGGACGCGCCGCCAGCGACACCGCCCGACCACACACCTGGAAATCGCCGGTCTCCGCATCGAAACCGACCGGGAACTTGCACACGCGCTGCTCACCCGCCGCCGACTCACCGGCTGGGGTCTCTGACTGCTCGCTCATACCTCGATTCTACCGCATATTCCGTTTCGTATTGTCGTTATTTACGAATCATACTGTTTCAGTAAAACGTTTTGATGAAACATAACAGGTAAGATCGCGGTCGAATCGACGGGCTATCGAGCAGCTGCTGCGGCCACCCCCGGCCGGGTCGGCGAGCGGTGCGAGCTTGGCGACCAGGGGTTTCGTCGAGAGCCGGGGATGCAGACGTGGGAGAAGCGGCTCATACGCCGGTGTGGTCGTTCTCTTCGCCGACTACTGCGCGGTATCGTCTCGGCTGAATCGAGCCAGGTAGCGGCCCCTGCCCTAGGGCGGCAGGGCGAACTCCGCTTCCTATTCGCCGCACCCGCCCCCGTGGAAAGACTCTTTCCACGGGGCGGGGCTTAGCTAGGAGTCACAGCCCATGACGACGGCAGATACCCGCCGAGTCCTGCGAGTCCTGTTCTCGACGTTGAAGGGCGGCCCCGGCAAGACGACCAGCGCGATCCTCACGGCTGTCGCGTTGACGCGCCGGGGCCTGAAGGTGGTCGTCATTTGCGCCGACACCCGCACGCGCGGCGCGACCGACTGGGTCCAAGAGGCGGAGCGGGTCGGTGACAAGGTCCCGTTCCAGCTCGCAATCTGGCACGAGAGCGACGGGCCACTGTCGCAATACGCCCGGACGGTCGAGCGTTCGACCGGCGCCGATGTGGTGATCATCGATACCGGTGGTGAGCAGCCGGAGAACTTCACCCACGGCTGCCTGTACGCGGACTGGCTGATCTGCCCGGTCGGCCCGTTCCGCGCCGAGCTGCGGCGACTGGTGCCGACCTATCAGAGCGCGGTCGCGGTCAACGACTCCGGATCCCCGCTCGAGGTCAGCGTCCTGCTGACCCGCTGCCCCGCCGCGCACAAGGGCAAGGCCAAGGAGGCGCGCGAAGCGCTCACCTCGAACCTGGTCAGCGACACCGGCGAGCTGGATCCCGACACCCCGTACGCGCTGGGCTTGGATGTGCTGAACACCGAAATCTCGCGCGGCGTCGCCTACGACGAGTTCTACGGCCTCATCCCCGAAGACGTCGGCGAGTACGACGACCTGGCGGAGGAGATCCTGGCCCGCCAGCGCGCGGACGAGGCGGCCTGATGCCCGCCCCGCAGCGACCGAAGAAGAGCCGCAGCGGATCCAGTGGTCTACCGTCCACGGCGCACAGCGACACCGCGGCGATCGTCTCGGCAGTGCTGACCACCACGCGAGCCGAGGTTTCGACTGATGGCGTCTCCGCCGCTCCCCCGCCGGCCTCCCAGATAGACGCGCCACTGGCGGAGTTCGCGCACCGGCCGGACAACCCGCGGTGGGCGCGTGAGTACGACCCGGAAGCCGATCCGGAGCTGGCGGCCTTCGCCGCGACGGTCGACGAGTTCGGCATCCTTCAAGCGGTGACGGTGTGCTCGCGTGAGGCGTGGCTGGAACACCATCCCCACGACAAGTTCGCCGACGAGGTCCGCTACGTCGTCATCATGGGCAACCGCAGGCTCGCCACTGCCCGGCACAAAAAGGTCGACAGGCTGCCGCTGCACCGCAATGACCGGCTCGCCGATCCGAGGCTGAGCAAGGAAAGCGGGATCATCGAGAACTACCACCGCAAGCCCTACGACCCGATCCGCGAGGGCGGCGAGATGGCCGCAGTGCTCGCGATGACCGGCGAGAGCAAGCGGGCCTTCGCCGAACGGATGGGAATCTCCCACACCCAGGTAAACCAGCGCCTCCAACTGCTCGAGCTGATCCCCGAGTTCCAGGGCATGGTGTCGGACCTGGCGATGCCAGTGCAGAAGGCCCTCAAAATCGCCGTACTTCCCGCCGAACACCAGCGTGCGCTGCTGGACCTCGGCCAGCCTTACGACCCGGATCGGCTCATCACCGAGCCAGACTCCGAGAGCGGCACTGACGATGGAAAGAGTCTTTCCACGACTGCGGCGGTGAAGATTCCCAAGAGCAGCACACCTGACGACGTCGCCAAGG
The DNA here is from genome assembly GCF_035544775.1 of Nocardia implantans. Lineage (NCBI taxonomy): Bacteria > Bacillati > Actinomycetota > Actinomycetes > Mycobacteriales > Nocardiaceae > Nocardia > Nocardia implantans. Next base: position 22,041 of record NZ_JAYKYQ010000010.1, on the reverse strand, counting down.
TGCTGCGCGACAAGCTCGACCCAGCTCTACTCAATGCAGTCCTGAACATCCTTACCGGGGATGCTTCACTGCGCGACCCACACCGCGCACGCTGACTGGCTGCTGTCCCAGGACATCAGCCAGGCGGTCAGGGACCGCAGGCTGAGCAGCATGCCAAGCCGAGGCGAAGCTACGACTTTTCGAGGGCAGAGGCAGCTCGGCGATGACTTGTGTACCACTCAAGCACGCTCTGCTCAGTTGTTCCGAGCACGGCCGCAATGTCAGTCCAGCTCTTGCCGTCATTGAGTGCGTCATTGACGGCGACCCATCGGAAGTCGAGGAGCAGATCGACCAGGCGGGCGTTAGCGGTCAGTGCTTGTATGGCGGTAACCGGAGCGTACTCGGCGTTCTTCTCAGCCAGGCGGCGCTGGAATTCGCCTTCAGTGACGGTGATTTCCGGGCTCACCTGTAGCGGCTCGTCACTGTTGGGGTCAAGTCCAAGCGCTGCGGCGTGGGCGTGGTAGGTGCGCCAGACGGCGGTTAGGTCCCGTTCCCAACCCTCGGCGATAACTTCATCGACGTCGACGCCGCGAGGAATGCAGTCGTCGGCAGTGAGTTCCAGTTCCTCGGGTTCGTAGGCCATCTGGTGAGACTACTTGCGGCAGAGTCATTCTGGCGGCCCAGCGGCCATCTGGGCGGCCCAAATCGCCTCGTCCAGGCCAGAGTCCAGGTCCCACGGCGCGAGCTGCACGGGCGGCTCAGCGCCGCCATCGTGGTCAGCGGGGATCCGGTGGCGCAGCTCGAGCCAGGCGTGCCACTGGGCACGCTGGCGCTGGATCCGGGCGAGGAATTCGGCGCGCACCTCGTGCAGGCCGTGGGCGGCGGCGATGTCGTCGAGCGAGACGGGACCGGGGGAGACGGTGCCGCGGCCGCGCGTGATGAGCCCGGCCTGAGCGAGGACAGCCAGTGTGTCGTAGCCGGTGCTGCGCCCGACGCCCGCGGCCGCCAATACGTCGGCGACGTTGATGAGTCCGGTGTCGACGATCAGCTGGTAGACCGCGCGGTGGTGCAGCCCGAGGACCTTCCAGGCGTCATGGACCGGACGCAGCTGCACGCGGTCGGCCGGCACCGGCGCCACGGCCTGGTCCAGTTCCGGTCCGCTGTAGGCAGTGACCAAGCTGTAGCAGTCGGCCTCCCGGTGCACCGCGCGGCGGATCCGCAGGATCGGGCTGCCTGGCCGCTCCCGCAGATCCGCCAGCACATCAGCGACCGTCCCGACCGACAGCAGTCCCGCAAAACCCGCCAGCGCGCGCACACCGACTGCGACCAGGGGTGTGCCGTCCCGGCCCGTCTTGCCCGCCACCAGCGCGGCGTAGGCCAGTGCGTCGAGCACCGCGATCACCGTCCACCGATGCTGCTGACCAGGCCACATCTGGTGGACCCACGCATGAGCTGTGGCAAGCCAGCGGGAGTGGGTATCGCTGTGCAGCAGAGCAGATTTCGAGCCGTAGGCCCCTTCAGGGGGTGTGAGGTTTCTATTCCTGTGTTCGGGAGACCGGACTAACGAGCTGGCTGTGATCCAACGGGTACAGATGCGCTCCCAGTCAGCCGCCAGCGCCTCGTCAGGACGGCTGTAGTGCGAATACGCGGCCGCCAGTCCACGCCAGCTGTCGTCACGGCGCGCGCGCACGTCATCCAGGCTCCAGCCACGTTTCGCGCACGCGGCCAGGACGCTGGCGCGGGCCTCCGATCGGGAGGGCCATCGGCCATCGGCGGGCATAGCGCCGGTGACCGCGAACGCCTCCACGGCGCCCGGGAGAGGGCTTCTCCAGCACCAGGGGGCGCGCAGCCGCGCCGAGCTGCTCACGCCCTCCCACAGGTCCGCAGACAGCTCGACAGGGGCCGTAGAGGTCTGCTCGGGGGTGGTCCGGTCGGGGCCGACACCCAGGTACTCCCGCAAACGCGCGAGAAGACCAGGCTCCGCACCCTGGCGCAGCGCGGCCGCCGCCTCGTCGACGGCGCCGTCCAGCTCACGGACCGCCCCATCGCGGGTCGCCGACCCGGGCGGGGTGATCGCACCCGTGCGCGGGTTGAGCATCAGGCCGATATCCAGCGTCGGCAACCGCGAGGCCAGCAGCCGCATCACCGGCTCGATCTCGTCGCGACTGTGCGTCTCACCGGCAGCGAAGGCCGCGAGGACGTGGCGGCCGCGGTTGGCCGGGTTGAGGTCGGACACCGGCAGCGCACCGCACGCACGCAGCCACGCTTTCGCGTAGGCCACGTCCTGGGCCACCTGCACCGGCCCGCCGCGCTTGGAGTCGAAATCCAGCGCCAGCAGCCGCGTGCGGTGGGCAGCGTCGTAGACCGGCACCGCGGCCGGGTCCGCCGGCGGCCGCCGCGTCAGCCGCCGTGTTCCCTTCGTGGCGTTCGTATCGGGGTCGATCAGCCGCATCGACGGACGCGCCGCGATGAGCGGGGCAAGAGTCGCCCAAGCCAGCTCACGAGCCGTGTCGGCAGGAGCTGGAACGTCACTGTCAGTGGCGAGTAGCAGAGAGAGCTCGGGCAGCAAATCGTGACCTACTGCTCCGGCCGCAACGCTTGGTCGGGTGTCAGCGCTCTTGCTACCCTCATAGACGCTTTCCACAAGCGTTGGGTCCTCTGAGGGTATTGAGTGGGATCCGAGCGAAGGTCTCCAGTTGGCGCTGGGGACCTTCACCCATTTCTGGGGTGAGTCATGCCCATAACGGGCATGTTCTCCAGGCGGGTCAGGCCGGGAGTCTCAGATCCTCCTTGTATGCCGAGGGAAGTCCGGGGTAGTCCGGGAGCCCGAGTTCGCGTCGCAACGCGACCTCGTACAGAGCCCGGATGTTGATTCCTCGCGCGGCCGCCTCGTCAGCGATCGCAGCGACGACTTCGCGCGAGAGGTCGATGCCGACCTTCTTCGTTGGGGGCAGTTTCGCGGGTCTAGCCATGGCTGTAATTCCTAGAGGAAACGAGGCTATGGGTGCGGGAGGCGCGCCGAAAGGTACTCCACACAAAGCGTGTGGAATGAGTCTGGCCCGCGGGCTTGGCGTCCTACCCGTTGTGTCGAACGAGGTAGATGCGTGTTGCGACTGCGCCTCTGGATCTCCTGTCCTTGGGTCAGCCGGTTGCCTCACTGCTTTCGCGTGATCTCAGCTTGTGCCCAGAACGGGCGTACAGAACGCCAGGAGTCGATCCCGCCCTGGATGGCTTCAGGCGGAACGACTGCGCGGATGAGTCCCCAGGTCGCGAGCAGCCGCGGAATGACCAGTCGGCGGTCACGGTCCCGCTGTGGTCGGATGGCGTCTTGTAACCAGCGGTACGACTGCGCGATCTGGCATTGCAAGGTCTCGAACCGGGTGAGCCACTTCCGGTCGTATGCCCGTCGGGAGTTGAGGCGGAGTACTTCGCGCCACAGGGTGGCTTTGTCGCTCCGGTCGTGCTGGTAGTGGAATTTGTTGACGTAGTAGGTCGGTCGGTCGATGCGTGCCAGACGCTGTTGGAGGTCGATCTCTTCGTAGAACAGGAAGAACTGCTCATCGAACCCCTCCACAAGTTCGAATGCTGGACGTGGGATGAGCAGGAACGCCCCCATGTTCCAGTCGACGCGCCGATCGTCGGTATAGCCTGCCGGAGAGCGCTGCAACAGTGGCATCTTCCTGGCCTTTCGCCATTCCAGCGGCACGGTGGGGAACTCGTCCCAGGACCAAACGAGGTCACCACTGAATGACTGCTGCTGGATGCCGACGCATCCGAATTCGCCGAACTGCGTGACGTATTCGAGCAGATCGGCCATGTTGCAATCGATCGCGGTGTCCGGGTTCAGGAACAGGACCATCTGCACGGCGGGTCCAAGGCTGCTCACCGCTTCGTTGCAGGCCGCTCCGAATCCCACGTTGGTCCCGGCGATCACCCTGTTCACTGCTGGGTGACGCTCGGCGATCGCGACAGACTGATCCGATGAGCCGCAGTCCCGCACGACCACCCATGCCCCGCTGGCGTTGGACTGAAGCGCATCCAGACACTGAGGCAGATCGGTCGCGTTGTTGTAGGTCACGATCACTACACCGAGTGCGGCGTTAGGCGTCGACATAGCTCTCTCGTTTCTACGGCTGGAGGTCGCGGCCGATTTTCCAGACGCTCTCGTACCAGCGCTGGCATTGGTCGATGAACTGGGATTTGAATGACTCCTTGTCGGCCTGGTCGGTCTCGAGGTGGAACAGGGTCGCGTTCTTGCCCGCCAGGTCGAGCATCACCGTGTCTTCGCCATCCAGCGGTAGCTGGTGTTCCTCGATGGGGTAGAAGCCGAAGAAGGCATCGAGTCCATTGATGATGTAGAGCTTGAACAGCGGCGCAGCTGGGTAGACGCGGATCTGCACAGACGCGGACTCGATCAGCCCGATCCGCTTCAGTTCCAGTACTTCGTCGTGGATGCCGAATGCGTGGCGCTCCATGATTCGTTGCATTCGGCGGCGGAACGCAGGACTGTCTGCGAGGTCCGACGCCCGCGCGGGTAGCGCCCACGGCGTCCCAGGGTCCGGAACGAGGATTCGGACGTCGATCGACTCGGGACGGAATCGTCCGTCTCGGATCTTGTCCAGCGGCTCGGAGATAGCGCCGTGCAGTGTCTCCGCGGCGAATCCCGCGAAATCCACTGTCACCTTCGGCTCTACGAAGGCGCGCTCGAGGTGAGGTCGCAGCCCCACCGGTTTGCTCGTGCGCTCCTTCACGAACACTCCGGATCCAGCACGGCTGTAGACCAATCCCTCTGTGCGGAGTTCGCCAACCGCCTGCTGCGCAGTCACTTTCGACACGCCGTACCGCTGAGCGAGTTCAGGCCCGCTCGGCAGCTTCTCCCCTGGCTTCAGCTTTCCAGTGAGGATCGCGGCTCGTAGCAGGTCAGCGAGCTGCCGCCGAGGCGGGCGGGGGTCGTCAGGGTCAATCGCGCTCATGCCCATCAGCTTAGAACCTGCCTACCACCTGCATAAGTGGCCTATCCATCTATTGACCTGCATATGCAGGTTGGTGCACCATCTACCTGCATAGGCATCACGGAAGAAAGTTCCGGAATTCCCGCAGGAGGCCCTTCATGACTGTCGCTCTCTCAGCCGCTTCGAGCCCCGAGGATCTGGTCCCAGATGACCTGATCCCGGCAAGTACGGCGGCTTCCCTCATCCATGTGGACGCCAAGACCATCAAGAACTGGATCAAGACGGGCGACCTGCGCGGATGGCTCGTCAACGGGCGCCACTACCGCGTACGACGTAGCGAGGTTCTGAGTCTCGTTCAGCCCGTCGCGCCCTTCGGCGGTGACCGCTGATGAACATCCCGGCTGTTTGGACGCGCGAGACATGGCGGCGTGCGGCTGCGCCGACGATTCCGGCGGTGCTCGAAGTCCGCGGGCACATGGTCAGCGAGGCAACCGCCCACCAGGCGGACTACGTGGGCCAGGACCGGTGGGTGGTCTCGTACTTGCCGGGCCGCCAGTTGACGCGGGAGCAGGCGCGGGCGGCGATGCGGATTGCGGTGGCTCCGGACCGGATCGAGGTCGAGCGGTGGGCGGGTCTGCTGGGCCTGACTGCTGCGGAGGCTCGCGGTTTCGCGGCGCTGCCTGTGGGGGTGGCGTGATGGTGCGCGAGCGTGTGGTTGACGTGGTGATCCCGGTCGTGCCGGACTCCGGCGGCAACGGCAACGGCAACGGCATCGGTGTGGTCGCGGCGATGGCCGCGATGTTCGCCGCGGTCGTGGTCTTCGCCGCCGTCGTGTGTGTGGTCGTGGCCTGCACCGATTTCGGGCCGGGCAGCACGATCCCGACCGGGGGCGGTTGCGCGCCGTTCTGCACCGCGACCGTGACCGCGACTCCGGGTGCGGGGGTGGCGCGATGACCAGCATCGACCTGCTTGGTCCGGTGGTCTACCGCGATCGTGCGTGCAACGGGATCGACCAGGACGTGTTCTTCCCGCATGCGTCGCGGCCGAAGGAGATTCGGCGCGCTCAGGAGATTTGCGGGCGCTGCCCGCGGTTGGCCGAGTGCGCGGAGTGGGCGGCTCCGCTGGTGCGCTCGGGTGCTCTGTCCGACTGCGTGATCGCGGCGGTGAAGGTACCGGCCGCCCACTCCAACTCCAACAGACGCCGCCGCCGCGACGCGGCCGCCGACCAGCTGGAGGCCGTCGCCGCCAGCATCACCGAGATTGAGGGGGCAGCCTGATGGACCGCAGCGTGAAACAGCCTGGTGGGGGCGATTCTTCGGAGTGGAAAGAGCTGAAGTTGGTCTCGGCGGCCATCGGTGTCGGCGAGGCGGTCGGCATGTCGATGCGCGTCGGCGAGGCCCTCTACGCCGACGTCGCGCAGGACATCCCGTGGAACCCGCTGTCGCTGGCGCTGAATCTGGCGACGGGGCATCTGGAGTGGACCGGCGCGGACACCGGTGGCGCGGTCACGCTCGTGGCCGGTGCGGCCATCGGTGTGGCCGGGTCGGTGTGGGGCTACCGCAAGGTGTGCGCGAAGTGCCGTGCGCTGGCCTGGCGCCGCAAGCAGACCAAAGAGCGGATCGATTCGCAGGCCCGGTGGATGGCGCGTGGGCGGGAGCTGGCCGACATGCGCCGCGAGGCGATCCTCAAGGACGCCACGACCAAGCTGAAAGTCCAGCTTGGCGAGGGTGATTCCCCGGGCGTGACAATCGGGCGTGGGGTGGCCGACAAGGCGATGCTCTACGCCTCCTACGAGGATCTGCACCTGGACATCTGGGGTCCACGCTCGGGCAAGACCACCAGCCGCGTGATCCCGGCGGTCATGGAAGCCATCGGCGCGGTGGTCGCCACCAGCAACAAGCGCGATGTCGTCGACGCCACCCGCGCGGCCCGCTCCACCGGCGGCCGCCAGGTGCACGTGTTCGACCCGCAGGGTGTGGCTGATGAACCCTGCACCTGGTTCTGGGATCCGATCGCATGGGTGCTGGGCGACGACGACGGCGCGGGCGCGCAGGAACGCGCGGCGGAGCTGGCCGGCCATTTCGCCGCCGGTGCCAGTGACAGCGACCGCCGCGATGCGTTCTTCGAGCCCGAAGGCGAAGACCTGCTGGCGGGGCTGTTCCTGGCCGCCGCGTTGGCCAAGCAGCCGATCACCCAGGCGTTCGAGTGGGTGACCGCAGAGGACGACAAGACGCCGATCGACATCTGCAAGAAGGGCGGCTTCCGGCTGGTCGCGGCATCGCTGTCGGCGCAGTACTACGCGCCGGAGAAGCAGCGCGCGGGCGTGTTCGGCACGGCCAAGAAGATGGCGTCCTGCTTGAAGTACTCGCGCATCCACCCGTGGGTGACCCCGCCGCAGCAGGGCGAGCGCCCACGGATCGAGTTCGACGCCGCGGAGTTCGTGAAGTCCAAGGACACGCTGTATCCGCTGTCGAAGGAGGGCAAGGGCTCTGCGGGGCCGTTGGTCACTGCCTTGTGCGCGGCGGTCGCGGCGGCGGCGGAGCGGGAGGGCACCCGCCACGGCGGCCGGTTGCCGGTGCCGTTGCTGATCGTGCTGGACGAGGCCGCCAACATCGTGCGCTGGGCTGACCTGCCCAAGCAGTACTCCCACTTCGGTTCTCGCGGTGTGGTCGTCATGACGATCCTGCAGTCGTGGGCCCAGGGCGTGCGCTGCTGGGGGCATGAGGGCATGACCGCGCTGTGGTCGGCGGCCAACATCAAGACCCTCGGCGCGGGCCTGGACGACGCCTCTTTCCTGCGGGATCGCGCGGAGCTGATCGGTTCTCATCACGAGCTGACCACTTCGGTGTCCAAGGGCCAGGGCGGGCGCTCGACTTCCACCAGCCGCACCACCGAGCCCACCTTGTACGCCAGCGAGATCGCGGCCATGCCCAAGGGGCGGCTGCTGGTGTTCGCCTCCGGGCACCGCCCGACGCTCGCGGCGACTGTCCCGTGGTGGGACCGCCCGTACGCGGCCGAGATCCAGGCCGCGCTCGACGAACTCGAACACTCCCACACCACTTCCAAGGCCGAGCGTCCGCGTCTGCGCATCGTGCCTGCTCACACCGACGACGAAGGGAAGACGGCATGACCGCCACCGTGAACGACACCCAGACCCCCACCACCGAGACCGAGACCGTCGAGGCGGCCGAGCAGGTGGTGCCGCAGATGGATCTCGGGCAGTTGCCCAACGCGGCGGTCCGCAAAGCGGTTCAGGCGCAGATCAACGCGCAGGCCAAGGACATCGCCGACGGTGTGGTCGCCGAGCTGCTGACCCCGGAAGTCATCGCCGGGATGCGGGAGACCGCGATCCTCGAAGCGCAGGCCGCACTCGAACCGGCCCCCGAACCCGAACCGGAGCCGGAACCCGAACCGGAGCCCGAGCCGGAACCGGTGGAGGAGAAGCCGCAGCGGAAGTTGCATTTCCGCACGTTGGACGCGTTCGTCACCGGCTACATCGCGCACGTGTTCCGCCGCGAGGTCACCGCGACCGGCAGCGAGAAGAAGACGCGGTGGTGCCCGCGCTGGTGGGACCACGGCGAGGCCGTCGCGGTGTTCGACGCGCTGTGGAGCGCGTTCGAGCACCTGCGGCTGGGTGAGACCGACGAGATGTCCACGTTCCTGCTCACCCACGCCTACCCCGCGCTGGACCGGATCTTCGCCCTCGACGGTCCTTTCCAGTTCTGCTCGGTGGAACGCGGCCACTCGACGAAGCTGGTGGCGCTGCCGACGATCGCGGCGCCGGAAGGCATGTTCGAAGACGGCCACGCCCACGATGAACCGGCCGGGACGACGACCACTTCGGGGCTGATCGTGCCCGCACCGCCGATCGGGCGGCGCGAATTCGTCGTGAGCTTCCCCGAATGAGCGCCCCGGCACGCCACGACGCCGCGATCGCGGCGTCGTGGGAGCGGGTCAACACCGCCCTGGAGCAGGCGGTCGGGCCGGGTCGGCCGTCTGGGTCGTGGATGAAGTACTGCTGCCCGGTGCACGAGGCCGGGCCCGGCCGCCACGACCCGTCGCTGATCGTGAAGTACCTGGCTGACGCCGGTCGCACCAAGGTTCAGTGCCAGACCGGCTGCGATGACCGCGACGTCCTCGACACGATCGGGCTCAAGGTCCGCGACCTGTATGACCGGCCGATCCAGCGGGGCCAGGGCCGTTCCCGCGGCCGCCAGCCCAGCCGCCCGCGGCCGCGTCAGGTGTCGCGGGCGGATCGGGCGATCGACGCGGCCGGGCTGCCGTTGACCAAGCCGCCCAGGGATCTCGGCCGCCAGCTCTCGCCGGAGCGTCCGACCGCGACCTACCCGTACGCGCGGGAAGACGGCACGGTCGCCGGTGAGGTCATCCGCAAGGAAGCCCGCTACGAGCACGGCACCGGCAAGAGCTTCTACCAGCGGCGCTGGACCGAGAACGGTATGCAGCCCGGCGGTTTCGAGCCGATCCCGTTCCAGCTGCCCCGGGTCCTGGCGGCGGTCGAGGCCGGGGAGCCGATCTTCATCTGCGAGGGCGAGAAGGACGTCCTGGCCGCCGAACAGGCCGGTCTGACCGCGACCTGCAACGCCGCGGGCGCGGGCAAGTGGCGGCCCGAGCACGCCGCCTGGCTGCGTGGCGCCCGCACGGTCGTGATCGTCGCCGACCGCGATGCGCCCGGCTACCGGCACGCCGAAAAGGTCGCCGCCAGCCTGGCCGGCCTCGTCGAGCGCGTCCGGATCGTGCAGGCCGCCACGGGCAAGGACCTCGCCGACCACCTGGCGTGTGGTCACGAAGTCCGCGAGCTGGAACCGGTAGCGGGCCTGGACCCGCACACCCCCATCACCGACCGGCCGACTGACTCGGGCCGGTCGGCTTCTACTCCCGCAGCCGAGGCCCGACCGGTTCCGGCTGCTGCTTTGAAAACCCACCCACCCACCCCAGGAGGAAACACCGTGGGAGAGCAGTTCCTCGCGCCGCAGTTGCACGACGCACCGGCCGACACCACCCCCGACATCGACCACGCCGGTGCGCAGCTGGCGATGCTGTGGCAGACCATGCTGCGGCACCTGATCATGCTGGCCCAGCGCCAGGCCGAGCAGCGCCGCCGCGACATGGAAACCCTCGCCGCCCGCGCCCGGGAGGAACAGGAGCAGATCCAGGCGCAGTACGCCGCCGAGCGCAAGGCGGTCGAGACCCGGCTGAAGGCGTTGAAGGACAAGGGGTTGGACAAGGCCAGCCGCGAAGAGATCGCCGACGCCGTGGCGCAGTCGCGGGCGTGGGCGCCGGATTCCGAACTGGCCGAACAGGTGTGGTACGACCTGCGGCTGCACGTGTTCCGCCACTACGACATCTACATCGACGACAACGACGAGCCCAAACTGGAGCAGCACCCTGATGGGCTGGCCTCCCAGATCCAGGCGCTGGAGGCCGACCGCGCCTTCCGTGACCGCGCTTCCCGCGCCCAGGACCGGATGGTCGCGGCCATCGCCGCCGAGGCCGGGCTGGACGAGTCGACCCGCCAGGCCCTCTACGCCGACATCGCCCGCTGGCAGAACCACCCCACCCCGGCCACGCTCGACGAGCTGACCAAGAAGCTCTCCGACGCCAAGGTCTGCGAGCAGACCCGCACCCGGATCCGGTTCACCGCGGTGTATCTGACCCAGGGCGGCAGCGTCGAGACCCCGTACCTCCGGGACAACCACGCCCCCGCGCTGGAGGCCACCCACCTGTTGCGGCGGATGGATCAGCCGCTGGTCGACCCGGGTGAGGAGGCCAAGCCGCGGGTGGATCGGCTGCTGGTGGCCTACCGCGACCAGCTGCGGCTGGGTGCGCCGACCGAGCACGTGCGCGAGCGTCTCGGCCAGGCTGTGGCCCTGCTGACCGCCGAGGACCAGAAGGCGGCGCGGGATCGGGGTGTGGAGATCCGCAAGGACCCCACCGGCAAGTTCGCGCCGTTGTGGCCCGATCACGTGGACCGTGAGGCGCTGGCGGAGTCGGTGCAGATGTACGCGGCGTTGCAGCCGCACGCCGACCGGGCAGCCGTGGCCGCGGGCGACTACGACGGCGCCGCCGCCGTGCAGCTGCGCGAGCAGGCCGCCCGCCACCGCCGCCGCATCCAGACCGCGATCAAGCAAGGCCAGGGCCTGCACGATCTGGAGCGCGACCAGCTCGCGGCGGTGCTGCGGGATGTCGACGCCGGTCAGCCCGCACCGCAGATGTTGTGGGCCGATGACCGCACCGCCGCGGCTGTCGATGCCGAGCGCGCCGCGCAGATCGCCCACGACACCACCCGGGTGCACCGCCGCCAGCTGGAGGAGATCCTGGCCTCCAGTGCGGTCGACCCGGCTGCGGTGCGCCGCACCCGCGACGACGTGACCCGGGTGATGGACGAACAGACCCATCTCGCCGCAGGCCGGATCACGTTGGGCGACTACGGCGAGCACGGCAGCCAAGAACGCCTCGCCGTCGCGCTGGCCGCCGCCGGTGTCCCTGACGCGGTCCGCAACCGGGCCATCAACCACGTCGACCGGGCCGCTGGTGAGGCCGCGATCACCGGCAAGCAGGCCAACCGGATCCGCGACCGGTGGGCCGAGCGGACCGAAGCCGTCGTCGCGGCGCGGGCGGCGGCGAAGCCGGACTACGACAGCCCCGAGCGCCGCGCCGAGAAGGAACAGACCCTGAAGGCCGCCGGGCTGGATGACGACCAGGTCGCCCAGCACATGGCCGCCGCCGCCGGCCGCGCGAACCCGCCGTCGGCGGCGGTGCGCTACGCGCCGGGGGACAAGCCCCGCCGTGCCCGCAGCACCCAGCAGGGCGCGGGTGTGCGGCGCACCCATCACCGTGGCCGTGGTCGCGGCGAGCAGGGCCTGGGGCGCTGACCAGCAGGTGAGTTGTGACCAAGGGGGACACCAGCACTGAGGGCGGCGACATCCCGGAATACCCGTGGATGCTCGCCCCCGCCCACTTCCGGACCCGCCGCCAGCTTCGGGCGGCGGGCCTGGGCCCCAACCGTCAGGGCGTCGCCGCGCTGATGGTCGGCAAACGGCGCGGCCGCCGTCTGGTCGCGCACCTGTTCGACGTCCGCAAAGCCGCCCCGAAACGGGTCCCGTCGCCCGCGCAACTGGCGGCCATCACCAAAGCGACCGCAGAACACCAGATCAAAGCGGCTGAGCGCCACGGCATCTCCCGCGCCGAGCTGCATGCACAAGTAGATCCCGGCCCAGGGTGGGCCGATTCAACCCAGGAAGGAACACCGATGTCCGACAACTCATCCGTCGAGCTGGCGGGAATCTCCGCCGAGGTCCGCGCCTTGCACGCGGCCGGGCAGCTCGACGACGGCGTCGCCGACTACATCAGCGACGTCATGGCCGAGGCTGACGATGATCAGCTCCAACTCGGTGTGCCCGCCGGCCACGGCCAGCGCGTCGCGTACCTGCTGGCCACCGTCGCCGCCAACCAAGCCCGCGAGCGGTCGGCCAAGGTCGATGCCGCGATCGGGCGGGCCGAACGCGGTGAGGAGGCCGATTGGGATCTGGAACCGAAGATCCGCGAAGCGATGTCCCAGGCCGAGACCCGGCTCGAGAGCATCCCGTGGCAGAACCGGACCGCGATGGTCGCCTCGCTGGCTGATGCCCTGGTGTGGTCGTTCGATTCGGAGCTGGCCCAGCAGCGCCTCAACGAGCTGACCAACTCCTTCGCCCTGAGCTGGGGTGTGCTCATCGACCCCTACAACCTCACCGTCAGCATCGACCTGGACTTCGAAGCCGAGCACTACCAGCGCTACGCCGAAGCGGCCAGCGTGTGGGATCGCGAGTCCGCCGCGATCGACATCGTGGCCGCGCTGCCGATGCCCGACGCCGCGAAAGACGCCGCGACCCGGGCCGTGATGGCGTGGCGCGGCGCCGAGGTCGACCCGTTGGATCCGGATGAGCACCGCTTGAGTCAGCAGGCTCGACGCGAGCAGCTCGACGTCGACCTGGCCGCCGCACCGCTGACCGCCGAGGACCGCGCCCTCGTCGCCTTCGTCGTCGACTACGTGCGCGGGGAAACCTCGCAGGTGGATCTGCTCACCAGTCCGGTGGTCGTGGACCCGGGCGAGGAAACCCGCGGCCGGGTGGCGGCGCTGCTGGAGCAGTTCGCGCACAACCCGAAAGCCGCGCGGGAGGTCGGCAAGCAGATCACGGTGCTGACCGCCGACGACCAGGAACGTGTCCGTGACGTCGGCCGCGCCATCCAGGCGGGCCAGGCAGTCGATTTCGCGGTGTGGCCCGGCTACGTCAACCGCGACGAGTTCCGGGAAGCGTTGGTGGAGTATGCCGACGACGCGGCCGAGCTGCGCAGCATGGCCGACTACCTCGCCGAAGGCCAACTCACCGAGGAGGAACAGGCTCGGCTCGGTGCGGTCGTCGGCGCGCTCACCGATGACACCAACCTGCAGATCACCCGCCTGGCCGCCCAGCGTGAACAGCTGCTCGACCAGGCCCGCCACGGCAAGGGCCTCACCTCGATGGAGCGCGCGCAGATCGTGTGCACGATCGAGGACATCGACGCCGGAGTCATCGGCGGGCACAAGGAGCTGCCGGAGCTGCTGTTCGCTGATGAACGCACCAAGGCCAGCATCGATTTCCTGCGCACCGCCCGACCGGCCAGCGAGCTGTCCAACGCGACCCGCCATGAGATCACCGAGCTGATCAACGCCACCGGCGCGGTCACCCCGCGCAGCCGCGAGGACGAGCGGCTGCGGTTGGAAGTGTCCTCGATCAGCGACTCCGTCTTCAGTGTGGCCGTCGGATCACCGGCAACCAGCGTGGAGCTGGATCGCCAGCAGTACACCATCAGGCGCACCGAGCTGGGCAAGGCGCTGGCCCGCGCGAGCGTCGCCCCGGAAGTACGCCAGCAGATCCGGACCCTCGTCGACGACCGTGCCCGCCAGGCCGGGGAGCTCGGCCGCCCGGCGGCCGCGCGCCGCCAGCAGTGGAGAGACAAGTCTGCCGCCGCTGTCGCTGCCCGTGACGACGCGATCGCTCAGCGTCAGGCCGCCGCCGCCGGCCGCGAACCGAACCCCGGGACACGGGCCTGCACCACCCGCCCCGACCGCACTGCCGGACATGGCCAGTCCCGGCCCACACCCGCTGTCGGCGGCCGCCGCCAGCTCCAGCGTGAGGAGATCGGACGATGACCGATACCGAAGCCGTCGACCTGCACGTCATCGCCCGCCTCGACGACCCCGCCGGTGCGGTCGCCGACCTCTACTCTTGCGAGCTGTTCTACAACGACGACGGCAGCATCCACGGCCGCCACGTCAGCTGCCGGTGGGAGTCCATCACCGCCGAACCCAGCACCTCGCCAAGCCTCGACGGTCTCGACGCCGCGCTCGCCGCCGCCGGGTACACCCGCACCGGCGAGTGGCGGCGCAAGACCACCAGCTCCGGCGCGGTGCGGTACTTCACCGTCGCCACCATCCGAATCGAGGACATCTGACCGACACCTGAACCCAGTACGCAGGGCAGCCCTGGAACACCCAACGTTCCAGGGCTGCCCTGCGTACTGGGCCTACTTCTTCCCGCCGCTCTTACCGCTGCCAGCCTTCGCCGCGCTCGACTGAGCACGCGAAGCGAAGCCGGACTTCGCCGAGCTGCTGCCCGGGTTCTTCGCCGCAGCGGACTGGATCCGGGACGCGGCCGCGGTGGTCATCTTGCCGCCGCCGTGGCCCTTCCCACCAGACTTCGACATGACGCACTCCTTTCCGTACCTCGTGCCCCTCCTCCGGGATACGCCCGCCGGGCCCAGCGCGCACCGATTGTCACTCATGCTGAATACGCACGGATCTCGCGAGCAAGTTATGGACTTGGACGGTCTAAGTGAGGGACACCCGCATCGGTACGCCAGGGCCGGAGGCAAGCTCTCCCGCTGAGGGAGAGCGCGGCAGCACCTCGAAACCCAACCTGACCGACATCGTCCGTGGGCAGAGCGTGGCGGTTCCCGGTTGGTCGAGCAGCACACCCGTACCCTCCCGCAATATGACCGCCATCGTGATCTCGATCATTGCCATGCTGTTCGCCGGGGTCAGTGCCGCAGCCGCCGTCATCAGTGCAATCAGTGCCCGCAAGTCCGCCAGGAACGTCGCTGCCCAGGTGCACCAAGCGCGCACCCCTACTTGGAAGGCGAGTTTCGACTCTGGTGTGCTGAGCCTTCGCCTCCACTCCAACCACCCGCTTGAGGCCGTCACTGCCACAATCGTCGATCGCGACGCCGGGATCAGCTTCTACCCCAGTCAAACGGGCGTTGATCCGGCTGCAAGCTCACCGATACTGCAAGCCACAGCAGGACCGCTTCAACCGGCCGAGACCGCCAAATGGCGTCTACTGCTGAATGAGCGACGAGAACGAGTACTGCACCTCCGCGTCCGTGGAACTGCCAGCAAGGGCGGAACCTGGGATGTACCCATCGAGGTCGACATTCCCTATGGCCCCTGGGTAGTTCTGGGATGAACCGCAGGCGGTGAAGCGGAAGCCATCCCTCTTCACCGCCTGCGGCAGGTTCGTTCCTGAGATCCGTTCTACTCAGGGCTTCTACAAGTCGATGCCGAGTTCGAGTGGTCGACCGGATACGTGGACTCGGCTCGGGTGGGTTTCCCTATCAAGACGTATTCGGTAGCTGCGCTGCTTACACGCGTTGCTGCAGTACCGCCGCGGTCGGCCCCGCTTGCAGCGGTGGGGAGGCAGTACGGCTGCACACATCCAGCAGCGTCGAGTCGCCCTGCTGTCGTCCTCGTAGATGTAGGCCGCAAGCTGGGGCCAGTGCTCGGAATTTCGAAACTGCACAATGCCGTAGTGCAACGCCCAGCGCACGGTGTCGATACTCAATGACGTCGTCTTGGCGATGGCTTCAACGGAGCCGAGCCTGAGGTAATCCTCAAGTATCGAATCGCTAGCCGCGTTGCGGAGGTCGCTTTCGAGGAAACCGTCGACCACATGCTCCTCCAGGGCGTCGTGGTGCCTCAAGCGACGACTCATTCGATTCCATCCTCGGCTTCCTGCGGTTCCTGCACTGCTCGACGCCGCGTCCGCCCGGTACTGCGGCCGAACGCGGCAGCGAACGCTTCGAACACTTTCGGCACATCCTCCGGGCGAGCTCGCCGCAACGCGGTGGTCGCCACAATGATGATCGCAACGGCGAGGAGCAGTACCGGCAGCTGCATCCAGAACACTGTCCACCCGCTGCCCTCGACCGCGGCGGCGATGGAATTGATCGACATGAAAACCCTTCCGGAGACGACAAAAGGCCCCCGGTGAACTACCGGAGGCCTGGATCTGATGAAACGAAAAAAGCCCCAGCCGCCTGGCTGGAGCTTCGGTGGGCACATCTATGCCCGATGGATCAGAAGGTTAGCGCGACAGTCCGGCACCGTCAAACCGCTGGTCATGAAGCTGAAAGAGCCAGCCCCACAGGTGATCCGTCGCGATCTATTTTCGTAACGCATTTCGTGTTTCGGGGGTCATGTAGGTATCTCACTGGAGATTTCCTACTCACCCAACGCGTGCACGACTCAGCCTGACACCGTGCGGTCAGCGCCCGACCGCAGGTAGCTATAGACGGTTTCGCGGCTGACGCCGAACTCCTTGGCCAGCGCCGCTTTCGACTCCCCGCCGTCGGCGCGTGCGCGCAGCTGGGTGGCCTGCTCAGTGGTGAGGGCGGGTTTGCGGCCGGTGTAGGCGCCGCGGGCCTTGGCCGCGGCGATGCCCTCGCGCTGGCGTTCGAGGATGAGGGCGCGTTCGAACTCGGCGAAGGCACCCATCACGCTCAGCAGCAGGTTCGCCATCGGCGAGTCCTCGCCGGTGAAGGTCAGTGACTCCTTGACGAACTCCACCCGTACGCCCTTGCCGGTCAGGGTGCGTACCAGCCGGCGTAGGTCGTCGAGGTTGCGGGCGAGGCGGTCCATGGAGTGCACGATGACGGTGTCGCCGTCGCGGACGAACGCGATCAGCTCGTCCAGCTGCGGGCGTGCGGTGTCCTTGCCGGAGGCCTTGTCGACGAAGGTGCGCTCGACGTCGATCCCGTCGAGCTGGCGGACGGTGTTCTGGTCGACCGTACTCACCCTGATATAGCCAACACGCATAACTAACCTTTCCGCCACTTGAAATGTCAAGTTGAAGTCTAAGAATCCAGCGGACACATGTCAAGAAATGGAGAACTGGACTCTATTCTGACGCTTTTCAGTCCGGTCACGGCTGTGGTGTTGGGTGTGAATCGCAGCGATGAGTGGCGGTGTTCTCGCGCTGCCAGGTGACGCGAGTGGCGAGGACCGCGTAGTCCGGGTGGGTATGGGTCAGGCGTGGATCTGGTCGTGGTTGCCGACGAAGGTGAGGTAGCGGGGAATGATCTGCTCGGGGTTGGCCCACAGCAGGTCGTGTCCGACTCCGGGGTAGATTTCGACCTCGGCCGACCGGATCTGTCGGCGGGCGCGGTCTGCCGTGTGTTCGAGGTCGTTCACTACCGTTTCGGCTCCGAAGAGCACGAGAGTCGGGACGGTGATGAGTGCCAGTTGCTCGTCGGTGAACGGGCGGTCCCATGGCATGCCGGGCCGGAATTTGGTCGTGGCGAGCGCCAGGGCGAATTCTTCGTCGTCGAGTTCGAAGCCGGGCATCAGCCAATTGTTGAACTTCCGCATCCGTTCGGGCGTCGGCCGCATCCCGGCCATCAAGAATTTGAACAGCAGGCTAGGGCGCGGTTTGGCGAAGGTCGACGCGCTGGGCTCGAGCATGGTCAGAGTTGCCAGTCGATCGCTGCGATGTACCGCGATGGCGGTCGCAAGCCATGCTCCGAGAGAGTTTCCGGCCAGATGGACACGATCGACGCCGAGTCCATCGAGCGTCTCGGCCATCCACGTCGCGATGTCTTCGGTATCGCGCAGGGGGGCGGTTTGTGTGCAATGGCCTGCCCAGCCGATGACGTCCGGTGTGTAGACGACGCGACCGCGGGACAGCTCCGCGATGAACCGCCACCACACCTGACCGTTTCCCCCGATACCCGGCAGTAGCACGATCGGCGCACCCGCACCGTTTCCCGATTTGCGCACTCGGGTCGTCCCGAACGATGTCTCGACGTCGATCTGAGTCGAAGGCACCGGCCACTTTACGGCGACCGCATCGTAGGCGCGCAGGAAGCTCACTTTCGCTTCCTCGCTGGTGAATTTCCCGAGTTTCGGCATTGGACGACCCTTTCATCCGCTTGATGGCATGAACATATCATCTAGATGATATGTACGTACCACTTATGCGGTATGGGCATACCATCTAGTGCTGAGAACGCCACAAGACGATGAAGACGAGGTTCCCGTGCCACGATTGGTCGACCATGAAGTGCGGCGCCGCCAGATCACCGATGCCGTGCGCCGAGTCATCGTCACCGGCGGCCTGGAAGCGGTGACCTTCCAATCGGTCGCCGCCGAGGCCGGGATCTCGATACGGCTGGTGCAGTACTACTTCGGGACCAAGAACGAGTTCCTGCTGGCGACCCACCGATCGGTCATGCAAGACGCCGGAGCCCGATTCCACCAACGGTGGACCGCACTGGGGCCCGAGGCCACACCCCGAGCGGCGATTCACGCGGTCCTCACCGAACTGCTGCCCTTGGACGAGCAGCGCCGGGAAGAAGTCATCGTGCTCAACGTGTTCGCGACCGCGGCGATCGCCAGCCGAGGCATCACCGCCGAAGAAACCTTCGCCGCGCCCCACGCCCTCGTCTCGATCGTCACCGACCAACTCCGGCGCACCCGAAGCTCCGGCCGGTCGGGCACGAACGTCCCCGAACGCGACGCCGAACTCATCACCATGACGATCGGCGGACTGGCCCAGGCCATGCTCCAGAACTTCATCACCCCACAATCCGCGCTCGAACTCATCGACCATCTGCTCGATCGCGTGCTGGAGACAAACACCGCAGACACCGACTCGACCCGGTCGGCATCGAACTGAGCGCCACCGGACAGCAGTCCGATACCGCCTCATCGACCAAAGGGCAACCGCGAGCTTGCTGCAAGCCAGCTTTGCGTCACTTATAGCTTTGTCTCACGAACGATCGTTCACGAGACACTTTGTGCCGCAGAGCGTTTCCGCAGGCCGAGCGTGTAAAGGATGCCGTGTACGCGGCAACGTCAACCTGTCGGGGGTTACCGATACATTCCGTGCATGAGAATCGGCTACGGGCGGGTCTCCACCCGCGATCAGCATCCCGAGGCCCAGCACGACGCGCTCACCGCGGCCGGGTGTGAGCAGATCTTCCTCGACAAGGTGTCCGGCAAGCTCGCCTCCCGTCCGGAACTCGACAAGGCGCTGCTGGTGGCCAACCGGGAAGGCGATCAACTGGTGGTCACCAAACTCGACCGGCTCGGCCGCTCTCTCGAGCACCTGATCGAGCTGTCGAAGACGCTGCAGGACCGCGGCGTGGACCTGGTGGTTCTGGACCAGGGCATCGACACCTCCACCGCGGTCGGGCGCATGTTCTTCCAGATCCTGGGCGCCATCGCCGAATTCGAGCACGCCTTGATGTCCGAACGCACCCGCGACGGCTTGGCCGCCGCGCGCGCCCGCGGACGCACCGGCGGCCAGAAGCCGAAACTCGGCCCCCGACAGGTGCAGCTGGCGCGGGCGATGTACGACGAGCTCGACGAGACCGGCAAGCGCCGCTACACCGTCGCGCAGATCGCCGCCGAATTCGGCGTCACCCGCCCCACGATCTACCGCCACCTGGTTGCGGCGGGCGCGACAATGTGACCAGCGGGCAGCGCGGAAGCGGGGTGAGCCATGACAAGCGGCGGACTGACCGAATTGAGCGAGGCCGACCGGCGGCAGGCGATGAACCGGCTCGAGGTGCTACGGCCGTACCTGGAAGACGACGTCCCCCTCACCCGCGCCGCGGCTGCGTCGGGCACGCCGCTGCGGACCGCGCAACGATGGCTGCACCGTTACCGCAGCGCGGGACTGACCGGACTCGCTCCGACCCACCGCCGGCGCTCCAGCCGACGGACGCATCCGGAGCTGGTGCGGCTGATCGAAGCAATGGCGTTGCGCCGCCCGCGCCCGTCGCTGGCGGCGATCACCCGCCGCGCCGCTCGCGTCGCCGCCGAGCAGGGATGGACGCCGGTGTCCTACAGCACTGTTCGGGCGATCGTCACCGACCTCGACCCGGCCATGCTCACCCTCGCCCACGACGGCGCCGCCGCCTTCCGTGACACCTACGAGCTGGTCTACCGCCGCCGCGCCGAGCACCCGAACCAGATGTGGCAGGCCGACCACACCCAGCTCGACATCCTCGTGGTCGAGGCCGGCCGCAACCGGCGGCCCTGGTTGACCGTGGTGCTCGACGACTGCTCGCGCGCGGTGCCCGGCTACACCGTCAACCTGGGCGCACCGTCGGCGCTGAACACCTCGCTGGCGCTGCGGCAGGCGATCTGGACCAAACCCGACCCGGGCTGGCCGATGTGCGGGATCCCCGAGACCCTCTACGTCGACCACGGCAGCGACTTCACCAGCCAACACCTCGCCCAGGTCGCCGCCGATCTGAAGTTCCAGATCGTGCACTCCACCGTCGCCCGACCCCAAGGCCGCGGCAAAATCGAGCGCTTCTTCGGCAGTATCAACACCGAACTACTCACCGAGCTGCCCGGCCACCTCGTGGCTGGCAAGCCGGTCACTGCACCGGCACTGTCGCTGCGCCAGCTCGACGAGGCGATCAACCGGTTCGTCACCGCCACCTACCACCAGCGCACCCACTCCGAAATCGGCGCCTCGCCGCAGCAGGCGTGGGTTGCTGACGGCTGGCTGCCGCGCATGCCCGACAGTCTCGAACAGCTCGACCTGCTGCTGGTCACCGCCGCCACCCCGCGCGTCGTGCACCGCGACGGCATCCACTTCCAAGGCCTGCGCTACCTACACCCCACCCTGGCCGCCTACGTCCGCGAAACCGTCACCATCCGCTACGACCCACGCGACATCACAGCCCTCCGCGTCTTCCACCGCAATCGGTTCCTGTGCACGGCAATCGACCCGAACCACAGCGGTGACACCATCGGCCTCAAAGACATCCAAGCCGCCCGCCGCGCCTACCGCCACAGGATCCGCCAGCAGATCAACGAACGCATCACCGTCGTCACCGACTACCTCCCCGCACCCGCCCCACCGGTGCGCCCGGAACCCGCGTCACCGCCGCCCGGACCGCGGCTGCGCGCCTACTCCGAGGAGTGATCGTGCCCACGCCGCGGAACTGGCCGTTCATCGCCACCAAGGAACACCGCCGGTTCATCGAGTTCGCCGACACCGTCAAACGCGACCGAACCATCGGCATCTGCTACGGCGCAGCGGGAATCGGGAAGACACTCTCGGCATCCCGCTACGCGCGCTGGGACAAGGCCGACCACCTGCTGAGCACCTGGGGCCCGCGCGAAGAATCCGACAAAGACGTCTACGCCGCACTGGCCCGCTCGCGCACCGTGTACTACACCCCCACCGTGGCCGCGCCGCTACGGCAACTCCGCGACGAGCTCAAGCTGCTGCACAACCGGGTCAACATCTGCATCGACCAGCACGTCTGCCCCACCCGGCGCGAACACCGGACCGTTGACTACGTCGAGCTGGTCGTCATCGACGAATCCGAACGCCTGTCCGCCACCGCGATCGAACACCTCCGTGACCAGTACGACCGCGGTGACCACGGGCTGCTGCTCATCGGCATGCCCGGCATCGAGAAAACCTTCTCCCGCTACCCGCAGCTCTACAGCCGCGTCGGCTTCGCCCACCACTACCGGCCCCTGACCGGCGAAGAACTCACCTTCGTCCTGACCCGACACTGGCACAGACTCGGCCTGCAACTGGACCCCGACGACTTCACCGACGCCCAAGCCGTCGCCGCCGTCGCCCGCATCACCAGCGGCAACTTCCGCCTCCTGCAACGACTGTTCGCCCAAATCCACCGGATCATGAAAATCAACGAACTCCACACCATCACCGCCGACGTCGTCGAAACCGCCCGCAGCACCCTCGTCATCGGCGCCACCTAACGGTGCGAGAACACCGCCATCTACCACCGCGAGTCACAG
>NZ_JAYKYQ010000009.1:0-389711 GCF_035544775.1 Nocardia implantans | reverse complement strand
GGCGGTCATAGCGGTGGGGAAACGCCCGGTCCCATTCCGAACCCGGAAGCTAAGCCTGCCAGCGCCGATGGTACTGCACTCGACAGGGTGTGGGAGAGTAGGACACCGCCGGAACATCCTTTCACGATAGGGGACCCAGAATCTGGGTCCCCTATCGTCGTTTGAGCACCTGGTGGAGCTCCGGCGAACCGCCGTGACCGCGCCCCACCGCAGGTGCGTGATTCAATTTGTGGCGAATACCGACTTTTCGCGGAACAAAGAAAGGGAGCACCGTGCCGGAACAAAACGACGATCGGAAGCCCTTCCGGCGCGGCGCTCCCGATCCCGGGTCCGGCCGGCGAGGCGACAACCAGGGCGCGGACCGCCGCGGTGGGGGATTCAACCGTCGCGGTGAGTCCGGGGAACGCGGCGGCTACAACCGCCGCGGCGAATCGGGCGGTTACGGCGCGCGGGAAGGCTCGTCCGACCGGGGGAATTTCCAGCGCCGCGACAATTCCGGTGGTTTCGATCGTCGCGGAGACAGCGGCGGCGCCGACAAGCGCGGTGGATTCGGACGCCGGGACTCCGGCGACCGGACCAGCGACACCGGTGGCTTCCGCCGGGGAGGCGACGCACCCAAGCGCGGTGGTTTCCAGCGTCGGGACGAGTCGGCAGGCCGTGGTGGGCCGGGCGAGCGCGGCGGCTTCAGACGGTACGACGATTCCGGCGACCGTGGTGGCTTCAACCGCCGCGGCGATTCCGAAGAGCGGCGCGATGAGTCACGCGGTGGTTTCCGTTCGGGCGGTGATTCCGGCGCTCGCGGTGGTTTCCGCTCGGGCGGTGACTCCGGCACACGCGGTGGTTTCCGCTCAGGCGGTGACTCGGGTTCTCGCAGCGGATTCCGCTCGGGCGGTGACTCCGGCACTCGTGGCGGTTCCCGCTCCGGCGATGCCTCCGGCACTCGTGGCGGGTTCCGTCGTGGTGACTCCCCCCGTGGTGAGTCCCCCCGGGGCGGGTTCGACCGCCGCCGTGACGATTCCGGTGACCGGGGTGAAGCACGCCGCGGTGAGGCGGGCGAGCGCGGTGGATTCAAGCGTCGTGGCGACTTCGATGATCGCGGTGACGCCGGGCGGCGCGGTGAGTCCGGCTTCCAGCGCCGCGATGACGATCGCCGTCGCCAGGGATCGGAGCGTGAGGGTCGGCGCGACGCGGACCGTGAGAGTTCGGCACCGCGTGGCGAGACGCCGCAGGATCGGCGCAGGGGCGGTGAAGGAGCCCGTGTGGGCGCCGGCCGTTCCCTCGACCGCCGCCCGCCGCGGCCGGAGGAACCCGATCTGCCGGACGAGGTGCAGGCGGCCGATCTCGACTCCGCCGTGCGGCGCGATCTGCTCAGCTTGGACAAAGGCAACGCGGAGACGGTCGCCAGGCACCTGGTGATGGCGGTGCGCCTGCTCGACGACGATCCCGGGCTCGCTCTCGCGCATGCCAGAGCCGCACGGCAGCGTGCCGGGCGGATCGCGGTCGTGCGTGAGACTGCCGGAGTCGTCGCCTACCACGCCGGTGAATGGGCGGAGGCCTTGTCGGAGCTGCGGACCGCGCGCCGGATGTCCGGTGGTTCCGGATTGCTGGCCGTCATGGCCGACTGCGAGCGCGGCCTCGGGCGTCCCGAACGCGCGATCGAGCTCGGCCGCAGTGACGAGGCGCGCGCCTTGCGCGGCGATGAAGCCGCCGAACTGCGCATCGTCGTGGCGGGCGCGCGCATGGACCTCGGTCAGTACGACCAAGCCGTCGTCACTCTGCAGACCTCGGATCTCGACCCGTCCCGCACCGGATCGGCCGCGGCTCGCCTCTTCTACGCCTACGCCGATGCCCTCGTGGCGGCGGGGCGCACCGACGAAGGCCTCACCTGGTTCCTCAACGCCGCCTCCGCCGACCTGGACGGAGAGACGGACGCCGAGGAACGCGCCGCCGAACTCACCGGCGACAGCGACATCTGATCGGTCCGTGACCCCCGACGCGGTCGCCGATGCCACTTATGGCGTCGGCGGCCTCGACCGAAAGGGTCTTCCATGGCTGGAAGGTCCGCACCATACGCCGATGCCCTCCTGGAGGCGGAACTGTGCCGACGAGGGCCTCACATGGTTCCTCAACACTGCCTCCGCCGACTTGGACGGAGACGGACGTTGAGGAACCGGGCGCCCATCTGACGGGGATATGGCGGCGTCTAATTTTCCGTCGACGGCCGAGGTCCGCCCGCCGCGGCGACGATGGTCATAGAGGCCAGGTGACGCACGTGGTGTGCGCGTGCTGTCGAAGGTGAGTGCCGACCCCCAGAGGGCGGAACAGCGAACGTCGGGGATGGCACTTGTCCAGGTGCTTCTGTTCGGAGCACGACGGCCGGACACGGGTTGGTCGACGGGCTAGGCCCTGATGGCATCTTTCGCTACGAGCGTCTTCGGTGGCGTTGAAGGTGCGGCACCATACGCCGATGCCTCGTGGCGGCGGAACGTGCCGACGAAGGTCTTACCTGGTTCCGCGACGCTGCCTCCGCCGACTTGGACGCAGAGGCGGACGCTGAGGAGCGGGCAGCGAACTCACGGGCGTACGGCGGCGTTTGATTCTTCCGCCGACGTGGCCGAGTTCCCGCCTGCGGCCGTGACGGCGGTTGCCGGAGCCAGGTGAGCGGTGCGCGTGCAGCGAGCGGCCGGAGGTCTGGATGTGGTACTCCAGCTTCTGCGCCGAAGGCCATCAACGCGCTCAACCACTCGATTGCGCTGACCATGACCGAGCGCGAGTTCGCCGAGGACGACCCGGTGCGCACCGTCGTGGTCACCGACGCCGGGCGGTGACAGCAGGGGTAGCTGGTTCAAGTCCTGTAGAACATGTTCGACATCCTGTGCAGGGGTTGCCGCCCCGGTGGCGCAACAGCGAATGCCGGGCGGACTATGTGGCCCTTGCCCCCAGGTGCTCCTGGTCCGAGCACGACGGCCGGACGCGGGTTCGTCGGCGCGCCATGCCTCGATGACAACCTGTGCGGCGAGCGTTCGGAGGCGGTCGATTTCCGCGCTGATGTGTGCGGAGGTACCCGAGGCCGGACCTCTCGGCAGAGCGGGCGCGACATGCCATCGGGTGATCTCAGGAACGCCGTGCGGCGCTTGTACTCCGCTGCCACAGGAGTGGCTGACGCCACGTCTTTTCGGTCCGCTCGCCGGCGTAGTGTCGATGTCCCGGACTCGGCGGGTCCGGTGGTGATGAGTCGGCACGGCGCCGATCGGTGACACGGAGTGAGAGTGGTGTGACGCGACTACGAGATCGCTACCGAGCCCTGCTGCTGGATCTGGACGGAACGCTGTATCGCGGTCACGAGGTGATCGAGGGGGCGCCGGAAGCGCTGGTCGCGGACGGGCAGGCGGGCCAGCGGCTGGTGTATGTCACCAACAACGCCAGCCGCGGGCCGCAGGTGGTGTCCGCCCATCTGTCCGAGCTCGGCTTTCCCGCGTCCGGCGACGACGTGGTGACCAGTGCGCAGGCGGCGGCGCGGCTGCTGGCCGAGCGGCTCGACCCGGGCGCGCCGGTGCTGGTGGTCGGCACCGACGACCTGGCCGCCGAGGTGGAAGGTGTCGGGCTGCGGCCGATCCGGCGCTTCGACGGTGCCGCGCCCGCCGCTGTGGTGCAAGGACATTCGCCGCACACCGCTTGGCCGGACCTCGCCGAAGCCGCCTACGCTCTGCGTGCGGACGCGCTGTGGGTCGCGGCGAACACCGACCGGACACTGCCGAACGAACGCGGCCTCGCGCCGGGCAACGGTGCGATGGTCGCCGCGCTGCGCGCCGCCTCCGATCGGGAGCCGATCGTGGCGGGCAAACCCTATGCCCCGCTGCTGGAGGACGCGCTCGTGCGGGCCGGTTCCCGCGCCGCGTTGGTGGTGGGCGACCGTCTCGACACCGATATCGAGGGCGCCAACCGCGTCGGTCTCGACTCGTTGCTCGTGCTCACCGGTGTCAGCACGCTGGACGAATTGCGCAAGGCCCCGGACGGGCAACTCCCGACGTTCGTCGCCGACTCCCTCGACGCTCTCAATCACGCCGCCGTAGCCGCCGAGCCGGAAGCCGATCTCGGCGAATCGCTGCAGCGCCATCCGGGACGAGCTGTGACGGTGCGCGCGTCCGATTCGGAAATCCGATAGCGTTGACGCCACGATGACTACTGCTACGCCTCGTCCGAACGGCCCCGGTACGGCCGCCGGTGCGCCGGGCCCCCGTCCTGGGGTCCCACTGCCCGGCCGGCACCTGCCGGGTGCGCAAGGACACCAGGAGCCTGCCGACCCGGATCGCGTCCGCGGTGAGGTCGACAGCCTGCTCGCCGAACTCGACTTTCCCGGCCGAACCGGGGTGGCGACCGACAGCGCCGAGGCCGGAGTCGACATCACCCGTCGCGCTCGCATCCTGGAGCAGGCACATGACGTGCTGGTACAGGCCTTGGCCACGGTGGACAAGATCTGAGGTGGCCAGACGCGCGCGGGTGGACGCGGAACTGGTTCGCCGCGGGTTGGCGAGATCGCGGGAACACGCGGTCGAGCTGATCGGCGCGGGCCGCGTCCTGATAGCTGGAACGGTAGCGGTGAAGCCGGCGACCGCGGTCGAGGCGGGCACGCCGCTGGTGGTCCGGGAGGAGCCGGACGAGGTGTCGTGGGCCTCGCGCGGTGCGCACAAACTGCTCGGAGCGCTGGAGCGGTTCGAGCCGGAAGGGCTGTCCGTAGCGGGTCAGCGCTGCCTGGACGCGGGGGCATCGACCGGAGGTTTCACCGACGTGCTGCTGGCACGCGAAGCGCGGGAGGTCGTCGCGGTCGACGTCGGCTACGGCCAGCTCGTCTGGCGTCTGCGCAACGACGAGCGGGTCCGGGTGTTCGACCGGACCAACGTGCGCAACCTGACGCCCGAGATCATCGGCGGCACGGTCGAGGTGGTGGTTGGTGATCTGTCGTTCATTTCGCTGAGCCTGGTGCTGCCCGCGCTGGCCGCGTGCGCCGCGCCGGGCGCCGACCTGCTGCCCATGGTGAAACCGCAGTTCGAGGTCGGTAAGGAGCGGGTCGGCTCGGGCGGTGTCGTGCGGGATCCGGCGTTGCGCGCCGAAGCGGTGCGCGCGGTGGCGGCGGCGGCCGCACAGCTGGGCCTGCGCACCGCCGGTGTCGTGGCGAGCCCGCTGCCGGGCCCGTCGGGCAACGTCGAATACTTCTTGTGGCTGCGCAATGATGGGCCGTTCGAGTACGACGGCGAGCAGGTCGCCGCGTTGGTGGAGCGGGCGGTCGAGGAGGGTCCACAGTGAACGCGCTGGCCCAGCCCTGCGGCCGGGAGATCCTGCTGGTGTCGCATCCGGGTCGCGCGGAGATCATCGAGACCGCGCACCGGGTGGCGAAGATCTTCGCGGAGGCGGGGATCTGCTTGCGCGTGCTCGCCGATGAAGCGGACAGCACGCGGTTCGAGGAGCAGCCGGGCGGTTTTCCGGTGCGCGTGGTCGAGCACAGCCCGCAGGCCGCCGTCGGCTGCGAGATGGTGCTGGTGCTCGGTGGCGACGGGACGTTCCTGCGTGCCGCCGAGCTGGCGCGCCCGGCCGGAGTGCCGGTGCTCGGCATCAACCTCGGTCGCATCGGATTCCTCACCGAGGCCGAGGCGGAGCACTTGGACGAGGCGCTCGCCCAGGTGGTGCGGCGCGACTACACGATCGAGCACCGGATGACCATCGACGTCACGGTGCGGGTCGAGGACGAGGTCGTCGAGAGCGGATGGGCGCTGAACGAGGCGAGCATCGAGAACGCTTCCCGCATGGGCGTTCTGGAAGTGGTGCTCGAGGTCGACGGCCGCCCGGTGTCCTCGTTCGGCTGCGACGGCATCCTCATCTCCACACCGACCGGGTCGACCGCCTACGCCTTCTCCGCGGGCGGGCCGGTGGTGTGGCCGGAACTCGAAGCGTTGCTGGTGATTCCGAGCAATGCCCATGCCCTGTTCGCGCGACCGCTGGTGACCAGCCCGGATTCGCGGATCGCGGTCGAGTCGGTGGCGACCGGACACGATGCGATAGTTTTCCTGGACGGCAGGCGCACGCTCGCACTGCCCAGCGGTGGACGGGTCGAGGCGGTTCGCGGCGCTCGACCGGTGCGCTGGGTGCGGCTGGACTCCGCACCGTTCGCCGACCGGATGGTGCGCAAGTTCCAGTTGCCCGTGACAGGCTGGCGTGGCCGACGGCGAACGGAGAGCACAAGTGCTGACAGAGATCAGGATTGACGGGCTTGGCGTCATTTCCACGGCGACCGCGCAGTTCCACGCGGGCCTGACCTGCCTGACCGGCGAGACCGGCGCGGGCAAGACCATGGTGGTGACCAGCCTGCATCTGCTCAGCGGTGCGCGCGCGGACGCGGGCCGGGTCCGTCTCGGCGCCTCCCGTGCCGTGGTCGAGGGCCGGTTCACCATCGACGATGTCAACGATGCCGCGCGCGCCGAGGTCGCGCAGGTGCTGGAGGCGGCCGCGGCCGAGCAGGACGACGACGGCAGCGTCATCGCGATCCGCACGGTCGGCAGCGACGGACGCTCGCGTGCGCATCTGGGCGGGCGCGGCGTGCCCGCCTCGGTGCTGGCCGATTTCACCGCACCCTTGCTGACCGTGCACGGTCAGAACGATCAGCTGCGTTTGCAGCGCCCCGACCAGCAGCTGTCGGCACTGGACCGGTTCGCCGGCGACACGGTGGGCGCGCTGCTGCGGAAATACCAGGTGCTGCGCCGATCGTGGCTCGACGCCCGTACCGAATTACTCGAACGGACCGCGCGCAGCCGGGAATTGGCGCTCGAGGCCGAACGGCTCGAGCACTCGTTGCGCGAAATCGACGCCATCGCGCCGGAACCCGGCGAGGACGTGCGCATCGTCGACGAGGTGCGCAGGCTCAGCGATCTGGACTCGCTGCGGGAAGCGGCGGCCACCGCGCACGACGCGCTGGCCGGGCCCGCCGACGCGCCGGAAGACGGTTCCGGCGCGCTGGAAGCGCTCGGCGCCGCGCGCGCCCGCATCGAAGCCGCCGACGATCCGGCGCTGGTCGCGCTCGCGCCGCGCCTGGCCGACGCCATCGCCGTTGTGGTCGACGTGACCACCGAGCTGAGCGGGTATCTGTCGGATCTGCCTTCGGATCCGGGTGCGCTGGACTCGCTGCTCACCCGCCAGGCCGAACTGAAGACGCTGACCCGCAAATACGCACCCGACATCGACGGCGTACTGGTCTGGGCGCAGGAGGCCCGCGCTCGGCTCGGCTCGCTGGACGTCTCGGAGGAGGCGCTGGCGAAGCTGGCCGCCGAGGTGGACACCGCCGCCGAGCGGGTGCGGGAGGCGGCGAAGAAGCTGAGCGCCGCGCGGGCCAAGGCGGCGGGCAAGCTGGCGGCCGCGGTGAGCGCCGAACTCGGTGGTCTGGCGATGGGCAAGGCGCGTCTGGAGGTGGAGGTGCGGCCGGTGCCCGCGGGCGCGCAGGACTCGGCGCCGCTCACCGTCGACGGCACGGAACTGCACGCCGGGCCCACGGGTATCGATGAGGTCGAGTTCCGGCTGGCGGCGCATTCGGGCGCGCAGTCGTTGCCGTTGAGCAAAAGCGCCTCCGGCGGTGAGCTGTCCCGAGTGATGCTGGCGCTGGAGGTGGTGCTCGCCGGGTCCGAGCACGGCGCGACCATGGTGTTCGACGAGGTCGACGCGGGCGTCGGCGGGCGAGCCGCGGTGGAGATCGGTCGCAGGCTGGCGCGGCTGGCGCGCACGCATCAGGTGATCGTGGTGACCCATCTGCCGCAGGTGGCGGCGTTCGCCGACACTCACCTGGTGGTCGACAAATCCGACGACGGCAAGGGCACTGTCAACAGCGGCGTCCGCGCGCTCACCAACGACGAGCGGGTGGTCGAGCTGGCGCGGATGCTGGCCGGTCTCGACGACACCGAGACCGGCCGGGCGCACGCGGAGGAACTGCTGGCGACGGCACGCGCGGAGAAAGCGGGCGCCGAGGTGGCCGCGCGCTGAGCGCGCCGGTCAGCGCACCGCCTTCTGCGCGCCCTTGATGAACACGCCGATCAGGTTCTTCAAACCGAACTCGAGCACCTTGGCGGGCACCGGAAGCGACGGGTCGGACTCCATCGTGTAGGAGACCCGGGTGCCGTTGTCGGCGTCGGCGAAGGTGACGATGCCGACGTGCCGCTTCACCGGCGCTCCCTTGACGATCTTGTACTCCATCCGCTCACCGGGCACCAGCTTGGTGATCTCTTCCGTCACACCGACCGGGCCGAGGCCGATCAGGTGCTGCGCGCCGACGCCCTCCCGCTCGGTCAGGCCGGGCTTGACCAGCTTGACCTGGGCGGGAATGTACGGGCTGATGCTCTCGCGGTCGGCGAAGAGCCGGTAGACGACCTCGCGCGGGGCGGCGATGACGGCGTCGACGGTGGTGCTGGCCATGAATTCTCCTCTTCCAGTTACGTGTGACCGGCAGCATATAGGTACACCGGTCGCGGCTCGGTGATCGTGTCGTTCGCATCACACTCGAAGGTGAGCCGTCCGGGTTGCCCGGCTACCGCGCGGGCACGCAGTGTCGTAGTCCGCCGGGTGTGAGGCGCACGATCGGACGATCTACTGAGGATACTCGTGGAAAAGCCCGTTTCGGGCACTGCTGGCCGTCGCAGGCCAGGGCTCTCATGGGCAGTTCGCTGTGACAAAGCTCAGAGCGATCAACGGCTTTCGTACTCGATGCTCAACTCTTGGCCAACTTGTGCCCGTAATGTCCGATTCATCATCTACTATTGAACTCAGTAGATGAACGGCGGGTGAATTCCGCCGGACAGCGGGAAGCGCCGAGGCGAAGGGGCCATCATGCGCAGTGTTCTTCCGATGACGATCGAGGCGGGCGGAGCGCGCTTTCGCGGCTCGGCGACGGGAGGGAGCGGGGGACGGTCGAAGAAGGGCGCGTTCGCGCTGTTCATCGCCGGTCTCGCCGCGGGAACGGTTGCCGCGGCGGGTGGTGCCGCGGCGGAGTCGCTGTCTCGTGGCGACCACTCGGGACGCTCGGGTTCGCACGGCGACTCGACGGGGTGGCACAAGATCGATCCGTTCGGATATCAGCACTCCGATCCGAATCCGCTGCGGCAGAACGAGCATCAGCATGCGCTGCGGGAATACCACCGGCAGAGCAAGCCGCGGCCGGATGAGAGTGGTGCGGGCAACGAGGCGGGGGAGTCGGCATGGACGCGCACCGAACGTCCGGACGGCAGTGGCTGGACCGTGTGCCGTCCGCAGGCGAAGTGGTGCTGAGGATCCGATTCGATCGAACCGTACGGCGAGTGCTCGAGCCGCTTCACCTGGCGGATCGGTTCTCGTACATGTAGCTGGCAATTCGCCGTCGGCTTGGGGGTGGGTGCGGACCTGGCATTGCTGGAACTCGAAGCGGGATTCGCGACTTGATTGCTGGTGGCGAAGCATGTGCTCGTTGCGTCGAGCTGGCCCTCGGTCGAAGCGGTCGGAATCGCCGCACGAGGACGCAAGAGCTGGAGCTGGAGCGTGGATCGAGGGCGGTGATCGTAGCTGAGGTGAGATTGCCGCCTTATAGCGAGAGGTCGGATCGAGCCAGGAGATAACGGCGCGCCTCCACCAATGGTTGAGAGTTAGCGGTCATCATCGCTTCATGAGGATGCCGGCGCTGTTGTCGCGAAACACCGAAACGCTTCCTGGTCTGATCGGGACGGCCCGGGTGGATCGCAACACCCGGCGGCTGCTCGGACGGATCGGGCCGGGGGACATCGTCGTCCTCGACGAGATGGACCTCGACCGGATGACCGCCGACCGGCTGGTCGAGGCGCGCGTCGGCGCGGTGATCAACACCTCGCCGTCCATCTCCGGCCGCTACCCGAACCTGGGGCCCGAGGCGCTGGTGTCCCACGGCATCCTGCTGCTGGACACGGTGAGTTCGGATGCGTTCAAGAAGATCAAGGACGGCGTCAAGGTCCGTGTCGACGGCGGCGTGGTCTACGCCGACCGGCTGATCAAGAAGGACCCCGAGGTGCTCGTCGAAGGCATCGAACTAACCGAGGCCGCCATCGCGGAGCGGATGATCGAAGCGCGCAACGGCCTCGCCGATCACCTCGAGGCCTTCGCGGGCAACACCATCGAGTTCATCCGGACCGAGAGCGCGCTGCTCATCGACGGGTTCGGCGTCCCGGAACTGGATCTGGTGATGCGGCAACGGCATGTGGTGGTCGTCGCCGACGGCCCGGAGCACGCCGAGGACCTGCAGCGGCTCAAGCCGTTCATCAAGGAGTACGCCCCCATCCTGATCGGCGTCGGCCGAGGCGCGGACACCCTGCGCAGGCGTGGGTACCGGCCCGACGTCATCGTGGGCGACCCGGAGGAGATCACCACCGCGACGATGAAGTGCGGCGCCGAGGTGATCCTGCCCGCCGACACCGACGGCCACGCCAAGGGGCTCGAACGCATCCAGGACCTCGGCATCGGCGCGACGACCTTCCCTTCTTCCGGCTCGCCCGCCGATCTGGCGCTGCTGCTGGCCGACCATCACGGCGCCGCGCTGATCGTCACCGCCGGAGCGCCCGCCTCGCTCGACGACTTCTTCGACCGGGGACGCCGCGACAGCAACCCGGCCACCTTCCTGACCCGGCTCAAGGTGGGCACGAAGCTGATGGACGCCAAGGCGGTGGCCACCCTGTACCGCACCCGCGTGTCCGGGGTCGCCGTCGCGCTGGTGGTGCTCGCCGCGCTGGTGGCGGTGATCGTCGTGCTGCTGGCCTCCAACAGCGGCGGTGACGCCCTGGACTGGGGTGTGGACACCTGGAACCGCCTCGCGCGGTGGGCGCAGGGGCAAGTCGCCGCTCGTCAACTCTGAAGGAGAACGATGATTTCGATGCGCCAGCACGCCATCTCGATCGTCGCGATCTTTCTCGCGCTCGCGATCGGTGTGGTGCTCGGATCCCAGACACTCGCGGCCGATCTGCTGTCGGGATTGCGCGCGGACAAGGCCGATCTGCGCCAACAGGTGGACGCTCTGACCGAGCGGAACCGGCTGCTCGACGACCAGACCGCGGCCGCCGACCGTTTCATCGCCGGTTCGTCGGGCCGCATTCTCGGCGGTACGCTCGCCGACCGCGGTGTCGTCGTGTTCACGACCCCCGACGCCGACCCGGGAGACGTCGACGCGGTGAGCGCAGCGCTCGCGGCGGCGGGCGCGACAGTCACCGGCCGGATCGCGCTCACCGAGGCGTTCGCCGACGGCAGCGAGGGCGATCGGATGCGCACGGCCCTGACGAACGTCATCCCGGCCGGTGCGCAGCTGCGGACCGGCGCGGTGGATCAGGGCAGTATGGCCGGCGATCTGCTCGGCCTGGTGCTGCTGCTCGATCCGGCCAGCGGGCAAACTCGGAGCACCCCGGAAGAACTCGGGCTGGTCCTGGAGACCATGCGCGGCGGCGGTTTCCTCGCCTACGGTGACACGCCGGTGCGGCCCGCGCAGCTCGCGGTCGTGATCACCGGCGACGGCGCCGCCGCGGCCGAGGACGGCGCAGGCCCGAACATCGCGCGCTTCGCGGGCGCCCTGCGCGGCCGCGGCGCGGGCGTGGTGCTCGCCGGTCGCGCTGGCGCCGCCGACGGGCAGGGGCCGATCGCCGTGGTCCGCGCCGACGCCGCGCTCGCGGCCCAGGTGAGCACCGTCGACAACGTCGAGCGCGAACTCGGCCGGGTCACGACCGCGCTGGCGCTGGGCGAACAGCTCAACGGGGGCGCCGGGCGCTACGGCACCGGCGCGAAAGCGGCCTCGCTCACCCTGGCCGTCGTGCCGGGCTGACCGGTCGCCGACAGCATCGCGGCCGCCGGTCGACCAAGGGGTTGTCAGCTCCGGGCCTCGATCGAACGCTGTCACGGCACCGACTCCCGCCGGACACCGGCGGCCCGGGAGAGACCCGCCCCACACTCCGGACGCGCGGGCTCTCATCGACCTCCCGCGATCGGCGGGCAAACGCGCGTGGCAGTCGAACGGACGGGCGGATCCGTGTTACCGTGAAGACCCGTGGGTCAAACACGGATTCAGGCGCGAACGGACACGAAGCACATCTTCGTCAGCGGTGGTGTCGCCTCCTCATTGGGTAAAGGTCTTACCGCCTCCAGCCTCGGTCAGCTGCTGACGGCGCGTGGGCTGCGCGTCACGATGCAGAAACTCGACCCGTACTTGAACGTCGATCCCGGCACGATGAACCCCTTCCAGCACGGCGAGGTGTTCGTGACGGAGGACGGCGCGGAGACCGACCTCGACGTCGGCCACTACGAGCGTTTCCTCGACCGGGACCTGTCCCGCGACGCGAACGTGACCACCGGGCAGATCTATTCGTCGGTCATCGCCAAGGAGCGCCGCGGCGAGTATCTCGGCGACACGGTGCAGGTGATCCCGCACATCACCGACGAGATCAAGCACCGGATCCTCGCGATGCGCGGCCCCGATCTGCAGGGCCAGACCCCGGACGTGGTGATCACCGAGATCGGCGGCACCGTCGGCGACATCGAGTCGCAGCCGTTCCTGGAGGCCGCCCGCCAGATCCGCCACGACGTCGGCCGCGACAACGTCTTCTTCCTGCACGTCTCGCTGGTGCCCTACCTGGCGCCCTCCGGTGAGTTGAAGACCAAGCCGACCCAGCACTCGGTGGCGGCGCTGCGCAATATCGGCATCCAGCCCGACGCGCTGATCCTGCGCTGCGACCGCGAGGTCCCGCAGTCGCTGAAGAGCAAGATCGCGCTGATGTGCGACGTCGAGGTCGACGCCTGCATCTCCACCCCCGACGCGCGGTCGATCTACGACATCCCGCGCGTGCTGCACCGGGAGGGCCTGGACGCCTACGTGGTGCGCAGGCTGGGCCTGCCGTTCCGCGACGTGGACTGGACGGTGTGGGGCGACCTGCTCGACCGGGTGCACTCGCCGCGCGAGACCGTCGAGGTCGCGCTGGTCGGCAAGTACGTCGATCTGCCCGACGCCTACCTCTCGGTCACCGAAGCGCTGCGCGCGGGCGGGTTCGCCTCGCGGGCCAAGGTGAACATCCGGTGGGTGCCCTCCGACGAGTGCGAGACGCCCGCGGGCGCGCAGCACGCGCTGCGCGACGTGGACGCGGTGCTGATCCCCGGCGGCTTCGGCATCCGCGGCATCGAGGGCAAGGTCGGCGCGATCGGCTACGCGCGCACCCGCGGCATTCCGCTGCTCGGCCTGTGCCTCGGTTTGCAGTGCGTGGTGATCGAGGCGGCGCGCAGGGTGGGGCTGGTGGAGGCCAACTCGGCCGAATTCGAACCGGACACCCCGCACCCGGTCATCTCCACCATGGCCGACCAGGAGCAGGCCGTGGCCGGGGAGGCCGATCTCGGCGGCACCATGCGGCTCGGCGCCTACCCGGCGACCCTGGAGAAGGGCTCGGTCGTCGCCCAGGCCTACGGCAGCGAGCACGTCTCCGAGCGTCATCGCCACCGGTACGAGGTGAACAACGCCTACCGCGACAAGATCGCCGAGAGCGGCCTGAGGTTCAGCGGCACCTCGCCGGACGGCCACTTGGTCGAGTTCGTCGAGCTGCCCGCCGACGTGCACCCGTTCTTCGTCGCCACCCAGGCGCACCCGGAGTTGAAGAGCAGGCCGACCCGCCCGCATCCGCTGTTCGCGGCGCTCATCTCGGCGGCGCTGAAATACAAAGCGGCCGAACGGCTTCCGGTGGACATTCCCGGCGAAGAACTGGCGGGTGCGGCGGAACAGGCGTAGCGGCATGAGCAACGGGGGCGCTGCCGAGCCGGGCAGCCACGATTTCGAGATCGCATCCAGCAAGACGGTCTACACCGGCGCGATTCTCGCGTTGCGGCTCGACCAGGTGCGCATGCCGGGCGGCAAGGTCGTGGAACGCGAGGTGATCGAGCACCACGGCGCGGTCGCCGTCGCCGCGATCGACGACGACGGCAATGTGGTGCTGATCAACCAGTACCGCCACCCGATCGGCAGACGGCTGCTCGAACTGCCCGCCGGGTTGCTCGACGTGCCCGGCGAGGACCCGCTGGTCGCCGCGCGCCGTGAGCTGGCCGAGGAGACCGGGCTGGCCGCCAGGGACTGGGCGGTGCTGGTGGACGTGGCGCTCTCGCCGGGGTTCACCGACGAAGCGCTGCGGGTCTACCTGGCCCGCGGGCTGTACGAAACCGAGCGCCCCGACCCGGAATTCGAGGAGGCGGACCTGGAAGTGGTCCGCATGCCGGTCGACGCGGCGGTCCGCGCGGCGCTGAGCGGGGAGATCGTCAACGCGACCGCGGTCGCCGGCGTGCTCGCCTTGGCGGCGGCGCGGGCGGCGGGCATCGAACCGCGGCCGCCGGACGCGCCGTGGGACGGGCAGCCGACGACCTTCCTCCGCCGCAAGGCGGCAGAGAAGTCCGAAGACTGACCGCAGGTGCTCGGTCGCGAGCTCGACACCTATCTCGACCACCTCGCCGTCGAGCGCGGCGTCGCGCCCAACACCCTGGGCGCCTACCGACGTGACCTCGGCCGGTATCTGGACTTCCTGACCGGCCGCGGCATCGAATCGCTCGACCGGGTCGACGAGTCCGACGTCGCGGAGTTCACCATGGCGCTGTGCTCGGGCGGTCCGGGACGCCCGCCGCTGGCGGCGAGTTCGGTGGCCCGCGCGCTGATCGCGGTGCGCGGGTGGCATCGCTTCGCCGCCGCGGAGGGACTCACCGACACCGATGTGGCGCACGCGGTGAAACCGCCGGCGTCGGGGCGCAGGTTGCCCAAGGCGCTGCCCTATGACCAGGTGCTGAAACTGCTGGAGGCGGCCGGAGGTGGTCAGGGCGACCCCGCCGCGGGCGTGGACGGCGGGCCGCGCGGCCTGCGCGACCGAGCGCTGCTGGAATTGCTGTACTCCACCGGCGCGCGGATCTCGGAAACGGTCGGGCTGGACATCGACGATCTCGACATCGACCAGCGGGCGGTCGTCCTGCGCGGCAAGGGCGGCAAACAGCGTCTGGTACCGATCGGGCGGCCCGCGCTCGCCGCCGTGGACGCCTACCTGGTGCGCGGGCGGCCCGTGCTCGCCGCGCGCGGAAAAGGCAACGCCGGAGCCCTGTTCCTGAATGTCCGCGGCGCGCGGCTGTCCCGGCAGAGCGCCTGGCAGGTCCTGCACACCGCCGCCGAACGCGCGGGCATCGCGGCGGCGGTGTCGCCGCACACGCTGCGCCATTCCTTCGCCACCCATCTGCTCGACGGGGGCGCCGACGTCCGGGTGGTACAGGAACTACTCGGCCACGCCTCGGTGACCACGACGCAGATCTACACCCTGGTCACGGTCAACACCCTGCGCGAGGTGTGGGCCACCGCGCATCCCCGCGCGCGGTAACCGTTGCCCCGCCGCGAGCTTCACGCATGGGTAAGGCGCGGAACAAAGTGGACTGCAGTCCGGTTGTGCTGGTCTGCCGGGTGCGCGGCGTGCCGCCGACGGTCCGGTTCCCGACCACAACGCGAGGTGAAGTGCATGGCAAAGTCTTTCATCGTCCACGAGGCCGATGTCGAAACGATTCCGCTGCCCGGCGGCGGTTCCTTCCGGCTACTGGAGGACAGCGAGAACTCCGAAGGGCTCTTCGGCGCCAACCGGCTGACCCTGGCCGCGGGTGCGGACGGCACCCGGCCACACCACCACACGAAGTCGACCGAGATCTTCCATGTGCTCGGCGGCACAATGGATTTCCTCGTGGACGGCACCCGCAGCGCCGTCCGCGCAGGTGGCCTGGTGGTGGTCGCGCCGGGCACGGTGCACGCCTTCGGAGCCGCCGCCGACGGCCCCGCCGAGTTTCTGGCTGTGCTCACACCCGGTATCGTCCGCTTCGAATACTTCCGGCAACTCGGCCGGATCGCGCGCGGGGAGGCGGACTGGGACAGTATGAACGAGTTGCACGACCGGTTCGACGTTCATTTCGATGGCGGACCGCAATGGCGCTGACCAGCGCGGCACGAACACGCCGCGCCGAGGCGCGGCACTCGAGTGCCGTCAAGCGGTAGCGTCTATCGAGAGCTGGACCGCACGAAAGCGAGGTCGGCCCATGATCGGCCTCGCTACGCTCGGCGAGGCAACGGGCAGGAACGTATAAGGAGCAGCGGATCGTGACGACAGCCGGCGCGGCAGAGCCGCCGATGGGTGCTGGGGCGGAGCCGCTTACGGGCTCGCGACCGGGTCCGTACTCGGACGCCGCGGCGGAAACGCTGTGGGGCCACGGAGTGGAGCCGGTCCCGGAGGACGCGACGCTCGGCCCGACCGGACGGCCGTTGCGGCTGGTGCCGGACCCGCCGCCGGTCGGCCAGCACGGGGACGCGCTCATCGTGGCCATGTGCAACCAGAAGGGCGGCGTCGGCAAGACCACCTCCACCATCAATCTCGGTGCGGCACTGGCCGAATACGGCCGTCGCGTCCTGCTCGTCGATCTGGACCCGCAGGGCGCGCTGTCGGCCGGGCTCGGCGTCGCCCACCACGATCTCGACTCGACCGTGCACGACCTGCTCATCGGTTCCAAGGTGTCGATCGACGACGTGCTGATGCAGACCCGGGTACCGAACATGGATCTGCTGCCCAGCAACATCGACCTCTCCGCCGCCGAGATCCAGCTGGTCAACGAGGTGGGCCGGGAACAGTCGCTCGGCCGCGCGCTGGAGCCGATCCGCAACCGCTACGACTACATCCTCATCGACTGCCAGCCGTCGCTCGGCCTGCTCACGGTCAACGCCTTGGCCTGCTCGGACGGCGTGATCATCCCGATGGAATGCGAGTATTTCTCGCTGCGCGGGCTGGCGCTGCTCAACGACACGGTGGAGAAGGTGCGGGACCGGCTGAACCCGCGGCTGAGCCTGTACGGAATAGTGGTCACCATGTTCGACTCGCGACTGCTGCATTCCCGCCAGGTGATGGCGCGCGTGGTCGAGGTGTTCGGTGATCTGGTCTACGACACCGCCATCGCGCGCACCGTCCGTTTCCCGGACGCCAGCGTCGCGGGCGAGCCGATCACCACGTGGGCGCCGAAATCCAGTGGCGCCGAGGCGTATCGGTCGATGGCTCGGGAAGTCATCCACCGATCCGGCCGGTGACCGGCCGCTCCGACCCCTCGTCTGCGTCCCACCACGACCCGTCCGGCCAGGGGTCTTCCGCGGCCGGACCGACTCCAACGCGGGACGATCAGGCACCCGAGGCCGGTGAGCGGCCCGAATCCAGGCAGGCCGCGCCCGCGCTCGGAAACGCGGCGGCGGCGTTCATCGCCGCGGGCCGCGACGCCGCCCCCCGTCGCCCGAGCCCGGCCATCGCCGGAGGTTCCACCGGACGAACCGCGCCGGAGACGGCGGCGGACGCCCCGCTCGCGTGGGACCGTAGGGACGAAACCGTCCCGAAACCAC
Source organism: Nocardia implantans (assembly GCF_035544775.1). Taxonomy (NCBI): domain Bacteria; kingdom Bacillati; phylum Actinomycetota; class Actinomycetes; order Mycobacteriales; family Nocardiaceae; genus Nocardia; species Nocardia implantans. The sequence goes on along the minus strand of NZ_JAYKYQ010000009.1, from coordinate 372,274 downwards.
CCCCGCGGCCTGGCGGGACGATCGTCCCGGAGAGACCGGACGATCAGTCCGTCGACGCACCTGATGTCCCTGTCGTGGGTCACGATGCGCCGGAGGAGCCCGGCTCCTCGCCCGACCCGCTAAAAGCACCGGCCCTCTCGCAGGACGCGCCCGGCGCACCGGAGGCCGGAGCGGCAACGTCGCCCGAGCCGCAGGCGACCGGGTTCCGTCTGCGCCTGAGCAACTTCGAGGGACCGTTCGATCTGCTGCTCACCCTGATCAGCTCGCGCAAGCTGGACGTCACCGAGGTGGCGCTGCACAAGGTCACCGACGAGTTCATCGCCTACACCAAGGCGCTGACGGCGAACATGGCGCGGCAGAACACCTTGCGCGCGGACAAGATCTTGGACCAGACCACGGAATTCCTGGTCGTCGCCGCCACGTTGCTGGATCTGAAGGCGGCGCGGCTGCTGCCGTCCGGCGAGATGACCGACGCCGAGGACCTGGAGTTGCTCGAGGCCCGCGACCTGCTGTTCGCGCGGTTGCTGCAGTACCGCGCGTTCAAGCAGGTCGCCGAACTGCTCGGCGAGCTGGAGGCGGCCGCGCTGCGCCGCTATCCGCGCGCGGTCGGCCTGGAGGAGCGTTACGCCGGACTGCTGCCCGAGGTTAGGCTGGGTGTCGGGGCGGCCGAGTTCGCCGCGATCGCCGCGGCGGCCTTCCGGCCCCGTCCGGTGCCCAAGGTCGGGCTCGACCACTTGCACACGCACGCGATCTCGGTGGCCGAGCAGGCGGCGCTGGTGCTGGAGCGGCTCAAACAGCGTGGTGCGGGCGCGTGGACCTCCTTCGGCGAGCTGGTCGCCGATTGCGAGGTTCCGGTCCAGATCGTCGCCCGCTTCCTCGCGCTGCTCGAGCTGTATCGCGGCAAGACGATCGAGTTCGACCAGCCCGATCCGCTCGGTCCCTTGTCGGTGAGCTGGATCGGCGACGACGCCGCGCAACAGGTGGAGACCGTGACGATCGAGGAGGACTACGGGTGAGCGAGCACAGCGCGAGGGCGCGGAGGCGCGATCGTGAGTGAGGCAGTGGTGGAACTCACCCCCGAACCGCTCGCCGACGCCGATCTCCGTTCGGCGCTCGAGGCCATGCTGCTGGTCGTCGACTCGCCCGCACCGGTTGACCAGCTCGCGGCCGCTCTCGGCGAGAGCGCCGAGCGGGTCGAGCGGACCCTGCGCGAGATGTCGGCCGAACTGTCGGCGCGGTCCAGCGGGATAGATCTGCGTTTCGTCGGTGACGGCTGGCGCTTCTATACTCGCAGCGAGTACGCGCCGTATGTGGAGCGGATGCTGCTCGACGGCTCCCGATCGAAATTGACCCGGGCGGCCTTGGAGACGCTGGCGGTGGTGGCATACCGTCAGCCGGTGACCAGGACCAGGGTCAGCGCCGTGCGCGGCGTGAACGTCGACGGGGTGATGCGCACGCTGCTGGCCAGGGGCCTGATCGCCGAGGCAGGCGTCGACCCGGAGACCAACGGAACGCTGTACTGCACGACCGAGCTGTTCCTGGAACGGATCGGACTGGCTTCGCTGAGCGATCTGCCGCCGCTGGCGCCCCTGCTTCCGGGCGTCGACCTGATCGATGAGATCAACGAGAGCCTGGAGACGGACCCCCGCTACACCAGGTCGAGGAAACCCGCCGAGGCCGATTTGGACCTCGGCACCGAAGAGTGACAGGACAACATGAATACGCCCGCTCGCCGAGATGGCACACCGGATCGTAGGAAACGCGGCGCACAGCCCGAACGCGGCGGCGCGAGCCGCGGCTCGAGTTCACGCGACGCCCGTTCGGCCCAACGGGGGATCACCGCCCGTGGCGCCCAGCAAGGCGGCGCAGGCCGGACGGCACAGCGCGGATCCGCCGCCGCTCCCAGCCCGCAGCGGCACACCGCCGCGGCGAGCAAGAAGAAGCCCAAACCGCAGCGGCAGGTCGCACCGCCGCCGCTGCTGAGCAACGCCAAGCCCGCGCGCCACCAGAACGTGGAGCCCGCCCCGTCCGGCGGCCACACCAAGCTCCCGTGGGGCGAGGGCGAGCGGTTGCAGAAGGTGCTCGCCAAGGCGGGCGTGGCCTCGCGCAGGGCCGCCGAGGAGATGATCGCGCAGGGCCGCGTCGAGGTCGACGGCATGATCGTGCGCGAGCAAGGCCTGCGCATCGACCCGCAGCACGCGGTGGTGCGCGTCGACGGCACCCGCGTGGTGGTGCGCGAGGAACTGGTGCACGTCGCGCTGAACAAGCCCAAGGGCTGGCAGTCGACCATGTCCGACGATCTGGGACGCCCGTGCGTCGGCGACATCGTGGCCGAGCGGATCGCCGCGGGCCAGCGGCTGTTCCATGTCGGAAGGCTTGATGCCGACACCGAGGGCCTGCTGCTGCTCACCAACGACGGCGATCTGGCCCACCGGCTGATGCACCCGTCCTACGAGGTCTCCAAGACCTATCTGGCGACGGTGCAAGGCGAGGTCAACAATCGCGCGGTCGGCAAGCGGCTCAGAGAAGGCGTCGAGCTGGAGGACGGTCCCGCCAAGGTCGACCGTTTCCAGGTGCTGGAACTGGGGGAGGGACGTTCCCTGGTGAAGGTGGTGTTGCACGAAGGGCGCAAGCACATCGTGCGCCGCCTGCTGGACGCGGTGGGCCATCCGGTCGTCCGGCTGGTCCGCACCCATATCGGTCCGGTCGCGCTGGGCGACCAACGGCCCGGCACGCTGCGTGTGCTCGGCCGCGATGAAATCGGCAAACTCTACGAGGCGGTGTCGTTGTGAACGGTGTGGAGATCCCGGTGCAGGCGCCGGCGCGGATGGCCGGTACGAGCCCACTGGTGGTCGCCATGGACGGGCCTTCTGGTACCGGGAAGTCGAGCGTGTCACGGCGCCTGGCCACCCGGCTCGGCGCCCGCTACCTCGACACCGGCGCGATGTACCGGGTGGCGACGCTGCGCGTGCTGCGCGCAGGCATCGAACTGACCGACACCGCGGCCATCGCCGCCGCGGTCAAGGAGCTGCCGCTGTCCATCGGCACCGATCCCAGCCGCGAGGTGATCGAGCTGGACGGCGAGGACGTGCGATCGGAGATTCGCGGCGACGCCGTCACCAAGGCGGTCTCCGCGGTCTCCGCGGTGCCGGAGGTGCGTGAACTGCTGGTCGCCATGCAACGCGAGATCACGGCGGCGGCGGGCCGCATCGTGGTCGAGGGCCGCGACATCGGCACCGTCGTGCTGCCGGCCGCGGACGCCAAGATCTACCTGACCGCTTCCGCCGAGGCGCGGGCGCACCGGCGCAATCAGCAGAACATCGCCGAGGGCCGGGGCGACGACTACGCGGGCGTGCTCGCCGACGTGCAGCGCCGCGACACGCTCGACTCGACCCGCAAGGTGTCCCCGCTGCGTCCCGCCGAGGACGCGGTACCGGTCGACACCAGCGAACTGTCCATGGACGAGGTGATCGACGAGCTGTACGGCGTGGTCGCGCAGCAGGTCGCCGCATACGGAGCCGGAGGGGACCGATGAACGGGGACGTGCTGGCCGGCGACGGCGTCTGGAGCGACGAAGCCGACTGGGAACTGACCGATCTCGAGGGTGAGTTCGAGGACTCCGCGCATGTCGCGATGCCGACGCTGGCCGTGGTCGGACGCCCGAACGTGGGCAAGTCGACCCTGGTCAACCGCATCCTCGGCCGCAGGGAAGCGGTCGTGGAGGACATCCCGGGAGTAACCCGCGACCGCGTGTCCTACGAGGCGAACTGGGCCGGTCGCCGGTTCCTGGTGCAGGACACCGGCGGCTGGGAGCCCGACGCGAAGGGATTGCAGCAATCGGTGGCCCGCCAGGCCGAGCTGGCCATGCAGACCGCCGACGCGATCCTGCTCGTGGTCGACGCCGTGGTCGGCGCCACCGCCACCGACGAGGCGGCGGTGAAGAAGCTGCGCCGCTCCTCGGTGCCGGTGATCCTGGTCGCCAACAAGGTCGACGACCAGCGGGTGGAAGCGGAAGCGGCGGCGCTGTGGTCGCTGGGACTCGGCGAGCCACGCATGGTCAGCGCCGCGCACGGCCGCGGCACCGGTGACCTGCTCGACGACGTGCTCGCGGTGCTCCCGGAGACCCCGCGCGAGGGGACCGGGGGTGCCGGTCCGCGTCGGGTGGCGCTGGTCGGCAAGCCGAACGTCGGCAAGTCCAGCCTGCTCAACAAGCTGGCCAACGACGAGCGTTCCGTGGTGCACGATGTCGCGGGCACCACGGTCGACCCGGTCGACTCCCTCGTCGAACTGGGCGGCAAGGTGTGGAAGTTCATCGACACCGCCGGGCTGCGCCGCAAGGTGGCCAATGCCAGCGGCACCGAGTTCTACGCCTCGCTGCGCACCAAGTCCGCGCTGGAGGCATCGGAGGTGGCGATCATGCTGATCGACGCCTCCCAGCCGATCACCGAACAGGACCTGCGGGTGATCAGCATGGTCGCCGATTCCGGGCGGGCGCTGGTGCTGGCGTTCAACAAGTGGGACCTGGTCGACGAGGACCGCCGCCTGCAACTGGAACGCGAGGTCGACCGCGAACTGGTTCGGGTGCCGTGGGCGCAGCGGGTGAACATCTCCGCCCACACCGGCCGCGCGGTGCAGAAGCTGGTGCCCGCGATGGAGACCGCGCTGGAATCGTGGGACAAGCGCATCCCGACGGGCAGGCTCAACACGTGGCTGAAGGACGTGATCGCCGCGACGCCGCCGCCGATGCGCGGCGGCAGGCTGCCCCGCGTGCTGTTCGCCACCCAGGCGACCACGCGGCCGCCCACGTTCGTGCTGTTCACCACCGGCTTCCTCGAGGCGGGCTACCGGCGTTTCCTGGAGCGCAGGTTGCGCGAGGAATTCGGTTTCGACGGCTCGCCGGTCCGTATCTCGGTGCGGGTGCGCGAGAAGCGGGATCGCTCGAAGAAGTAGGCGACGACGGCGAGGCCTCTGGCATGTCCCGGCCTCGCCGCCCGCAGTCTGGCTACCTATTGGCGAGTCGCTTTTCTCCGCTGATGATTCGGGCAAAATGCCTAATGGGAGCCGATATTCTCTCGTATACGTGACGATATGGCCAGTACGCTTCGCGATGGCGGCAAACACCTGGCATCATCCGGGCATGGTCATTCCCAGCGTCCTGCCGGAACCACCGGCCGTCCTGACTCCGTTCGAGACGGGATGGCCCGTGCGCCTCGCCGACACCGATCGCGAGCAGCGCCTGCGCTTGGACGGTGTCGCGCGCTACCTGCAGGATGTCGGCTACGACCACCTCGACGTCCTGGAGGACGGCGATATCCATCGCCTGTGGGTGATCCGCAGGACGGTGATCGACGCGCTCAAGCCGCTCGGCTTCGGCGAGCGGGCGACGTTGCGGCGGTGGCCTTCGGCGACGTCCACCCGGTGGTGCGCGATGCGGGTCCAGATCGGCGGCAGCGCGGGCGGGCTGGTGGAGACCGAGAGTTTCCTGATCCATTTCGGCACCGAATCCGGCGTGCCGACTCGGATGAGCGACCGGTTCCTCGCGCCCATGCTGGCCTGCACGACCGAGCACCGGCTGCGCTGGAAGGCCGAACTCACCGATCCCATGCCCGCGGCGGACGAGCCCGGCGTGCAGATCCGGCCCTTCCCTCTCCGGGTCACCGACATCGACCTGCTCGACCATATGAACAACGCGGTCTACCTCACCGCGCTGGAAGAAGTGCTCGCTGATCACGCCGAACTGAAATCGGGCCCGCACCGCGTGGTGGTCGAGTACGGGAAACCGGTGCGGTCCGGCGAGGACGTCGAACTGGTCGCCCGCCGCACCGACTCGAGCTTGGACGTGTGGTTCGCCGTCGGCACGGACTGCCGGGCGGTCGCCCGGGTCACCTCGCGCTAACCGGCCAACTGTTCGACGGTGGCGCGCGCTCCTCGGGTGCGCAGGCTCTCCAGAGCCGCCAGATACGCGGCCACGAACCGGGGATGATCGCCCAGGTCGCCGAACAGCGAGCGCTCGCCCAGGAAAGCGGTCGGCTGCTGCCGTTGCCGCCGGGCCAGGGGAACCAGCCGATCGCGGAGCTGGTCGACGACCTCGATCGGCTGACCCTGCTCGTCCACGCCCTCGGCATAGCGGGCCCAGCTCGCGACGACCGCCGCCGCACAGTCGATCGGGCCGCCGGCGGCCAGCTGTGCCCGCACCACCGGCAGCAGCCACTTCGGGATCCGGTCGGAGGATTCCGCGCACAACCGGGCGATGGTGTCGCCGATCGCGGGGTTCGCGAACCGGTCGAGCAGCGTCCGCTTGTAGTCGCCCAGGTCTACGCCGGGTACCGCGCGCAGCGTCGGCGTCGCCTCGGCGTCCATGTAGCGCGTCAGGAACCGCCGGAAGGCCGGATCCTGGGCGGCTTCGTGCACCAGCCGGTATCCGCTGAGGTACCCGAAGTAGCACAGCGCCTGGTGGCTCGCGTTCAGCAACCGCAGTTTCATCAGTTCGTACGGGGTGACGTCGGCGACGACCTGCACGCCGACCTCCTCGAGGGCCGGGAGGCCGAGAGCGAAGGAATCCTCCAGCACCCACTGGGCGAACGGCTCGGTCACCACCGGCCAGCGGTCGGTGAGCCCGTAGCGCCGCTCGATCTCGCCGGTCGCCCCCGGCGGGGTCACCGGGGTTATCCGGTCCACCATCGAATTGGGGAAGCGCACCTGCTCGGCCACGAAGGCTCCGAGCCCGGGATCGCGCAGCCCGGCGAACGCGCCGAACATCCGGCGCGCGACGTTCCCGTTACCCTCGATGTTGTCGCAGGACAGCACGGTGAACGGCGCGACACCGCGGGATCGGCGGCGGGCCAGCGCTTCGGTGACGAGGCCGAAGACGGTACACGGCGGCGCGTTCCCGGCCAGGTCGGCGCGGATTCCGGGGTCGTCCGGGTCGAATTCCCTGGTAGCGGCGTCGATGTGGTAGCCGCCTTCGGTGATGGTCAGCGAGACGATGCGGGTGGCCGGATCGGTGAGCTTCGTCACCACGGCCTCGGGATCGTCCGGAGCGTAGCGGTATTCGACCAGCGAGCCGATCGTACGCGTGGTCCACGTGCCGTCCGGCGCGACCGTCGACAGCGTGTACAAGCCGTCCTGCGCCCGCAGCACGTCGCGCATGCGCCGATCGCCGGGGAGCACGCCGACTCCGCAGATGCCCCACTCGTCGCCGAGGCCGCGTTCGAGCAAGCGGTCGACGTACATCGCCTGGTGAGCCCGATGAAATCCGCCGACACCGAAATGCACTATGCCCGTGCTGATCCGAGATCGGTCGTAGCCCGGTGTCGAGACACGATCGGCGAAGCCGGTCATCGTCGCCGCCCGCAAGGGCGTGGCCGTGGGTTCCGGCATCCCGCACCTCCCGTGTCGTGTGGATCACACCATAGTGCAGCGGCGGCCCGTAAACCCTCGTCACGCGGCCCGCATGGGCGGTTGATCGGGCCGGGGCGATTACCCCGTTTCGCCCGGTGGGGTCGGCCACCGGGAGGTTTATCGCCGTGGAGCTGGGTAGACCGTCCGTGACCCGATCGACGGCAGAAAGGCTGAATGCGATGTCTCAACCCATCACCAGCACGCTGGACCCGGAGCAGCAGCGCATCGCGGGCGAAACGCTCCAGGCAACCGTGGTCGACCTGATCGACCTGTCGCTGATCGCGAAGCAGGCGCACTGGAACGTGGTCGGCTCCAACTTCCGCTCGGTGCACTTGGCGCTGGACGAATTGGTGACCGTGGCACGGGAGTTCACCGACTCCGCCGCGGAACGCGCCACCGCCGTCGGCGTGAGCCCGGACGGGCGCGCGGCGAGCGTGGCCAAGAGTTCCGGCGCGATCGGCATCGGCGAGGGTTGGCAACAGGACACCGACGTCATCGACGCGATCGTCGGCAACCTCGCCGCCGTCATCAAGCGGCTGCGTGAGCGCATCGCGGCGACCGAGAAGGCCGATCCGGTGACCCAGGATCTGTTCCTGGCGATCGCGGCGCGGCTGGAACAGTTGCACTGGATGTGGCAAGCGCAGCTCGCCACGGCCTGATGCGGGTGATCACGTGCGCGTTCGGCGCGCCTGCCACCGAGACCGCGGTCGCGGTGCGGATCCCCGCCGAAGCGCGACAGCTCGCCCTGATCCGCGCGATGACCGACACCGTGTGCCTGGTGGCCGAACTGCCCCTCGACGCGGCGTCGGACATCCGCTTGGCGATCAACGAGGCGGCCACGATGCTGCTGGGGGACGCCATGCCCGGCTCGATGCTCGGCTGCGCGTTCACCTACGGCGCGGGCCGGATGAGCGTGCGCGTCGACGCCGTGGCCGCGTTCGATGACGACGTGCACGGCGATCCGCTGAGCTGGGAATTGGTCCGCATGCTCACCCGTTCCCTCTCGATTTCTCGTGACCCTTTTGATTCCGAACTCGGCGGGTACCCGACCGTTATCGAATTCAGTTGGGAACGAGGACCATTTGATGACACGTGAGTTCACGACCGACGGAAATGACGCGGCAGGCCGCGCCCGTGGCGGCGACAGCTACGACAACATCGAGCCGTGGTTCGAGAAGCTGGCCGCGATGGACGAGGGTGATCCGCATCGCGCGGCGCTGCGCGAGGAGGTGACCCGGCGGTGTCTTCCGCTGGCCGAGCACATCGCCAGGAAGTTCTCCGGCCGCGGTGAGTCCTATGAGGATCTGCTGCAGATCGCCCGGGTCGGGCTGGTGCTCGCGGTGGACCGGTTCGACGTCTCGCGCGGCAGTTCCTTCCTGGGATTCGCGGTCCCCACCATCATGGGCGAGGTACGCAGGCACTTCCGCGACCACACGTGGTCGCTGCGAGTGCCGCGCCGCCTCAAGGAGATTCAGCTGCGCATCGGCCCGGCCACGGAGACGTTGTCGCACCGCCTCGGGCGGATGCCGACGGCGAGGGAGATCGCCGAGGAACTGGACGTCGACCTCGGTGAGGTCACTCAAGCGCTCATCGCGGGCAACGCCTACCAGGCCAACTCGCTGGACGCGGCCGGGCGGGAGGACGGCGACGGCGCGCCGCAGTCGCTGGCCGACACGCTGGGCGCCGAGGAACCCTGCTACGACCTGCTGGAGCAGGCGATGGCCGTGCGTCCGCTGATCGCGGAGTTGCCGCCGCGCGATCGGCAGGTGCTGATCATGCGTTTCTACGAGTCGCGGACCCAGAGTCAGATCGCCGAAGAACTGGGCGTTTCGCAGATGCAGGTCTCGCGCATCCTGGCCAGGATTCTCAAGGACCTGCGCGAACGAGCGCTCGGCCCGGAAGAACAACTCGTGTCGAGCGCGGCGTGATCCATCACGTGCTCGGACGGACGACCGAGCCGGTCATCGGCGTCGCGGACACCTCACCGGTCCAGCCGCAGGGTAAGGCGCAGCTGGCGATGACTTTGGTCTCCAGGTCGCCGTTGTCGTAGCGCACCGTGGTGGTCTCCGCGTAAGCGGGATATCCGCACGCTCGGCATTTGCCGAAGAAGTCGAGGATCTCCTCGGCGCGGGAGTGCGCGATTCGTCGTGCGGGCTTGTCGTCCATAACCTCTCCAGCCAGCGTGCGGTCCTGCCGAGCAGGCGTCTGCGACGTTAGGATCGGCGCCCGGCGCCCGGCGGGAGTTTCGGTGATCATTGGGCTGATTCACAGGTGCCGCGCGGGTGATTTGGGCCGGTTCCCAGGCGCAGGTGAATGCTGGGCAATCGCAGCGTATTCCCTGCGTATCGCTGGTAGTGGGGACGGCGCCCCGGCTACTTGACCTCGCCTGTGACTGACGTTACAAAGGAGCTACCCGCCGACCCGAAGTTCTTCGAACCGGCCGACGAGAAGTGCACAAGTTGGTTACCGATGTCATCGACGTAGTCGCCGAATTCGCGATCGCCCGCAAGACCATCTGGGATCTGCTGCTCGAACCGCAGACGTATCCGCGTATGTTCACCGGTATCGGCGCGTGCGAGCAGATCCAGTCCGCCGACGGCAATGTGGTCTGGCAGATGCGCGTCGGCACCTACGCGTCGGGCATTCGCACCCACCAGATCCGGGTGAGCGTGGGCCGGTGGTACGAGAGCTTCGAGATGCAGTACGCCGCTTTAGGCAGTTTCGCGTCGGTGCGGCTGCACGGCGACGAGGAGCGCACCAAGATCACGGTCACCTATTTCGCGCCGAGCCGGGTGCACCCGCGGGTGGCCGAGCTGTCCAACGTGGCGATCGCGGAGTGGACCAAGAGCGGACTGAAGCGGGTGGCCGACGTCGCCAAGGGCGCGCGGACCTCCCTGGTCGTCAACGGCGAGGATTCGCCGATCCGGCGCAACGCGGGCGTGGCGCGGCAGATGGTGGCCACCGGCGTCGTGCTGCCGGTTCGCCTGGATCGGAGTCTCAAACAGCTTCGCTCCCTGGCGAAGTGGGGTTTCAACCTGGCGGGCGGGTACGCGGCGGGCGCGGCGTACGCCCCGGATCGGACCGCGATCATCGACGACCGCGGCACCCGGTCCTTCGCCGACATGCACGAGCGCACCAACGCGCTGGCCGGCGCGATGGCCGCGCACGGCCTCGGTCCTGGCGACGCCGTCGGACTGCTGGCGCGCAACCACGCGGCCATGGTCGAATGCATGGTCGCCGCAGGTAAATTGGGCGTGGACGTGGCCCTGCTGAACGCCGGGCTGGCCGGGCGAACCATCGAGGAGATCGTCCAGCGCGATCGCCTCTCGGCGCTGTTCGTCGATGGCGACCTGGAGGAATTGGTGCGCTATCTGCACGCCGACATCCCGCGGTACAACACCGACGAGCGTCCTCCCGCGCCGGACCGGACGACCGTGAACCAGCTCGTGGCCGAGGGGCACACGACGTTCCGCACGCCTGCCCAGCCGGGACGGCTGATCGTGCTCACCTCCGGGACCAGCGGGACGCCGAAGGGCGCGCGCAGGCCGCATCCGAAGGGCTTCGGGTCCATCGCGGCACTGCTGTCGCGCATCCCGATGCAGATGAACGAGACCATGCTGATCCCCGCGCCGCTGTTCCACACCTGGGGGCTGGCCGGCCTGCAACTGAGCACCGCGCTGCGCGCGACCGTGGTGCTGGCCGAGCGGTTCGACGCGGAGGACTGCCTGCGCCGCATCGCCGAGCACCGGGTCAACACGGTGATCGTGGTGCCGACCATGGTGCAGCGCATCCTCGACCTGCCCGCGCACGTGCGCGCTCGCTACGACACCTCCAGCCTGCGGCACATGATCAGCTGCGGTGCGCCGCTGGCCGGTGCGACCGTCGAGCGATTCATGGAGACCTACGGCGACGTCCTCTACAACGTCTACGGCTCCACCGAGGTCTCCTGGGCGACGATCGCCACGCCCGAGGACCTGCACACCTCGCCGACCACGGCGGGGCGGCCGCCGCTCGGCACGAAGGTCGCCGTGCTCGGACCCGACCACCGCAGGCTGCCGATCGGCGCGACCGGGCACATCTTCGTCGGCAACCACATGCTGTTCGACGGCTACGTCAACTCGGCGCCGCCGGACGAGGCGCACGGCATGCTCGACACCGGCGACCTCGGCTACCTCGACGCCGCGGGCCGGCTGTTCATCGCCGGACGGGACGACGAGATGATCATCTCCGGCGGCGAGAACGTCTTCCCCCGCCCGGTCGAGGAGGCGCTCGCGCACCTGCCGCAGGTCAGCGACGTCGCCGTAGTGGGTGTGCCGGACCGCGAATTCGGTCAGCGACTGGCGGCGTTCGTGGTGAAACGCGAAGGCTCCGGCCTCGATTCGGATATGGTGCGCACCTACATCCGCAACCGCTTGAGCCGCTTCTCGGTGCCGCGCGATGTCACCTTCCTCTCGGCGCTGCCGCGTGGCGACACCGGCAAGATCCTCAAGCGCTTGCTCGCCGGTCCCGGCGCGACCGAGCCGGAGCTGCCGCCGTCGATCAACGGTCTCGGCACCGCCGGATCGCCCTGACCTGTCCGGCGGCGCTCCCGCCTGCCGGGCCCGGCAGGTCTCAGTAGACGGTGTCCTCCAAGTCGGTCAGCGCGGTCTCCAGGTGATCGAGCAGCCTGGCCACGTCCGGCACGCCGCGACGGCAGGCGACGATGCCGATGTCCAGGCTGTCGGCATTGCTGGTGAGGGTGATGTTCACCGCCTGCCCGTCGAGCGGGATCGACAGCGGATAGCTGGCCGCGACGCGCGCGCCGTTCCAGTACTGCGGTTCGCGCGGCCCGGGGATGTTGGAGATGACGATGTTGAACGGCGGGCTGGTCAGCGCGGCCGTGGCGGGAAGCAGCAGCGACAGGGCGAGCGGACTGAGCGTCAGCGCCGACAGCGAGACGGCCTGGACGGGGGACAGCGCGCGGTAGATCTCTTTGCTGCGATGCATCGAGGAGCTGATCGCCGCCAGCCGCGCGGCCGGATCGGGCAGGTCGGTGGCCAGATTGCACAGCAGCGCGGCCACCGCGTTGCCCCCGCCGTCACCGTCGTCGGATTCGGGACGCAGCGAGACCGGCACCATGGCGATCAGCGGCTTGTCCGGCAGGGCGAGGTGTTCGAGCAGATAGGCGCGCAGCGCGCCGGCCGACATGGCCAGTACCACGTCGTTGAGCGTGGTGCCGGTCATCTTCTTGACCTGCCGGATCCGGTCCAGCGGCCAGGAGCGGGCTGCGCAGCGGCGGGCCCCGCCGATCGGGACGTTGAACATGGTGCGCGGTGCGGCGAAGGGCAGCGTCAACTGCTGCTCCAGCAGCGCGGTACGGGCCAGGCGCAAAGCCGATGGCGCCGAGCCCGCGGCGGCGAGCAGTGCGCGCGCCCGGCCGGTGAGGGTCTGCCGCTCCCGCGGTGCGTGCGCGCTGCGGCCGGTCGAGGGCGGAAGATGCCAGGGCACCAGCGCTTCGCCGGATTCCGGGTCGGTGGTGAGCGTTCGCTGCAACAGCCGTTGGGCGCCGACGCCGTCGATGAGTGCGTGGTGCATCTTCGCGTACAAGCCGACCCGGTCGCCGGCGAGCCCTTCGATCAGATGCGCCTCCCACAGCGGCCGGTGCCGGTCGAGCAGCCTGCTGTGCAGTCCCGCGGCCACCTCGGTCACGGCGTCCAGGCCACCCGGTTCCGGCAGCGCCCATCGCTGCACGTGGTAGTCGAGTTCGACGGCGCTGTCCACGGTCCAGGCCAGCTGCGGGGTGCCGAACAGGCGAGCCGGGCGCTTGCGGAACGTGGGGTGGAAGTTCTGGTCGGCCGCCAGTGTGGCGTACGCGCGCCTGGCGAATTCGGGTCCGGTGCCATCGACCGGGTCGAAGATCGACAGCGAACCGACGTGCATCGGATGCTCGCGTGATTCCGCGATGAGGAACAGGGCGTCCACCGGCGAGATGAATTCCATGGGCAGTTCCCTCCTGGCGACGCCGCGGCTGCGCCACGGTTCGGTTGCGCCACGGTTCGGTTGCGGACGTGGAAGGTCGCCGGACTGCCCACGGCGCGGGAGAGCTGTGCCGGTCGGCCGACGATCCATCACCGATTGATTCGGTGCCGAATCCGGACCGGCTGGGCGGTTCGTCGCGGAATTGTGCGGGCCTGCCTCAGGACAGGCGGCTGACCGGCCAGTCCTGCGGCAGTTCGAGACGTTCGCTGATCATGCTGATCGCGGTGTGCAGCGCCTGGATCTCGTCGACGCCGCTGGCCAGCGACGCGCCCTGCCTGCTGATGTGGAATCGGCACAGGTGCTCGCGCCGGTCGGCCGCCAGATACGGCCTGCCGATGATGATCGACAACGAGCTGTCGGCATCGTGCAGGGTGCGCGCGGCGATGAGCGCCTGCGGCTCGCTGGTCACCGTCGTGGCGGCGCGCGAGGGCCGGGTGGGGGCGGCGGGGAAGCCGGGATCGGAGGGATCGGTCACCGGGAAATGCGCGCCGTGGCTGTTCGCTTGCCGCAGCTCGTGCGCGATCTCCTGGAACGCGCGGTAGAGCGCGGCGATGGAATCGACGCCGTGCGCCCATCGTTCGCCGATGCCCTGGATGCGGAAACCGCACACCACACCGGTGTCACCCGGCGCCATCTGCGGTTTGCCCACCTCGATGGAGACTTCTCGCGTGGCATCGGAGACGGTGCGGGTGGCGATCACCTCTCTGATCCGCCGCCACTTCATGCTCGCGATCGCACCGCTGTGCTCGGATTCGCGCACTGCGGACGTGGTCGTGTCACCAGTGACCCGCGCCGATATCGCTCTCATGCAATGTGGAGTACCCAAGTTCGCCCCGGGTTTATCCTGCGGTTGCAGGTGACCTTGACCGCAGCGCGGAGACACGCCGTATCGGCAAAAGGGCTACCGAACGGTTAACACGCCCCGCGTTTGGCAGGCTGTCGCCGAGGGTGTGTTGGTGGGGCCGCGACGATGAGGAGGGGCGGACGAAGTGGTAACGATTGCGCAGTTGCGAGCGGTTCTGTCGATCTTGCGCGTCGACCCGGACGAGGTCGGCGCACGCGTGGGCGACACGGGTCTGCACGGTCCTGACGCCGAACGTGTCCTACTGATCGGTTTGCTACACCGGATCGCGAGCAGCGAACTGCGCCACGTGGTCACCACGACGATGGACGAGGAGGAGGCGGCACGGGCCGCCGCGGTCAGCACCCTGCCGGTGAACGGCGAGAACCCCACGGAGCAGGTGCGTTTCGACGCGCACTGGCTGCACGACCGCATCGGCGCGCTGGCGGCGGGCACCACCGTGGATCCGGTGCCGGTCCTGCTGGACGCCGCCGCGCGGTCGACGGACGCGGCCGAGGCGCTGCTGCTGCTGAGCCGCAATCCGCGCGGCCGGGACGCGGACACCAGATGGGAGCGTGCGCTCGACGATCTGGGGCGCGCCTATCACCTGATCAACGACGAGCGGGTGGGCCGCTCGAACACGACGACCGCGCCGCTGTAGCGGCGCGGTCGGTCGGAGGTCTCGCCCGGCGGCATGCGGCGCGCCGCCGGGATCGAGCTACTTGGCGGGTTGGGCCGGAGCGGACTGGACCGGCTTGTCGGCGAAGCGAGTGGTGCCGTCGGCCGCCTGCAGCGTGGTGAGCAGATCGACGCCGGCCACGACGAGCGTGGGTCCGCCGACCGCGATGGTTCCCAGGATGCCGCCGAGGCTCGCGCCGGTCAGCAGACCGGCCACGCAACCGACGGCGATGGTCACCAGGCAGCCGATCGTGGCGCCGATGGCGGTGCCGACGAAACCGCCGATGGCGGTGGCGAGTCCGAACTGGCTGGCGAATTCGTCCCTCGCGCGCTGGTTCTCGGTCATGGAGGCGACCGGCTTGGCCACCAGCGGCTCGGTGATCGCGATGCCGTCGGGCCTGGTCGGCTTCAGCTCGAGCACCGTGCTGTCCTTCTTCAGCTCCGGGCGGACCGGGATGACGGTGCCCGCGATCCGGAAGTCGAGCGGCAGCGTCATCGCGACGTGGCCGTCGCGGTCGCGGACGTCGACCACGTCGATCACTTGCGCGATGTCGGCCGGGGCGCCGGTGTGATCGACGAGCACCCCGTCGCGCTCGGTTAGTCGAGCGTTCTCGTCGCCCGCGGGCTGATCGCGCAGCGCCTTGGACAATTCGAAGGTTCCGCCCCTGAGCGCGGCGACCACCGTCTGATCGATGAGCTTGGCCGAGTAGGTGATGTCGGGGGCGGGCTCGGCGTGCGCGACGCCCGCGCCGACGGTCAGCGAGCCGATGGCGAGTATCGCTGCCGCAGTGATGCCGCGGAGTTGCATGTTTCGTCCATTCCTTCATCGGGTTCACACCTGCGTCCAGCACGGCCGGACCCGCGCACTCCGGCGGCGCAAGAGCAGTCGTCTAGGGTCGCTGAGCAGCCTAGCAGCGCCCACAGCAACCTATGAGCGTTCCGGCTCGACCGGTCGGAGATAGCGAAAAATTCTCCGACCGGCCGTGATTCGGATCCTCCGGCTCAGCGGGCAGCGGCGAGTTCGCTTGCCCGCTCGGCGCGCAGGATCGTCGCGCTGGTGCCGGGCGGCCATTCGAGTCCCGTGTCGAGCCGGTCGAGGACATCGGCATCCGGCCGTGGATTGCGGGACCGCTCGATCTCGCTGATCACCTTGGCCGGCGGGCCGCCGTTGCCCGCCACGTCCGCCTGGGTCCATTTCATCTCTCGCCGCCGCGCACGCACGCGCGTGGCCAGCGCGTCGAGATCGAACGCGACGGCCGTCTCGGCTGCCTCATCCCGCGCCGGCCGCGCCGGTGCGACCGTCTCCTCCTCGCGGTGCTTCTCCCGCAGCATTCCGCTGGTGATCAGCCTGGACCGCTTCCGCCTACCCATTTTCGCCACACGCTCTCCCATCCTCGGTCGAGTCGATCGATTGCGTCGCACTGCTCCGGCGGGCGGGCGGCGCCCACCGCGCCGGGAACGCTGAACATCATGGGGGAGCGCGGGTGCGGACCTCGCTCGACGCGCCGGGTCAGTCCGAGCTGTCCTCCGGTTGCAGAATCAGCACCGGTATCTCGCGCTCGGTCCAGGATTGGTAGGTGTCGAAGTCCGCGTAGAGGTCTACGAGCAAGGGCCACAAGCGATTCTTTTCCTCCGGGCTCGCCACCCTGGCGCGGACGCGACGGTGCTCGGCACCGATCTGCACCCGGGTCGTGGGGTGTGCCAGGAGGTTGAAGTACCACTGCGGATGATCGGGCAACCCGCCTTGGGAGGCGACCACCACCAGGTCGGGGCCGTCGACGAGGTACAGCAGCGGGGCGGTGAACAGCTTGCCCGATTTGCGGCCCCGATGCTCGAGCAACAAGGTCGGTACCGGCTTACGGAAACCGGCGCCGATCCGCCATCGACCGCCGACGCGCCCTCCGGTCCGGCGGTATGCCCAGGTCTGCGCCCTGGACATGTATTTGATGACGGTCGTGACCAGCGGCGAATCGAGGTTGCGCGGTCGGTTCGGCATCAGCGCTCACCCCCTTCGGGCCGGAGTGCGGCGGTGGCATCGGGGGCGGTGTCGAATGATTGATCCATACCTTTGTCCGTAGTATCGTCCAGACAGTTGTCCGGTTACTATTCCATAGACGTGCCGGGCGCGTCGCAGGGGTCACGGCAACCGGCGGAGAGCACGGTGGAGGAAACATGGATCGGGTCAGTGGCAAAGTCGTCCTGGTGACCGGTGCCGGACGCGGGCAGGGCCGCAGCCACGCGCTGGCCCTGGCCGAAGAGGGCGCCGACATCATCGCCTTCGACATCTGCGCCGATATCGCCAGCAACGAATACCCGCTGGCGACCGAAGCGGATCTCGCCGAGACCGAGGATCTGGTCGCCGAGACCGGTCGTAGGGTGGTGGCCAGGAAGGTGGACGTGCGGGATCGGACCGCGGTGCAGGAGGCGATCGCGCAGGCGGTGGCCGAACTCGGGCGCTTGGACGTGGTCGTGGCGAACGCCGGGATCTGCCCGCTGGGGCACCACGTGCCGTTGCAAGGCTTCGTCGACGTCTTCGACGTCAACTTCGTCGGCGTGGTGAACACCGTGCACGCCGCGCTGCCACATCTGGGCGCGGGCGCGTCGATCATCGTGACCGGCTCGGTCGCGGGCCTGGTGCCGCAGACCGGATTCAACGGCCAGCAGGCGCTGCAAGGTCCCGGCGGCGACGGCTACGGCTTGTCGAAGAAGATGATCCGTTCCTACACGCAGACTTTGGCATTGACGCTCGGCCCGAGTTCGATCCGCATCAACGCGGTGCACCCGACGAACGTCGACACCGACATGCTGCACAACCCCGGGATGTACCAGATCTTCCGTCCGGACGTGCGGAATCCGACGCGGGAGGACGCCGAGGTGACCTTTCCGTTCATGCAGGCCATGCCGATTCCCTTCGTCGAATCCTCGGACATCTCGCATGCGGTCACGTTCCTGGCTTCCGACGAATCGCGCTATGTGACGGGCTTGCAGATGTTCGTCGACGGCGGGGCGTCGCTGAAACTGGGTCTCGCCGGGCAGTGACGCGAAAAGCGCTGTCACTTCAGAATGAGCATCGCGGACCGCTCGAGGCGGTCCGCGATGTCGGCATAGGATTCATAACCCATACCGGCGTGTACCAGCGCCCCCGCATAGAGTAATTCGAGCGATTTCACGATGTCCGGGTCCGGATTTCCGGACAACGCGTGCGCGATCCGCTCGCGAATTTCCAGGCCGATGCGGGCCCGCAAATGTTCCACGTCGGGATCGCGGCCGAGCAGCGCGCTGGTGACCGCGCCGGACAATGCGGGTTCGTCGGCGACGAGCAGCGCGATGCCGCGGAGTTCGGCGATCACGCGCACGGTGGCGTCCCGGTCCTCGCTCACCGGCGACGGCGCCGCGCGCAGCCTGCGCCAGAAGATCTCCGCGACCAAATGCTCCTTGGAGGAGAAATAGGTGTAGGCGGTGGCGGTGCCGACTTTGGCGTTGGCGGCCACCATTCGGATGGTCATGCCCGCGAAGCCCTCGCGGGAAAGCACTTCCATCGCCGATCTGGTGAGCTTCTCGACGGTGTCGGCCTGCTTTCCGGACAGGCGCCGCCGCGTTGCCTCCACGGTTCTGGAATACTTTTCGGACATGTGTCTAGATGGTAGTGTCGCGATGTCGTTCCAGCAACTTCCACGCTGCGGAAATCGATCGCCGTCTGGGACTGTCGGCGCTACGCCTGATGTGCCGCGCCGAGCGGCAGGCCGAGGCCGGTGAGTTTGCCGGACAACCGCTCGAGGTAGGCGAGCACCGCGGGCTCGTCCTTGTCCGGCAGTCCGTACACGACGTCGGTGACGCCGGCGCGGTCCCACTCGGCCAGGCGTCGCGCGTCCGGCTTGTAATCGAGGGCCACCACGCGCGGACGTCCCGGCCGCCCGGCCTGCCGCCAGATCTCGTGCAATGACGCGAGACGATCGGAGATCTGTGTTTCCCCCGGCGTGGTGATCCAGCCGTCGGCGGACTCGGCTATCCAGCGGAACGTGCGTTCGGTGCCGGCCGCGCCGATCAGCACCGGAACCGAACGCCGCACCGGTTTCGGCCATGCCCAGCTCGGGCCGAAGCTGACGTACTCGCCGTCGAAACCGGCCTCGTCCCGGCTCCACAGCGCCCGCATCGCCGCCAGATATTCGCGCAGCACCGTGCGCCGCTTGTGCGCGGGCACGCCGTGGTCGGCGAGTTCGTCGGTGTTCCAGCCGAATCCGGCCCCGAGCACGACCCGGCCGCCGGAGAGGTGGTCCAGGGAGGCGATCGTCTTGGCCAGGGTGATCGGGTCGTGCTCCACCGGGAGCGCGACGGCGGTGGCCAGTTCGATGCGCTCGGTGACGGCCGCCGCCATGGACAGCGCGACCCATGGGTCGAGCGTGCGCAGGTAGCGGTCGTCCGGGAGCGAAGCGTCACCGGTCTGCGGGTGCGCCGCGTTGCGCGCCACCGGGATGTGGGTGTGTTCGGGGACGTAGAAGGAGGCGAAGCCCGCTTCCTCGGCGGCTCCGGCCGCCGCGGCGGGGGTGATGCCGCGATCGCTGGTGAACAGGACGATGCCGAAGCGCATGGGGATCCTCGCCTTGTCTGGTCGTTCGACGAACTGTCGTGGCGGTGAGGCGCACGGCGACACGCCGTGTCTGGACACCTGTGTGGAATATAGTCCGAATGGCGATACGCCTACAAGAACGTGTTCTTGATTTTCCTGCGAGTCGGCCTGGTGGCGCCGCGGCGACTTTCTTCTCGCGAGTTCCCGCTTTCGGGATTGTCCTGAAAAACTGTCAGTGGTACCGTCCAGACACATGTCCAGCTATGTGTCTCTTCGGCGGGTCGTGCGGACGATCATCGTTGAGAACTTGTTATCGAATTCGGAGGGTGGGCGATGACGGCTGAGGTGGACCCGCTGGTGTTCGGCCCGTACGACGACTCGCATCCGGCGTATCGGCGGCCGCCGGAAGAAGCTGCGCGGTATGCCGACCCTGACCTCGGACTCCGGGCGTTGTCGCGGCACGGACACCCGACGCGCCGCCCACCCGGGCGGCTCCGCGAATCACTGTGCGAACCCGTGCGGAGCCGGTCGTGAGAATCCGCGCCGACCTGGATCTGTGCCAAGGGCACGCGGTCTGCCAAGCCGAGGCTCCCGAGGTGTTCACGGTGCCCAGACGCGGCCAGGTCGAAATCCTGCGCGACGTGCCGGACGCCGGACTGCGGGCCGCCGTGGCGGACGCGATCCGCTACTGCCCGACCCAAGCCCTGTCGATCGCCGACGAAGACGCGACCGACTCCTCTCCGAAAGGTACCGACTGATGCCAGGTTTCGACCGCGCCGAGCTCGACGAGATGATCCAGCGCTGGATCACGGAGAACCAGCGCTGCGAGGAAAAGGGCGACTGGAAGCCCCTCGCGCAGATGTACACCGAGGACGCCACCTACGGCTGGAACTACGGCCCGACGCAGGAGTTCATGGCCGTCGGACGCGACGAGATCCGCGACCTCGCCCTCGGCCAGGAGATGGCCGGGCTGGAGGGCTGGACCTACCCGTACCAGGAATTCGTCGTCGACGACCGCACCGGCACCGTCATCGGGTTCTGGAAGCAGATCAGCGAGGCCAAGCGGCCCGATGGGCGCAACTATTCGCCCGAGGGCATCGGCGGCAGCTGGTTCCGCTACGGCGGCGACTTCCAATGGTCCTGGCAGCGCGACTTCTTCGACTTCGGCAACGTCTCGGCGCTGTTTCTGGAGATGATCACGAACAAGGCCATCACCCCTGGCATGCAGAAGCGCATCGAGCGCTCGGTGTCGGGGCAGCCGCTGCCGGGCTGGTATCGCATCGGCGAATCGCCCGTCGCGCTGTGGTGACCGACATGACCGGATCACCGAGCCGATTCGCCTGCCTCGACCGCGCGACGCTGGCCGCGCTGCTGCCCGAACTGCTCCTGTGCGGGCACCTCATCGATCGCTCCGGCATGGCGCACTCGATCGCCGCGTTCGGCCGCGAAGGCATGACCGCGATCGCCATCGAGGAGTGGCAGGTGGCCAGCCCGGTCTACACCCGGCGCATGCAGCGCGCGCTCGGCTTCACCGGCGACGGCGTGGAGACCATCTTCAAGGGACTGCAATTGGACATCGGCGCGCCACCGCAGTTCATGGACTTCCGTTTCCGGGTCGACGACCACCACCACGGCGAGTTCTGGCTCGACCACTGCGGTGCGCTCGCCGACGTGGAACCGATGGGCGAGGACTTCGTCGTGTCGATGTGTCACGACATCGAGGATCCGACCTTCGACGCGACCGCGCTGGCCACCAATCCGCACGCCCAGGTCCGGCCGATCCACCGCCCGCCCCGCCGTCCCGCCGATCGGAAACCGGTGTGCGCGTGGACGGTCGTCATCGACCCGGCCCACGTGCCGCCGCCGGTGCCGCCCAACGCCGAGTTGGTCGCCGGGTCGGTGGCGGCCGGACTGGAGCTGGCCGCCATCGACCCCGCCGACGAAGGGCGGCCGGACTACTCGGGACCGTTGCTCAGCGATGTGCGCTTCGCGGACTTCTCCCGCTCCGCGCTGGTCCGCCTCGCCGACGAGGTCTGCCTGCAACATCACCTGCTCACCCTCGGTTTCCTGATCGCGGTGCGCGCCCGGGCCGACGCCGATGCCGCGCTGGAGATCGGGCGCAAGCAGTTCGCTGGTATCGCCGGCCTCACCAGTGAACGCCTGCGCGATTGCCTCGGCCTCGGCGACGACGCCGCCGCGCTGGCGACGGTGCTGCGGTTGCATCCGGCGCTGAATCCATTGCCCTACACCGGAATCGAGATCGCGCACACCGGCGACACGGTCACGGTGACGTTCCCGGCCGCCAGCGGCGCGCACACCGACGGCACGTGGGCGTCGATGCTCGACCCCGAGCACGTGCAGCCGCTGAATGCCCTGGTCCGCGGCGTGAATCCGCGTTTCTCCGCCGAGGTCGTCGCCGCGGGCGAGGACGGCTGGCGCGCCGCCGTCACGCTCGGTGACACACCGTTCCGGGAGGCGACGGAGGTCGCGCTGACCCGGTTCAGCACCGGCGCCGCCTTCACCTTCACCGACCGGGGGATACCCCTTCCGCTCACCGTCGTCTGACCGCACCCAGAGATGGAACGACATGGCCAACAACTTCGCCGACCTCTTCGAGCACTCCGTGGACGCCATGCCCGAGCGGGTGGCTCTCGTCCGGTCCGGCCGCCGCGTGACCTACCGTGAGCTCGACGTCCGCGCCAATCGGCTCGCGCACCATCTGGCGAGTATCGGCGTCGGCGCCGGGACGCACGTGGGTTTCCAGATGCACAACAGCGTCGAGACGATGGAGACGCTGATCGCGTGCTTCAAACTCGCCGCCGTGCCGATCAACATCAATTACCGGTACGGCGTCGCGGAACTGGCCTACGTCTACGACAACGCCGACCTCGAGGTGCTCGTGCACCACTGCTGTTACAGCGAAGCCGTCCAGGAGGCCCGGCAGCGCACGCCGGGGTTGCGGCACACGATCCGCGTCGCCGACGAGTTCACGCCGGAAGCGGACGATGCCGCGGCGACGCAGTACGAGTCGGCCCTCGCCGCCGCGGCGACAGACCGTCCGATCGTCGAACGCAGCGCCGACGACCTGTTCATGATGTACACCGGCGGGACGACCGGCATGCCGAAAGGCGTCATGTGGCGGCAAGAGGACATGTGGCGCGTGCTCGGTGGCGGCATCGACTTCTACACCGGCGAGCCGGTCGCCGACGAGTTCCAGCAGTCCCGCACCGGCGCTCAGGCGGATCCGAGCGCCTGGCTGGTGCTGCCGCCGCTGATCCACGCCGCCGCCATGATGCCGACCTTCACCGCGCTGTGGTCGGGCAACACGGTGATCTTCGAATCCCGCTTCGACGCCGCCCGCGTCTGGCGGACCGTCGCCGAGCAACGCCCGCAGGTCATGGTGATCACCGGCGACGCCATGGCCAGACCCTTGATCGAGGCGTACCGCAGCGAGCCGGTGGACGCCTCCTCGCTGCTGGCGATCGCCTCCGGCGCCGCGCTGCTGTCGCAGCCGGTGAAGAACACGCTGCTGGAGATGTTCTCGTGGGCGGTCGTCTCGGACTCCATCGGATCGTCGGAAACCGGGTTCGGCGGCATCGGTTTCGCCCAGAAGGACGATGATCCGGCACGCGGCCCCCGCGTGCAGACCGGTCGCGGCGCGGTCGTGGTGGACGACGACGGCCGCCCCGTCGCGCCCGGCTCGGAAGGCTGGCTGGCCAAGACCGGCAACGTGCCGATCGGCTACTACAAGGACCCCGGCAAGACCGAGCGGCTGTTCAAGACCGTCGACGGCGTGCGCATGGTCGTCACCGACGACCGGGCCCGCGCCGAGGCCGACGGGTCGATCACGCTGATCGGCCGCGGCAACATGGTGATCAACACCGGCGGCGAGAAGGTGTTCGTCGAAGAGGTCGAAAGCGTGGTGAAGGCGCACGACGCGATCTTCGACGCGGTGGTGATCGGCGTGCCGCACGAACGCTGGGGGCATCAGGTCGCGGCGGTGGTGTCGTTGTCCGGCCCCGGGCCGGTGGAGTTCACGGAACTGCAGGCGCACGTGCGCCGCTTCCTGGCCGGATACAAAGTGCCCAAACAGATCTGGGTCGCCGACGCCATCGTGCGGGCGCCCAGCGGCAAACCCGACTACCGGTGGGCCAAGCAGTACGTCGCCGCGCGCGGGCCCGACCACAAGGCGGACTGACATGATCCGGGTGATCCAATGGGCCACCGGCGGAGTCGGGCGGGCCGCCATCGAGGGCATTCTCGACCATCCGGAGCTGGAACTGGCCGGAGCCTGGGTGCACAGCGCGGACAAGGACGGCATGGACCTGGGCGAACTCGTCGGCCGCGCGCCGATCGGGGTGCGCGCGAGCACCGACGCCGACCGCTTGCTCGCCACGCAGGCCGACTGCGTGCTCTACAGCCCCTTCACGGCCGCCCCGGAGACGATGCGCGCGATTCTGCGGTCCGGCAAGAACGTCGTCACACCGCTGGGCTGGTTCCATCCGCGCCGCGCGGAGCGGCAACGCTACGACGAGCTGTGCCGTGCGGCCGGAGTCACCTTGCACGGTACCGGGATACATCCGGGCGGCATCACCGAGAAGATCCCGCTGGTGGTATCGGCGCTGTCGGGCTCGATCACCGCGGTGCGCGCCGAAGAGTTCTCCGATATCCGCACCTACGGCGCGCCAGAGGTGGTCCGGGACTGGATGCTGTTCGGCGCCACGCCGGAACAGGCCGCGACCAGCGTCATGGCGAACGTGCTCGCAGGCGGCTACAGCCAGTCGGTGTGGATGATCGCCGAAGCGCTCGGCATCGCGCTCGACGAGCGGTTGCGGGTGACGCACGACATGGCGGTGGCCACCGCGCCGATCGATTCGCCCATCGGACCGATCGCGCCGGGGCGTGTCGCCGCGCAGCGCTTCCGCTGGGAAGGGACCGTTCGCGGCGCTCCGGTGATCACGGCCGCGGTGAATTGGTTCATGGGCACCGAGCACCTCGATCCACCGTGGACCTTCGGGCCGGCGGGGGAGCGATACGAGGTCGAGGTCGTGGGTGATCCCGGCGCGACGGTGACGTTCACCGGCATGCACGCGCACAGCGCCGCCGCCGGTCTGGTGCGCAACCTCGGCATCGTGGCCACGGCCATGCACTGCGTGAACTCGATCCCCTACGTGGTCGCCGCCGAGCCCGGCGTGCGGACCTATCTCGACCTGCCGCTCGTCGCCGGTCGCGCCGCCGCATGGCTGCGCGGAACCGGCGGCGACGCGGCCTGCGCTTCGCCCGCCGCGGCGGATACCGGCGTCGCGCGTCGTCCTTCGCGCTGACCGGCTCGCACGTTTTCATCCAGGAGGTAGCAATGGCAGCACCGGCATTACCCGTCGGATTCGATTTCACCGACCCGGCGCTGTGGGAGAACCGAAGTCCGGTACAGGAATTCGCGCAGCTGCGCCGCACCGCCCCGGTGTGGTGGAACGCGCAATCCGACGAGACCTCCGGTGGTTTCCGCGACGGCGGCTACTGGGTGGTCAGCAAGCTCGCCGACATCAAGGAGATCTCCAGACATCCCGAGCTGTTCTCCTCCGAGCGGAAAGGGGCCATCATCCGCCTGCCCGGCGACATCACCCCGGAGCAGATGGCGCTCACCGGCGCTCTGCTGGTGAACATGGACCCGCCCAAGCACTCCAAGATCCGGCGGATCATCGCCAAGGGGTTCACCCCGCGTGCGGTGGAGAGCCTGCGGGCGGCGCTGACCGAACGCGCCGCGCGGATCGTGCACGAGGCCAAGAAGTCCGGCGGCGGCGACTTCGTCGAGCAGGTCGCGTGCGAGCTGCCGTTGCAGGCCATCGCCGAGCTGATCGGGGTGCCGCAGGAGGATCGGCGCAAGTTGTTCGACTGGTCCAACCAGATGCTCAACTACGACGATCCCGAGTACGGCGATCCCGCGATGGCATCGGCCGAGATCCTCGGTTACGCCTGGAACATGGCCGAGCAGCGCCGCGCGTGCCCGGTGGGCGACATCGTCAGCGAGCTGGTGCACGCCGACGTCGACGGTGAGGCGCTCGGCTCCGACGAATTCGGCTTCTTCGTCATCCTGCTCGCCGTGGCGGGCAACGAGACCACTCGCAATGCCATCACCCACGGCATGAAGGCGTTCGTCGACCGGCCCGAGCAGTGGGAGCTCTACCGGCAGCAGCGTCCGCGCACCGCGCCCGACGAGATCGTGCGGTGGGCGACCCCGGTGACCGCCTTTCAGCGCACCGCGACGGAAGACCTGGAACTGGGCGGGCAGCGGATCCGCCAGGGAGAGCGGCTCGGATTGTTCTACAGCTCGGCCAACTTCGACGAGGACGGGTTCGCGGATCCGTTCACCTTCGACGTGCTGCGCGACCCGAACCCGCACGTGGGTTTCGGCGGCACCGGCACGCATTATTGCGTCGGCGCGAACCTCGCCCGGCTGGAGATCGATCTGATGTTCAACGCCATCGCCGACGCGATGCCCGGCCTGCGCCAGGAATCCGAGCCGGTGCGGCTGCGGTCGGGGTGGATCAACGGCATCAAGAGCTGGCGGGTGCGCTACGAATAGCGCCGGGCGCGGGCTCCCCGTCACCCGACGGGGAGCCCGCCGCGTGTCCGGCCGGTCAGCTGTCGCCGTCCTTGCGGCGCCTGCGGTAACGGACGGTGCATGGCTGCGCGAGCTGCACGACCATCTTGGAGTGGTCGTTGCGGTAGCTGTCCGGCTGCTGGGTCATCTCGAATTCCCAGTCCCGCAGCAGCAGCGAGAAGATCGCCTTCAGCTGCATCAGCGCGAACGCCGCGCCGACGCAGCGGTGGCGGCCCGCGCCGAACGGAATCCAGGTCCAGCGGTTGACGAGGTCGGCCTGGTTGGGATCGATGTAGCGGCCGGGATCGAACGTGTCCGGATCGGGGAAGTCCTCCGGGATGCGGTTGGAGATGGCGGGAGTGGCAGCGACGTGATCGCCGGGTTCGATGCGATGACCGCAGACGTCGAATTCGCCGCGGGCCACCCGCATCAGGATGATCAGCGGCGGGTGCAGGCGCAGCGTCTCCTTGAGCACGGATTCCAGTACCGGGATCTGGCGCAGCGCGCCGAAGCTGATGTCCGAGCCGTCGGCGTAGAGTTCGTCGAGTTCGGCGACGACCCGGTCGAGCACCTCGGGGTGGCGCAGCAGTTCGATGATCGTCCAGGCCGCCGTGCCGGAGGTGGTGTGATGGCCGGCGAACATCATGGAGATGAAGATGCCGGTGATCTCGCTGGCGCTGAAGCGCGGTGCGCCGTCCTCGCCGGGGATCGAGATGAGCACGTCAAGCATGTCCCGGTCGTCCTTGCCGGTCGGCGGGTCGGCGGCCCGCCGATCCATGATCGCCTGCACCAGTTCGACGAGCTCGGCCCGCGCCTGGTCGCGGCGGCGGAAACTCTCGATGGGCGCGTAGGGGTCGACGTAGGCCAGCGCGTCGGTGCCGCGTTCCAGGTCGTGGTAGAGGTGGGCGAAGCGGTCGTCGAGGTCGTTGCGGAACTTCACGCCGATCAGGCACGCCGAGGAGGTGTAGATGGTCAGTTCGGCGAAGAAGTCGAGCAGGTCGATCTCGCCCTCCTCGCCCCAGCGCGCCAGCATCCGTTCCACCTCGCGGGCGATGGTGGCGGCGTGCCCGCGCATGTGCTCGGCGCGCAGCGCCTGGTTGTGCAGCATCTCCTTGCGGCGTTCCGGACTGGCGTCGAAGACGACGCCCTCGCCGAAGATCGGCTTCATGAAGGGGTAGGCGGCGGCCTGGTCCAGATCGTCGTCGCCTGCGCGGAAGAAGAATTCGTTGGCCTCCGCGCCCGACAGCAGGATGACCTGGCGCCCGGCCAGATCGAACGAGCCGACGTCACCGCATTCCGCGCGGACCCGGCGCATCAGCCCGATCGGATCGACGCGGAACTCCTCCAGATGACCGTGCTCGTGGTCGCCTCCGGATACCCGGCGTGGTTTCACCAGAGTCATTGGAAATCCTTCCCCAGATAAGTGTCCGAGTTTTATGATGGACACGTGTCTGGACAGTACTACGGTTAGCGAGCCTCCGGCAAGACGCCGACCGTGACCGTCGCCTGTGCGGCCACAGGTGTGCCGCCGTCTGCGCACAGCCCGCGACGAGAAGTGATCGGTGGTTTCGAGATGAGGTTCGGCAGCCGAGCCATGCTGGTGACATGGCGGTTACTGCGGTTGAAAATCGCCGGAGCGGCGTTGATCCTGCTCGTCGTCGCGGTGGTCGCGGTCGCCGCGGCGATGTACGCCGGGCGCTTCCGCTCGACGGTGGCCGTCACCGTGGAGACGCCCCGCTCCGGCCTGGTGCTCGACACCGATGCCAAGGTGCGGATGCGCGGCGTGGAACTCGGCACGGTGAGCGCCGTCGAGTTCCGCGGCGACCGGGCGCGTCTGCGCCTCGCGCTCGATCCCGAGCTGCTGCGGCTGGTGCCCGCCAACGCCACGGTGGATATCCGTTCGACCACCGTATTCGGCGCCAAATACGTGAATTTCGTGGTGCCGAGCGCTCCGTCGCCGACGCCGCTGCGCCCGGGCGCGACGATCCGGGCCGAATCCGTCACCGTCGAATACAACACGCTGTTCCAGCGTCTGAGCGAGGTGCTGGCGAAGGTCGAACCGGGTGAACTCAACGCCACGCTGGCCGCGTTGGACACCGCGCTGCGGGGACGTGGCGAGCGGTTGGGCGATCTGCTCGCTCGCGCCGACGACTACCTGCGGCAGATCAACCCGAGCCTGCCCGCGCTGCGGCGCGATCTGTCGTCCGCAGGGCGGGTCACCGGACTCTACGCCGACACCGCCCCCGACCTGCTGCGCACGGCCGCCGACGCCACCGCGACCAGTGGGACGCTCGCCCGCGGCGCGGACGATCTGGATGCCGTGCTGCTCAATCTCATCGGTTTGGCCGACACCACCCGGTCGGCGCTGACGGACAACGAGCAAGGACTCACCGCCGCGCTGGAGACCCTGCGACCAACGGGCTCGCTGCTCGATACCTATTCGCCCGTGCTGTTTTGCGTGGTCACCGGCATCGCGAAGGCTCTTCCCGCGGCGGAAGCCATTATCGGCGGGAACAAACCCGGGGCCATCTTCAACGCGAGTTTCATGTATGGCGCGCAGCCCTATGAATATCCCGGCGACCTGCCGAAGGTGAACGCGACCGGCGGGCCGCGCTGCGACGGGATTCTCGACCGGGTTCCCGATAGTCACGCCGATTATGTGGTCACCGACACCAACGAAGGCGCGCCGTTCACTCCGTCCATGACGGTCGTGCCCAACGCCCCCAAGGTGTTTCAAATCCTTTTCGCCGGCATGCCGGGAGTGCCGCGCTAGTCGACGGCCGCTGCTTCCGGTTCGGAAGTGTGCTCACGTAGGACGGTGTGCGGAGTGCCGTGATCGGCGACCCGGCCGTCTCGCAGCAGCAGGCAGTG
Organism: Nocardia implantans; assembly: GCF_035544775.1. Lineage (NCBI taxonomy): Bacteria > Bacillati > Actinomycetota > Actinomycetes > Mycobacteriales > Nocardiaceae > Nocardia > Nocardia implantans. The sequence goes on along the minus strand of NZ_JAYKYQ010000009.1, from coordinate 343,297 downwards.
GTCGGCGCGCAGGGCGTCTTCGCGCCGGTGTGTCGCGTGCACGACCGTCACCCCGTGGGCTCCGACCAGGCGGATGGCGTCGGAGATCTCCCGCTGCGCGGCCGCGTCCAAGCCGGTGGTGGGTTCGTCGAGCAGGAGCAGGTCGGACTCCTGGGCCAGTGCCTGGGCGAGCAGCGCGCGTTGGCGCTGGCCGCCGGAGAGGCTGTCGAGCCGGCGCTCCGCTAGGTCGGCGATGGCCATGCGGTCCAGGCACGCGCGCACGATGGCGCGATCCTGGCGGGTGAGACGCCGCCATGCGCCGCGCCGCGCCCAGCGCCCCATGGCGACCGTTTCGCCGACGGTGATCGGCAGGGTGGCGGGAACGGCGCTGTGCTGCACCACGAATGCCGGTCGCCGCAGATGTTCCCTGCGCACGGTTCCCGCGGTGGGTGCGATGACACCCGCCAAGACGCCGAGCAGGGTGGATTTGCCGGAGCCGTTGGGCCCGACGAGGGCGGTCACCTGGCCGCCCGGGATCGTGGCGGTGACCTCGCGCAGCACCGGATGTCCCCGGTAACCGGCCGTCACCGCGGCGACATGGACAGCTGACGGCATGAGACTCCGATCACTCATTGAAATGAAAACCGTTATCATTGTAGAGTGCTGCGTCATGGAGTGGTTGGCCCCGTTCGAGGTGTCGTTCGTGCAGCGGGCGCTGTGGGGCGGATTGCTCGTGTCGTGCCTGTGCGCGCTGGCGGGGACCTGGGTGGTGGTGCGCGGCATGGCGTTTCTCAGCGAGGCGATGGCGCACGGCATGCTGCCCGGCATCGCGATCGCCGCGCTGCTGGGCGGGAATCCGCTGCTCGGCGCGGCATTCAGCGCGGCGGCGATGGCCGTCGGCGTATCGGTGCTCGGCCGCAGCACGCGCTTCGCCGCGGACATCGGCATCGGGTTGCTGTTCGTCGGAATGCTGTCGGCGGGCGTGATCATCGTGTCGCGCTCGCCCTCGTTCGCGGTCGACCTCACCGGCTTCCTCTTCGGTGACGTGCTCGCCGTCGGCGAGCGTGACCTGTGGTATCTGGTCGCGGCCACGGTGCTCGCGGCGGTGCTCGCCGTGCTGGGCCACCGGGCGTTCGTGGCACTCACCTTCGATCCGCGCAAGGCGCACACCCTGGGTTTGCGGCCACGTCTGGCGAACGTGGCGCTGGTGGCTCTGGTGACTCTGGCGATCGTCGCGTCCTTCCATATCGTCGGAACCCTGCTGGTTTTCGGTCTGCTGATCGCGCCGCCCGCGGCGGCCGTCTACTGGACGCATCGCATTCCGTCGATCATGCTCACCGCCGCGGCGCTCGGCGCGGTGGCCACCTTCGCCGGGCTGCTGATCTCCTGGCACGCGCGCACCGCCGCTGGGGCGACCATCGCGGCGACGGCCGTCGCGCTGTTCTTCGTCTCGGCGTTGTCGTCCCGGTTGCGTGATCGGATTCGAGGCCGGCGCGTGCCGCCGCAACCGCTGGCCGTCCTGCTGGCCCTGTCCGCGATCACACCCCTGATCGGTTGCACGACAGAGGATTCCATCGATCCTGTGGAGACGACGCCGCACGGATACGTGGCCGGCGCGCAAGAGGCCGATGAGGCCCAGCCACGGCTGGTCGTGGCAGACGCGGCGACCGGCGCCGTGCGGGTGGTCGACCTCATCACCGAGGAGGTCGTCGACCTCGGGCGGGCGGAAGGCGCGGGCCGCCTGACCGCCGACGGGCGCTTCGCCTTCTTGCCCGCCCGCGACGGCGTGCGGATCGTGGACGCGGGCACGTGGACGGTCGACCACGGCGACCACGTGCACTACTACCGCGCACCGGTGCGCGATCTGGGCGCCGTCGCCGGCGGTCCGCTGTCGGCCGCGCACGCCGAGGGCGCGGTGACGGCACTGATCGCCGAAGCCGGTGGCACCACGCTGCTCAACCGGTCCGCGCTGGGCAGCGGCTCGCGGCAGGTGCACGGCGTGATCGCGGACGCGGCCGCGGTGCCGTACGCCGAGCGCCTGCTGGTGGCCGCGCCCACCGGTGACCGGATCGAAGTGCGCACCCGAGACAACGCGCCCGCAGGGGTTCTCGCGCAGCCGTGTCCACGCCCGCGCGGCTCCGCGGTGACCAGGCGCGGTGTCGTCTTCGGTTGCGCCGACGGCGCTTTGGTGGTGAGGGCCCGCGACGCGGTCTTCACCGGCGAGAAGATCCCCTATCCGCCCGGCAGCTCCGAAGACGATCGCGCGATCGAGTTCTTCCATCGTCCGGGCAGCGCGACGCTGGTGGCCGAGGCGGGCCGGCGCGGCGTGTGGGTGCTCGACGTGCGGCGCAAGACCTGGACCGCCGTGGACACCGGTCCGGTGGTGGCGGCGAACACGGCGGGGGAGGACGCGGCACTGCTGGTCCTCACCGCGGACGGTCTTCTGCACAGTTACGACGTCGGGTCCGGCCGGGAGTCCGCCGCGGCGCGACAGCTCACCGCGCCGGTGCGCGACGGCGCACCCGCGCCGGTGATCCTCGTCGACGAGCATCGCGCCTACGTCAACGATCCCGCGGCGCGGGTCATCCACGAGATCGACTACACCGACAACCTGCGCACCGCGCGCACCTTCCGCCTCGACATCGCGCCCACGACGATGGTGGAGACCGGCCGATGAGACGAGTCGCCCGGTGGTGCGCGCTGGTCGCCGTCGCCCTGCTCAGCCTGACCGCATGCTCGAATGCCGACGCCGATCGCGGCGGAATCGTGGTCACCACCAACATCCTCGGCGATCTCACCCGCGCCGTCGCGGGCGACGCGGTCGAGGTCACCGTGCTCATGCAGCCCAACGCGGACCCGCACTTGTTCGCCCTCTCCGCCCAGCAGGCGGCCCGGCTCGAACGCGCGAACCTGATCGTCTACAACGGTCTCGGCCTCGAGGAAAGCGTGCTGCGCAACGTCGAGGCGGCCGAGAAATCCGGGGTGGCGGCGGTGGCCGTCGGCGCGGCGATCGATCCGATCGACTACTCCGCGGACGAAGCGGACGGCGGGCCGGATCCACACTTCTGGACCGACCCGCGCCGGGTGCGCAAGGCGGTGGAAGTCATCCGGGACCGGATCGTCGAGCGGGTCGACGGCGTCGACGCCGCGGCCGTACGCGCCGGAGCCGACCGCTACCTGACCGAACTCGACGGGCTCGACCGTTGGATGACCGAGCGGTTCGCGACGATTCCCGTCGAGCGGAGGAAGCTGGTCACCAACCATCACGTCTTCGGTTATCTCGCAGAGCGATTCGGCTTCGAGGTGGTCGGCGCCGTGATCCCCGGCGGGACCACGCTCGCCTCACCGAGCCCGTCGGATCTGTCCGCCCTCGCCGGAGCCATCCGGGTCGCAGGAGTGAGCGCGATCTTCGCCGACTCCTCGCAACCCGACCGATTGGCCCGTGTGCTCGCCGAACAGGCGGGCGTGCACGTGCGGGTGATCTCCCTGTTTTCGGAATCGCTCACCGAACCCGGCGGCGGCGCGGGCACCTACCTGGAAATGATGCGGGCCAACACCGAGTCGATCGTGCGCGGCCTCGCCCCTTAGTACCCCGAACACCAGAACGAAAGACGGAGTAGCTCATGCCCGTTCGGTCAACCACGAAATCGACCGCCCTGATCGGTCTGCTGACCTTGGTGCTCGCCGGTTGCTGGGCCGGCACTACCGCCGAACGCGACGCCCCGCGAATCGCCGATCCCGTGGCGATCACCTACGACGGCGGCATCCACGTACTGGACGGCGCCACCCTCGAACTCGCGGGCACGGTCGAACTGGACGGCTTCAACCGGCTCAATCCCGCCGGCGACGACCGCCACCTGATCGTCTCGACGAACGCGGGTTTCCGCGTCTTCGACGCTCGCGCGGCGAAATTCACCGATGTGCAGTTCCCCGGCCCGCATCCAGGGCACGTGGTCCGGCACGCCGGACGGACCGTGCTGTTCAGCGACGGCACCGGCGAAGTCGTCGCGTTCGACTCGGCCGATCTCGCCGATGGCGCGCCCGAGACCGCGACCTATCGCGCGGCCGCCCCGCACCACGGCGTCGCGATCGAACTCGCCAACGGCGAACTCGTCGTCACGCTCGGCACCGAGGAGAAGCGGACCGGCATCGTGGTGCTCGACCGCGACCGCGCCGAGAAGGCGCGCAACGAGGACTGCCCCGGTGTGCACGGCGAGGCGACCGCCGCGGGCGAGGCCGTGGTGATCGGCTGCGAGAACGGTGTGCTCGTCTACCGCGACGGCGTGATCAGAAAAGTCACCAGCCCGACCGAGTACGGCCGCATCGGCAACCAGGCGGGCAGCGCAGAGTCGCCGGTCGTCCTCGGTGACTACAAGCAGGACAGGGACGCCGAACTGGAACGCCCGCAGCGGGTTTCGCTGATCGACACGGTCATCGGCACGTTGCGCCTGGTCGATCTGGGTACCAGCTACACCTTCCGCTCGCTGGCTCGCGGCCCGCGCGGCGAAGCCCTGGTGCTGGGCACCGACGGCCGCATTCACGTCATCGATCCCGTCGCGGGGGCCGTCGTGCGGACCATCCCCGTCACTGGTTCCTGGCAAGAGCCGCTGGAATGGCAGAAGCCGCGACCCGCGCTGTTCGTCCGCGGCGACATCGCCTACGTCTCCGACCCCGGCGCGAAGCAGCTGCACCGCGTGGACCTGAACACCGGAGCGAAGACGGCGAGCGTCACGCTGCCGGACACGCCGAACGAAGTGAGCGGCGTGGCCGGGCACTGAGTGCGCGCCCAGCCGGACCTCGGCCGGCGTTCGCAGGCGCTGCCACGCGAACGCCGACGATATTCGTGCGAGGAATCGCGTCGCGACGGGTTAGGTTGACACGATGCCGCTGCGACACGAGCCGGACGTTTCGAAGGCCGAGTGGTTCACCAAGGGCGACGATCCGTGGACGCAACTGTGTTCGATCGGACCGAGTGGATTCGCCAGGTATGCCCGGCTGTTCCATCCGATCGCGCCCGAGGAGGATTCGTCCGATCCCGGCATCCTGCTCAACTACGAGGGCGACCTCGACGTCGAGACGCTGCGGCGACTGTGCGGCATCCTCGCCGGGCACACCGCGACGCCGGATGAGTGCTATTTCGGGCTCTGGGAGGGCTTCGGCGATATCTACGGCGGCTCGTCGGTCGCGGTGGCGTTCCGCGTGGACGGGGAAGCGGATCTCGCCTCCGCGCCCACCGTCGGACCGGCCTTCCCGCCAGAAGTGATCGATGGGCCGCGGGTGCGCATTCCCGCCCGGGACTATCTGCTGTTCCGTGGGCCGCTCGACGAGGCAGGACAGTGGGGGGCCGCGGACCTGGTTCCGGGCTGGTCGCGGACGATCAACAGCCCGAATCTCATCTGGCCCGCCGACCGGGCCTGGTTCGTGGCGACCGAGATCGATGTGCCCTGGACCGGCGTAGCGGGCAGCGCCGCGCTGATCGAGGCATTGCGCGACGATGCGGAACTGGACGTGGAGGAGGTCGTGCCGTCGGGCGAGCTGTCCTATTGGCGGAACGGCACGTGAACGCCTCGTAGTCGCCGAGGCGTGAATCCGCGGCCCGACCGCCGCTACGGTGGGATGGCATGGACACCGCTGTGCTCGCGCTGCCAGGGTCCGCGCGCGTCTCCCCGGCGTCGGCGTGGGGCCGGTTCTCCAGGATCGCGCAGCTGCGGCCGGTGGTCCTCGCGGCCGGGTGCCTGGTCGTGGTGCAGCTGGCGATCCGCTGCTGGGTGGCAGGCAGCGGGTTCTTCTACTGGGACGATTTCATACTGGTCGGCCGGGCGGCCCGCTTCGGACCGTGGTCCACCGATCTGCTGCTGTACGACCACGACGGGCATTTCATGCCGCTGGCCTTCGTCACGGCGTGGGCGGTGAACGCGGTGGCGCCGCTGGTCTGGGCCGGTCCGGTGGTGGCGCTGCTGATCATGCAGCTCGCGGCGTCGGCCGCCGTGGTCCGCATGCTGCTGCTGTTGGCGGGCCCGCGCCTGCCCATCCTGATTCCGCTGGTGTTCTACCTGTTGTGCCCGTTGACCATCCCGGCGTTCGCCTGGTGGGCCGCCGCCTTGAACGCGCTGCCGCTGCAATTCGCCCTCGCGTGGGTGATCGGGGACGCGGTGCTGCTCGTGCGCACCGGTCGTCGCCAGTACGCGGTGTCGGGGATCGCGGTGCTGGTGGTGGCGCTGCTGTTCTTCGAGAAATCGGCGGTCGTGCCGTTCGTCGCCTTCGCCGCCGCCGCGCTGGCCCGCCACGTCGACGGCGACGCGGCCCCGATCGGCGCGGTGGCGCGGCGGGGTGCGGCGCTGTGGATCGGATCGGCCGCCGTGCTCGGCTTCTGGTCCATCGCGTATCTCGCGGTGGTCGACGGCCCGGGTCTGCCCGACGATTGGAACGAGTTGCGCGACCTGCTGCCCACCGCCGCTTCGCTGGGGATCGTGCCCGCGCTGTCCGGCGGGCCGTGGGTGTGGGAGCGGTGGCTGCCGTCGACGCCGTGGGCCGATCCCCCGGGCTGGGCGGTGGTCGCGGCTTGGCTGGCGCTGGCCGCGGCGGTGGCGCTGACCATGCGCGCCCGGCAGCGGATCGCAGCGGTGTGGCTGACGGCGGCGGCCTACGTCGTGATCGCGCAGCTGGCCGTGGCGCTGGCTCGTGGCGGGCCGAACACCGCGGCGGAGGTGATGCAGTCGCTGCGCTACTTCGCCGACCTGGCGGTGGTCGCGGCGGCCGCGGGCGCGCTCATGCTGCGGGCTCGTCCCCGGCCGTCCCGCGGGCGGCCGCGCATGGCGCTTGCGGTCCGGCCGCTCGCGGTGGTGGTGACGGCGGTGTTCGTCGTGAGCAGCCTCTGGTCCACCTGGACGTTCGTGCGATCCTGGCGGGCAGGCCCGTCCGAGACGTACATCACGAACGTGAGGTCGGCGCTGCGCGCGTGGGACGGCGCGCCCCTGCTCGAGCAGGAAGTGCCGTGGAACGTCTTGAATCCGATGGCCTATCCCCAGAATCTGACCAGCAGCGTGCTGGCCTCCGTAGCCGCCCCCGGCACGTTCGCGGCTTCGACACCGCACCTGCGCATGATCACCGACGACGGTGCGATCGTCGACGCGGCCGTCTGGTGGAACCGGTCCATCCTGCCCGGACCGGAGCCCGGCTGCGGCTACCGCGTCGACGGAACCCGGTCGACGCTCCTGCGCCTCGACGGCCCCATGCTCGCGAACAAGTGGACCGCGCAACTCAACTACGTGGCCGGTCGTGACGGGGTGGTGAGCGTCGCCATGGAACACGGCGAACCAGTGTCGGCGCCGGTGCGGAAGGGGCTGAACACGGTGTTCGTGCGACTCATAGGTAGTGGGTCGGCACTGCGGATCTCCGCCGGTACCCCGGGGCTCGACCTGTGCGTCGGCGTCGGACCGGTCGGCGTCGCGTCGTACGACAACTGAGCCGCCGCCCCCCGGCAAGCCCGTGGGTCGATTCATTCGGGCTGACCGATCGGCTTGCGGACCGATCCGCCTGATTCCGAAGCGGTCCCGTGCGGAGCCGAGTCGAAGCCGCCTCGGCGCGGTTCGCCGCGTCGCCTCGACACGCAGCGTCAGATCGCGAACTTCTACTACGACACCGCGCTGAGCGGATCGGCCGCCGCGATGGCGAGCGTGCTCGCCGTCACCGCGCGCGAGCACATCGTCTTCGGCTCCGGCTGGCCCTTCAGCGCGCTCACCCTGCCGCAGACCGGCACCCACGGTCCGGCGCCGGGGCTCACGACATCTTCGACGCCGATCAGCGGATGGAGATCGAGCGGATCAGTCCGCTGCGGCAGCTGCTCCGGCTGGCCGCCGCGGTCGGCGCGTGAGCGCTCGCTCAGTTCAACGCGACGACGGTCTCGGCCGCGGCGCGGGCGCGCGACAGCGCCTCCGGCACCGGAATCCGGCCCAGATACATCTCGGCGAGGATCGGGTCGACGGCGCGCAGCGCGGCCGAAAAGCCGGGGCCGCCACCGGATGAGATCCGCGGGCCGCGCAGGACGTCGAAGAACGGGGAGACGTCCACTCCCTTCCCGGCCCAGTAATCGCGGTAGCGCTGCTGTTCGGAGACAACCGCCGGGATGGTGGCGCCGCCCTCGGCCAGGTGGCGATTGCCCGCGCCGCTGCCGAGCCAGGCCAGCACCCGGCGCACCGCCTCCGGATGCCGGGTGGCCGCGTTACCGGCGACGCCGATCGCGTTGTTCGTGCTCACCCGCCCCGCCGGGCCCGCGGGCAGCAGAGCGACGCCCCATTCGAAGCGGGCCTGTGCTGCGATCTGCGCGAGAGTGAACGTCCCGGACTGCAACAGCGCCAGTTTTCCTTGTAGGAAGGCATTTTTCGCGAAATCGGGATTGGCGTTGGTGTCCGCGGGCGATGGCGCGAGCCCATCGGCGATCAACCGCACCACATAGTCGAACGCGGTGACGCCCTGCGGGCTGTCGAAGACGAAGTGACCGTCGTCGTTTTGGAAGCGGGCTCCGTTCGAGCCCAGATACGGCAGCTCGATGGACTGGAAGTCGTGACCGGCGTTGTACGCGTACGGCGCGACCGCCGCCAGCCCGCGCAGCAACGGGCGCAAGGTGTCCTCGCCACTCGGACTCCACCGCGCCGTGTTCAGCTCGGTGGGATCGATGTGCGCGGCAGCGAGCAGGGCGCGGTTGTAGTACACCGCGGTGCCTGCATCGACGAATTGCGGGACGGCCCACAGCTTCCCGGCGCGGGTGTACTGCGCGACCGCCGAGGGGTCCCACGCTGTCGCGGCATCGGGACCCAGCGTCGCCCCGATGTCGAGCAACCGGCCCGCGTCGGCGTAGTCCTCGTACAGATTGGTCAAGAACAGATCGTCGGCGGTGCCACCGGCCACGTCCAAGCGCAATTTCTGCTGGTAGGACGACCACGGCACCACCGTGATCCGCACCGCGACGTCCGGATTCGCCCGTTCGAACTCCGCGAGCGAGGCGCGGTAGGCGGGCACGAGACTCTCGTCCCAGATCCGCAAACCCACCACGGTGCGGCCGGACCCGTCGACGTCGCGGCCGAGCCACAGGGCCGCCGCGACCAGCAGTGCCGAAGCGAGCGCGAGGGCGAGCGCCACGCGGGTCGAGGTCCTCATTTGACTCCCGTCCACGCGATCGAGCGCAGCACCTGCCGCTGGCAGATCACGAACAGCACCACCAGCGGCGCGATGGCCAGCGTCGTGGCCGCCATCACCAGGGTCCACTGCGCGTTGTAGCGGGTCTGCAGATTCGCCGTCGCCACCGTCAGCACCTGCCACGAGCGCCCGCTGCCGGCGACCAGCGGCCACATGAAGTTGTTCCACTGCGAGACGATCGTGATGAGCGTCAAGGTCGCCAGCACCGGCCTGCTCATCGGCACCATGACGTGCACGATGATGTCGAGGGTGTTCGCGCCGTCCAGGCGCGCCGCGCCGATCAGCTCCTGCGGAATCGCGCGAAAGTACTGGCGCAGCAGGAAGATCGCGTACGGCGATCCGAACACGAAAGGCAGCACCAGCGCCCAGAACGTGTTCAGCAACTCCAGCCGCGCGAACATCAGATACAGCGGGATCAGGGTCACCATCGGCGGCACCATCATGGTGCCCAGATACACCCAGAACAGCGCGTCGCGGCCCGGGAATTCGGTGCGCGCGAAGGCGTACGCCGCCAGCACCGACGTGACCAATTGCCCCCCGGTGACGAACACCGTCATCAGCGCGGTCACCAGCACCGCACGCCCGAACCCGTAGTCGAGCACGGTCCGGAAATTGTCCGCGGTGACCGGATGGGGGAGGGCCAGCGGTGACCCGGTGGCGAACTGCCCGGGTGTCTTCACGGCGGTGAGCGCGCTGAGCAGCAGGGGCGCCACGGTCAGCAGCGCTCCGGCCGAGAGCACCGCGTAGGCCGCCGCCGAACGCAGCCGATCAGATCTCATACGTGGTCCGATCCCGGAAGTAGCGGTGCTGCGCCACGGTGATCGCGAACATCACCGCGAACACCACGAGCGCCATGACGGCGGCGCGACCGGGACGCGCGGCGTCGAACGCTTCGGTGAAGATCCGCATCGCGAGCACATCGGTGCGGTCGCCCGGTCCGCCTCTGGTCAGCGCGTACACGGTGTCGAAGGTCTGGAACGCGGTCAGCACACCGGTGACCAGTACGAAGAACATCGTCGGGCGCAGCAGCGGCAGGATCAGCCAGCGGATCCGTCGCCAGCCCGTGGCGCCGTCCAGCGCTCCGGCGTCGAGGATCTCGCTCGGAATCGCGCGGATCCCGGCCACGAAGAACAGCGCCACGTATCCGAAGTTCGCCCACACGCTCACCGCGGCCACCGACGGCAGCGCCAGCGCCGGGTCCGACAGCCATTCGACGCGCCTGCCGAGCGCGGCGTTCACGGCGCCGCCGGTGGGAGCGAACATCCACTGCCAGACCACGCCGACCGCCACCGGCGCGCACATCCACGGCAACGCGTACATGACCCGCAGGCTCGTCGCGCCGCGCCGCCGGGCCAGCAACGCCGCGACCGCGAAACCCAGCACCGTCTGCGCGGGCACCACGATCGCGGTCAACGCCAGCGTCACCAGCATGGCGTGGCCGAAGGCGGCATCGCCGAGCACCGACCGCCAGTTGCGCAGCCCGACGAACTCCATCGGTCCCAACAGGTTCCAGCTGTGCAGACTGAGCCAGGCCACCACCAGAATCGGCAGCACGAGGAACGCGCCGACGCCGATCAGGCTCGGCAGCAAGAGAACATAGCTCGTCACGCCGCGACGAGCCCCACGCCGGTTCATGTGCTGCGACGTTACCGCCCTCGCCCGCCCCGGCACGGCGGGCGGGGGCCGGTGGTCAGTTGGTCGGACCGCCCGCCACGTAGATCACCTGGCCGGAAACGAAACCGGCGCCCTCGCTCACCAGGAACGAGGCGGTGTGCGCGATGTCCTCCGGCGTGCCGACGCGCTGCACCGGGATCTGCGCGGCGGCGGCCTTCTGGAAATCCTCGAAGGAGACGCCGACGCGCTCGGCGGTGGCGGCGGTCATGTCGGTGACGATGAAGCCGGGCGCGATGGCGTTGGCCGTGACGCCGAACTTGCCCAGCTCGAACGCCAGCGTCTTGGTGAAGCCCTGCAAACCGGCCTTCGCCGCCGAATAGTTCACCTGGCCGCGATTGCCCAGCGCCGAGGTGCTGGACATGTTGACGATCCGTCCCCACTTCTGTTCGACCATGTGCTTCTGCACCGCGCGGGTGAGCAGGAAGGCGCCGCGCAGATGCACGTTCAGCACCGCGTCCCAGTCGTCGACGCTCATCTTGAACAGCAAGTTGTCGCGCAGGATGCCGGCGTTGTTGACCACGACGGTCGGGGCGCCCAGTTCGCTCTCCAACTGCGCGACGGCGGCGGCGACCGACTCCTCGTCCGACACGTCGGCGCCGAGCGCGACGGCCCGCCCGCCCGCCTCGGTGATCGCGCCGACCGTGTCGGCGCAGGCGGCCGCGTCGAGGTCGAGAACCCCGACCCGAAGCCCGTCCGCCGCCAAACGCTTGGCGATGGCCGCGCCGATCCCTCGCGCGGCGCCGGACACTACTGCAACTCGCTCGCCCATGAGCGCGTCCCTTCGTCGATCGGATGTCGGATCGGATCAGTCATACCGCACCGCCCCGCATGGCCGGGGGCGGACAGGTCGCCGAATCGCCGCCGGGGAATCAGCGCAGACCTCGAGCGGAAGGCTTGCCCTGCTCTCGACCCGGATGCTTCGATCGGCACGTGACCGATCAGAACGAGGTTCCCCGTATCGTCAGCGCCAGCCGTGAGATCAACGCGGGTCAGGCGGAGATCTTCGAGCTCATCGCCGACCCCGCCGAGCAGCCGCGCTGGGACGGCAACGACAACTTGGCCGAGGCAGCGGCGGGGCAGCGGGTGCGGGAAGCCGGAGCGGTGTTCAGCACCACCTTGACCAACGGGGCCGTGCGCGACAATCACGTGGTGGAGTTCACCGAGGGCAGCCGTATCGCGTGGCGTCCGTCGGAACCGGGAAAACAGCCGCCCGGTCACCTCTGGCGCTGGGAGCTGGAGCCGGCGGCCGAAGGCCGCACCCGGGTCACCCACACCTACGACTGGACGTCGCTCACCGACGAGAAGCGTCAGGTCCGCGCACGCGCGACCACCGCGGACAAACTGTCGGCCTCCCTCGACCGGCTCGCCGAACTGGCCGAGCGGCAAGCGGTTTCGCCGCGGCAGTAGTCCCGCCAGCGGTGGGCAGGAACCGGGACGGTCGCCGAATATCGTGGTCTCGGAACACGCACGCCGGACCGCCGCGCGGTCCTGCCCATTCCGCAGGGAGGACGCTATGAAGGCTTCGAGGATTCTGCTCTGTGCCACTTCGTTCGTGGCGGCATCGGTCATCTCGGCGGCCACCGCTGGCATCGCCGCCGCGCAGCCGGTGGTGGACGTCGTGGCGGGCAAGAAGTGGATCGTGGTCAGCGTGACGCCCCAAGGCGGGGATCGCCCGGAGTGGTGCCGAGTGGATCCCTATTTCGGCACGCCCGAGACCGTCAGCCTCGAAGTCGCGCCTTCCGGCAATCTCTTCGTCGACAACGTCGCCCCCGGCCCGCACCGGGTGTCGGTGTGGTGCCCGAACGGGGGCGCGAGCACGCACGACGTGGTGGTTCAGGGCTGAGAGGCACGGCCGCGCGGGTGACCCGGCGACAGGACACATCGCCGCCCGGTACACCTCAGCGCGGTGCGGCCCCTCGGGACAGCAGCAAGCCGATGAGACCGGCTTCCTGCCCCTGAGCGGTCATCATGTCGCGGACCAGCTGCTCGAACCATGCCGCCGTTCAGCAGGCTGTCCGCCGCCTGCGGGCCGGTCGGCGACAGTCCGGTAACCTTGCCCCAATGACCTCGCCACGCCGTGGGAACAGGGGGCCGAAGGCGGCGGCCGGCAATCGAGCGGCCTTGATCCAAGCGGCGCGAGAGGTCTTCGCCGACAGCGGGTTCGACGCGCCGTTCAGCTCCATCGCGCGGGCCGCCGGGGTGGGGCAGGGCGTGCTCTACCGGCACTTCCCGACGCGCGAGAGCATCGCGCTCGCGGTGTTCGAGGAGAACATCGATGGCATCGAGGCGCTGGCGGCCGATTCCGCGGTGACCGTCGACGATCTGCTGGCGATCATGGTCGATCAGATCACCACCTCGGCGGCGTTCATCGCGATGATCCATCCCACGAACACCGACGACATGCGCCTGTTCGAGGTGGCGCGCAGGCTGATCACCCTCATCGGGGAGAAGCTGGAGGATCCGCGCCAGCGCGGCACGGTGAGTGCCGACATCACCACCACGGACGTGGTGCTGGCGTTGGCGATGCTGGCGGCCGTGCTGTCGAAGACCGACGCGCAGTCGAAGAAGGAGACCGCCCGGCAGGCATGGGCGTTGCTCGACCGCGCGCTGCACGACTGACGGCGCGGACGGGCCTGTCGCGTTTCACGCCGCGCGATCGATCGACGCCAGTGCGTCGGCGACGCGCTCGAGCGAACGGATCACGTGCAGAAGTCCATTGCCGAATTCGCGCTGCGCGAAATCTATTCCGGTTTCCGCCGACCAGCGAGCGAGCAACCGGTGTACCGTGGCGTCGGCGCCGCTGGTATGCGATTTCACCGCGGCGGCGTGTGCGTGTCGTTGTGCCGGATCGTGCACGGCGGCAATGCCTTCGGCGGTATGTGCGGCGGAGTCACCGATGATGTCCACCAGTTCGACGAGTTCGTCGGCCAGCCCGATCAAGTCGTGGATCTGGGCGATCTCGGCGGCGATCGCCATGTGGTCGATGCAGCAGCGCAGCAGGACGGCGAGCCGGCGCAGGTGCCGGGGCAGCGGGCCGACCGGCGCGCCAGGGGGGATGAGGCCGGCCAGGCGATGCCGGATGCTGAACGGATCGACCGGGGGAGTGCGGAACTCGGCGAGGACGATGGCGCCCGCGCGTAGATCGAAGGCGGTCGCGGTGAGCGGGTCGTCCGGATCGGCCCGGCTCGTAGACGTTCGCATACCTCTCCTGGGATCGTCGCCGAGACGCCGACTTGCCCATGCCGCCCCCTCGGTCGCCGGTGGAATCGTCGCGTCGCGCACTGCCGACAGGCTATTGCTGGCAGATAGCTCATGACTGTATGCCGGACCTGTGCATGATCCGGATAGTGTTGTCCGGTAGGTGATCAGTCTGAACCATTCGCGCGATGTCGTCAAGCCGTCGGCGCGTCGTGTCTCATGGCCGATCTGGCTGCCCGCAGAGCGGTGGATCAGGATGCAAGGTTCGAAATTGGCTGGTGTATCGGGCCATTGGGCAATTCTTCCGACGTAACGCGGTCAGGTTTCGCGCGGTGCCGATGGTGCGCGGCCGTTTGTGTCCCCCTTGTCTCGCGGCGAGGAAGGTGATGTCGGACGGTGGGGGTGTCCGGATCGGTAGGTGAATCGACCAGTTTGGCCAGTTGGTTGCCAGATGGTGATGCAGGTCACAATTCGACTCGTTCGAAGCGGCGTCATCGAATCCGCGTCCGCCTTAGTGTGTGTGCGGCAGAACCTTCCGGCGAGGGCGCGGCGACCCACTTCCACCCGCCGTCTCCGCTCACCGGATCCTTCGCTGGTTCGGCACGCGGCCGCCCGACGGCGGCGCGACTCGCTGATCGCTCTGGCCGGCGCGATGGCTGGTACCCCATCGCAGTCGGTGTCCGCGGCCGGACCTGTCGGTACTTTCGTTGGTGCTACCGGGATGGGAACCATGGCTGTACGATCCGTCGATTACGTTGACCGAGGCGCCCCAGCATCGCGCTCCTTCACGCAATGGCGAGCCCAGGCTCGCCGGTGCCCACATCGGTACCGCCTGGCGGTGGTCGCCCCCGATATCGCGGACGTCGTGCGCTGGACCGGCGGGTGGCTGTTCGACCGAACCGTCGCGGGCTGGGAGGTCACCGTGCTCGTGGCCGAGCGCGCGGATACCCGCCCGCTGCGCATCCTGGGGGCCGCGGTGCTCGACCTCGAGCAGTTCTCGGCCGCGCCGGTGCGGGAGACCTGGCCGCAGGCGGTCGCCGTCGCCGCCGAAGCGTATCGGTCCGACGGCAGGGTCCGGGACGGCGTGCTCGACTGTCTCGACCGCGGGCTCACCGAGGTGACGATGTGGGGAGAGGATCTTCCCGCCGAACTCGACCGTCGGGTCGGCACGGTGCAACACCGCGTCAGCTCGGCCGGCCGGGCGTTCAAGACGTGCGCGCTACGAGCCGCGGGGCTCGCCACCCATACGGCCGGCCCCATCGAGGTGTTCCGGACCGCGATGACAGCGCGGACACACCCCGGCTACGGCGTCGACCTCGTGCCCGCCGGGTGATCTGCTCGCGTGCCCGCTCGGCTGATCGTCACGTCGCCGTGCCGGACGTGTACCCACGTCAGGGGGCACGGTAGGCCGCCGGGCAGTAGCGGCCGGTTGTCGAACCGTGGCCGTCCGACTTCTCGGGACCGGCGCGCGGAGGCCGGTCCCGCGTATGGCGACCTCAGACGCAGAAGCTGACGCTTACCGGACCCAGCGGAATGTTGAGGCAGACCGCGACCGACCCGAGGGCGTTCGTCGTCGGCGCGGGTGACGCCGGTGCGGCCGAGGCCGCCGGGGCGAAGAGGGCGCCGATGGTCAGCGTGAGAGCGGTGGCGGCGATCGCTTGCGTGGCTTTGGTGATCATCGTGATGTTCCTTGGCTGAGCGATTGGGCGATCCGGAACCCGACCCGGCGACGACGATCCGAGTCCGGGGTGACTCTGCTCAGATCATCCGCTTATGAGGTGGTGGGGACAAGTGCTCGCGCGACGACCGAACGGCGGGCGAGGTCACGACGGGAAGTGGATCACCTGGTTGGAGAACAGCGCGTCGGGGTTGGTGATGTGATTCGCCGCTGCGACGACTCCCACTCTGGTGTCCAGGTCCCCGGGGCCGTACACGTCCTCGCACAGCGTGCGCAGTGTGTCGCCCGCGATGGCGTGACGGCGGTTCAGGCCGGGCACGATGAGCACGTGCCCTGGATCCGGTTCGGCGCCCTCGGGCAGGTGGTTGGCCCGTTCGATCATCAGGGCGAGGTGCGCGTCGCCGTACCAGCGCTCGGCGAGGATCGCGAGGCTTTCGCCTTCGACCACCGTGTGGTGACCGACATCGGCCAGCTCCGGCATGTGCAACCACGCGCCGCGCTGGATCGCCCGTTGCGCCACACCGTTGACGACTTCCCAGATGAGCTGGGTGCCGGTGTCCTCGGTTCCGTAGTAGCGCTGGGTGATCTGCTTGCGCGCCGCGGTCGAGTCGGTGGTGGTGACGAGATGCCGCCGCGTGATGTAGGGGATCAGGAGTTGCTGTCCCACGTCGATCGCATTGGGATCGGCGAGATGGTTCTGGCGTGCGATCGCCGGGAACAGGCTGCTGTCTCCGTATTCCCGGTGCGCGATCGCGGAAAGGGTGTCGCCGGGTTGTACTTCGTACTTCTTCATCTCTTCGGCCTTTCTGGAAGTGCCGACGGCCGGCGGCGTGTACCTCGATTCCGATTGTTTCCACCGCGCGCCTGCCGTCCACGAACGGTTGTCGCGCTACCGAATGCTCGTCGCGTTCGGCGGCGGGATCGTGCGTAGACGACTACTCGTTTTCGGCGGCTCTCCCTTCCGCTGCGCCGGGCGGCGTGCCGGGTACCCGGATGCTCGCGCGGATACGCGGGCCGGGTCGCTCAGCCGGTGCGGGGCTCGGACGGCGGATCACGGCGTGTCCGTGCCGGGGAGCCAGCTGTGACCTGGGCGGGTCCATTGCCGGTCCTTGATCATGCGGCGGGCGGCTCGCTTGTTGCGTCCGATGAGGCGTTCGAGATAGAGCAGGCCGCCGAGATGATCGGTTTCGTGCTGAAGGCAGCGGGCGAGGTAGCCGGTGGCCTCTACGGTGACGGAGCGACCGGTCACGTCGACGCCGGTGACCTCGGCCCGGTGCGCTCGCCCGGTGGGGTACCACTCGCCCGGTACCGACAGGCATCCCTCCACGTCGTCGTCGGGGTCCGGCATCGTCTCCGGGATCGGGGATGTCCGCAGGACCGGATTGATCACGTGCCCGCGGTGCCGCCGGCCCCCGTCGACGAGGTCGTAGACGAACACCGCTCGTGGGTCTCCTACTTGGTTCGCGGCCAAGCCCGCGCCGTTGGCCGCGGTGTTGGTGTCGAACAGGTCGTCGATGAAGGCGGCGAGGTCGTCGTCGAAAACGGTGACGGGGACCGCGGGCGTGGTCAGTCGCGGATCGCCCGCGATGAGGATCGGTCGAACAGCCATAACCGGCAGGGTACTCAAATGCGAGTAGTCGTGTCAGACTAGATCGGTGAACGAGACCCGGTTGTTCGTCCTCGCCGCCCTCGCCAAACGCGGTCCGATGCACGGACATCAGCTGCGCCGCGATGCTCGCCTCGACCGTGCCGACCTGTGGTCACGGGTCAAGCCGGGGTCTCTCTACGGCGCCCTGCACCGGATGGCGGGCGAGGGATTGATCCGGCCGCTGCGCACCGAGCAGGACGGCGCGCTTCCCGCTCGCACCGTCTACGAGATCACCGCCGAAGGGCGCAGGGAACTGCGCGCCCTGCGTGACGAAGCCTTCACCGAAGTCGACATCCGGCCCGACCCGGTGGATCTCGCGTTGGCGGTCAGCGACGACCTCGACCGCGAACTGCTGCGCGGATACCTCGAAGACCGCCTCGCCGCACTGCGGGCGCGACGCTCCAGGATCGAGCATCAGCTCGACCGCCGCTGGCCCGACCAGACCATGGCCGACGACCTCATCGTGGAACATGCCACCATGCGGATGGAAGCCGAAATAGCCTGGCACGAACGGGTTCTCGGCGATATAGACAAGCTCGACGCACGTCGCTCCTGACGGTGGCGCATGTGGTCGCGCGTGGCGATGTTCGTGCGGCGAGAAGCGGTCGGCGACAGGTGTTCGCGTAAGCGGTGACCGGACAGTTCTTTTCGATCGTGTGAAGAAGCTCCGCGGCTGATTCGACGGCTGCGGGCCGGGTAGCACCAAGACGTGGCGCGAAGAGCCACAGTCGGTTTCATCCGCTACCGAAAGGAGCAAGTGATGGCAGACCAGAACAACCCGGGCCAGTTCGGCAACCGTTCCGACACCGAGGAACAGGCGCGTCGCGGCGGCCAGGCCAGCACCGGCAGCTTCGGCGATCGTCACTCCGCCGATCCGAGCGAGGCCGGCCGCAAGGGCGCCGAAGCGCAGCCCAACGAAGCGAAGGTGCGTGGCGGACAGCACAGCCACAGCGGTCGCTGACCGCGACCGAACACGGGCCGGGCGGTACAACCGCCCGGCCCGTTTCGTTGTGCCGGGAACTCTTCGGTCGCGCTGGGGGACAGCGCGGGCGCTGCTGCTTCTATGTGACTAGTAATTAGCAGAGAAAAGATCGACCGATGGGCCCTGTTTTCCTGCCGTCTCGTCGGAGATCAGCCCGGAGCCGGCTTGCTGGACCTGCGTCCGACTGCATCGAACATGCTGATCATGCACGCGAACTGGGTGATCCGGCTGGTCGTGCGCCGTGGTGTGATCGGTACCGCGAAGTTGCGGAAAAGTAAGGACAACTGGCCGTGTTGCTTGCTAAGTTAATGACTGTTCTTATCGCTGCGACGGCGATGAACGAGTGTCGCCGGCCTTTCGTCGCATCATCACGGCGGCGCTCGGCTCAATGAGGAGTGGCGCAGACATGGATGGATTCAGCAGGCGCGACGCGTTGAAGGCCGGTGGGGTGCTCGGCGCGTTCGGCGCCCTGGCCATGGTGACCCCGGCACGCGCGGAGCCGTGGACGTGGTCGCCGCAGGGTTCGGTGGCGGGCTACGGCGAAGGAGCCGACCCGCTCACCGTCTGGGATCCGGAGGCGGATCAGTTGGTCGCCTCCGTGATCGACCGGGGGGAAGTGCCGAGGGTCAACGAGTTGTTGCGCACCTGGACCACGAACGGTCAGCCTCTGCCGGACGGGTTGCCGGCGGATCTGCGCGACTTCATGGAGTACGCGCGTCAGCTGCCGCAGTGGGCCGATCGCGGCAAGCTGGCCACCGCCGTCGATTTCAACAAGAAGCGCGGGCTGTACCTCGGCGTGCTCTACGGGCTGGCCAGCGGCATGATGAGCACGGTCATTCCCAAGGAGGCGCGGGCGGTCTACTACTCCAAGGGCGGTCACGACCTGAAGGACCGCATCTTGAAGACCGCCAAACTCGGTTACGACATCGGGACCGCGAATGCCTATGGTCCCGACGGCGAGATGGTCGTGACCTGTGTGAAGACCCGGCTGGTCCATGCCGCCGTGCGTCACCTGCTGCCGCAGTCGCCGCACTGGGCGTCCTCCGCCGAGGAGGACATTCCGATCAGTCAGAACGACATGATGGTCACCTGGCACAGCCTGCCGACCACCGTGATGAAGCATCTGACCGCGTGGCAGGTGCCGATCCCGCCCGCCGAGTCGGAGGCGTTCCTGCATTCCTGGCAGGTGGGCGCGCACATGCTCGGCATCAAGGATGAGTACATACCCAACTCGTGGGCGGAGGCGAACTCGCAGGCCGCGCAGGTGCTGGATCCGATCTTGGCGCCGACCCCGGAGGGCGCCAAACTGGCCGACCGGCTGCTGCGGCTCGGGGCCAACCTCGACTTCACCGTCCTCACCAAGCCGGTGCTCGGCGCCTTCACTCGCTTCCTGCTCGGCGACCGGATCGCCGACGGGCTTGCCATCGCCAGGGAGCCGGTCTGGGACCCGCTGCTGCGGGTGAGCTGGGGGCCGTTCATCGCCGTGCGCGAAGGCCTGCTGCCCGTGGTGCCGCTCGCGCCGGACGCCTACTGGCTGTTCGACGAATTCCTCCGCAGGGCGGCGCTGCTGTATCTGGCGGAACTGCGGATGCCGATCAGCATCGAGATCCCGACCATGAATCGAGACATGAGCCAGCCGCCGCGCTGAGTCGCCGGACGCCGATGCGCTCCCTCTGGAGTGCATCGGCAGTAGCTGGTAAGTTACTCGTTATTCTTTGTAGTACATTGCCGAGGTGGGTGACACCTCTCCGCAGGGGCCGGTCCCACGGCCGCCGATCGGGAAGTGAACAGCGCCTCCCACTCTAAGTTATGAGGAGTTCCGCAACGTGAGCCATAGGATGTCCGGTCCGGCGCATGGCTCGACCGCCTTGCGATCGATGTCCAAGGGTGGCGCGGAGCAGGCCGGACGGACAGTGCGGTCAGCATGACGAACCCGCAGCATATCCGACACATTCATATCGAATCCGGCGCGTTGGTCCTGGACTACCGGGCATGCGCGGAACAGGCCAGGAGCGTGGCCGCCGACTTGGCGCACAGCCACCCGGAGCTGATCGTCACGATCGATGACGACGTCCACGTCGAGTTGCCGGAGCTGCCCTGCGGCGGTCTGTGGCGGTGATCGGGTTCCCGGGAAGGTCGATCTCGCCGGCCGCGGTCGGCCGGAGTCGCTGCCTACGCGCATTCGCGTAGACGACGGCGATCGGCTGCGTCGGTTGTCGTAGCCGCTCGCGCATCCGGGGCGCGGCGCGGGAGCGCGCGAATGCCGTACGCTCACGGCATGGGTCAGCAGGCGGCGTCACGACGGCTGTCCGCCTGGTTGTCACGTCGGCCCGCCTGGTTCCCCGATGTCCTGCTGGCGCTGTTCGTCACCGTGATCCAGGTGCAGAGCGCCGCGATACCGGTGCCGCTGGAACCGGCCTACACGCCGGTGACGGGTTTCGGCTATGTGCTGCTGATCGCCAGCGGTCTGGCCGTCGCGGCGCGACGCCGGCAGCCGGTCGCGGTCTTCGCGGTCACGGCGGTGGCCAGCCTGATCTATTTCGGTCTCGGCTTCCCCGACCGGCTTTCATATCTCGGGCTCTTCGTCGCCTTGTACACCCTGGCCGCCTACGGCGACGGGCGGCGGTCGCTGATGGTCGCGGGCGCGGGCATCACGGTGCTGTCCGTCGGCTGGTTGATCGCCGCGGCGGATGTCGAGCCGCTCGTGGCCATCGGGTGGGTGTTCTTCCGGATCGGCGCCTCCGTGATCAGCACGATCCTCGGCGAATCCGTCCGATCCCGCCGGGTCATCGCCGCCGACGCGCAGGAACGCGCCGAACTCGCCGAGCGCTCCCGCGACGAGGAGGCCAGGGCGCGGGTCGACGCCGAACGGCTGCGGATCGCCCGCGAAGTGCACGACACCGTCGCCCACGCGATCGCCATCATCAACGTGCAATCCGGTGTCACCGCACACGTGCTCGACAAGCGACCGGAACAGGCCAGGGAAGCCTTGCGCACCATCGAGCAGACCAGCTCGCGGGCGCTGCGGGAGATGCGCGCGATCCTCGGTGTACTCCGCGACGGCGACGAGCGCGAACCGTACCCCGGGCTCGGCCAGATCGATGAACTCGTCGGCAAGGCCCGCGAAGCCGGGCTCGACATCGCTTTCCAGCAGACCGCCCCGGTGACGCCGCTGCCGAGCGCGGTGGGCAGCGCCGCGTACCGCATCGTGCAGGAATCGATCACCAACGTGATCCGGCATGTCGGCCCGACCAGGGTGACGGTGGCGCTCGAACCCGGCATCGACGCCGTGCGGATCCGTGTGGTCGACGAGGGCCGTCGCGACGCCGCCGGGGCACGGACCGACAGCGCGGGCACACCCGGACGCGGCATCGCCGGGATGCGCGAACGCTGCCGGTTGCTCGGCGGTGAACTCGACGCCACACCGCGTCCGGAGGGCGGGTTCGAGGTCACCGCCCGCCTGCCCCTGACACCGGTCGGAACGCGCTTGTGAACTCGACACCGCCGATCAAAGTCCTGCTCGCCGACGACGAACGCCTGGTCCGTTCCGGCTTCAAGGTGCTGCTCGACCTGGAAGACGACATCACGGTGGTCGGTGAGGCCACCACCGGTGCCGAGGCCGTCGAACTCGCCCGCGCCACCCGCCCCGACGTCGTCCTGATGGACATCCGCATGCCACGGCTGGACGGCATCCGCGCCACCGCGCAGATCGCCGAGGCCGGCGGGATGGAGCGGGTGAAGGTGCTCATCCTCACCACCTACGACACCGACGAGAACGTCTTCGACGCGTTGCAGGCGGGGGCGAGCGGGTTCTTGCTCAAGGACGCGGGCCCGGCCGAACTCTTGCACGCCATCCGGGTGATCGCCGCGGGTGACGCACTGCTCGCGCCCCGGATCACCCGGCGGCTCATCGGCCAGTTCACCGCGCGGCGGCGGGCGGCCAAGTCCGCCGAGGACCGGCTCGCCGTGCTGACCGACCGCGAGCGCGAAGTACTGGCGCTGGTGGGGGAGGGCATGAGCAACGACGAGATCGGCGCCGCGTTGTTCCTCAGTCCCGCCACCGCGCGCACCCATGTGAGCCGCGCGATGGTGAAACTGGGTGCGCGCGACCGCGCGCAGCTGGTCGTGATCGCCTACCAGACCGGTCTGGTGGGGTTCTCCTCGTAGTGATCGGGTCCGCGACGCCACGGGATCGCGGCATCCTGCGAATCCCGGTGCCGCACAATGCCGTAGACCTCCGTGATCGACTACGACGACCCGCGCAGCCGAGCGGCGTTCTCGTACGCGCGTTCACGTAGACGGTGACTCCTGTCGCCGGAAGCCGAGTGAGCCAGGACGGCGCGACCATCGACGCATGATTCTGGATCCCGAACTCGAGGCCGCTGTCTCGTTCTTCCCCCCTGCCGATCTGAGCGACCCCGCCATCGCCCGGAAGCATCTCGCCGAGTTGGCCGCCGCGATCCCGGTGCCGGACATCGCGGGCATGTCGGTCGAAAACCGCACGGTGCCGGGCGATGCCGAGGTGCCGATACGGATATACCGGCCGGCCAGGGCCGAGGGCGGCGCCCTCATCTGGCTGCACGGCGGCGGATTCGTCATGGGCGACCTGGACACCGAACATCCGTGGGCCACGCTGCTGGCGGACGACTCCGGCGTGACGGTGATCTCGGTCGGCTACCGCCTGGCTCCCGAGCATCCGTTCCCCGCCGCGCCCGACGACGTCTACGCCGTGCTGGCCTGGACCGCCGAGCACGCGACCGAACTCGGCATCGACCCGGCGCGGATCGCGATCGGCGGGCACAGCGCGGGCGCTGGGCTCGCGACCGCGGTCGCGCTGCGGGCCCGGGACGAGCAAGGGCCGCCGATCCGCTTCCAACTGCTCAACCAACCCGTCCTCGACGATCGTCAGCTGGCGTGGTCGGCGCGCAATTTCACCGATACCCCCTTCGTGACCCGGGCGAAAGTGGCCCAGATGTGGCAGCACTACCTGGCCGGCGCGCCCGCGACGCCGTATGCCGCACCGGCGCGCGCCACGGATCTGTCCGGCCTGCCGCCCGCCTACATCGCCACCGCCGAGTACTGCCCGAACCGCGACGAGGACATCGAGTACGCGCTGCGCCTGCTGCGAGCGGGCGTGCCGGTGGAGCTGCACCAGTGGCCCGGCACGTTCCACGGATCGCAGGCGATCCGGTCCGCCGACGTGTCCCGGCGCCAGAGCGCCGAATTCGCCGCCGTGCTCCGCCGCGCGCTGGTCCCGGCGCCCGGCTCGAAAACGGCGTAGGCGCAGAGCGATCGGTCGAGAGGAGAGCACGATGACCACCATCGAGATCGCCGAGGCGAGCAAGCAATCCACACCACCCTCGCCGGACGGCGATTCCCCGGCGGGCGGAGGTATGACCGCGCTGCTGCGCCCGTACCTGGGCGGATTCGCCGCGGTCGTCGTCCTGCAGATCGTCGGTGCCGTCGCCGGTCTGGCGCCGTTGCTCGCGGTCGTCGAATTGGGCCGGACGCTGTTGTCGCCCGGCCCGGTCGATCACGGCCATGTCCGGATGATCGTCGTCGCGGGTGCGGCCGGGTTGTTCGTCCGGCTGCTGTTCACGGCCGCGTCGTCCGGAATCGGGCACCTGCTCGACAGCCGGGTGCAACTGGCCTTCCGCCGGAAACTCGCCGCGCGACTGGGGCGGGTGCCGATCGGCTGGTTCGCCCGGCGCGGCGCCGGCGAGCTGGCGAAGATCGTGGGCAAGGACGTCGGTACCGTGCACCCGCTCATCGCCCACACGCCCGGCGAACTCGTCGCCGCATTCGTCGTGCCGCTGGTGTCGCTGATCTATCTGTTCACCGTGGACTGGCGGCTCACGGTGATCACGCTGCTGCCGGTGGCGCTGGCAGTGGCGCTGGTGCCCTTGATGATGACCCCCGCCCGCCTGCGTGAGCAGAAGGAGTTCGACGCGGGAATGGCGCGCATCGCGAGCGCGACCGTCGAATTCGTGCAGGGTATCCGGGTGGTCAAGGCGTTCGGCTCCGGTGAGCGCGCGCACCGGAAATTCCGCACCGCGGCAGACGATTTCACGGACTCCTTTCTGCGTATGGTGCGCGGTCTGGCCGGACTCGGCGCGGCGATGCAGGTGGTGCTGTCGCCGCCGTTCGTGCTGCTGGTCGTGCTGACCGGTGGCGCGGTCCTGATCACGGGCGGCGCCATGGCCCCGCCGGACCTGCTGCCCTTCCTGCTGCTCGGCCTGGGGTTGACCGCTCCGGTGGCGGCGCTCGGCCACGGCTTCGACGATCTGCAAGCGGCCCGGCGCGCCGTCGGCCGGATCCGGGAAGTGCTCGCGGTGCCGTCGCTGCCGGAGCCTTCGCGTCCGATCGCGCCGCGGGGACATCGGGTGGAACTGCGGGACGTGCGGTTCGGCTACCACACCGAGCACGAGGTGCTGCGCGGCATCGACCTGGTGCTCGAGCCGGGGACGGTCACCGCGGTCGTCGGGCCGTCGGGCAGCGGGAAGTCCACGCTGGTTCAGCTGCTTCCCCGATTCTTCGACCCCACCCACGGCGCGGTCCTGCTGGGCGGTGTCGATCTGCGCGAACTCGGCAGCCGGGCGCTCTACCGGATGGTCTCCTTCGTCTTCCAGGACGTGCGGCTGCTGCGCGCGTCGGTCGCGGACAACATCGCGCTGGCGGTGCCGCACGCCGACTTCGGCGACGTGGTGCGCGCGGCCCGGCTGGCGAACATCCACGATCGGATCCTCGAACTGCCGCGCGGCTACGACACCGTGCTCGGTGCGGAAGCCGAGCTGTCGGGCGGTGAAGCGCAACGGCTTTCGATCGCACGCGCGCTGCTGGCCGACACTCCCGTGCTGGTGCTCGACGAGGCCACCGCCTTCGCCGATCCGCACACCGAGCAGGCGGTGCGCCGAGCCCTGGCGACGCTGGACGGCGATCGGACCATCCTGGTCATCGCCCACCGGCTGGAAACCATCGCCGACGCGGACACCGTCGTCGTGCTGGAGAACGGGTCGATCGTCGAGCGCGGCAAGCCGGGCGAACTGCTGGCCGGCAACGGTAGGTTCGCCGAATTCTGGCGTTCCCACCGGCCCCCGCTCACCGAGAAGACCGAAACCCTCGGCGCCATGCTGCGGCGTGAATTCGGGCCATGGAGCAAGCATGGTGTGCGCGCGCCGTCGTTCGCCGACCAGACACCGCGAGGAGATGAGCTGCGATGATCCGGATGTTGCTGCGCGTGCTCGGACACGAGTACGCCCCGGCCGTACGTCGCACCGTGGCCCTGATGACGGCGACCTCGGTGGCCGAAGGGCTGTCCTACGCTCTCCTGGTTCCGGTGCTGCGAGCCCTGCTCGGGAGCACGCCCGCCGACGCCTGGCCGTGGCTGATCGCCTTCGGGGCGGCGATCGCCTGCTACGCGGCCTTGCGCTATCGCAGCGATCTGTCCGGGTTCCTGGTGGGAACCACGTTGTTGGGCGGCGTCTATCACCGTTTCGGCGATCACCTGGCCCGGCTGCCGCTCGGCTGGTTCACCGCCGGTCGCGTCGGCGAGGTGTCGGTCCTCGCCAGCGAGGGTGTGCTGCAGGCGATGAGCGTGATCGCGCATCTGCTGGCGCCGATGATCTCCGCCTGCGTGACGCCGCTGACGATCGTCGCCGTGCTGCTCGCCTTCGACTGGCACATGGGGCTGGCCGCGCTGGTCGCCGTGCCGGTGGTGGCGGCCATCCAGATCTGGACCGGACGCGCGATGGCCGCCACCGACGCCGACCGCGTCGAGCGCGCCGAGGAGGCCACCGCGAGGGTCGTCGAATATCTCCAGGCACAGCCGGTGCTGCGCGCCGGTGGCCGCACGACCGAACGGTTCCGGCTGCTCGACGACGCGCTGTCGGGACTCGAGCGCGCCTCCCGCCGCGCCGTGCTGTCCGCGCTGCCCGGCATGGTCGGCCTGACGCTCACCGTCCAAGCGCTGTTCACCGTGCTGCTGGCCCTCGGCGCCTACCTCGCGCTCGGCGGTGACGCAGGCGCGGCGGAGATGCTGGCGCTGCTGGTGCTGGTCGCCCGCTGCGCGGATCCGCTGCTGTCGCTGTCGGAGATCGGTGGCAAGCTGCGCAGCGCGCGGACCGTGCTGAGCGGGCTCGACACCGTGCTGCGCGCCGAGCCGCTGCCCGAACCTCGCGAACCGGTTCGGCCGGCCGGCCACGACCTGGCGTTCGAGTCCGTCGTGTTCCGGCACGGCGACCGTACCGTGCTCGACGGCGTGTCGCTGTCGGTCCCGGAGGGGCAGCGGGTGGCCATCGTCGGGCCGTCCGGCGCGGGCAAGAGCACACTGCTGCAATTGCTCGCGCGGTTCTACGACGTGGACGGCGGCGCGGTGCGCGTCGGCGGTGTGGACGTGCGGGCGATCAGCACCGAAGCGCTGCGGGAACGGATCGCCGTGGTATTCCAGAACGTCTACCTGTTCGACGGCACGATCGAGGAGAACGTGCGTCTGGGCCGTCCCGGCGCCGCCGAAGCCGAAGTGCGGGCGGCGGCGACCGCGGCCGGGCTGGACGAAGTGATCGAGCGCCTGCCCGGCGGCTGGGCGACGAACGTCGGCGAGGGCGGCGCGCTGCTGTCGGGAGGTGAGCGCCAACGCGTCTCGATCGCGCGGGCGTTGCTGAAGAACGCGCCGATCGTGTTGCTGGACGAGGTGACCTCCGCGCTGGACCCGGTGAACGAGGCCGCCGTTCACGACGGCATCGAACGGCTCATGGCGGGCCGGACGGTGGTGCTGGTCGCGCACCGGCTGCGGACCGTCCGACGGGCCGACCGCATCGTCTTCCTGGACGACGGCCGAGTCGTGGAAGAGGGCACCCACGACGAGCTGTTGCGCCTCGGTGGCCGCTACGCCGGCTTCTGGGAGTTGTCCACGGTGGGCGCGGCTGCCGAATGAGCGCGGATGTCCGCACCCCGGCGCCACGGCCATGGTGCGGACATCCCGGCTCGAACCGGACCGATCACGGGGTGCGCTCGTCGTCCTGCGCTGCCCCGCCGCGGGCCGCCCAGCGGCGCAATCCCGCCGGGCTGCGCAGCATCAGCACACCGATGGCGGCGACGGCGATGCCGCGGGGCGCCTCGTAGATGAAACCGGACAGCCCTTGGGTGGCGGGTATCGGCAGGAAGAAGCCGACCATGCCGAGCAGCGTGAGCACGGCGATCCAGCGGGGAATCGCGTTGTGGCGCAGCAGGCTCGCGCCCAGCAGGCCCATACCGGCCAGCATCACCACGCCGCCGATCGAGTTGAACAGCGCGAACGCGGTCGTGTCGATCATGTTGTCGTTGCCCGCGATCAGGTGCGCGGTCCGCGGATCGGACGCGAACGGGTAGGCGACGAACAGTTCGACGGTGAGATGACCGGTCGCGGTGACGATATTGCCGAGCAGATAGGCGACCGTGCCGGCGAATCCGGCCGGGCCGAGTCGCGGTCGCAGCCAGGCGTACATGCCCGGCAGGCCGAGCACGAGCAGGACGGTGCCGATACCGAGCAGCGTCTGCGCGATCGGCGTGCCGGGACTGGTGAGCGCCTCGACCGAATGGCCCTTGCCCGCGACGATCGGGTGCAGTGTGCCGCCCGCCATGCACAGGGCCCCGCCGATGGTCAGCGCGGCGCCGCACATCCGCAGTACAGTCTCGCGAGAGGGGCGGCCGGCCACGGTCCGCTCGTCGCCGGTGGTCGGGGTTGGCAGGAGTGCTTGCGTGTGTGTCATGAGCCAAGGGTCGGCGAGGGCGCTGGTGTGACGCTGGTGCGCGGCGGGTCCGGCGCCGACGCACCCGCCATCGCGGTGCTCGGCCCCTTGGAGGTGCGCGGGCCGGACGGCGCCCGCCGCACCATCCCGGCGCGCAAGCACGCCGACCTGCTGGTGATCCTCGCCGCCGAGCGCACCTCCCGCAGCGCGGATCATCTGTGCGAACTTCTGTGGCGGGGCAACCCGCCCGACAGCGCCCTGGTCACCCTGCAGGGCTACGTGTCGCGGTTGCGGCGGGCGCTGCGGCCGCTGCCCGAAGTCCGGATCGAGACCAGCTCGAACGGCTACGTGCTGCGCTGCGGCGGATCGGGCACCGACCTCGATCTGCTCGACGTGCTGTCCAGGGACGCCAGAGCCGCGTACGCCGACGGTGACGTGGCCGGCGCGGTCGACCTCCTCGAACGGGCGTTACGGCTGTGGCGCGGCGAGGCGCTGGCCGATGTCGGCGACGTCGCCGAACTCGCTCCCGAACGGGCGCGTCTGGACGAGTTGCGCTGTGAACTGGTGGAAATGTGCGCCGAGGGCTTGCTGGTGCTCGGCCGGGCGCGGCACGCGGTCACGCTGCTCACCGACGAACGCGCCCGGCATCCGCATCGCGAGGGCACGGCCCGTCTGCTGGCGTTGGCGCTGCGCGACTGCGGGCGGATCGCGGAGGCGCTGGATGTCCTCGCGCGGTTGCGGCGCACGCTGCGGGACGATCTCGGGCTCGATCCCGCGCCCGACACCGCGCGGGTGGAGAACGAGATCCGTAATCCGGCCGCACCGTCGACGACTCCGGCGGCGGGACGATCCGCCCTCGTCGGACGGGAGGACGTCGCCGCGGTGCTCGACCGCGCCAGGCAACGGTCGCGGCGCGGGCTGACCGTCGTGACGGTGCGCGGCGCGCCCGGCATCGGCAAGACGGCCGTCGTCGAGGACGCCGTGCGACGCCACGGCGACTCGGCCTTCTTCACCGCGGGCAGCAGCGGCGTCGGCGCTGCGGCGCAGGCGACGCTCACGCCGTGGCTGGATCAGGCCGCCCTGGCCGGGCGCGCGGTCCCGGAGGTCCCGACACCGCGTGCGCTCGCGGCCTTGTTCGCGGACGTCGCCCGGGAGACCGGCCGCGTGGTCGCGGTCATCGACGACGTGCAATGGGCGGACCCCGACTCGGTGCGGACGATCGCGGCGGCGATGCGGGTGCTGCGCGCCCATCCCGTCCTTCTGTTGCTCACCGTCCGGCCCGAGCCGCTTCCGGCCGAGGTGGAGGCGGCCGTGCGCTTGCTGTGCCGCGCGGGCGCCCATGTCGCGATCGATCTTTCGCCGCTGCCCGACGCGGCGATGGACGAGCTGGTGCGCGCAGGCGCGGGTGCGGCCGGCCTGCGGGTGCGCGCCCAGATCGTCGAGTTGAGCGGCGGCAGCCCTTTCGTGGCGGCGCAACTGTGCGATCTGGTGCGGGCGGGGCGTTCGCTGGACGCCGGGGGCGCCGCCACCGAGCTCACGGCGGCGAAACTCGGCGCGGTGTCACTGTCGGCGCGAGCGCTCGCCGAGGTGCTGGCCGTCATCGGCCCGCGGGCCCCGATCGGACTGGCCGCCGCCGCCGACGGCGCGCCCCGCTTCGACGACCGGATCGCCGAACTCGTCGCCGCGCGAGTCGTCACAGTGCGCGACGACGCCGTCGTCTTCGGACACGAACTCGTGCGCGCCGCCGTGCTCGCCACGCTCGGCCGCATGCGAAAGGCGCTGCTGCACAAGCGCATCGCGGAAGCACTTGCCGACCTGCGACCCGGCGCGCTCACCGCGCAGGCGTTGCATCGCAGCGCCGCCGCGCTCGATGCGCCGGACGCCACGGCGGCGCGCGCCTGCGCCGCCGCCGCGCGGGAGGCGTTGTCGCGGGACGCGGCCACCGAGTGCGCCGAGCTCGCCGCCCGTGGCATGCGCCACGCCGATCCCGGCGACGCGGGGTCGGTGATCGAGTTGAATCGGCTGGCGGGACAAGCGCACAACCGCCTCGGCCACTACGACGAGGCCGCCGCGTGCTTCGACCGGGCCGGGCGGCGATGTGGTGAGCGCCGCGACTGGTCTGGGCTGGCGCGCACCGCCCTGCTGGCCGCGCCGCGCGGGGTGGCCGGGTACTTCTCCGGATACGGTGTGGTGCAGGCGGGTTCGTCGGGACTGCGGGCGCAGGCGCTGGCTCATCGCCTCGACCTCGACGCCGATCTGGTCGCGGAGGTGGAGGCGATCGAGGCCGCCGATCGCGCGATTCACGGACTCCCTGGCGATCTCGACGCCCTGGCCGAGGCGCGGGCGCGCAGCGCACCGGGCAGCCGGTCGTGGCCGCAGGTGCTGCTGGCGGAGTTCGTGTGCAATTGGGATCCGGTCACCGTGGCCGACCGGCGCAAGATCGCCGAGGAACTCGAGGAACTCGCGGGTCACGACCGTGCGGTCCGGGCGACAGCGGTTCATCTGCGGCGGATCTGCGCGTTGGAGGCGGGTGACATGCGGCTGGTCCGCCGGTTGTCGGCGGAGTTCGCGCGCTTGGCCGCCGACGGCGGCACCGACCTCGCGGCCACCCAGTTGTGGTGGCAGGTGATGCTCGCGGTGCTGCGCGGCGACTACGGCCGGTCCCAGGAGTTGATGGCGCGCTTCGCCGCCGACCTCGGGACGGTCGACGATCGGGCCCGCCTGCTCGCCGAGGCCTCGGTGCTGACGAGCAGTTCGATCGAGTTGTGGCACCGCGGACGCCTCGGCGAAGCACTGGCCGAGGCCGATCGCATGGCCGAGGATTTCGACGAGGACTTCGCGCTCGTGGTCGCGATGGCCGCGGCGGAACTGGGTGACCACGAGCGGGCGATGGCGTCGATCGAATCGATCGTCGCCCTGCCGGGAAGGTGGCACGGTCCGCGTGTCGTCGTGCGGGTGCCGCTGCTGATCGAAGCGTTGCTCACGGTGGGTCAGCGCGCGCCAGGGCAGCGCGACCGGGTGGTCGAGCTCACCGCCGGACTGGAACCGCTCACCCAGGGGTGGGGCGAGACGCTGCTGGTGCAGTGGCCGGGACTGGTGTGTCTCGGTCCGTCCGGGCTCTACCGCGGAACCGCGCGCGGAATCCTCGGTCTCCCCGGCGCGCGCGACGAAGTACTCGCGGCACGCGACCGCGCGCGGGCACTCGGCGCGCGACCGTACGAGTCACGCGCCGACGACCGCCTGACCCGATGGCCGTTCGCCTGAGAACTTCGTTCAGTGCTGCTTCTCCAGCCAATCCCGGTAGTGCGTCGGGGCCAGACGCGCGCCGGTGCCGGCGGTGAGAACGTCGCCGGAGACGGCGGCGAACATGCCCGCGGTGTCGTCGGTGACGACGGTCCTGCTGTCGCGCCGGGCGGCCAGGGTGAGCCTGCCCAGGTCGTCGAGACGGAAGACCTCCGGACCGGCGACATCGCGGACTCCGCCCAGCGGCGCGCCGGTGGCGACCTCCACGACCGCGTCGACCACGTCCGCGGCGGCCATCGGCTGGATCGGGGTGGCGGGCAGCCGGACGGTGTCGTCGTCGGAGGTCCAGGACAGCACCGCGTCCACGAACTCGAAGAACTGGGTGGCGCGCACGATGGAGTACGGCGTCGGGCCCAGCCGCACCAGGTCCTCCTGCAAGGTCTTGGCCCGGTAGTAGTCCAGCTCGGGCACCCGGTCGACGCCCACGATCGACAGCACGACCTGATGTCCGACACCGGCCTTCTCGCCGGCATCGAGCAGGTTGCGCATGGAGATGCGGAAGAAATCCACCGACGCCTCGTCGAAGGTCGGGGAGTTCGCCAGGTCGATGACGACGTCGGCTCCCTCCAGCGCCCGGTCCAGGCCCTCTCCCGTGATCAGGTCGACACCGGTGGACGGCGCCGCAGGCACGGCCTCGTGCCCGGCCGCGGCCAGCTTCCCGACCACCTGCGAGCCGATCCGTCCGGTGCCGCCGATGACTGTCAGTTTCATGGTTGTCGCCTTTCCCGGCGCGGCAGGCACGCGAGCCGCGATTCACGCAACCGTTACCGGTTCGTTCGGTCGCCGTTGTGCTCACTCCTCGGTTTCCATGTGCGAATCCATCCGCGAGAGGATCTCCTCGATCCGGTCGCGCACCCACAGGATCAGCCGGTCGCTGCCCATGGCGGTGGCGATCGGCGCCGGGTGATCCAAGGGCATCACATAACGTCCGTCGTCGGGCAGGTCCCGCCACAACAGGCCCGCTTCGATCCGTCCCCGCGGCCCGTACTTCGAGCGGCCCTGCAGCACTTTGACGATTCCCGTGCTGACGGCGGGGGTGTCGAAGAACGCGGCGCTGCGGAACACGTCGTCGGCATCGTCGTCGTTGTCCGAGATCGTGGCGGCGGGGCGGTCCGGCTCGGGTTCGGGCCGGGCGGCGGGGAGCGCGAGACGGATGGCGTCCAGCCCACCGGCCCCGCAACGGGGAAGGAGCCCGACCACCGTGTCGGCCAAGGCGTGTGGATCGCATTCGAAGGCGTCGAATCCGCCGCTGTGCGCGAGCGTCTCACCCGGCCGCTGGGTGATCACGTACCCGCGCGCCCGGTGCCGGACCGCGTGCACCCTGACGCGCGTTTCGGGATTGCCGAAGTCCTGGTCGTTCCACGCGTGCGCGACGAGGAAGACGTCGGGTTTGGCGATCGCGCCCGCCAAGGCGTCCAGATCGTGGTCGAGCCGCCGCAGCAGCCGCTGCCGGACCTCGGCCTTCTCCTGCTCGTAGTCCGCCGCCAGCCGAGTGCGGCTGGTGAAGACGAACGGCGCGGGCAACTCGCCCTGCCTGACCTCCTCGCAGAGCAGATTGAACTCCAGATCGGTGAATTCCCAGAGCCGGTTCACGAGTCGACCACCGGCTTCACGCGGTCGGGCACGGCGCCGATGGCGTCGTCGAGATGGACCTTGGACTGCAGGAATTTGGCGGGCTTGTGGGCGGTGTTGCCCTGCCCGGCGCCACCACCCGCGGCGCCGGGCGCTCCCATCATCGGCGCGCCCGCGGGCACACCATCGTGCCGCGCGGCCGCCGCGGCAGGATAGACCGGAGCCTCGGCGCCCGGCAGCGACGCACGCGGAAACAGCTGTGCCGCACGGGATTGCTGCGTCGGATGCTCCGAGAGTCCGGCCCCGACTCCGGTTCCAGGACCGCCGGGGGCCGAGCCCGCACCGCCCGCGCCCGCGGCGTCGACGGGCGGGTGCCCGGCCGCGAGCGCGTCGGGATCGAACTGCCGCAACAGTTCCTGCAATTTCTCCGCGCCCGGCAGCGTGCTCCCGAATCGGGTCAGCGTGTCCAGACCCTCGGTCAGCGCCTTTCCGAGCTGCCCGAGGAATTCCCGGCCCGCGGAGGCGAGCGAACCGGCGCCTTGCGCCGCCCCCGACGCCGTGTCCTGCGCGGCGAGGCCGGCCCCTGCGGAGGACGGGCCGTCCGTGCGGGTCGCCGCCGCGAGCGCCTGCTCGTCCAATGCCCGGGGCAGGTTCTCCAGGACCGACCGCACGCCCGCCGGGTCCACTCCGCTGAGTTCCGACAGCGCGTTCTCGTCGACGACATCGGGAATGCTGTCCAGGATCGAGCGCACCTGCTCCGGCGGCAGCCCGGTGAGTTGCGCCAGGGTGTCCTCGTTCAGCAGGCCCGGGAGGTTGTCGAGCACCGACCGCACCTGTGCCGGGTCCGCGCCCGTCGCCCGCGCCAGCGCGTCTTCGAGGGACGCCGGATCCGCGCCGGAAGCCGTGCCACGGGATCTCGCCGGTGACCCGCCGGACGAGCCGTCCGTTCCGGCGGACATGCGCGGCAGCGGGACCGAACCCAGCGAGGGCACCTCCGCCATGCCGCTGCTCGCGGCGGATTCGGGCTGTCCGCCGGAGGACACACCGCCACGCGGCAGCGCCGAACTTCCCGTCCCGCCGGACCCGCGCGGGGGCGGTGTGTTGCCCTGGGACCCGGCGGCGCCGCCGAACAGGCCTGCGGGACCGGAACCGGACGCGCCGCCCGGCGATCCGTCTTCCGACTGCGAGCCGAGGCCGGCGGCGTCGTAGCCCGCGGGCAGGGAGCCACCGGTTGCGGGCGAAGCGCCCGCGGTCTGCGTGTCGGCGCCGGGGACGCCGGCTCCGGAACCAGGACCGGAACCGGCGCCTTCGGAGCCGCCCTGGCCCTGTCCGGCTGCCAGCCCCTCGCGGTAGCCCTCTTGGTAACCCGCCTGATAGTCCTGGCTCGGGTTCTGGTCGCCGGCGCCTTCGTCTCCGTAGCCGGTGCGCTGCCTGCGGCCCGCGGTCGTCTGATCCTGCACTTGTCCGTTGGGGTTGTCACCGGGCGCGTTCTGGTTGCCGCCCGGCTGGTTCTGGTTGCCGCCCGGTCGGTTCTGCCCCTGCCCGCCGGGCTGCGGTGTGGCGATGGGCCCGTTCACCACCGGCATCACCGACACCGTGTTCTTCATGCCCTCGCCGTAGTGCTTCTGCCACTCGTTGCGGTACCGCCGGGTCACCCTCCCCGGGCAGCAGTCCCCGGGATCCGGTGTCGCCGGCATGCTCAGTTTGGTCAGGTGCAGCCACTGCGCCGTGTAGTCGAGATTCTGGCTCATCGCGATCATCGACGTGATCAGCGGCTGCACGCCGTCGGAGTAGGACCTGACCGCGTCCGCGGCCGCGGCGGCGCCCTGCCCCTCCCACGCCTCGGTGCCGGCGGAGATCACGGTCACGAAATCGTTCAGCCTGCTCAGCAGGTCGTTGGCCAGGCTGTGCCAGGCGCCGGCGGCGGCGAGCACCGGTTGCGGATCGAGATCGCGCCCCAGCTCGTACAGTTCGGCGAAGCTGAGACTGTCCTTGTTCTCGATGTTGGCCGTGACGCCGGAATCCTTCGCGCCCTGATAGTCCTTCAACGAGGAAGGAAAACTCTCGGCGTTCGCCTTCTCGACGTGGGTGTTGCCGTCCCCGTCCGTCCAGGAGAAACCACCGTTGGGTTTGTCGAATTCGGCGTCGGGCGCACCGGGGGCCTTCTTGCCCGGCGTGTAGGGCGTCGCCTCGGTCGGCATCTTCAGCGCGCTGAGCGCCTTGAAGGTGTCCCCGGAATCCCCGTCGGTCTTCGTGTACGCCTTGCCCGCGGCGATGTAGGTCTCACCCATGTCGGTGACGATCTTCGCGTGGTCGCCGAGGATCGTGTGCAGGCGAGAACCTTTGGTGGTGAACGCCATCGCCAGCTGCGCGCCGGAGGTCAGCGTGCCGATCGGCGCGAAGTTGTTCAGCCGCAGGTCGGTCACCGCGGCGGCCATCCCGAGCAGATCGTCGACCAGCTCGGCGCAGGCCCGGGCCGCGGCGAGGGCATCGGCCGGGTCGAACGTCAGATACCCCGCCTTCGCCTGGTTCTCCAGGCCGGACCACGTGTTGGATTCGAGGGCCATCGTCATCTTCCTCCGCCGGGGATCGGGTCCCCGCTCCTTCGGATGTGCACCGCGTCGTCAGTCGTCGTTGTCGGCGACCACCGACCGCGGTCCCGCGACGCCGGAATCGTCGACGGGCCAGCGCGCCGGATCGGGCGGCGTCGTCGGCGGGGCGGGTGCGGTCGGCATGAGCGCGCCGAGATCGGGAGCGCCTTCGATGATCTCGGACAGCTTGGGCAGCGCGTTCTTCCGTTCCAGCAGCGGCGCCATCAGGTCCCTGCTCCGCTGGGCGACCTCGGCCGCCGCCTGCTGCACGGCCGCCGTCACGGTGTCGGCGATCTCCTCGATGCTCAGATCGAGGACGTCGTCGGCGAACCTGGTGGCGATCAGGATGCCGTCGGCGTTCACCGTCACCTCGATGCGTTTGTCGCAGGCGGTCACCGTCGCGGTGAGCTGCGAACGCTGCTTCTGGAGTTCGGCGATTCCGCGCAACTGCTCGCCGAGCCCCTCCAGCATCGTGGCCATGTCCGCGTGCAGGCGTTCGTTCACCATGTGCCGCTCACCCGCCCAGCTGTCCGCCCGACGCCTGGTCGGTGCCGGTCAACGAGTCCGCGGCCGCGCGCTGGCCCTCCGACATGTCGTGGAGGGTTTGCGCGGCGCCCGTCGCGCCGTCGAGCAGGTTCTTTCGAGCCGCCTGATAACCCTTGTCGCCTTGCGCGAACTTCCTGCCCCGTTTGTCGTCGCCCCACGGCATCGTGGTGGCATCGGATTCGATGCCGCCCAGCGTGTTCCGCAGTCTCTCCGCGATGGCGGTGACCTTGGTCGACAACTCCCCGGTCAGCTCCGATGCCCGGCGCAATTTCTCCGGGTCGACCTCTACTCGATCGGCTGCCATGGCACTCCCTTCGATGTCGGCGGTCTAGAGGGTGAACGAAACATCCACGTCCTCGGGGCCTGCGGGGGCGGCTCGTGTGTCGGCCTGCGGGGGAGGGTGCCCCGGCAGCCAGTCGCTCGGCTGCGAGGCACCGCCGGGAGGCGGCTGGAAGGGGCCGGGCAACGGCTCCACCGAGGGCCACTGTTTCGGACGGGCCTTGCCGCGCAGATCTTTACCCTCACCGAGGAACGGCTCGTCGGCGCTGGTGGCGATCGGGTTCCCTTGCGTGCCCGAGGAACCGGTGACCTGCGAACCCGCGGGGCTGGGGCCGCCACCGGACGAGGCGTGTCCGCTGGGTGCGGGCGTCGCGGGCGGTTGCCTAACGGGGGGCGGGGACACCGGAATACGCGCTGCCCCGGAAGATCCCGATCCCGTGGTGCCGGGTGGCGGGCCTCCGGTGGAACTCCAGCCGTCCACCGACGACTCCCACGAGGTAGGGGGCCGACCGGTGAAGTGACCGGACCCGCCCGCGCCGGAACCGGTGGAGTAGCTGGAGTTCGATCCCGAGGAACTCGTGCCGACGGCGTCGTGGTAGACGCTGTGGCCTGATCCGGTGCTGATGGTGTCGGGGGTGCCGGGCCGGATGGACGGTCCGCCTCCGCTGTATTGACTGGTTGCGTCGTGGTAGACGCTGGGGCCCGATCCGGTGCTGACGGTGTCGGGTGTGCCGGGTCGGGCGGACGGTCCGCCTCCGCTATATGTACTCGGGGGGTCGTAAAACACGCTGTGCCCGGACCCGCTGCTGATGGTGTCGGGGGTGCCGGGCCGGAAGGATGGTCCGCTTCCGCTGTATTGACTGGTGGCGTCGTGATACACGCTGTGTCCAGAGCGGCCCGAGTGGGTGGACGCGGCACCGCCGCTGCCGACAGCGGAGACCGGGCGCGAGCCGCCGGATGCCGAGCCGTCGGGATGCGGTGCCGGGGTGCCGGTGGAACCGGCGACCGTGGACGCCGCGGGCGACGACCGCCCGGCCGACGCGCCGGTGGCCGTCGACGCGGGCCTGCTCCCGCCCGCGCCGGTGTGCGACGCCGACCTGCTCCCGCCGGTTCCAGTGGACGACCCGTCGTGGACCGGTGGGCGTCCGGTGTTGCCGGTCGACGGTTTCGGCATCCAGACGTAGGAGCGGATGTCCCCGCGCCCCGGCGGAATCGGTGTGCCGAGCGCGAATCCGCCGCGTGCTCCGCCGACCAAGCCGCCGCGCGCGATGCCGCCGACCCAGCCCGGACCTGATGAGAACGACGACCAGTCACCGGTGACCGCCCCCGCGGCCACGTTCCCGAACACGGTGCCGACCGCGCCGGAGGCGCCGCCGATCACGGCGCCGCGGCCGACCCGACCGAATACGTTGTCGAAGTTCTTGCCCGCGACTTTGTCGATGCCTTTGCCGAGATACCGCCCGAACTCGCGGCCGGGGATCACGCCCGCGACACCGGCGAGGATGGACAGTCCGAACTCGCCGCCGTTGAAGTGGCGGCGCTTGCCCGCCGCCAGCTGGCCGACCTGCACCGCTCCGTTGATCGTTCCGGTGATGGCGGCGGCCTCGATCGCCCGCACGCCGTAGACGCCGTAGCCCTTCGCCGTCGGCAGCACCGGCCGCAACTGCAC
Source organism: Nocardia implantans (assembly GCF_035544775.1). Classification (NCBI taxonomy): domain Bacteria; kingdom Bacillati; phylum Actinomycetota; class Actinomycetes; order Mycobacteriales; family Nocardiaceae; genus Nocardia; species Nocardia implantans. The sequence goes on along the minus strand of NZ_JAYKYQ010000009.1, from coordinate 305,258 downwards.
CGCGCGCGTCCAGAAGTGCCGCTTGACCGTCGGGGCGCCGAGCCGGGCGGCGATATTCGTGATGATCTTCTGGACGAAGTCCTCGAACACTTTGAGAAAGGACCGGGTGGTGGTGATCGCGGCCGCTTCGACGGCGGGCGCGGTCGGCGGGAACAGCCAGGCCCAGAGGATCTCGAGCGCGAGCCAGGCCAGGGTGACGATCACGGTGATCTTGGTCGCCTGGATCTCGGTGCCCATGTCGAACGCGCTGTCGCCGACCGTGCTCATCAGCTTCGCCAGCTCCTCCAGGGATTGATCCCCGGCGCGCAGGACGTCGTAGCGGGCGCCCATCGCGGCCCCGCCTTCACCCTGCGAGTAGGCCGACACCGTGGTCTGCTCGGCCTCATCGATGGCCGCTAGCAGCGCCTGGAGTTCCTTGCTCGCCGTCTTCCATGCCTCCGAGACCGCCCATGCGGCGTCCTCGTCACCCTTCGGCCAGGTCGTGCCCGCCACCCAGGCCAGCCACTGCAACCCGTCGGGCAGGTAGATGGTCACCGTTGCTCCACGGCGGTGCCGAAGCGCCCTCTCGGGTTGCTTCCCACAGTTCGCCTCCTCGGCGGTCGACGTCATCGGATTACACCGCGGTGAGTTGAACCTTCATCAAAGACCGGGCGAATTCTCGTCGCGCACAGCATGAATCGATGGGCCGACTCGAAAAGTCGCTTTCGACAGCACCATTCGTTTCCCGCGCGGTGGTAGCCTCGCGCCGCGAACGAGGAGGTGCCACGTCGTGACCGCAGCCGAGCCGCCGTCCGCGGACGGACCCACCCCACCGGATCCGGCGAGCCGCCGGATCGCCGAGTTGCTGACCGGGCTCGCGCCGCGGGGCGGCCACGAGATCCACGCGGTCTTCGTGCTGACGGTCGCCGCCGAGCTGGCGTCGGTCGTCGCCACCGACGCGGAGGGACGCACGGTCCAGATCCTGCCTCCGGAGGAGGTGCTGGCGTTGGTTCGCAGGCACCGGGAAGCGTCGGCCGCCCAGCCCGGTGGCCCCTGGTGGCGGTATCTGCTTCTGGTGTCGGCATCCGGTGAAGTGCGGACGGATTACGACTACGGCGACGAACCGTTCCCCGACGACCACCTTTTCCCGGCCGAGGTCTATCGAGCGGATCTCGAAGTATTTCCGCGGGACCGGCTACCGGTGTGGCTCGCCGCCCATATCGGGCATGCCGATCGGCAGTCGCGGCCGGCGGAGACGGCGGCCGGGGCGGAGCCGGGCGCGGCGGTGGTGGAGGAGGGACTGCCCGCGCTGCCGTTGCTCGTGGCGCGCTGGGCGGTGCTGTCGGCGGCCTTCGTGGCGGTGGGCTCCCCGTGGGGTCCGCGGGTCCTGCCCGCGCTCGGCTTGTTCGAAGGGGCCGAGCACAGCGGTTCCTCGCTGTGGATCGTGCCCGGCGACCGGGCGGTGCTGTCCGGCGGCGTGTGGAACGATCCTGTTCTCGACGCCGTCTACAACGCCGGGGCGCCGATGCCGGACCTCTACGCGGGCGCGCCGATCTGGGTGGCGAATCCGCTGCTGAACCCGCGCGCGGGCATCGGGCTGCTGTCCTTCTGTTACTGGTGGGATGGCGGCCGGTGGTTCCGCGGTGCCTCGCCGCCCGCCGCGGAGGTCGCCGCGGCCGTACCCGCTGTGTGGAGCGGGGAGAACACCGCCGCCATAGTGGCCGCGCTGGTCGAGGACCAACCGGGCGCCCGGGCCCGCGAGGCGGCGTTCGGTCTGGTGCTCGCCGCCGAGCGCGGGGAGATCGATCGCGCCGCGCTGGCCGAGGTCTTCGGCGCGGGCGATATCGAAGACGCCCACCTCCAGCTGATCATGGCCGGAGTCGCCAGCGGGTGATGGGGTCCGCGCAGACCAGGTCGCCCGGCTTCGCCCCCCGAGGGGCCGAGGACGACGCGGCCCTACCGTCGGCGCGCAGGAGTCCGGAGGATTCAGGAGCTGCGCGGTGGGTGCCAGATCCCTCGTCAGCGGCACACACCGCGCGGTCGCCGGGCCGCGACGTGCGCCCTGGCCCGGTACGCGAGCTGGCGGACCGCCGCCGGGCTCCTGCCGACGGCTTCGGCGATCGCGTCGTAGCTCAGATCGAACACCTCGCGCAGCACGAACACCGCACGCTCGATCGGCGTCAACGTCTCCAGCACCAGCAGCATCGCCATCGACACGCTGTCGGCCGGTTCGACGTCCTCGGCCACGTCGGGCGCGGTGAGCAGCGGTTCGGGCAGCCAGGGGCCGCCGGAGGACTCTTTGCGCCGCCCCAGCGTTCGTAGCCGGTCGAGCGATTGGCGGGTGACGAATCCGGACCAGGTAGGCCCGCTGATCCCGGACGGTGCCGAGGTCGACGCCCGCCCACCGCAGCCAGGTCTCCTGCAGGACGTCTTCGGCGTCGGCGGCCGAGCCGAGCATCTCGTAGGCGAAGATCGTTCGGGGTCAGCCGGAGTTGTGCAGGGCGCTGGCCAAAGCGCGTAGGGCGGGAACCGCGGCCAACAAGGCGTCGACCTCGTCTTCATCGACGGTGGACAGCGCGTCGACAACCAGCTGGGTGCGTGCCGCGTCGATGCGGGCGGCATTCTCGATCGCCTTGGACGTGGGCAGGATCCGGCTGCTGCGCCGATCGGCCGGGTCCGTCTCGCGTTCGATCAGTCCCAGCTCGGTCAGGTGGCGCAGCACGGTGCTGACGTTGCTGGGTTGCATGCCGGTCACGGCGGCCAGGCGCCCGGGGACCGTGCCCGGCTCGTGCACGATCACGCGGAGCACCTCGGCTTGGGCTTGGGTGAGCGGCTCCACCCTGGTCAAGCGCTCGGCCGCGCGATGAACGGCGCGTGACAGCTCCCGCAGTGCGGCGTCGAGTTCGCGGAGGTCGGATTCACGACTCATGCCCCCCATGGTAAGTTACTTATGCATAAATAAGTATCTGGAGGTGTCGACGTGCTGAAATCGACCGCACCGGGGGTCAACGGACCGCTGCTGGTGGTGCTCGGCCTGCTGTCCGCGGTGGCGCCGTTCGCGACCGACATGTATCTGCCCTCGTTCACCGGGCTGGCCGCCGATCTGCACACCAGCGCGTCGAGCGTGCAATTGACGCTGACGACCTTCCTGATCGGGTTGGCGCTGGGGCAGCTCGTCATCGGGCCGCTGTCCGACCGGTTCGGACGGCGGCGGCCGCTGTTGCTGGCCACGGCGACCGCGACCGTGCTGACGGTGCTGTGCGCGCTCGCGCCGAACATCTGGCTGCTGGTGGTGCTGCGCTTCGCGCAAGGCTTCTCGGGCGCGGCCGGGATCGTGATCGGTCGCGCGGTGGCGGCCGACCGCGTCAGCGGCGCGGCCGCGGCGCGGATCTTCACCCTGTTCGCCAGCATCGGAGGCATCGCGCCGGTGGTCGCGCCGCTGCTCGGCGGCGCGCTGGTCCCGGTCGGCTGGCGCAGCGAGTTCTGGGTCCTCAGCGCGATCTTCCTGGTGATGTTCTGCGGTGCGCTGCTGGTCGTGCCGGAATCACTGCCGGTCGAACACCGCCACGTCGGCGGGCTCGCCGCCACCGCCCGTGTCGTGCGAACCCTCGTGGCCGACCGCGGCTACCTCGGCTACACCCTCGTGTTCGCGCTCGGCTTCGCCGGGTTGATGGGTTACATCTCGGCGTCCCCGTTCGTGATCGAGAACGTGCTCGGGCTGTCGACCACCGAGTACACCGTGGTCTTCGCCGTCAACGCGCTGGGCATGATGGCCGTCGGGGTGCTGAGTTCGCGGCTGACCAAGCGTGTGCGCCCGCAGGTCATCCTCTCCGCCGGGCAGGGCGTGATCCTGGCCCTGAGTGTCGTGCTGCTGGTCCTGTTCGCCGCGGGCGCATCGGCGGCGCTGATTCTGCCGGTGCTGTTCTTCCTGGTCAGTTCGTTCACGGCGATTCTCGGCACGGCCAGCGCGCTGGCCGTCGGCCGGGCGCCACACGCCGCGGGTAGCGCGTCGGCATTGCTGGGCGCGCTGCAATTCCTGCTCGGCGCGCTGGTGTCCCCGCTGGTCGGGCTGGGCGGCACCGCGACCGGCATCCCGATGGCGGTCACCATCGTGATCAGCGCCGCGCTGGCGCTCGCCGCCCGGCTGCTCGTCCGTGGCACGGCTGCGGTCGTGGCGGTGCGGCGCGAAAACGAGACCGTCGCCGCATGATCCGCGGGGGTCGGCGCTGCGCTCCCCGATGCCGCCCGAGGACGACGTGACTCCGTCCAGCGCGCCGGGAGGCTCGGCACCGGTGCTTGTCACTCGGCCCGCAGCCACGGGTCCCGCATCACCCGCTACGTGTCGTCCTCGGGAGCGGCGATCGTCAGAACCGCGTCGGCGATATGCGGATTGCGTTCGAGCTCCCGCTCGAGCGAGCGCAGCGTGAGCGCGATGCTCGACTCGGCCGGATCGCCGACCAGGTCGACGCTGGCGACGAGGAAGACCTGCCGGGGCCCGACGTACTCCAAGCGCACGAAGCGCACCGCGGCCACTTCGGGCATTTCCTCGATGCGGGCCGCGGCGGCGGCGCGGAGTTCGGGCGAGGCGGGCTCGCCGGTCAGGAAGCGCCGGTTGCGGTCGATGAGTACGACGGCGATCACCCCGAGCAGCACGCCGACGAGCACCGATCCGAGCGCGTCCCAGACCGCGGCGCCGGTGAGCTGGTGCAGTCCCATTCCCGCGAACGCGATGACGATGCCGATCAGCGCCGCGCTGTCCTCGGCGAAGACCGCCCGCAATGTGGGATCGGAGGTCTCCAGCACGTACTCGAGGATGTCCTGATCGAAGCTCTCGGCCTCGCCGCCGAGTTGCCGGGTGGCCTGCAGCCACGAGGCGCCCTCCAAGACGAACGCGAGCCCGAGCACGAGGTAGGCGATCGCGTAATCCTGTCCGCTGTCACCTTCGTGCAGCAGTTCGGTGATGCCGTGCCACACCGATACCGCGGCGCCTGCGACGAAGAGACCCACCGCCGCAAGCAACGACCAGACATACGCCTCGCGCCCGTACCCGAGTGGCCGTTTCGCGTCGGCGGTGCGAGTGCTGCGACGGTTGGCGACCAGGAGGAAGATCTGGTTGCCGGTGTCGGCCCACGAATGCGCGGCCTCGGCGACCATCGACGCCGAGCCGGACAGCGTCGCGGCGACCGTCTTCGCCACCGCCACCGCGACGTTGACGCCGAAAGCGACGATCACCGTGCGCGTGCTCTCCCCACCGGCCGTCGGCGCGGATTTCTCGTCGTGGAAGGCGTTCGCTCGCTCCATCTACGCCAGTCTGGCACGAACCGCCCCGGACTCTGTCTGCCCCACCACATGCCGGGTACGCGCGGGTGGTGATCAGGCATGACCGCATAGCCGAACCCTGGGGTCACCGGACACCGTACCAACCAGGGGAGCCGTGGCCCGTCCGCGTGGACATGCATCTGGCCGACGGAGTCGACGAGCGGGACGTCGAGAAGTGGGTGCCCTCGGCGTCGATCCTGCACAGCAATGGCGACGCGATGGACATCGCCGTGCGGGACGGCGGCATCGTCGGGGTGCGCGGACGTGCGGGAGACCGGGTCAACCACGGTCGGCTCGGACCGAAAGACCTGTTCGGATGGCAGGCGAACGCCTCGCCCGACCGGCTGACGAAGCCGTTGATCCGCGTCGGCGGGCGCTTGGTGGAGACCGACTGGGACACGGCGATGAACCGCATCGTCCAGCGCAGCAAGGAATTGCTCGCCGAGCGGGGGCCGAGTGCGCTGGGTTTCTACACCAGCGGACAGCTGTTCCTGGAGGAGTACTACACCCTCGGTGTGATCGCGCACGGGGCGATCGGCACCAACCATGTCGACGGCAACACGCGGTTGTGCACCGCCACCGCGGCCCAGGCCCTCAAGGAATCGTTCGCCAGCGACGGTCAGCCCGGCAGCTACACCGATGTCGATCACGCCGACGTCATCGCCCTGTTCGGACACAACGTCGCCGAAACCCAGACCGTTCTGTGGACGCGCATGCTCGACCGCCTGGCCGGAGCGAAACCGCCCGCGTTGCTGTGTGTCGATCCGCGCCCGACACCCGTGGCCAAGGCCGCCACCGTGCATCTGGCTCCGCTGCCGGGAACCAACGTCGCGCTGATGAACGGCCTGCTGCACGAGATCATCGAGCACGACTGGATCGACCGCGACTACATCGACGCCAACGCCGTCGGATTCGACGAATTGGCCGCGGCGGTAGCCGAATACACCCCCGAGCGCGTGGCCGAGATCTGCGGTGTCGCCGCCGCGGACGTGCGCAGGGCGGCGGAATTGCTCGGCACCGCGCGGCGGCTGCTGTCGACCGTGTTGCAGGGCTTCTACCAATCCCACCAGGCGACGGCAGCGGCAGTGCAGGTCAACAACATTCACATCGTGCGCGGGATGCTGGGCAAGCCCGGCTGCGGGATATTGCAGATGAACGGCCAGCCCACCGCCGAGAACACCAGGGAATGCGGAGCCGACGGCGACTTGGCCGGCTTCCGCAACTGGGCCAACGACGAGCACGTCGCCGAATTGGCGAAGCTGTGGAACATCGAGACCCACCGCATTCCGCACTACGCGCCGCCGACGCACGCGATGCAGATCTTCCGCTACGCGGAGCAGGGCACGATCCGAATGCTGTGGATCAGCGCCACCAACCCCGCGGTGTCGCTGCCGCAGCTGTCGCGCATCCGGTCCATCCTCGCCCAGGAGAGGCTGTTCGTGGTGGTGCAGGATCTGTTCCGCACGGAAACGGCCGAACTGGCCGATGTCGTCCTGCCCGCCGCGACCTGGGGCGAGAAGACCGGCACCTTCACCAACGCCGACCGGACCGTGCACATCTCCGAGAAAGCGGTCGATCCGCCGGGCGAGGCGCGAGCGGATCTGGAGATCTTCCTCGACTACGCCCGGCGCATGGACTTCCGCGACAAGGACGGCGACCCGCTGCCGCCGTGGCGCGACCCCGAATCGGCGTTCGAGGCATGGAAGAGGTGCAGCGCGGGCCGGCCCTGCGACTACACCGGGATCACCTACGAACGCCTGCGTGGCGGCGGCATCCAATGGCCGTGCAACGACCGGTATCCCGATGGCGCCGAGCGATTGTACGAGAACGGCGAGTTCTTCGCTGCCCCGCAATACTGCGAAAGCTACGGCAAGGACCTGATCACGGGAACGCCGGTGGAACCGACCGAGTACCGCGCGCTCAATCCCGACGGCAAGGCGATCATCAAGGCGGCCCGCTTCGTGCCGCCGCATGAGCAGCCCAGCGAGGAGTATCCCTTCGCCCTGATCACCGGCCGCACCCTGTATCACTTCCACACCCGCACCAAGACGGCTCGCGCGCCGCAGTTGCAGGCCGCAGCGCCGCAGGTGTGGGTGGAACTGTCCAGCCGCGATGCGGCGGAACTCGGTGTGGCGGAGGGCGATATGGTGCGGATCTCCTCGCCGCGCGGCGCGATCCGGGCACGGGCGCGGATCACGGGCATTCGTGCCGGCGTGCTGTTCGTGCCGTTCCACTACGGCTACTGGGACCAGCCGGACGGCGAGCGCGAGCACCAGCGGGCAGCCAACGAAATGACCGTCACCGATTGGGATCCCGCCTCGAAACAGCCGATCTTCAAGACCGCAGCCGCCCGGCTCGAACGGCTCGCGGGCGCGCACGGGCACCCGGCGCCCGCGCCCACCGCCACCGCGTCCGCGCCGACCACACCAGGCATCGCCGCCACCGTGGGCGGCAGCGCGGCGCTCGACGACGAACTGCTCGAGGTCCCGAACCGATGAAACTCCGCATCGCGCTGCGCGAACTGCACCGATCCGAACGCAAACTCGCCCGGGAGTTGTCCGGCATCGCCGCACGCCACGTCACCGAGCACGAGGTCCGCCACGTGGCCCTGGATATCCGGCGCTGGTCGGTAGACCACATCGCGGCTCTCGCCGACGTAGGCCGTCGATACGAACTGAACCTCCGGGCCGAGCCCCGCGCCGAGACCTTCGGCGCGGGACTGCAAGAGCGCGTGAGCACGCTGCTGGGCCGCCGGCCGGAACCGGCTCTGCTGCTGCTGGCGGATCTGCGTCGTCTGCACCGCGTCGCGGCCGGTGTGTCCTTGGATTGGGAACTGCTGGCCCAAGGGGCCCAAGCGGCACAGGACATCGAGTTGGTCGAACTCTGTCAGCGTTGCCACCCGCAGACGCTGCGGCAACTGCGCTGGGCGAACGGCATGCTCAAGACGCTGTCGCCGCAGGCGTTGGTCAGCTGACGGCGCTCGCCTGCCTTCTGTCGTCGACAGCTGCGGCGCCGACGAGCCGTTGTGGCCTGGGAATCGCCGAAGGGGGGCCATCGCCACCGAGGTTCCCCGCTGAAGATCGGGTGTGTCGATAGCCGTCATATATCGGGCCGTTGTCCAGCGGTAAATGAACCTGGTTTGCTGCCGGTCGCTCGTCTGCTTGCGTGACGAAAACCTAAGGTTCTGCGAGAAGCCTTGCTGGCCATCACAACTCGCCGAACCGCAACTCGCTTGGTTGCGCCGTCAACTTTGGTTCCCAAACGACCGTCTCCTTCCTAGAATGAGCCGACAAACAACGGCACACTGATTGAGTGCACGGTGGTCAGGCTGGGCCGGCGGTTCCTCCCACCGTCGACGATGGGATTCGACATGGTTGTGAGTTCAGCGGAACCGTCGGACTGGTCCTTCGAGCGCAAAGGCGCCGAGTGGGTCGCGGACGAGGAGCGCCGAGGCAAGCCACGCGCCCTGTTCTGGCCGTGGGCGGGTACCAGCTGCAATGTGGTGCTGGTGTCGTTCGGTCCGTATGTCACCGCGCTGGGCCTGGACTGGCATCTGGCGGCGCTGGCCGCGGCGGTGGGTGGGGTGCTCTCCTTCCTGCTGCTCGGTTTGGTGTCGCTGGCCGGGCAGCAAGGGGGCGCGGCGACCATGGTGGCGGGCCGGGCCGCGTTCGGATTCCACGGCAACAAGATCCCGGCGCTGCTGAGCTACCTGGCGCTGGTCGGATGGGAGACGTTCTCGGCGGTGCTGGCGACCCTCGCGGCCCGCACGGTGGCGCATCGGCTCGACCCGGATATGGACACCGCGCCGCTCATGGTCGCCACGCTGGTGACCGTCATCGTGGTGACCACGGTGATCGGCATCTACGGCTGTCATGTGATCCTGCGGATCCAGAAGTGGTTCGCTCTGGCATTCACCGCGCTGTCGGTGGTCTATATCGTGCTGACGCTGCCCAGGATCTCGTTCGCCACACACGGGCAGGTGAGCGTCGGCGCGTTCGTGGGCGGGGTGATGCTCGTCGCGAACACGCTGGGCTTGAGCTGGGTCAACTGCGCGGCCGACTACACCCGCTATCTGCCGCGCACCGCGCGGAAGGGCGCGCTGGTCGGCTGGATCACGTTCGGTGGCACCGCTCCCGCCCTGGTTCTGATGGGATTCGGCACGGTGCTCGCGGCGGGTGATCCCGAGGTGGCGGCGACGGCCGCCACCGATCCGATCAGCGCCCTGTCGGCCCACTTGCCCACGTGGTTCCTGGTGCCCTATCTGATCCTGGCGCTGGTGGGCTTCGTCTCGGGCTCCATCATCGGTCTCTACTCCTCGGGGCTGGCGCTGCAGACGTTGGGCGTCCGGATCTCCCGGCACTACACCGTCCTGATCGATGCCGCCCTGATCGCCGCCGCCGGTGGCTATGTGGCCTTCGCGGCGCCGGGTTTCTTCGCGCCGTTCCAAGCGTTCCTGACCACCACCGGCGTGGTGATGGCCGCGTGGGCCGGAATCTTCGTGGTGGACCTGTGGCAGCGCCGCCGTATCGGTTACGACCGGACGTCCCTCTACAGCCCGCTCGGCGGCTACGGAAAGGTCAACCGCGTCGGGGTCGGCTGTCTGATCGTCGCGACCATCGCCGGGCTCGGCCTGGTCACCTCGCCCGATCCGCATGTCGGTCCGCTGCTGGGTTACCTGTTCACGCCTGCCGCCCGCGCGGGCGGCCTCGGCAGCAGCAATCTCGGGGTCTTCGTCGCGCTGGTCGTCGCGAGCGTGGGCTACGCGGCGCTGCACCGGGTGCGTCCGCTCGCGCGGGCGAGCGCGGCCGAGCGGATCGGGCACCGCGACGCGGAGCCGGTCCGAGTCACCGTGTAGAGCGCCGTCCCCGTCCTCACGTGTGTGCGGCGATCCGCCGGTCGATCACCGACAGCGCGAACTCCGCCCAGCGAATGTTCTCCTGCTCGAAGGAGATTCCGCGCAGCAGCGTGAGGTAAGGGCCGACTCGCTCGGCCTCGGCCAGGTACGCCTGCTCGCTGCGGCCGTCCAGCAGCCGGGAGCGCAGGCGTTCGTACCGGGCCAGTTTCGACTTCGACCACTCCAGCTTGCCTGCCACCGCGGCGCGCACGGCGGGGGCGTCCTCGGCGACCATGCCCTGCACCTTCACCATCAACTCGTCGCGGATGGCGGTGGGCTTGGCCGGCTTCTCGACGAATTCCCGCAGGGCCGCCCGCCCGGCCGGGGTGATGGCGTGCAGGCGCTTGTTGGGCCTGCGCTCCTGCTGCACGACCCGGGTCTCGATGAGGCCGTCGGCGGCCATGCGTTCCAGTTCCTTGTACAGCTGCTGGGGCGTGGCCATCCAGAAGTTGGCCACCGAGGCGTCGAAGCTCTTGGCCAGGTCGTAGCCGGACGCCTCGCCCTCCAGCAGGGCGGCCAGCACCGCGTTGCGTAGCGCCATCCGCCCAGGCTAACACTTCGGATGATTATTCAAATATCTGTCCGGATGGATCTGGACATAGCTGCTGCACCTCGATAATGTGCGCATCACCTATTAAATTCTTTGAGTAGGAGAATGCCATGCACCCGTTCCGGGCAGCCGTGGAAGCTCGCGACGAGGCCGCCATCGAGGCGCTGCTGGCCGACACCGTGGTGTTCACCAGTCCGGTGGCGTTCCGGCCGTACCCGGGCAAGGCGATCACCGCGGCCATCCTGCGCGCGGTGATCCGCGTGTTCGAGGATTTCCGCTATGTGCGCGAGATCGCCGACGCGAACGGTCGCGACCACGCGTTCGTGTTCGAGGCAACCGTCGACGGGAAGCGGCTGACCGGCTGCGACTTCCTGCACTTCGACGAGGAGGGCAAGATCGACGACTTCATGGTCATGGTGCGTCCGCTGTCGGCGGCCCAAGCCCTCTCGGCGCGCATGGGTGAGCAGTTCGAGCGCATCAAGGCCGAGGCCGCCGCGCAGCTCGAACGGGAGGCGCGGGGAGCGTGAGCGACCTGTCCGAGCGCCCCTCGTACTCGCGCTATGTCGCGCTCGGCGACAGCCAGACCGAAGGAGTCGGCGACGGCGACGATCGGACCGGATTGCGCGGCTTGGCCGACCGGCTGGCCGAACGTCTCGCCCGGTCCGATCCCGGCCTGCTCTACGCCAATCTCGCGGTTCGAGGCAAACTCGCCGGTCAGGTTCGCGCCGAGCAACTCGACGCCGCAGTGGCGCTGCGACCGGATCTGGCGACCGTGGTCGCGGGCGTCAACGACCTGCTACGGCCGGGTTTCGACGCCGACGAGGTCGCCGGGCACCTGGACGCGATGTTCGCCGCCCTCACCGCAGGAGGCGCGGTCGTGGCGACACTGACCTTTCCCGACCTCGCGCGCATCACCCCGCTCGCGCGCCCGCTCGGCGGTCGTGTCACCGCGCTCAACCAGCGCATCCGCGCCGCGGCGGCGCGACACGGCGTCGTCGTCGCCGAAACCGAGCAGCGCGCGGCCGTCACCGATCCCCGTCTGTGGAGCTATGACCGGCTCCATGCCAACCCGCTCGGACACCAGCGCATCGCCGACGCCCTCGCCCACGCCCTGGGCCTGCCCGGCGCCGACGAAACATGGGCCGAACCGTTGTCGCCGCCGCTGCCCGCCGCCACGCGGTTGGCCACGGTGGTGGGCGAAACACGCTGGGCCGCGACGTTTCTCGGCCCTTGGCTGGGCAGGCGGATCACCGGACGCTCCTCCGGCGACGGACGCGCCGCCAAACGCCCGCACCTACTTCCGGTCGACGGTACGGCGACCGCCGCGCCAACGGCCCGGACCCAATCGTGAGCGCGGAATTCACCGGTCTCGCAACGCATTGCCGGTCATCGCGCTCGCCCAGCACACCGCCGCCGCACGTGCGCCGCTTACCTCGCGGGTAATCGACCCTGGTCGATCGCCATGTCACGATCACACCATGACCGCCTACGTCATAGCCCACCTGCAAGACGCCGCACCGCACCCGGAGATCGCGGACTACATCGAGCGCCTCCCCGCCACTTTCGAGCCCTACGGTGGCCGCTACCTCGTGCACGCGACACCGCACGAGGTGAAGGAAGGCAGCTGGCCCGGCGGCGTGGTGATGATCGGCTTCCCCGGCATCGCCGAGGCGCGGGCATGGTGGGATTCGCCCGCGTACCGGGAGCTCGCGCCGCTGCGCTCGCGGCACATCGAGGGCGACATCATCCTGGTCGAAGGCGTCCCGGCCGATTACGCCCCGACCGCCGCCGTAGCGGCGATCCGGAAGGCGGTGTCCGGCTAGCCCGTGTCGGCTGCAAGGCCTCCGGAATGCCGGGGCCGTCGTCGGTCACGCGCAGCACGGCTCCGCCGTCGCCGTGGGATTTCGACCTGCGCGCCGGGCCCCCGCCCACGCAGAAGCATCCGAGGCACGCACGCATGTTCCTGTCCGGCACTCGAGCACCGAATCCCGGCCTCCCCATAGGGTTGTGACCGACGGGCCCGGTCCGCCGAGAGGAGTTGCCGATGGACGCCGAACACTACTTGCCGTTCCGCAAAAGCGCGGTGATCTCGCTGTGCGCGGACGAACTCCCCGAGTCGGAACGCGAGTCGTTCGTGGAATTCGCGCGTCTGCTGTCGGCACTGGCGCACCACGAGTTCCATGTGCGTGGTGAGACCGTGCTCGATGCCTATCAGCTGGTCGATCCCGCGCAGGACGAACGGGCGCTGCGCGCCGCTACCCCCGAGGACCGGGCCGCGGCGCGGGCACGCGTGGAGCGTGAGCTGGTCGCGCTGGCCGAGTCGGCGGATTTCACGCGCATCGATGCCGCCGAGATCGAGCGAGCGTTCGCCGAGCACTCCCTGGTGAAGGTGCGGTTGGAGGTCGACGCGGAGGACATCGATACGGTGATGTTCTTCCGGCGCGGGGTGGCGCAACGCACCGAGCAGGTGCGGTGGCTGTTCGGTCTGCGGCGGCGCGGCATCGAGTTCACCAGCTACGCGAAGGTCCTTGTCTACGTCGCGTTCACCGAGCGCGCGGAGGCGGTCGCGGACCGGCCCGACGGCGGTGTGCTGCTGAAGCTGTTCCAGAACGTCCCGCGCAACGACCTGGAGATGCTGTATCCGAGCGTTCGCGTGCGGATGCGGCCACTGGACAAACTGCTGATCGGGGTGCCCGCGGTGGTCTCCGGGATCGTCGTTGTCGTCACCAAACTGGTCGCCTCGCTGGGCCCGCTGCTGTTGCTGCTGGCGTTCTGGGCGGGGTTGCGCGAGGAGTCCGTGCGGCTCGATCAAGCCACGCTGGTCACTCTCGGCGCCGGGCTTGCGGCCTTCGGCGGTTATCTGGTGCGGCAGTTCGCCAAGTTCTCCAACCGCAAGATCAAGCTGATGAAGACGCTGTCCGAACACCTCTATTTCCGCAATCTCGACAACGACGCGGGAGTGTTCCACCACTTGCTCGGCGCCGCCGAGGATTCGGAGGTGAAGGAAGCCGTCCTGGCCTATCACTTCCTGCGCACCGCCGACCGGCCGCTGACCGCCACCGAACTCGATCAGCGGGTGGAGCAGTGGTTTCGCCGACGGTGGGGGACGACCTTCGACTTCCGGATCCGTGACGGCCTTGGCAGGCTCCGCCGGTGGCGGCTGCTCGTCGAGGACGAGCACGGCACCGTGGGCGCGGTGCCGCTGACCGAGGCGATACAGCGCTTGAATCACCACTGGGACAACTTGTTCCGTGTTCGCCCGCCGTCGGGCGACGCCATCGGCCGGGCCGCGGTCACATCCGGCTGAAGAAGCAGGTGCAGGCTGCGCGGTGCGATGTCAGCCAACGGCTTGACCTTTCCCCAGGGGCAGGGTTCGAGCATGGTGACATGAACGAGCTGACAGAGAAATTGGCGGAATTCGTCGCGGCGTCGGCCGAGCAATCGGGTGTACCGGGTGCGGCGGTCGGGGTCTCGATCGGCGGTGAATCGTCCTTCGCGTGCCATGGGGTGACGAGCATGGACAACCCGCTTCCGGTCGACCCGGACACGATGTTCGTGGTGGGCTCGGTGAGCAAGACGTTCACCGCGACCGCCTTGCTGCGGCTGGTCGCCGCGGGACGGGTGGAGTTGGACGCGCCGGTGCGGCGGTATGTCCCGGAATTCGCCCCCGCCGACGCGGCTGCCGACGAGATCACCGTGGTGCGGTTGCTCAACCACACAGCGGGGCTGGAATGGCGGGTCGGTGACGACACCGGCGAAGGAGATGACGCGTTGGCGCGGCACGCGGTCGAACTGGCCGAGTCGCGGCTGATCGCGGAACCGGGAGCGCGGGCGTCCTACAGTCAGGCGGGGTTCAACCTGGCCGGCCGGATCATCGAGAACGTCACCGGCTCGACCTTCGAACGGGCGGTCGCGTCGCTGTTGCTCGAACCGCTCGGCCTGGCACATACCTGTTACGCGGTCGGTGACGTCATGACCCGGCGGTTCGCGGTGGGTCACAACGTCGATGCGGGCGGCACGCTCGTCGTCGCCCGGCAGTGGAAGGACAATCGCGCCGATAATCCCGGCGGGGGTGTGGCGACGTCGGTCGGTGATCTGCTGCGGTGGGCGCGGTTCCATCTCGGCGACGGCCGGACCGAGGGCGGCGAGCGCGTTCTGCCCACCGAACTGCTGCACCGGATGCGGGAGCGAACCGTCGAACTGCGGGGGAGCACCTTGGGTGACGCGTTCGGCCTCTGCTGGTTCCTGCGCGAGGTGGACGGTGTCGCGACCATCGGGCACGGCGGCTCCGGCAATGGTCAGTTCGCCGACCTGCTCATCGTGCCGGAGCGGGATTTCGCCGTCGCCGTGATGTCGAACGCGGGCCCGGACGCGGGGCTGGCGTTCAACCGGACCGTGGTGCGGTGGGTGCTCGAGCACTACCTCGGCGTGGTCGAACGCGATCCGGAACCGCTGCCCCACGATGCGGCACGGGCAGGGGAGATCGTCGGGCGCTACGAGAACGAGATGATGCGGCTGACGCTCGACACCGATGGGGCGGGCCTGACGATCGAATGCGCCATCAAACCGGAGATCCGTGCCGCCGCGACGACCGAGCTGCCGCCCGACCTGCCACCCGCTACCCTCGGCCTGCTGCCCGGTGCGGGGGACGAGTACATCGTCACCGAAGGCGGTCTGCGAGGACAACGCGGGTTCTTCACACGGGACGAATCCGCCGCCGTGAGCGGAATCGATCTCGCCGGTCGATTGTTCGCTCGGGTGCGATGACGGTCACGGAAGGAAGACGCGCATGATCACCATCGGGCAGCTCGCGCGGTACGCGGGCGTGACGATCAAGGCCGTGCGGGTCTATCACGAGCGCGGGCTGCTGCCCGAGCCGCCGCGCGACTCCTCCGGCTATCGCCGCTACCGCGCCGAGGACGCCATCGATCTGGTCAAGATCAGGACGCTCGCGCGATCGGGCGTGCCCCTGGCGCGGATCAAGGAGCTGCTGACCGCGAACTCCGGCGAGTTCGCGGCGGCCATCGCCGAGGTCGACCGCATGCTCGCCGAACGCGCCGAGGAGATCCGCCGCACCCGCGAGCAGATCGCCCAATTGGGGTCCGGCGATCGGCTGTTCGTGTCTCCCGAGGTCGCCGAGTACCTCGAGCGCCTGCGCGAGCTGGGAGTGAGCGACCGGGCGGTCCGGATGGAACGCGACATCTGGATTCTGCTGCAATCGGTCGCCCCGCAACAGGCGTCGGACTGGGCCGCCGACAAGCTCGACGCCATCGGCGATCCGCGCTTCCGGTCCATCTACCTCGACTACGACGCGGCGTTCGACTGGTCCCCCGACGACCCGCGCCTGGCCGACCTCGCCGACCGCACCCGGCGGTGGATCACCGGCAGGCGCACCGGAGCGGGCCGGACCACACCGCGGCTGGATCCGGAACTCGTCCGCTTGGTGAACGATTCGGTGGGGATCACCTCCCCCGCCTGGGAAAGGTTGACGCGGATCGCCCAGAACGCGACGACCGAGTGACAGCCCCGGACCTGTGCGGGTAAGGCAAGCGGGACTGGATATTTCGTGGCGGCTGTGGGGCTCGGTCGATCACGCGCCGATTGCCCCCGGCCGCGGCGGAAAGGCAAACACACTGCGGTACAGAGCCTTCCAGAGTGCGTTACTGTCCTGCGGACCCGTGCGCCGGTGACCCGGCCGCGCGGGCGCTCATGTCGTACTCCGGAATCGAGGCAAACGAATGAACCACAAGCTCTGGTTGCTCGGACGGTCCGTCACAGTCGGTGCGCACATCATCGGCGAGAAAGTGTTCCGGCCGAAGGCCAGGGATGCCGGGGACGTCCCGGTGTCGGGCGAGACGCTGACCCCACAGTGGCTGACGGCCGTCCTGTGCCGCGATGTCCCCGAGGCCGAGGTGGTCGGGTTCGAGACCTCCAACGGCAGCCGCGGAACATCCACCCGCGTCGCGATTCGCGTCGACTACAACGACGCGGGGCAGCGGGCCGGATTGCCGACCCACCTCTTCGCGAAGACCACGACAGCTTTCTCGCAGCGCATCCTGCTCGGTGGCGGGAAGATGATCGACGGGGAGACCCGTTTCTTCCGGGACTTCCGCCCCCAGCTCGACATCGAAGCGCCGTTCGGCTATTGGGGCGCCGCCGATCCGGCGTCGTGGCGATCGATCGCCCTGATGGAAGACATCGCCTCCACCCGCGGCGCGCGGTTCGTCGAGCCGAACGCCCCGGTCGCGCGGGACCAGATCGAAGATCTGGTGCGCAATCTCGCGCGACTGCACCGCACCTTCTGGGAGCACCCGTCGATCAAGGACCTCAAGACCACGACCGAGGCACTGCAGGCATACCTCGCCGCCATCGACATGAAGAAGCGCTGCGAGGTGGGGCTGCGCCGCGCCGCGGAAGTGGTTCCGGAGTCCCTGCACGGCGAAGCGGACCGGCTGTGGGCCGGTGTCGAGCGGGCGATCGACAACGCGACCAACGAGCTCCCGCAGACGCTGCTGCACGGTGACCCGCACATCGGGCAGACCTATCGAACCGCCGCAGGGCGCATGGGTTTCGTCGACTGGCAGGTGGTGATGCGGGGCGGATGGGCCCACGACTTCGCCTATACCGTCAATTCGGGATGCGAGCCCGAGGACCGCCGTGCCTGGGACCGTGAACTGCTGGCGGCGTATCTGGACGAACTCGGAAGCCTCGACGGCCGGGCTCCGTCGTTCGACGAGGCGTGGCTGGCGTACCGGCAGCAGTCCATGTTCGCTTACGCCGCTTGGGCTTTCACGATCGGCAGGGCGGCGTATCAACCCGAGATGCAGCCCGTGGAGACTTGCTTGACGTTGTTGAAGCGCATCACCACGGCCATCGACGATCACGATTCCCTGCAGGCCCTCGGAGTCTGACACCGAGCCCCGCACCACCGCTGTGGCGTCGCGGCCGGATTCTCGTGCGTGGTGATGATCGCGCGTCCACGCGCTATACCATCGACCGGCCCCGGCGTAGTCCCGGTGAGTTCGCTCCGATGCAGTGTCGCGGTACGGAGCGGTAGTTCAGCAGTCACGTAGTGCAACACCAACAGTTTGGAGTTCGCTCTTTGAGTACGCCGCAATCTCAGGCCCCGGTTCGGACGTGCCCCGTCGTCCACGGCTCGCCGACCGATTCCGACGACCAGCGAGTGCCCATCTACTCGCCCGAATTCGCGGCCGATCCGCACCGTGTGTACCGCGAGATGCGCGGCCGCTACGGATCTTTGGCGCCGGTGGAGTTGGCGCCGGGTGTCCCGGCCACCTTGGTGATCGGCTACAGCACCGCGGTGCGGATCCTCAATGATCCCGAGCACTTCCCCGCCGACCCGCGCGCCTGGCAGAAGGACATCCCCGCCGACTGCCCGATTCTTCCGCTGCTGGAGTGGCGGCCGATGGCCAGTCGTAGCACCGGAACCGACTTCACCCGGTATCGAGGGGCGATCACCGCCAGCATCGATGAGGTCGATCTGTATGCCCTGCACGACATCGTGGAGGGACTCGCCATCCCGCTGATCAACTCCTTCTGCCGAGAAGGGAGCGCCGAACTGATCCGTCAGTACGTGTTCCCGCTGGTCTTCGAGGTGGTGAACTATCTGCTCGGCTGCCCGCCCGAGATCGGGGCGCAGGTCGCCGCCGGTACGGCCGCCCTGCTCGAGGGCGTCGACGCCGAGAAGGGCAATCAGATGCTCGGGGAGGCGCTGATGAGCCTGGTGGCGCTCAAACGAGCCGAACCCCAGCGCGACATCACCTCGGTGCTGCTGCAGCATCCCGCCCAGCTCGATGACGTGGAGGCGTCGCACCACGTGTCGCAGGTCTACGGCACCGGGATCGAATTCCAGCTGAATCTGATCGCCAACACCCTGCTGCTGATCCTCACCGACGAGCGCTTCGGCGACAGCATCCTCGGCGGGAACCTGTCGTCCCGCGACGCCATCGACGAGGTCTTGTTCAACGACCCGCCACTGGCGAACCTGCTGATCACCTACCCGCGCCACCCGATCCTCATCGACGGCGTCTGGCTGCCCGCGCACCAGCCCGTCGTCATCAGCATGGCCGCGTGCAACAACGATCCCGCGATCCGCACCGGCGACTTGACCGGCAATCGCTCGCATTTGGCCTGGGGGCTCGGCCCGCACGCCTGCCCGGCGCGTCCGCTGGCCTACCTGATCGCGCAGGAGGCCATCGACCAACTCCTGGACGCGCTGCCGGAGATCGAACTGAACCTGCCGAACCGGACGCCCGACTGGCGGCCCGGTCCGTTCCACCGGGCCCTGACCGAATTGCCGGTCACCTTCCCGCCGACCGCTCCGCTGAACATCTGACCCAGCCGCGGGCACAGGTCGCGTGGCACCGGTTGTCTCGGCTCGAAGCGCGGCCTGCTCGACGGGCCGGTCGTGGTGTAGTTGCCGGACCGGGCTGCGATCGTGCGGCGCGAGCGGACGGCGGCCGGAAGGATCGCCGCCGGCGGCGCGGTGTCCGGATCTCCGCTGCGGCCCCGCTACTCGGTGGCGGGGCCGCATTCCCGTGCCGTGCACATCAGCCGGGAACTATCAGACCTGCGGCCGGAAATGCGGCCGGTTGGGCGCGCCGGGAGTGAGGTTGGTCGCGCCGCCAGGGGTGAGGGCGGTCTGGCCGCCGGGTGTCAGATTGGTCTGCGGGCCGCACACCAGGTTGGGCCAGCGACAGGTCGGTAGGTTGGGGTCCTGATCGGCATGGGCAACGCCGGCCGTCACCAGGCCCACCCCGAGCAGGACGGGCGCCGCGGCGATCGTCATGGCGCGGGCGAAGCGGCGGGTGCGACGGGTCGAGCGCTGGTCGGTGGCCATAGGGGTGCTCCTTCGTGTCGGTGCTGCGGGGCGGTCCCGCTGTCGTTGTGACGTTGTCCAGCCTCATCGACACAGGACATCGCCGAAAGGACACTCAGGGTGCGCGACGACCACCCCTGCACATGGTTCGGTCCCACCAAGGTGGGTCACCGGCTGCCGCAGGCCAGTCGCTCGCGCAGCACCGTGCGCAGGCCGATGGGTTCGCGGCCGAGCAAGGTGGCCAGCGCCGGGTCGACGGTGGCGAACTCGCCCGCGCGGCTGGCCGCGAAGATGCCCACCAGCTCGGCCGCCCGCTGCGCGGGAACGCCCTGGCCGGTCAGCTGCTGCTGGAACTGCTCGTCGGGGGTGGTGGTCCTCGTCATGGTCCGGCCAGTGACCTCGCTCGCGATAGCCGCGATGTCGTCGAAGGTCAGCGCGCGCCCTCCGGTGAGCGGCGGCGTCGGTCCGTCGAAGCGGCCTTCGTCGGCCAGGATGATGGCGGCTGCCTCGGCGAGGTCGGCATGCGCCGTCCAGCTGACCGGCCCGTCGGCGGGGAGCGCGATCCGGCCGGAGTCCACCGCGTGGTCGAGGAAGTGCACCGCGCTGGCGGCGTAGAAGCCGTTGCGCAGTGAGGTGAACGGCACGCCACAGGCGCGCAGCACCTCCTCGGTAGCGGCGTGGTCGCGGCAGGCCTGGAAGTGCGACGAGGCGCCGGCCCCCATCTGGCTGGTGTACAGGATGCGGCGGGCGCCCGCCGCGACGGCCCCTTCGATCGCGGTGCGATGTTCTGCGACGCACTCTTCGCCCATTTTGTCCACGGAGATGATGAGCACCTGAGAGGCGCCCTCGAAGGCGTGGGCGAGGCTGCGCGGGTCGGTGAAACTTCCCTGCCGTACCCGCACCCCGCGTTCGGCGAATGTCCGTGCCTTCCGTGGGTCGCGGACGCTGACCCCGACGTGCTCCGCGGGTACGCGCGTGAGCAGTTTCTCGACGATCTGACTCCCCAGCTGCCCGGTCGCTCCGGTCACGACGATCATGTGGCACTCCGTAATTCGACTGATGTTTCCAATGGAATCGTAATCACGATATCATTGATACTAACGATGGAATCAACACCGCGATATCGTTGATCCATGACCTCGCATCCAGGCGGCGGCGACGATGCCGCGACCGTCAGATCCGACGCCCCGGCCACGGCACGTGAGCAGACCCGCCGGCGGGTCATCGAGGCCGCCATCGATCTGCTCACGCGCGGGGGTCGCGATGCGGTCACCACACGCGCGGTCGCGGATGCGGCGGGCTTGCAGCCACCGGCCATCTACCGGCTGTTCGGCGACAAGAACGGGCTGCTCGACGCGGTGGCCGAGTACGGCTTCGTCGCGTTCCTCGCCACCAAGCACGTCGATCCCGACCCGCAGGACCCCATCGAGGACCTCAGAGCAGGCTGGGACGTCGCGGTCGAGTTCGGTTCGGCCAATCCCGCGCTGTTCACCTTGATGTACACCGAACCCGCCGGGACCTCGTCGGCCGCCTTCCAAGCGGGCATGGAGATCCTGATGGGACGCATCCGGCGTCTCGCCGCCCGTGGCCTGCTGCGCGTCGACGAGGAACTCGCGGCGCAGATCATCAATGCCACGGCGCGCGGTGCGGTGCTGACCTGGCTTTCGCTGCCCGAGCAGCGGCGCGATCCGGCCTTGTTCACCACGCTGCGGGAGTCCATGGTCGCCGCCGTCACCTATGAAAAGCCGGCCGTGCGTGACCCGGGCCCGGCAGGCGCCGCCCGTGCCTTGCGCGCCGCACTGCCCGAGCAGACGACCCTCAGCAGCGCGGAGCGGCATCTCCTGCGGGAGTGGCTCGACCGCCTTGCCGCCGATGGTTAGATCGCGGGCGTAGTCACCACGCGACCGTCGTGGCCCGGTTGCCACCCGAGATCACGAGATCGCCGTTTCCCGCTCCGTCGGCCACCCCGGCACGCGGATGCCGAGCCGCGGCCATCCGCTGGAGCGCGGCCTCGGTGAAGACCGACAACCCGAGGTCGGGGTTGTAGCCGTGGATTTCCTTGACATCGAGTTCGGCCAGGAAATACAGGATCTCCCTGGAGACCACCTGTCCGGGAACCAGTATCGGGAAGCCGGGCGGGTACGGGACGACGAAGGTGGCCGACACCAGGGACTTCCCCTTGGCGAGCCGTCGCCCGGCCTCGCCGAGCAGCACGTGTTCGCGGTCGGACTCCTCATATCCGGCGTAGAAGGCCGATCGCATGTCGCCGAACGAGCTGGCGCCGTCGGGGCGGAAGGCGCTGTCGAACTCGCTGAAGTCGGGCAGCGCGGGCAGATCCTTGGTGATCTCGTCGATCCGCCGTTGCTGCAGGGCCCGGTCGGCCTTGCCCGCCGCGCTCACGCTGCTGTCGAAGTCGGTGGCCACCCGGCGCAGCACGTCCAGCAGGTGGTGCACGCTGGACCAGGTGACGCCGATCGTGAAGATCAGCAACACGCTGTTGATCGAGGTCTTGTTGATCTGGATGCCGAACCGGTCCATCAGGATCTTCTCGCGGAAGTCGAACCCGTTCATGCCGGTCTTGCCGATGAACAGGGTGACCCTGGTGGGATCGAGCACGAACTGATCGGACCGCCACGCCTCGTTCCACTCCGCCAGGCCACCCTGTCTGACCTGCCGGTAGGAGCTGACGGCGGAGGGACGGAACTGCTCTGGCACCAAGTCGTCCTCGTCGAGGATGCGGAACCACTTGCCGATCAGCCGGTCTTTGCGGACGCGGTGCCGGAACACCAGCGCCATGTCGTAGACGCTGCGGACCAGCTGGAAACCCTCGATGTCGACCTGCCTGCGCGCCAGATCCAACGACGCCAGCAGTTGCTGGTTCGGCGAGGTCGAGGTGTGGGTCAGGAACGCTTCGGCGAACGTCTCGCGGACCAGCGCTTTGAAATCCTGGTCGCGAACATGGATCATCGACGCCTGCCGCAGCGCGGACAGCGACTTGTGGGTGGAATGCGTCGCGTACACCCGGACCCGGGCGCGCGCCGGGTCGGGAAGCAGCCTGCGGTCCCTCCACTCGGCACGGTCGACCTCCCGCATCGAGGCGCGCCACTGGCGGTACTCCTCGGCGTACCCGGGCGAGGCCAACATCGCTTCGAGTTGCTCGGCGGCGACCATCGCGGTCCGCTGTCGAGCCCACGGCACGGCGGTCGCGAACGCGTACCACGCCTCGTCCCACAGGAAGCAGATGTCCGGCTTGATCGCGAGGACCTCTTCCATCACCCGCCGGGGGTTGTAGACGATGCCGTCGAACGTGCAATTGGTCAGCAACAGAATCCGCACTCGGTCCAGCTGTCCGGCGGCCTCGAGGTCCAGGAGCGCCTTCTTGATGGTGTGCAGCGACACGGCCCCGTAGATCGCGAACTGTTCCAACGGGTAGGCGTCCAGATACATCGGGTACGCCCCGGCCAGCACCAGGCCGTAGTGGTGCGATTTATGACAGTTGCGGTCGATCAGGACGATGTCGCCTGGCCGGGTCAGTGCCTGCACGACGATCTTGTTCGCCGTGGATGTCCCGTTGGTGACGAAGTAGGTCTGGTCGGAGCACCACGTCGCGGCGGCTTTGTCCATCGCCGCCCTGATCGTGCCGTGCGGATCCAGCAACGAGTCGAGTCCGCCCGAGGTGGACGACGTCTCGGCCATGAAGATGTTGCGGCCGTAGAACTCGCCCATGTCCTGCAGCGACTTGGAGTTGAAGATGCTGGCGCCACGCGCGACGGGAAGCGCGTGGAACTGGCCGACCGGTGCGGCGGCGTAGGCGCGCAGGGCGTCGAAGAACGGCGTGGCGTAGCGGCCGCGGATGCCGGCGAGCACCGTGCTGTACAGGTCGGTGACGTCGTTGAGCCGATAGAACGTGCGATCGTAGACGTCCGGCTGGTCCTCGGTCTCCGCGGCGATCGACTCGTCGGTGAGCAGATACAGGTCGATATGCGGCCGCAGCTTCTTGATCCACTCGCCGCATTCGATCCAGTCGTGGGTGCGGTCGGTCACGTCCACCGCGTCGTTGGCGCCGAGCAGCGTGGTCATCAGCGGGACCCGGTCGCCCGAGCGGAGCGGGAGGTCGTGGCGGATGATCGCGGCCTGGATCTCGCCGTTCAACGCGGCCGCGGTGATGGCGTCCTCGATGCTGGGCACGACGAGCAGTTCGAACCGCACATCGTCCGACGGGGCGCGCAGCGCCCGCAGGCTCGCCGCGAGGCCATCGGGGACCTCGGGTGGGGAATCGTCGCCGAGCAGGACGGTGTAGAACTGCTGCTGTTCGGCCCTGGCCACGAGTTCCTGATCGGCCAGCGGGGCGGAGGTGTCGAACACCGCCGCGCGGTCGCCGTACTCCGAGAGCAGGCGCACGGCCAGCGACACCTCCTCGGTGAGCCGCACCGTCGCGAGGTCGTCGAGATAGTCACGAAAGGTCGTCAGTCTCGCCGGGCCCGGGTACAGCCAGTACCGCTCGTAGGTGCCGAGGCGATCGAGCAGACGCCGCACCCTGGCGGCCACATGGGTGGTGTCCAGCCCGGCCCGATCGATATCGGCGAGCCTGCGGCACGCGTCATCGAGCAGATTCCACGTGTCGATGCGGGAGTACGACGGGTTCGCCACCGCCGCAAGCGCGGAAACAGAAAGCCCTTTCGGGCGCTCGCCGTCTCGATGCATGTCGTCAGCTCCGCCCCTCGGTGGGCTCTCCGAACAGCCATCTCTGCCAACATTCTGCTCCGCCGACGAGCGAATTCCTAGCCGTCGGTCACCGAGCACGGACCGGGCAGTGCGGAAAAACAGGTATACCCCCGGGCCATTCGGCCGTCGCCGGACGCGGCTTTCCGGGGGAGTCTGGAGCGGAACTTGCAGCATCGTTCCTGGGAGCTTCTGTGCACATGAACCAGCTGAAGAGCAGTCCGGATGCCGTCGGGAGCGGCAGCGCACCGTGCCTGGACATGTTGATGATCAACCGCTGTCTGCGGTGTGAGAAGCTGCTCGCGCCGATCACGTCCGGATGTTCGTCCTGCGGATCCGGCGAACTCGAGCGTGTGCCGTCGTCGGGTGCGGGGTCGGTCGTGTCGTGGCGGATTGTGGACCGGGCCCCGACCGATCGGCCCGGCGGGTTGGTGCCGCTGACGATCGCCATCGTGGCGCTCGACGAGGGCCCGTGGGTCTACACCTCCCTCGAAGGGGAGATCCCCTCGGTGCCCGGCCGGTCCGTGCGCGTTCGATTCCAGCCGCATCCCCCGGAAGGGGGGTTCCCGGTCTTCGCGGTCAGCACCGATTCGCCCTGATCGCGCCGCTGCCGGGCACAGCGTTTGCCAGCGCCGCTGTGGTGCGGGAAGGGTATACGACCCCACCGCATCCGACCTGGCGATATCCTGGGGATACGTCCTCGAGAGGTGGGCAATGGTGGGTTGCCGTGGATGGGGTGAATCGGTGTAGTCGATGACCGATGCCGATCCCTTCGCGACACAACGCGATGTGTCCGGTTCGGTCGCGGCGGAGTTGGCGGCGGCCGGGTTCTGCGACGCCGTGGAGATCGGCCGGGGTGGTTTCGGCACTGTCTATCGCTGCACGCAGGTCTCGCTCGACCGGGTCGTGGCCGTCAAGGTGCTCACCGCCGATCTGGACGAGGACAACCGGGCCCGGTTCTTCCGCGAGCAGCGGGCCGCAGGCAGGCTGACCGGACACCCCAATATCGTGAACATCCTGCACGCCGACGTCGCCGATGACGGTCGCCCCTACATCGTCATGCCGTACTACCCACACGGCTCTCTGGACGCACGGCTGCGCGGCAACGGGCCGCTGGGAC
This sequence comes from Nocardia implantans, assembly GCF_035544775.1. NCBI lineage: Bacteria > Bacillati > Actinomycetota > Actinomycetes > Mycobacteriales > Nocardiaceae > Nocardia > Nocardia implantans. The sequence goes on along the minus strand of NZ_JAYKYQ010000009.1, from coordinate 279,835 downwards.
TCGAGGAAACGCTGCGGCTGGGGGTGAAGATGGCCGGGGCGCTGGAGGCGGCGCATCACTCCGGCGTGCTGCATCGTGACGTCAAGCCGGGCAACATCCTCTACACCGACTACGACGAGCCCACGCTGGTGGATTTCGGCATCGCACATATCGGAGGCGGGTTCGTCACCGGTTCCGGCATCGTGACCGGCACGCCCGCCTTCACCGCTCCGGAAGTGATCGCGGGCGAGGCGGCGAGCCCGGCCGCCGACGTCTACGGTCTCGGCGCCACCTTGTTCGCCGCGATCACCGGCCATGCCGCGTTCGAACGCCGCGACGGTGAGCAGGTGGTGGCCCAGTTCCTCCGGATCACCTCCGAGCCGGTACCCGACCTGCGCGAGCACGGCATACCGGAGGACGTGTGCGCCGTCATCGAAGGCGCCATGGCCGCCGATCCTGGCAGCCGCCCTTCCGCCGCGGAACTGGGCGAGCAACTTCGAGCGGCGCGAACCCGGCACGGTTTCCCCGTCGACGACATGGCTCGGTACGCCTCGCCCGCGGGCGGGTCCTCCGACCGAAAGTTTCCTTCGACGGGCTCGCGGCCGTTGCGAGCTGCGGAGGCTTCTCCGGCTTCGGGGAGCATCCCGCTGGAGCTGACCAGCTTCATCGATCGGCGGACAGAGTCGACGCGAGCGATGAACGCGTTGTCGAGTTCGCGGTTGGTGACCCTGACCGGGATCGGGGGAGTGGGCAAGACGCGGCTCGCGGTGCAGGTCGCCACCGCCGCGAAACGCGATTTCGCCGACGGTGTGGTGTTCGTGGAGATCGATGAGCTGCGGGACGAATCGCTGCTGCCGAGCGTCATCGCGGGCGCGCTGGGCCTGCAGGACCGGTCGGCGCGGCCGTTACGCGACGTACTCGCCGATTTCCTCGCCGATCGTGAACTGTTGCTCGTGCTGGACAATTGCGAGCAGTTGGTGGCAGCGGTGGCCGACCTCGCCGAGTCGTTGCTTCGCGCGTGTGGTCGATTGCGGATTCTCGCGACGAGCCGTGAGCCGATCGGCATCGCGGGGGAGGCGATCGTGCCGATCCACCCGCTGGCCGTCCCCGACCCCGATCGGCTGCCGAGGAACCCGGCCCGTAACGACGCGATGAGATTGTTCGGCGACCGGGCTGCCACGGCAGTGCCCGGCTTCGAGCTGACCGAGGACAACCAGGTCACCATCGCCAGGATCTGTCAGCGGCTGGACGGGTTGCCGTTGCCGATCGAGCTGGCGACGGCTTGGTTGCGGGTGATGTCGCCGGAGCAACTGCTGGGGCGCTTGAACGATCGGTTCGCTTTGCTCACTCGCGGCAGCAGGAGCGCCCCGCCGCGACAACAGACATTGCGCATGTGCATCGACTGGAGCTACGACCTGTGCACCCCCTCGCAGCAACGCGTCTGGGCTCAGTTGTCGGTGTTCGCGGGCAGTTTCGATGTCGAGGCCGCCCACTACGTCTGCGGCGACGATCTGTCAGCGGGCGACCTCCTGGACATCGTGGCGTTCCTCGTCGACAAGTCGATCCTCACCCGCGAGGAGCCGGGTGACATGGTGCGGTTTCGAATGCTGGACACCGTACGTGACTACGGCCGCGAGAAAGGAGAACGGACCGGTGAATACGACGAACTGTGCCGCCGTCACCGCGACTGGTATCGACAGCTGGCGCTCGACGCGTATGCCGACTTCATCAGCCCCCGCGACTTCGAATGGATCGGCCGGTTGCGCCGGGAACAGGCCAACCTTCGGCAAGCGCTGGAATTCTGCGTCTCCGACGATCCCGAAGCCGGACTTCGGATCGCCATTGCGCTGTTGCCCTTCCGGTTCTCCCACGGCTCACTCGTCGAAGAGCGTGGCTGGCTGGAGCGCCTGCTGGCCCACCGCACCGGCCGCGTCACCGTCGACCAGGCCGAAGCGGTGTACGCCGCCTGCCTCATCGCCGCGGTACAGGGCGACCTGCCGGGGGTGGCCGATCTGGTACGCGACGGACACGCGCTGGCCAGGCAGGCGAGCGACCCGCTGATCGACGCGCACATCGACTTCACCGAGGGACTCCGCGCGCTGTTCGGCGGGAGTCCGTCCGAAGCACGCCCATATCTCGAGAGAGCCCTTCGGGTCTACACCGAGCGTGGCGGCCTGCTCCTGTTCCGGATCGACGCGCTGACCTTCCTGGGGCTCACCCACGGATTCGACGACGACAGCGCGCGGGCTATCGCATGTTACGAGCGCGCGCTCGCGATCATCGAAGAGCACGGAGGGACGATGTACCAGGCCTACGCGCTGTGGGCGCTCGGCATTTGCTGGTGGCGCTGCGGCGAACCGGCGCGCGCGTCTCGCCTTCTCACGCGAGCACTTCGGGTGAGCAGCAGAGCGGACGACCGTACGAACATCGGCATGTGCCTGCAAGCACTGGCCTGGATCGCCGCCGACCAGCAGGATGCCGAGCGCGTGGTCGTATTGACCGCGGCCGCTGAACAGATCGGCCGGTCCGCGGGCACCACGCCGACGCAGTTTCCGGACCTGCTGCGCTACCAGGAGGAGTGCGAGCGCCGAACACGAATTTCGCTCAGCGAGCAGACCTACGCCGCGGCCTATCGGGAGGGCGCCGCGCTGGATATCGATGCCGCGATCGCCTACGCCCTGGGTGAACAGGCCTCGCCCGTTGCGGGCGATCCCACCGGCCGCAAACTGACCAAACGCGAGCGGGAAGTCGCCGAACTCGTCGCCGAAGGCCTGACCAACAGGGAGATCGCCGCTCGCTTGGTGATCTCGCCACGCACCGCCCAGGGGCATGTCGAGCACGTGCTGACCAAACTGGGGTTCACTTCCCGGACCCAGGTCGCGGCGTGGATAGCGGCATCGCACGACAACCGCTCCGGAACATGAGCGACCCCCGCACCTCTGTGCCCGCGGCGTCGCCGAGGCCGGAGCCGCCTGCGAGCACGAGCCGGACCACGCCGCGGCACCGCCGTGCGGAACATTTTTCCTATGACCGGCGCGGCCGGCCGGTCGATAGTGGTGGCCCCGAACAGCGAGAAAGGGCCACACATGAGCGACGACGATCTGCTCGACTTCGAGCGCGATACGTTCACCTATGACGGCAAGACCCGCGCACTCTTTCGCCGGGGCAGCGGTCCCGCCGTGATCGTCATGGCGGAATTTCCCGGCATCTCACCCGAGGTGTTCGACTTCGCCCGCCGAGTGGCGGGCCTTGGATGCACGGCGGTGGTGCCGCATCTGTACGGCAAGCCCGGTCGCGACCCGAGCCCGGCGGCGCACGGCTTGGTCTCCGCGCTGGCGAACGTCGCAGGCCAGTTCGGGCCGATCTGCGTCAGCCGTGAGTTCGTCGTGCTGGCCACCGGCCGCACTTCACCGGTCGTGCACTGGCTGCGGGCGCTGGCCGAATACGAGCACGGCCGGTGCGGCGGACCGGGAGTTGGCGCGGTCGGAATGTGCTTCACCGGTGGTTTCGCCCTCGCCATGGCGGTCGACGACCGTCTGATCGCGCCCGTGCTGTCCCAGCCGGGACTGCCGCTGGGGCTGACCTCCCGGCAGAAGTACTCCATAGATCTGTCCGCTTCCGACCTCGCTCGCGTGAAACAACGCTGCGGCGAAGGACTTTCGGTGATGGGGCTGCGATTCCGCGGTGATCGGCGCTCCCCGGCCGAACGATTCGACTTCCTGCGCGACCAACTGGGTGACGCCTTCATCGCGATCGAACTCGACGACGCCGCCGCCAACCCCGACGCGGTGCTCAGTCCCCACTCGGTCCTGACCGAACACCTCATCGACGAACCCGGCCAACCCACCCGAGCCGCCCTGCATCGGGTACTCGACTTCCTCGGCGGGCGGCTGCTGCCGGATCACCGGCCGATCGGCGAGCGCTCGTAGCCTCCTCGCGCTTCGAGCCCGCCACGCGAACCGGGAGCAGAAATTGTCTCCGCCAACCTCTTGCACTCGCCTGTGGAGAGTGCTAAAAATTATCTGTGTCTAGCGACATAGGTTATCTGAGTTCTCTTCAATAGAGAGTGGAGTGAGCTGGAGGTGACGACCATGTTGATGCGCACCGATCCGTTCCGGGACTTGGATCGTCTGACCGAACAAGTGTTCGGCACCCCGGCCCGGCCGGCGGTGATGCCGATGGATGCCTGGCGGGACGGGGACGAGTTCTTCGTGGAACTCGACCTGCCCGGCGTCGACCCTGATTCGCTGGATCTGGACGTCGAACGCAACGTGGTCACCGTGCGGGCCTCGCGCCCACAGCTGGATCCGGGGCGGGCGATGATCGCCTCGGAACGCACTCGCGGCGTGTTCAGCCGTCAGCTGTTCCTGGGCGAGAACCTCGACACCGATCACATTCGCGCGGACTACCGCGACGGGGTGCTGCGGTTGATCGTCCCGGTGGCGGAGGAGGCCAAGCCCCGCAAGATCGAGGTCACCTGCGCCGGGCACGAGCGTCAGGCGATCAACGCCTGAGCGCGGGTGCTGCCGCACCGGAGGTCTGCGTCATGACCGCCGTGGCCGACGTCGGCGCACCCGAGTTGTCGTGGCTGGATGACCGGCTGCTCGCGCTGGATCCGGACCTCGAAGAGTTGTTCGGCGAGGTGGACGACATCCTGCGCGGGGCACAGGCGCGATGGCGGCCACGACCGGGCCGGGCGCGTCCGAGCAATAGCCGGCGACCGCGGCAGCCGCCCCGGTTGCGGGGGCGGCGTCCGGAGCCGGCGCCCGCGACCCAGCGCAGCCCGCCCGCGCGCCCGCTGCGACTGGATGGCCGACCAGGAGTGAGAGCGAGGTGATGCGCGTATCGCACAAGAGCACAACATGATTCCGCGGCCAGCGGAACACGACCTGCCGCACCCGCATCGAGCAGACCGGCTCCCGGCTGTGTCCGGGCATTGACGGTCGCCGTGCCCGCCACCGGAAGTGGCACCGGGCAGGCGCTGTTCCGCCCGTCAGCGGAAGTTCATCGACACATGTCCTTCGATCCCTTCTGTCGACGGGTGGGCCCGGTCGGCGCAGAGCGCCGGGCCCACCCGGCCCTTCGCCGGACTCCCGCACGATCACGGTTCGAGGAAGGAGACCGCCATGTCCACGTTCCCGTACGGCAGCGACACCGATCGCGCCGGCCAAGACACCCTCGTCTACGACCATGACCGCGACATCGGCCTGGACCCCGCGGCGGTGCACCCGCTGGCCGAACGCATTCGTGCCGCGTTCGACACCGCCGCTCTCACCGACCGCATCGACCAAGCCTGGATCACCCCGGACCCGTATGACGACTACGACCTCGCCTACTGACCGCATCCCGCACCTCGACCCGCACACCGAAACGGAGCTACCGCGCTGGCAGCACGGGCACGTCGCCTGGTTCAACACCGAGAAAGGCTTCGGCTACCTCACTCCCGACCGCGGCGAGCCGGTATTCGCCGAGTATCGCGTCATCGCCACTCCCGGCTACAAAACCCTCACCGCCGGGCAACCGGTGATCTTCACCTACACCGACACGCCTCGCGGTCCCGAAGCCACCCAGATCATTCCGTACACCCGCACCGGCACCACTCCACGTCCCGCACCGCATCGCCAGCGCGGCGACCACGGGAGATCGACTCGCCCGCGCCGACCTCACCGCCGGTACCGCCCATGAACGTCGGCGGTACGGGGGCCGAGCGGAATTCGGCTCCGCTCGGTCTCTCGGCCGCCGGCTGCTTGCGCTGGGCGAAGCCGCTCCCCGGTGCCGGGTTCGCCGCACGCGTGCTCTCGAGCCGGTGCCACCGATCGCCCTTGCCGGGTTCCGATTCCACTGCTACACCGGATCTATGTCGATGAATACAGATTTATTAGTTCGCAATCCACAAAATCTGCCACAGAACGCACCGGCGCGCCCGAGTGACTGGCATCCGGGGTCGCTGTGGTGGGATGCCCGAACCGTGCTGGTGACCCACGAGATCGAACCGGGCCGCTGGGAGCGGCTGCGGCGGCTGGTGGTACCGGTCGGGCTCGGACGACTGGCGTTCCGGCTCTCGTCGTGGTCGCCGGAGGCGGCGCGGATGATGCGCGACCGCCGGGTCATCGTCCAGGCCGGGGACTGGCGCGGCGAGCCCGCCATCGGATCCCGCGAGCATCAGGGCAGCGTGCAGCTCTACGGCCCCGGTCCGCTGGCCGACACCGTCGCCGAGGGCCTGCGGATCAAATACGGCCGGCGCTTGACCATGGCCCGGCTCGGGCATCAGCTGCGGCTCGGCTCGGCCCCGTACGCGGACCTCGTCGCCGTGGTGACCGTCCGCGAGAACAAGGGCCTGCTCGCCCTGCCCTGACCGCGCGGCCCTGTGCTCGGCGTCGGCCGCCCACGCGGGAAGGCGGGACCCCGCCGCGTCCTCGAACTATGCCGTGTCCATCGACGGCCCACTAAAACTCGTGCCGGAACAATGCCCTGACGGCGGGGGATTCGACTCGCCGTCGGCCTGCGCGTTTTCCATCTTCTCCGCTGGGTACAGCACCGTGGTCCCCGAGAGAAGGAGTGATGCAAAATGCGCAAGTTCATCGCGATCCCCTTGACGGCGCTCACCCTCACCCTCAGCGGAGTCGGTGTAGCCGAAGCGGTCCCCGCCCCGGCGCCCGTGACGCTGGCCCAGGACATGCATAACGAGGACAAAGACAGTGACAAGACCGGTCTGTGGGGCCTGCTAGGGCTGCTTGGCCTGGCGGGCTTGGCCGGCTTGGCTCGCCGCAAGGAAAACCGCGATGTTCCGTCCACCGGAGCACGCCCCCGCCAGCCCTGAACCGCTTTCGACTCGGGCCCTGTCATGGGCAGGGCCCTTTCTGTCGAATGTTCGGCCGCCAGCTGCGCACGCCGGACGATCCGGCCGGACCTCGGCCACCGTGCCGCCTTCTCGGTGTGTACAGCGGTCTTTCACCCGGACGAATCTCGGATCTGGTCGCTCCTGCGCGAGGCCTGGCGTTGCACGCGCACAACCGGCGGCCCGGCGTGGTCGGCCGAATGCCTTCACCGGCGCAGCGGCGGCCTTGCCATCGCGAGTTCCCCTCGCCGGGCCGCCCGCCACCAGCGCTGTCCGGAGTCGATGCCACGCCGGATCCTGCGCACGGCGGGTACCTGTGTGAGCAGGTGTAGCTGATATCGCCACGGCATTTGCAGCCCGTGCCGAACCGCCATCGCATAGGCGAAGCGCACGGCGTGGCGGTCGAGATACCGGTCGGCGTGTTCGAACCAGACCATGCTCGTACGGGCGGCGGCCTGGATCGGGCGCAGCGCGGCGCGCCGCTGCGCGTCGTAGTTCTCCAGCGCGTCGGCGACCTCGGCATGCTCGTACAGGTTCTGTGCGAGCACGACGGCGTCGAGGATCGCCAACCGGGTGCCCGAACCGATGGTGAAGTGCGTCGTGTGCGCCGCGTCGCCGAGCAGCACCACGTTGTCGTGATACCAGGTCTTGTTGGTCACCTCGGGAAAGCGGCTCCACCTTGCGAACTCGCCTCGTGTCTTGCTCATCAACGAGTGACCGTCGAGGGGGCGCCGGAAGATGTTCTCCAGAACACGCAGGGTCTCGAGGTTGTCCAGGGCATCGAAGCCGAGTCCGTGCCAAGTCTGCGGTTGACACTCGACGATGCAGGTGCTGATTTTCCCGGCAACCGACGGGTAGGCATGGAACCAGATCCACCCGGCCGAGGTGTGTTCGAAGGCGAAAGTGAATCGGCTGAACACCATGTCGGTACCGAGCCAGATATATCGATTGTCGCCGAAAGCGACGGAGGTACCGAAACGTTGACCACCCAGCTGCCGTATCCGGCTGTTCGCGCCGTCGGAGGCGACAACGAGATCGGCGTCTTCACAGCCGGACAGATCGTCGATCTCTCGCCCGTGCTGGACATCGACGCCCAGCTCGCACGCCCGTCGGGAAAGGACGTCGAGCAATGCCGCGCGCCCCATGCTGAATCCGTAGCCACCGAAATATGCGGTTTGGTCGTCGCGTATCCGGATCGCCTGTTCACGCCAGAGGACCGACCCGGCACGCACCGCCTGAGCGCTGTCGGGGTCGTTCCGATACAAAATGTCGAGCAGGTCGTCCCAATACACGACGCCCCAGCCGTAAGTGGACCCGGGGGGATCGCGATCCATCACCGTGATGTCATGGGCCGGGTCGCGCCGCTTCATCGAAATAGCGAAGTACAACCCGGCCGGCCCCCCACCGATACACACGATCTTCATCTCGTCACCGGCTTCAGCCCGGTCGGTCGATCCTGGCGTCACATGTACTCGATGTGGCCGAGCCCGGCACGCTGTGCGTGTCCGGGCTCGATCACCGGCGCTGGAACGCTAGAAGCTGCCCCAGCCTCCCCATCCGAAGGGGTTCCACCAGCCTCCGCCGTTACCCCAGCCGCCCCCACCCCAGCCGCCGCCGCGCCAGCCCCCTCCACCCCAGCCGCCGCCACCCCAGCCCCAGCCCCCGCGGCCCCAACCGCCGCCACCCCAGCCCCCGCCGCCCCAGCCGGGGTTGTCGACGAGTTGGGTTGCGGACGTGGGCGTCGTGGCCTGCGCGGTGGGCGCTTGCGCCGCGGCTGTGACGACCGGAATCGCGGCAACAGCGGCTATACCGGCGGCAGCCGCCAACCGGGCGAACTTCGTGTGTGAATTCTTTCTCTCGAACATGATGGGCTCCAGGTACAGTCCCGACCTGCTCGAATCCTACGCGCCTTCGCGGAACTCCATAAGCCACCGCGGGAACTAATTCAGAATTACACCGCATTTCCGACCGTTGCCCTCTCCGAGGACTCCGGAACGGGCCCAGTGGTCGAGGCGCGTCGCATAGGGATCATCACTGCGGCGTGGCTGCTGGCAATTGATCTGACATATGTACCTAAAGGCGACATTCCCAAGACCTACCTGTTGGACGCCGCGATGGAAGTAGGCTGGTTGACGGCGTGGTCGCGTCCGGCTCTGCGGGCGCGAGCCCAGGCTTGATTCCAACGTGTTCCGGGTTGCCGGCGCTGTCGGACAACCCGTCATTCACCCGGTTTCGGCTCTCGCTTCACGGGTACTTCGCGGGCGCCCGAACGACGAAGAAGGTGCAAGATGGCGGCGATTGCGCGTGAGATCCCACCTGTCGAGGCGATACGGCCTTACCCCGCGCGAGTCGGGCCGAAAGGCTCGTTCCTGTGGAAGATGGTCACCACCACCGATCCCAAAGTGCTCGGGATCCTCTATCTGACCTCGGCGACCGGATTCTTCCTCATCGGCGGTCTCATGGCACTGCTGATGCGCGGCGAACTCGCCAGGCCGGGCCTGCAATTCCTTTCGCCGGAGCAGTACAACCAGTTGTTCACCATGCACGGCACCATCATGTTGCTGTTCTACGCGACACCTGTGGTGTTCGGCTTCGCCAACGCGATCCTGCCGTTGCAGATAGGGGCGCCGGACGTCGCCTTTCCGAGGCTCAACGCCCTCAGCTACTGGCTGTATCTGTTCGGCGCGACGATCGCCACCGCCGGATTCCTCACCCCGGGCGGCGCCGCCGACTTCGGCTGGACCGCCTACACCCCGCTCAGTCTGGCCGAGCACTCGCCCGGCCCCGGCCCCGACCTATGGATCATGGGCTTGGCCGTCTCCGGTCTGGGCACCATCCTCGGCGCGGTGAACATGACCACCACGGTGATCTGCCTGCGCGCACCGGGGATGACGATGTTCCGGATGCCCATCTTCACCTGGAACATCCTGGTCACCAGCATCCTCGTGCTGCTGGCCTTCCCGATCCTCACCGCCGCGCTGATGGCCGTGGCCTATGACCGGCATCTGGGCGGGCACATCTACGACCCGGCGACCGGCGGCTCGATCCTGTGGCAGCACCTGTTCTGGTTCTTCGGCCATCCCGAGGTCTACATCATCGCGCTGCCGTTCTTCGGCATCGTCACCGAGGTGATCCCGGTGTTCAGCCGCAAGCCCATCTTCGGCTACACCGCCCTGGTCTACGCCACGCTCGCCATCGGAGCTCTTTCGGTCGCGGTATGGGCCCACCACATGTACGCCACCGGCGCGGTGCTGCTGCCGTTCTTCTCGTTGATGACGTTCTTGATCGCGGTGCCCACCGGTGTGAAGTTCTTCAACTGGATCGGCACGATGTGGCGAGGTCAATTGACCTTCGAGACGCCGATGCTGTTCTCCGTCGGATTCATCGTCACCTTCCTGCTCGGCGGACTGTCCGGCGTCATCCTCGCCAGCCCGCCACTGGACTGGCATGTCACCGACACCTATTTCGTCGTCGCCCATTTCCACTACGTGCTGTTCGGCACCATCGTGTTCGCCACCTTCGCCGGCATCTACTTCTGGTTCCCGAAGCTCATCGGACGCTTCCTGGACGAAAGACTCGGGAAAATCCACTTCTGGACAACCCTGATCGGCTTCCACGCCACCTTTTTGATCCAGCACTGGCTCGGCAACGAGGGCATGCCCCGCCGGTATGCCGACTACCTCCCGACCGACGGGTTCACACTGCTGAACACGATCTCCACCCTCGGATCGTTCCTGCTCGGCGTCTCCATGATCACGTTCGTCTGGAACGTCTTCAAAAGTGCCCGTTACGGCGAGGTGGTGACCGTCGACGATCCCTGGGGCCAAGGCAACTCCCTGGAATGGGCGACCACCTCACCGCCCCCGCGGCACAACTTCTACGAACTACCCCGCATCCGCTCCGAACGCCCGGCCTTCGAACTGCACTACCCGCACATGTCCGCGCGCATGCGCGCCGAAGCCCACGCGGGGCGCACGACACATGGAACACCCGTAGCGATCGCGAAAGCAGACCAGCAAGCCGACACCGAGCCGACACCCCCCTCCGGAGGATGATGCTCGGAATGCGTGCCCACGCGTCGCCGATGGAGGTAGCCGCGGGAAGCGCGCTCGTCTGAGCGCCGGAAGCGATCGAACCGGCGACGAGGATTCCGGCGCGCCCGCCACGTGTGAGCCGGGGACGGCTCTCGGTCAGCAGCGGCCGAAGACGACGGCTGCGTTGTGGCCGCCGAATCCGTAGGAGTTGTTCAGCGCGTACTCGATGTTCTGGGTGCGTGCGCTGCCGTGGACGATGTCGAGGTCGATCTCGGGATCCTGGTTGTCGAGGTTGAGGGTGGGCGGCACCACCCCGTCGCGCACGCTGAGCACGGTCAAAGCTGCTTCCACCGCGCCGACCGCGCCGACGGAGTGTCCCAGCGCGGATTTGGGTGCGTAGACCGAGGGATGGTCGCCCACCGCCGCGCGGATCCCTCTTGCTTCGGCCAGGTCGCCGAACGAGGTGGATGTCGCGTGGGCGTTGACGTGGTCGATGTCGGTGGGGCTCACGCCCGCGGTTTCGATCGCGCGGCGCATCGCCCGGATGTTGCCCGCACCGTCCGGGTGGGGGAGGACCATGTGGTAGCCGTCGGCGGTCAGGCCGGCGCCCATCAGCCGTGCCAGTGGTTTGGCGCCGCGGGCGCGGGCGTGGTCTTCGGATTCGAGTACGAACAGCGCGGCGGCTTCGCCGAAGACGAATCCGTCGCGGTCGCGGTCGAACGGGCGGGAGGCGCGTTCGGGTTCGTCGATGCGTGTGCTCAATGCCCGCATCATCGCGAATCCGGCCACGGCCAGCGGGTTGATGCGGCCTTCCACCCCGCCGGCGACGACCATGTCGGCTTCGCCGAGGATGATCGAGCGCCACGCGTGCACCAGCGCCTCGCATCCCGACGCGCACGCCGAGACGGGTGTGATCACGCTGGCACGCGCGCCGAGTTCCAACCCGACCACCGCGGCGGCGCCGTTGGGCATGGCCATGGGCACCGCGAAAGGAGACACCTTGCGGTAGCCGGCGTTCTGCATCTGATCATTGGACTCGATGATCGTGTCGGCGCCGCCGAGGCCGGTGCCGATGCAGACGCCGAGCCGGTCGGGATCGACCTCAGGACGGCCTGCGGTGTCCCAGATCCGGTTACCCATGACGTAGGCGACCTGCTGGACGTAGGACATGCGGCGCTTCTGGACTCGGCTGAGTTCGTCGGTCGGATCGAGCTTGAACTGGCCGCCGATGTCCACGGGGATTTGAAAGCGCTCGAACTCGGGGTCCTTGACCTTGGCGATCCCGGTCTCCCCGGCGAGCAGTCCTTTCCATGTCGCGTCGGTGTCGGCGCCGACCGCGGTCGACATCTCGACAGCGGTCACGACCACACCCCGGAACCCTCCGTTGCTGGTGGAGAAGTCCGTCAAATCGGACATCGAACTCCTTCTTTCGGCTTGTCGGCTCGGCTGCTCCAGCGAGGCTATGTGCGCGCCGGAAGCCTGGGGTAGTAGCCCGAGTGCCGATCACCGCTACGATCGGGCCATGGAATCGGATGGGGGCGCGCGCCGGGTGACCGTGGTCATCCCCGACGAAGTAGTCGTTCTGGATGCCGCGATCCCGATCGACGTGTTCGGCTCCGACCCCAATTACCGGCTCGAGGTGTGCGCGGTCTCGCCGACGGCGCCGACGTCGGTGCCGGGGTTGTCCTGTGTGGCGGTGGCCGGGCTGGAGGCTCTGCGGCACGCGGAAACGGTGGTGGTGCCCGGTTACGCCTCCTACGCGACACCGCCGCAGGAGCCGGTGCTGCGCGCGCTTCGCGATGCCCACGGCCGAGGCGCGCGGATGCTGTCGATCTGTACCGGCGCGTTCGCTCTGGCCGCCGCCGGGCTGCTGGCCCACCGGCCCGCGACGACGCATTGGCGGGCCGCCCCGCTGCTGCAGAGCCGGTATCCCGACATCGAGGTCCATGCCGATCGCCTGTTCGTCGACGACGGCGACGTGCTGACCTCCGCAGGCGTGACCAGCGGGATCGACCTCTGCCTGCACGTGGTGCGCAAGGACATCGGCGCGGCCGCCGCCAACGAACGTGCCCGTGACCTGGTGGCGCCACCGGTCCGTGAGGGCGGTCAAGCGCAGTACACCCGGCAGTTCCCCAAGCAGACCTCCGCGGGCGTGCTCTCCGAGACGCGCGCGTGGATCCTCGCGAACCTCGACCGGAGGCATTCGCTCGAGGACCTGGCCAGGCGGTCGAATCTCTCGCGCCGCAGCTTCATCCGCCGATTCCGGGAAGAGACCGGAACCTCGACGCACGTCTGGATCACCAGCGCGCGCCTGAACCAGGCGCGGGAGCTGCTGGAGACGACGGAACTGCCCATCGACCAGATCGGCTACCGCGTCGGACTGGGCAACCCGGCCAATACCCGGGCGGTGTTCAAGCGCTATCTGGGAGTCAGTCCGGGGCAGTACCGACGCACGTTCGCGATCCGCGACTGACGGGCGCCGCCGGTCTAGCCGGGCAGCCGCTGCGCCGGGTAGCCGTGCAGGCGCGGATCGGCGTCGCCGACGACGACAGGATGACCGACCAGTTCGAACATCGCGGTGTCGGAGTGGTGGTCGCCGAACGCCGCGCAAGACGACAGACCGATGGCCGCTTCCTCGGCGTACCGCAGCAAGGCCGCGGACTTGTCGGCGCCGACCATCGTCGCGACGACCTCGCCCGTGTACCTCCCCGCGGCCGTCGCCAAGGTCGTACACAGCACCGACGACGCGCCGACGACCTCGGCGATCGGGCGCAACGCCGGGGTGAACGAACCCGACACCAGGACGATCCGGGTTCCGGTGCCAGACAACTCGGCCAGCCGCCGTCGCACCGCGATGTTGAAGAACGCCGGGTCCGCGCAGCGGGAGGCGAACCATGCACGGCCGACCTGCCGCACGTCGGCGACGTCGCGGCCGGCCCAGTGCCGATAGAACCACCGATGGGATTCGCCGCGGCTCATTCCCGCCGCCCGAAGCGCCAGGAACTCCTCGAGCACGGCGTCGGCCTCGGCGCCGCGCCCGCGTCGCCGCGCGTCGAAGGAGAACAACGACAAGAAGGTGACATCACGCACCAACGTTTCGTCGACATCGACGAAAGCCGCCGGTACCGAGCAGCTTTCGGTTCCCATCGGACTCGCCCCCGCGGATTCCCGAGTCCCCTTGTTGGTCATGGCGCGGCCTCTGCCTGAACGGCTGAACCGGTGCGCTGTCCGTCCCCGGTTCTCCGCTCACCGTCGGGCAGGGCGCGCGGGACACCGAAGAGTTTCAGCAGCGGTGCCGTCATCGCGGTGGTGATCAACGCCATCATGACCAGCAGCGAATACAGCCGCTGGTCGATGACGCCGATCGTGAGCCCGATGTTGAGGATGACCAGTTCGGTCAAGCCCCGGGTGTTCATCAGCGCGGCGAGGGCAGCGGCCTCGGTCCGGCCGGTGCGGCTCAGGCGAGCCGCCAGGTAGGTGCCGCCGAGTTTGCCGGCGAGTGCGGCGAACATGATCGCGGCGAACTCGGTGATGCTGGCGCGGTCGAGTCCGCCCAGGTTCACTTGGAGGCCGGCGACGACGAAGAACGCGGGCAGGAAGATGCTGCTGAGCAGTTGCGCGCCGTTGTCGACGGCCGCGCGCAACCGTCGGGGGAAGACGACGCCGAACAGGAACGCGCCGAAGATCAGATGCAACCCGATCCATTCGGTGGCCGCTCCGAGCAGTAGAGCGCCGGAGACCCCGATGAAGACCATGTTCGCGGGGTTCTTCTCGGATCCCGCGCCCGCGAGGCGATCCAGGGCGGGACGTACCGCCCACCACATGACCACGACCAGCGGAACGAACAGCAGCAATCGCCAGTGGTGGCCGAGGCCGGGTCGGGCGACGCCGATGACCACCGCCAGGACGCACCAGGCGAGGACGTCGTCGAGTGCGGCGCACGTCATGGCGGACTGGCCCAGCCGGGTGCCGAGCAGTTTGCGGTCGTGCAGGATGCGCGCCAGCACCGGGAATGCCGTGACGGCGAGCGCGCAACCGATGAAGAGCGCGAAATTGAGGCGGTTGCCGCCGTCGTGGCGGGCCAGCGCCCAGACCGCGATGGCGGAGCCGAGCGCGAACGGTGTGAGGTAGGCCGACAGCGCGATCGCGGTGACCGATCGCCGCCGTCCGGCGACGGACCGGAGATCCATCTCGAGGCCGGCCGAGAACATGAAGATCATCACGCCCACGTTCGCGAACGCGGTGAGATACGAACGCGTGTCGTGCGGGAAGACGGTTTCCGACAGGTGCGCGCCCAGCACCGTGGGGCCCGCGAGTATGCCCGCCACGATCTCGCCGATCACCGGCGGTTGACCCAACCTCGCGGCCAGCCAGCCGAGCAGACGCGCGGCGGCCACGATCAGGACGAGATCCAGCAGCAGAAAGATCATTTGGTCGCTCGGCAACGCCTCGACTCCGTTCGACACCGAGGACATCGCGGAAGCGGATTCGACACTGGCACGGGGTATCTCCGTATCGCACCGATCGCAGCGCGGAACCCCCGAAACATGGACTGCCTGCCCCGCGACGATATCGCACCCGACCGGCCGGCGAGAGTGGACAGTGAGCTACGCCACCCTCGCCGTGACCGTGTGCGCGCCTGCTGGCGCAAAGGAGTGCATCTCTGTCGCGAATCGGACTGGCTGGTCGTTCTTTTCGGCGGGAATACTTCTCTTCATGGCTTGCGCCGGTCGGAGGGCGCAGCCGAGGGGAGTCGACGTTGTTCGAAGGTAAGACAGTACTCGTAACCGGTGCGGCGACCATCATCGGCGCCGAAGTAGCCCGGGTCTTCGCCGAATATTCCGCGAATGTCGTGCTGGGAGATATCGATACGGACGGGGGACAAAAGGCGGCCGCGGCGATCGGCGACCGCGCCTTCTTCTTCCCCCTCGACCTGCGCAGCGACCCGTCGGTCAGGTCGTTCGTCGCCGCCGCGATCGACCGGCACGGACGCATCGACACGCTGGTCAACATCGCGTGCGTCTACGGTGACGACGGGCCGGGTCCGGACGCGCGGGCCGAATGGCTGGAGGTGCTGAACACCAATGTCGCGGGCACGGCGATGTTGTGCGCGCAGGCGCGCGGCGCATTGCGGGACACGTCGGGGTCCATCGTCACCTTCACCTCGCCCAGCGGACGCATCGCGCAGGCAGGCCGGATTCGATACCCGGTCAGCAAAGCCGCGTTGCTGCAGCTGACCCGCAGTCTCGCCTTGGAATACGCGGCCGACGGGATCCGGGTGAACAGCGTCTCACCGGGCTGGACCTGGTCTCGCGTGATGAACGAGCTCACCGAGGGCGACCGGGCCCGGACCGACGCGGTGGCGTCGCGGTTCCACATGCTGGGCCGGGCGGGCGACGCGCGCGAGATCGGCGAAGTGGCCGCCTTCCTCGCTTCGGACAAGGCGAGCTTCGTGACCGGCGCCGAGTGGACCGTGGACGGCGGCTACTCCGCCCTCGGCCCCGAGCAGACCACTTCGGCGATCGAGCTTCTGTTGCGCGAGCGGCCGCCATCGCACGCACCCTCTCTGACCTAGGAATCGGACCATGACTGCAGCAACAATTTCGGCGACCTCCCTGCTGAGCGCGGTGCGTTCGCTGACCCCCGACCTGGCGGCGCGTCGCAGCGAGATCGATGCCGAGCGCAAGCTCCCGATGGACATCGTCGAGCGGCTTCGCGACATCGGCGTCTACCGCATGTGTTTCAGCGCGGAGATCGGCGGCCCCGGCTTGACTTCGCTCGAGCAATTGGAAGTCGTCGAGGCGCTGTCCTACGGGGACACCGCGACCGGCTGGTGCGCCATGATCGGCGCCGCCACCGGAATCTACGCCGGATATCTCGACGAGCAGGCCGTCGCCGAGCTGATGCCGACGCAGGATCTGATCACCGCGGGACTGATCTTCCCGGCCGGCCGCGCCGAACGGGTCGCGGGCGGATACCGGTTGACCGGACGGTGGAAGTTCGGCAGCGCGATCACGCACGCCGATCTGGTCATCGGCGGTGCGTTCGTGACCTCGGGTGGCCGCATGGAGGAGACCGCGGAAGGCGGGCCGCTCGTCCGGCTGTTCTTCATGCGCCGCGACCAGGTCGCCGTGTTCGACACCTGGGACACCACGGGCCTGCGCGGCAGCGGCAGCAACGATTACGCGGTCGAGAACCTGTTCGTTCCCGACCGCCATTCCTTCGCGTTCAGCGAACGCAAGAGCTGTCGCGGGAGGCTGTCCGAGCCGGAGGCCCTGGCCCGGATCATGCCGGGTGTGCCACTGGGAACCGCCCGTGCGGCACTGGATTACGTGCGCGGCCTCGCGGACGGGAAGATCGTGACCGCGACCGGACAGAAGTGGGCCGACAACTACCGGGCCCAGTACCTGCTCGGCGAGTGCGAGATGGAGTACATCGTCGCGCGCGGCGCCGTCGTCAACACCGTGGCGCAACTGTGGGACGCGCTGGAGGGCAAGCGGTTCGCCGACCTGCCCACCGATCTGCGGATCGCGACCGCGCTGGCCAGAACGAACGCCTTCCGTGCCGCGCAACGGATCGTCACTCGGTTGTGCGAACTCGTCGGCACCGATTCGATCTACCGGCCGAATCCGCTCGACATCTGGTTGCGGGACACGAACACCATGGCCCGGCACATCATCGCGCACGACCAGGTGATCCAGTCCACCGGCGCCTTCGTCCTCGGCGGCAGGCCGGAATTCCCCTTCGTCGTCGGCCTGGGTTGATCGCGATGGAAATCGACACTCGTAAACGGCTGCCGTCGCTGACCGGGCTGCGGTTCTTCGCGGCGTTCTCGGTCTTCGTCTTCCATGTGATGCTGCCCAACTCGCCGATTCCGCCCTACAAGCCGGTGAATCTCTTCGCCGACCCGGATATCGCCTACGATGCGGCGTGGGTGGTCGGCAAAGCCGGATTCCTCGGGGTCTCGTTCTTCTTCATCCTGAGCGGCTTCGTGCTGACCTGGTCGTGGAAGCCGGGATCGAGCAGACTGCAGTTCATCCGGCGACGCGTGGTGAAGATATTCCCCAACCACCTGACGCTGTGGCTGGCGTCGATGGTGCTGTTCGCGGCGGCGATCACGCCGTGGAAGGCATGGCTGCCGAATTTCTTCCTGCTGCACGCCTGGTTCCCGCAGAACTATATCAATGCGGGGGTCAACACGCCGTCGTGGACATTGTCTTGTGAGCTGCTCTTCTATGTTCTGTTTCCGTTCCTGATTCCGCTGGTGCTGCGCATCGACGGAAAGTATCTGTGGTACGGAGCCGCGGCGATGGTGGCCGGCATGGGCGTGATCGTGCTGCTGACCGTATTCGTCATCCCCGGTTCCGAGAAATCGGAACTCACGCCGATACCCGTGCTGCAGCTATGGTTCGGATATCTCTTCCCGCCGACGCGTCTCTTCGAATTCTTTCTCGGGGTGTTCATGGCGCGAATAGTGGCGGAGGGCCGGTGGATACGGATCCCGTTGTGGGCGGCCGTGGCCGCGGTCGGCGTGGGGTACGCGGTGGCGACGTACACGCCGTTCTACATCGGCTTCATCCTGGCAACCGCTGTTCCGCTCGCGCTGCTGATCGCGTCGGCGGCGCAGTCGGACCTCGACGGCACCTCGAAATTCCTGTCCAGCCGGCTCGCCGTGCGACTCGGCGAGATCTCGTTCGCCTTCTATATCTGTCAAGGCGTGACGCTGTTCTATGTCCGCCGGCTGATGAACGCCGCCACGTTCAGTGCTCCGGTCGCGGTGTTGTTGATCATCGCCCTGTTCTGCCTGAATATTTTCGCCGCGTGGTTGTTGTTCACTTTCGTGGAATCTCCGGCGATGCGCCGCTTTGCCCGGCCGAAACGGCCTGCGGTCGCCGCAGAAAGGATGGCCGGCCAGCCGCTCCGGAGCACATGATCGACGGATATCGAAATGCCTGTTCGGAGGTCCGTGGCGTTGCCGCGGGCCTCCGAATTCATTTGTATCCCCATGCCTGGCAATGTGGTTGCCCTGCCGTCCTGGCGGCGGTATCCTGATGGTGTTATAAACCACAGTTTAGATTGTGAATACGGGGGGTGTTTCATCGAATGGGCCACGTGATTCGGATTCGGCTGTGAGCATCGGGGCTCGCCGATCCCGGATATTGATCCGGCGTCTGAATCACTTTCCCACTACGACGTTCTGATCGCAGGCAACTACCGACGGCTCGATTCGCGCTGATGGCGGAATTGTCGCCGTGTGGTCCGTTGCGTGCGCTCGTTGGTGTGTCCGGAAGGTAGTAATGAGCACGACTGTCGACAACGGCTCCGAGCGCGTCCAGGAGCTCGGGCGACCACGACTACACAGACCCGGCGACGACGTCGGATCCGTTGCCACGCAGATACTTCGCATCGTCTTCGCCCGCCGGCGCAGTGCCGAATCGAAGTCCCTGTGCGACCTGGCCCCGTGTGCGGACTGTTTCGCACCGCACCTGGCCAAGGTGATCCGATACCTCGAGGCCCGCGTGCCGGTCCACTTCATCATCCCCGCGTTCCCGGCGAAGTCACGCAACCGCCGCAAGACGCTGGGACGCTTGCCCGATATGGCGGAAACGCTGGCGATCGAGTCCCTGCAAGGGTTCTGCGATCAGATCTCGGCCGTCTACCGGCCCGGCGCCATCGTCACGATCTGTTCCGACGGTCACGTCTTCAGTGATGCGTTGGGAATCCCGGACGCTCACGTCGACGACTACGGCGACGAGCTGCGCCGGATCATCCGGTCGACCGGCGGGGGTTCCATCGGCCTGTACGGCCTGCGCGACGCGATGCCCGAGATGACCTGGGACGAACGCAGGCAGCGGTTGCTGAAGGAGTACTCCGACGGCATCGACGTGCTGCGCGAGGCGGTCAGGACCGATCCCGCGGCCCGGCGGATGTTCAACGGGATCCATCGCTTCATGGTCGAGGACAACTCGGCGCTGCTGCCCGAGCTGTCCGCGACGCAGCGGCGGAACCGGTCGAAGGAGACGGCTTACGAAGTGGTGCAACGCAGTCAAGCGTGGAGCAGTCTGATGGCGGAGATCTTCCCGGACGCGGTGCGGCTGTCGATCCATCCGCAGGCGAACCACTCGGAGAAGATCGGATTCCATCTGCTGCGCACCCAGGACAGCTGGCTGACGCCGTGGCACGGCGTGGTGCTCGACGACGGAACGAATTACACGCTGGTCAAGCGAATGCATGCCGAGGAACTGGGGGCGCGCGTGGTGTGGCGCAACAGCCGCCCCAGCCATTTCGTCCTCGGAACCACGCCAGTGACCGAAACACAGCGAGGGTGAGGAGACCCATGACGAAAAGCGTGAACAAGGTCCTGCTGGACAGTGAGCCGCTGCGGCCCTTCGGCCGGCTGGTGGCGTCCGATACGGAGGGGCGCACCCTCGCTGACGTGCCGATCGAGGAGCTGCTCGCACTCACGCTCCAGGCGAAAGTGGTCGTACTGCGCGGATTCGGGCTGCTCGGCAAGACGGAATTGGAAACCTATTGCCGCGCGGCGGGAGAGATCCTGCAGTGGAACTTCGGTTCCATCCTCGATCTGGTGGTCCGGGACACTGCCGAGAACTACCTGTTCGACAAAGGCGACGTCCCGTTCCACTGGGACGGTGCGTTCGCCGAGCGTGTGCCGCGGTTCTTCCTGTTCCAATGCGTACGAGGAGAGGGCGCCGGCGGCGAGACCGTGTTCTGCGACAGCGTCCAGGCCTATCGGGACGCGCCGGAAGACCTGAGGCAGCTGTGGGCGCGAACCACGATCACCTACCGCACCGACAAGCTGGCCCACTACGGCGGACTGGCCGAATGGCCGCTGCTCGGCACCCATCCGGCGACCGGCGAGACGACGATCAGATATGCCGAACCACTCGACCCCGCCCGCTACGCCAATCCGCTGTTCTTGACCGTGGACGGCATCTCGGCCGAGGACGGCGTCCGGGTCATGGAGGACTTGCGCGAGCGGCTGCACGACCCTCGCTACTGCTACGCCCACGAGTGGCGGACCGGCGACATCGTGGTGGCCGAGAACCACGCTCTGCTGCACGGCAGGAATGCGTTCACCGGCTCGGTCTCCCGGCATCTGCAGCGCATCCAGATCATCTGAGCAATCGGCCATCAGAGAGGAATGTCAATGGCTAACCCAATCTCCAGACCGGCGGACGAGTACGACGTGGTGATCATGGGCGGTGGTCCCGCCGGGTCCACGCTCGCCGCGATGCTCTGCCGCGATACCGATCTGCGTGTGGCGATCTTCGATCGCGAGGTGTTCCCGCGGGAGCACATCGGCGAATCGGGTGCCCACCCCCTGGTGCCCGTTCTGCAAGCCAGCGGCGCGCTGGAGAAGGTGCTCGCGAGCGAGTGCTGGATCCAGAAATTCGGCGGAATCTACCAGTGGGACACCGACCGGCCGTTCGTCGGCTTCTTCGAGCACGCCGACTACCTGGTCGACGGCGTCCACCGATGGTCGGTGCACGTCAATCGCGCCGAATTCGACACGGTGCTGCTCGAGCACGCCGAAGCCTGCGGCGCCCACGTCTTCCAGGGCGTGCGGGTCATGCGGTTCCTCCCCGGCGACGGCAAGGCCACGGTGGTGCTGGAAGACGGAACCGAAATCGCGGCAGGCTATTTCGTCGACGCGTCCGGCCGGGCGAATCAAGTGGCCGCCCGTGGTTCCCAGCGCGACAAGCAATGGCTGTCGGAATACCGCAACGTGGCCGTCTGGTCGCACTACCGCAACTGCGTGCCAGCACAGCGGGCGGAGGGCGACTGGAACGTCTTCCGCGCCGACGATCTGTCCCCGATCTACGCGGTGGCCTTCGAGCACGGATGGGTGTGGTACATCCCGACGCCTCGGTTGGTCGACGGCGTCCGGGAAACCGTGTGGTCCATCGGCATCGTCACCAACCCGGAGTCGATCGCCCGCGTGGATCTGCGTGATCCGGACATCTTCCTGAAGACGATCAAATCGATCCCGGTGCTACAGGATCTGGTGGCGAACGCGGAGCCGATTCGTGCCGAGATGCTGACGGCCACCAACTATTCCCGGGTGAGCGAATGCTTCGGCTCGTACCAGGACCGGTGGATGGCGGTCGGTGACGCGTCGTACTTCGTCGATCCGCTGTTCTCCTCCGGGATGTCCTTCGCCGTCACGCAAGCCTGGGCGGCCGCGCTGGTCCTGCGCAAGACGTTCGACAAGGACCTGGACGAGCGATCGAAGGAAGACCTCTGGCGCGACTACGACGTCGAGTGGCGCGGCATGGCGCAGACCTGGGCACTGAGCATCGACCAGTGGTATCACGAGATCTCGCGCTCGCATCCGGACAGCCCCTACTGGAGCGCGGAAGGCAGGCGGGTGGAGGTCGACAACGCCACCGAGGGAACGTTCCAGGCGCTGCTGAACACCGCGCTGGTGCCCGACCTGCTGAACATCATGACCAAGGGCTCCCGCGACCCGCGTGACCTCGCCACCGAGGGGCCCTACCTGCGGGCCTTCACCGCCGCCGACGCGGTCGAGCTCGCGGCCGACGACATCGTGACGTTGTCGGCGGACGCGCGCATCCGCGCAGGTGTGGCAGCGGACATCCCGGGCTTCAAGGGGATGTCGCCGCCGTTCGAGATCCCGCAGGAGGCGCGCGACGGGCTGGCCAGGTACTGGCGCGACCCCATCGCGAACAGCGACGCGGCGCCGTCGCCGCTCGCCGACACCGTCGCCTGCCACCGGATCTACTCCGCGGCCGACCCGGACGTCGAGGTGCGATGCCTGGAGCGGGACGGGGGTGAACAGCTGTGGGAAACGCTGAACCGTGGTCCCGCCAGGTGGTCGGAGCTGGCGCCCCGATTGACGGTGCTGCAGGGACGAGCCTTGAAGCGTTTGATTCGCGCCGGATTGGTGGTGGCCGGCCCGGAAGCGGACCAGCGGGTCGGCTAGGTCCGACGCATGAGGTCAGTGGCTGTTCTGGCCGTCGACGACGTGATTCCGTTCGATCTCGCGGTTCCGCTGGAAATCTTCGGCCGGACCCGGCAGGAGGACGGAACCGCGGCGTACGAGGTCCAAGTCTGCGGCGTGAACTCCGACGTCCCGTCGAAGTTCTTCGAAATCTCCTGTCTCGGCGACATCGAGTATCTCGAGGAGAAGGCCGAGACCATCGTCGTGCCGGGAGCGATGAGCTACCGGTCGCGGCCGTCGGATCGGCTGTGCAAGGCGTTGGTGCGGGCCCACGCACGTGGGGCGAGGGTGGCGTCGATCTGCTTGGGGGCGTTCACCCTGGCCGCCGTCGGATTGCTCGACGGACGGCGGGCGACCACGCATTGGATGGCCGCCACCGAACTGTCGCGGAGCTATCCGCGGGTCCGCGTGGATCCCACGGTGCTGTATGTGGACAACGGGGGCATCCTCACCTCGGCCGGTGCCGCGGCCGGGCTCGATCTGTGCCTCCATATGGTGCGCAAGGACTACGGGACCGCCGTGGCGGCGGCTACCGCTCGGCTATCGGTCATGCCACTGACCCGCGATGGGGGTCAGGCGCAGTTCATCGCGGAGCGTCCACGGTCGGAGGCGGACAGCAAGTCCATCAATCCGACTTTGGAGTGGGCGGAAACGATGCTCGGTGAGAAGATCACCGTGCTGGATCTCGCGGACCGCGCCGGAGTCAGCAAACGCACGCTGATCCGGCGCTTCCACGAGCAGGTCCGGATGACACCGAACGAGTGGCTCCAGACCGCCCGGGTGCGCAAAGCCCAAGTGCTGCTCGAAACGACCATCCTCACAATGGAATGCATCACCGACCGAACAGGATTCGCCTCGGTGGCAGCATTCCGGAAAGTCTTCCGCAAGACCGTGGGGGTGACGCCTCAGGCGTACCGGCGAGCCTTCCGCTGACCGGTCGCGCCGCCTGGTATCCGGTTCTCGCCGGGGATTCGCGCAAAACCGAATCCGCGGCGAGAACACCTGGGCATCACGAGAAAGCTCTTCCGACGTTGGTCGGAATGGGCCTGATACACACTTCGCGGGAATATCAAGATCAGCCCGACAACGATGCCCGTCTCGGCGCTGCACCGCATCTGATGGTGAACGCCAAGGTTTGAACGCACTTGGCAGGCTCGTGACTGAGAGCGACCTCGCCGAGGTGGCTGAACCGATCTCGTGGTGGAAGAAGGAGTGGCGCAAGCACTACTCCATCATTTCCGCCACCACGAACGTAGGCGTGCTCCGCTCATCTGATCTCGATCTGTCCAGTCGGTCGGCCCAACTGCTGCGGCAGGTGCGGTCCCGGCGTAGAGGGCCGCCGCTATGTCCTTCGGCTCGATGCCGGTTGTGCAGGGGCTGTATCGGTGCGCAGGGCGGGTGCGATCCAGGTCGTGAGGTAGGCGCGCAGGGCGGCGCCGGTGCGGGGCGGGCGGCCGGGGTCGATGACGAAGGACTGCACGATCCGCAGCATGTGCTCGACGAGTTCGCCGAGGCGTGCGTCGTCGATGCCGGCCGCTGCCCAGTCGACGGCGAAGCGTTCCAGGATGGCGCGGCCGAAGCTGAGCGCGGTGTCCGAGGTGACGCCGGGGGAGAACGCGCCGGCTCGGCCCGGGGTGAGCAGCAGGCCGAGGTAGCGGTCGGTGGCCAGGCTTTCCAGCGTGTAGGCGATGCCTTCGACTACTGCCTCAGCGGGATCGGTGAGGTGGTCGAGGTGTGCGGCGAGGACGTCGAGGAACCGGCCGGTCTCGGCCAGCGCGGTCGCGGTCAGTAGCGCGTCGGCGTTGGCGAAGTAGCGGTAGACGGTCTGGCGGGTGACGCCGAGGTCCCGGGCGATTTCGGTCATGGTGAAGTCGCCGCTGCGCTCGATGGCAGCGCGTGCCGCGGCCACGATGCGGTCCACGGCTTCGGTGTCGTCGGCCGGAGCGGTGCCCGACCAGCCGTGTGTGCGCATCCGGACCCTTCCCAGTAGGCGATCGTGTCGAACCGACCCTAGCGAGTTCCGCGCCCCGGTGAATGAGGTCCCGCACCGAATTTAGACCATACAATATGAGTTGAGTGTATGGTCTGGTCTCATGACGACACATACCGGCCCCGCCTGCCCGACCGGGCTGACCGGGCTGACCGAGGAGCTGACCCGCCGCGCGCTGCGCCTGGTACTCGACGGGACCACCGACATGGCCGCACATCCACTGCGCGTGCCGCTGCACTACTACCGCGATCCGAAGATCACCGAGGTCGAGGAGTCGCAGATCCTGCGCCGCACCCCGCTGATGATCGTCCCCTCAGCGCGTATTCCCGAGCCGAACGATTACGTGGTGCGCAGCGTGCTCGGTGACTCGCTGCTGGTGACACGTGACCGGTCGGGCACCGTGCACGTGCTGCTGAACTACTGCCGCCACCGCGGCGCGCAACCGGCCTGCGGCTCCGGCAAGGCGACCCGCTTCACCTGCCCGTACCACGCCTGGACTTATCGCAATACCGGCGAGCTGGCTGGAGTGCCCGGCAAGGAGGGCTTCACCGGGATGAACCGCGCCGACTACGGCCTGGTCGAGCTGCCGAGTCAGGAACGCCACGGGTTCGTCTGGGCGGTCCTCACCGCCGGCGGCGACATCGACGTCGACGATCACCTCGGAACCATGGGTCCCGAATTGGCACAGCTGGACTATGCGAGCTACGGCTATCACGACGACCGCGAGTTCACCTCCGAGGTCAGCTGGAAAGGTGCGCTGGAAGCCTTCGCCGAGAGCTACCACTTCCCGTTCGTCCACGGCCAGAGCGTCATCGGGCAGAACACCGTCGCCAACACCTCCACCCACGACGCCTTCGGCCGCCACCACCGCATGGGCTTCCCCTTCACCTGGATTCGCGCGCTGGACACCGACCCCGCCGGCTCCTGGGACCCGCTGATGAACATGGGCGTCATCTACTGGATCTATCCGAACCTGGTACTGGCCAACAGCCCTGTCGGCGTCGAGATCCTGGACATGCTGCCCGCCGGCGCGCCCACTCGCTGCACCGTGCGACACAGCTGGATGGCCAAGATCCCCGCTACCAGCGACGAGCAACGCGAGGTCTACGACGGCATCTACGCCCAGGTCCACGCCGCCGTGCGCGACGAGGACTTCGCCATGCTGCCGCAGTGCGGCGAAGGCGTGCGCCAGGGCCAGCACGACCACATGATCATCGGCCGCAACGAGATCGGCGTCCAGCACATGATTCGCACCTTCGCCACCGAACTAGGTGTCGCCCTGGACTACGAGGAGACCACGTGACTACCCCACCCCGGCCCGCCGCACTCGACTCGCCGTTACTGCCGAAGATCTTCAAATACGCGGGCCGAGCTCAGGTGTGGATCTACCGCCGCACCGGCGGGCGGCTCGGCTCCCGCTGGCGTATCGGCGCCGGCTTCCGCAAGCCGGTGCCCACCCTGCTGCTCGAACACCGCGGCAGGCGCAGCGGCGCCGGCTACGTCACCCCGCTGCTCTACCGTGCCGACGGCGACGACATCGTGGTCGTCGCCTCGCAGGGAGGGCTGCCGAAACACCCGCAGTGGTACCACAACCTGCGCGCACACCCCGACACCCACATCCAGATCGGCCGCGAGCGCCGCCCCGTGTACGCCACAGTCGCCGACCCGACCCAACGCGCCCGGCTCTGGCCGCTGCTGGTCGAGACCTACGCCGACTTCGCCACCTACCAGTCCTGGACCGACCGCGAGATCCCCGTCGTCGTCCTGCGCCGCCGCAACCCCCAACCGGATTGCCCCGTTTCCCGGTAGTCGGCCGGCGCGTGGTGCAGGAGACGCCATCGAAAGGGGGAATCAGCAGGGCGCTCCGGTCCCCAGTCTTTGCGAAGCGCGACCGAGCCATCGTTTCGGCTGCCTCTCGGTCGAGAGAGCTTTCGGCGGGCGGGCGGGATGCTTCACGCCCGGCTCCCGCTCCGGTGTACGTTCCGCAAAGGCGCGGCCACCACGGCCGACCACGCCTACGGCGATCCCGAACGCGCCGCCCGCCAGCTCGGCAACACTCACGCGGTGGCCGAGACCCCTACATCGACGTGCCGGAGACCGTTCCCGACAATCGGGACGTCCTGGAACGCTGGGCCCGCGGCGACGAGGGCGAAAGTATGAGATTTCGACTGGCTCGGGTCGAATCCGGCCCTATGCCGATGAACGAGAAAACCCCTTCCGACGCTGGTCGGAAAGGGTTTTGTCTGTCGGGCTGACAGGATTTGAACCTGCGACCACTTGACCCCCAGGAATGGCGATCGGTCGTCGGTGTACGTCGCACACGTTGTGCATGTGGGCTCGATGCCCATGGCTCTCGTGAGATTGGCTGGCATGCAGAACGTGTGGTCCCCAGTTGGTCCCCACACTGCCAGGCATGGGCGCGGGCAGTGGTCAGCGTAAATACGGTAGCGGCTCGCATGTTGGGCAGAGGTGGAGCTGCACGACTGTCGTCGTCGTTGTCGTCAGAACTGTCGTCGCCACCCGGTGCGGCAGCCAACTCGGCCCCCAGATCGGTCGTCTGGGAAGTCTTTGCAGGTAGCCCAGTGGGTGTGTATGTGAGTCTGGTTCCGCGCCGGTACCAATTGCCTGGCGTGTGGTCGGAACGCAACTGGCGAGTCGTGAGACGCCAGTTCAAAGTCAGCCTTGCCCCGTCGTGTAGCCAACAGCCGTTCGCGGCTCGTTGGGCTCGCAATCTAGCCCAACTGGAGTACGTGTCGCCATATCCGAATAGCCTGGGGCACAGGATATATCAGTGCAGGAAGGGTCCGATGTCGTACTGGTGGGCGGGTAGTCGCGATGAGCGCTGTTGGATGGAGATTCGGAAGGGCGGTGATGGCCTGGGGCTTTACCTTGAATCTCCCGATCGAAAGATGAACGGGAACAGGGATCCGTGGTATGAGTTGGTGTCTTCCGTCCGAGCGGGCGAAACTGTTTACCACTACTACGGTCCAGAGCGGCGATTCGTCGGACGGTCGGTGACGGCAGCTGACTGCCTGCACGACCTGAGCTCGAACTTGTACAGCGTTGACCTGACCGGCTTCACCCCGCTGGGGGGCAACGTCGACCTGGCGAAGATCCGCTCGAAAGCGGAAGCCCTCTACGAGGCCCGAGATGCGTTGGAGGCGGCCTACGGCGAGCCGCTCTACCTTCCTTTCCAGTTCAAGCAGGATCGTTCATTGTTCGCTCCCATGTCCAACTACTTTGCCAAGCTGCCGAGGTCGTTCATCGAGATTCTGTTCGACGATGAGGATGTGCTGGTGCAGCAGCCAAAGTCTCGTGGCAGCTCTGGGTCTCCTAGGGAAGGCCGGCGAGGGTTCCTGCAACCGTTCAAAGCCAAGGCGGACACTGACTACATCAGCAATGTCGTAGGCGGGAAAAGCGTACGGACACGCAGCCATGAGACGCTGGTCAACAACTTCGCGGTGTGGCTCGAAGCCTGCGGCCTAGTGCCGCTGCGAAATGCCGCAGTCGATCTCGCAACCGACGAACCACCTGTGGTGATTGAGGCCAAAACAGTCAACGGGCATCCGGCAGACGCGATTCGCGCAGCTGTCGGGCAGCTATACGAGTACCGGTACTTCCAGGTAGTGCAGGATGACGCGGGACTGATCTTCCTAGCCGACGAGGCCATACATGCCAAGTGGTGTGCTTACCTTGAGGAAGACCGCGAGATTGGACTCGCGTGGCCAGATGGCCGGGGGTTCCACTTGAGCCACCTGGCACGGGAGTACCTCACTCTGTAGGACGAGTAATCGGATGCTTCCGCGGGATTCATCGACCTTCCCTCGGCCATGCTGCGCTGGCGATGGCTCAGCAACCAAGCCTGATAGGAGCTCGAAGCTGACCCGGGCTGTGTTCGTGTCGATTGGGCGCGGGTGGTTTTCAATCACCGCGTGATGGAGGACTACCACTCGCTACCA
Organism: Nocardia implantans; assembly: GCF_035544775.1. Lineage (NCBI taxonomy): Bacteria > Bacillati > Actinomycetota > Actinomycetes > Mycobacteriales > Nocardiaceae > Nocardia > Nocardia implantans. Next base: position 251,052 of record NZ_JAYKYQ010000009.1, on the reverse strand, counting down.
TCGGTCGCCATCGAGCCTGAATGCGCTGATAGATCGGAATATTCTAAGTTGGAGAATTGCAAATGACTGATTCGGAATTGTCAGATTGGCGCCAAATGTTCGAGATTGAAGAGAACCGACACTTTGAACCACGGGTGCGTGTTCGAAGTCGAGTGGGACCGGTATCGTTGCAAGCGAAGGGGAGTCGTAAGCAAAAGTACATGAACGCCCTTAGGGCTGCGATCGCAGCGTCTACAGAAATGTTGTTCGTTGGCGATGTGAAGGTGGAGATAACCTGGACCGTAGAGGAAGATGCTCGCTACAGGACGCATTTTATTGCCGACATTGACAATATCGTGAAGCCGCTACTCGACGGCATCACTGGTCCAGGTTGCGTCTTGATTGACGACAACCAGGTTCAGGCGCTGTGTGTCAGTTGGTTGGCTCCCTCATTTCCGGGGTTTCATTTTGAGATGGAGGTGCGGAGCCTGATGGTTGACGACCACGTCACGAGAAAGAACGTGACCTTCGTGGAGTTCGATGACGGTCTATGCTATCCAATAGCCACCAAGGATCCGGAAAGGCTGAGAAAGATCGTGACGAGAATGCGTCAGATGATGGATACGGAGAAGGAAATGATTCTAGAGGGATTTCCACCGTCGCAGGCAAACGGGGTGAGATCAGTTCAACGTCCGTTTCCGCGTGCGCGCCTGTCCGGTTACGAATTAGTTCCAGCAGGACACTTCTTGGGGGATTGAGCCGAAGACTGGTCACCTTGTGCTCCGGAGGCAGCCTCGGACTCGGGTTTCGGAGTGGCTGTCGTTGTCGCTTCACTCGGCGATTCGGTCTTCGACTGCATCCCGGCGTCTGATGTGCTTCTGTCAGCGACGTGCCATGCGGGCCTGTGTCGCGTAGCCCCGGAGGCTCGATTGCGAACAGTGCTTCACGAGAGCGGTTCACGCCCGAATCGGTGTGTTCCGCGATGGTCGGCAGGTTGGCATTGATGGCCTGAACTGGCCGACGTTATTGGTTGCGTTGGCGTGTGACGGTGCGGTGCTGCTGCGTATCGTAGCTGCGGAGTAGGTTCCAGTTCGCGGGGGTACGCGACGGACGTGGTTCTTCGGGGGGTCAGTGGGCTTTTGTAGTCCGAAAGTAGCGGTACGGTCGTATGTTCGGACGCGCTTGGCTTGCTACCTCGCCTCCAGTACAGCGGCGATGATGCGGCCTGCGGCTTGGTCAGGGGCTTCATGCTCCCAAACCCTTAGTACTGTCCAACCGGTCTGCCGAAGGAGCGTGTTCGTCCGTGAGTCTCGTTCTCTGTTCGCGCTGATCTTGTTAGCCCAGAATTCCGCGTTCGTTCGAGATGGTCTGTGGTGCTCGGGGCAGCCGTGCCAGAAACAGCCGTCGATGAACACCGCTACTTTGGCCCGAGTGAATACGAGATCGGCCCGCATGCGCCGGTTTCCCTTCAGGGGCGGGTAGTCGACGCGGTATCGCAGTCCTGCGGCATGGACAAGACGCCGGATGGCTAGCTCAGGGCGGGTGTCGCGGCGTCGGTTGGCACGCATCGCTGAGCGGACAGCTGCGGTAGATGCCCAGCTTGCACCCGCTTTTTCAGTTTCAACCATGACTATCCCCGATCTTGTGGGACCTCACGGATAGGATGCCCGGCATGCGGAGTGTAGAGCTGTTCGCGGGAGGTGGCGGGTTGGCCCTTGGGTCACACCTGGCAGGGTTCACGACTGAGGTCGTCGCTGAGTGGGCCAAGTGGGCGTGTGACACTCTCCGTGAGAACAGGGAGGCGGGGCATCCCCTGGTACAGGGTATCGAGGTGTGCGAAGGTGACGTTCGTGACGTCGATTGGTCCGCGATCCCTGACGGGGTCGATATTGTGACTGGTGGTCCGCCGTGTCAGCCGTTTAGCGCAGGCGGGAAGGCGCGCGCGGCCGACGATGCGCGCGACATGTTTCCCGCTACTGCTGAGGTGATCCGGCAACTTCGACCTCGCGCCTTCATCGTGGAGAACGTTCGCGGCCTGACACGACCGGCGTTCGCCGACTACTACTCGTATATTCAACTGCGGCTGGCGCACCCCGAGTTGGTCAGCCGCGACGGTGAAGCCTGGGATGCGCATTTCGCTCGGCTGCAAGCTGAGCACACCTCCATCAGATCGGACCTTCAGTACAAGGTGCTGCCTACATTGGTCAACGCTGCGGATTACGGTGTTCCCCAGCAGAGGTGGCGAGTGTTCTTCGTTGGCTTTCGGTCCGACGTCGACGCCGAGTGGTCGTTTCCGAAGGCCACGCACTCAGCAGCGGCGTTGCGCTACTCGCAAGATCACGGCACGTACTGGGACCGACACAAGGTCGCCAAGAAGTACCGCACCACCACCGTTCGGCAGTCTGGATTGTTCGAGAGTCCGCTTCAGCCGTGGAGAACGGTCCGGGATGCGCTTGAGGGTCTACCGGAGCCGACCCGGGATGGCAGTACCGAGTTCCTGAATCATGTGTTCCAACCGGGTGCGCGTTCGTATCCGGGACACACCGGCTCATACATCGATCAGCCAGCCAAGGCGCTCAAGGCTGGCGTGCACGGGGTACCCGGTGGAGAGAACATGCTCCGGGATGTCGATGGTTCTGTTCGATACTTCACTGTGCGCGAGGCGGCGCGGTTGCAGACGTTCCCCGATCGCTACCGACTGCACGGACCTTGGGGAGAGGCGATGCGGCAACTGGGTAACGCGGTGCCGGTCTTGCTGGCCGAGAAGGTCGCGCTCTCGGTTCGCGAGCACCTCGAACTGGCAACTGTCCGTGGGCATGTGAAGCAGGCGAAGAACCGGCGAAGTAAAGTTCCCGCGTGACCACACCGTTCAACCCGCTCGATATGGAAAACCTCGCGCAGTCGGTGATCAGCCGGATGGAGGAAGCAGAGGCGACGCCGTTGGGTGAGTTATCCTCCTTCTTCGGCGCAGGCGTGTACGAGATCTATTACCGGGGTCCGTTCGGCGCCTACGAGCGTCTCTCCGCGCGCAATGAAGAGACGTGGGCTTGGCCGATCTACGTCGGCAAGGCGGTACCGGCAGGCGGCCGACGAGGGCTTGAGGCACTTGACCATGACAACTCAACCGCGTTGTTCAAGCGGATCCGCGAACACGCGGCCAGTATTCGCGCTGCCGAGAATCTTGATATCAGCGATTTCGCCGTTCGCTGGCTCGTCGTTCAGGACATCTGGATCGCGCTGGGCGAGTCTGCTTTGATCCGTCGGTACACACCGGTATGGAACTCGCTGCTGGATGGTTTCGGCAACCATGATCCCGGTAAGGGACGTATCAATGGGGTGAGGAGCCGTTGGGACACCCTCCATCCCGGCCGGCCCTTCGCCTCAAAATATCCGGAAAGAGCCGAAACTGCGACAGATATCGAACAGGACATCGTCGAATATCTGAGGAGTCGCTTGTAACGTGCGGCGGCGTCACTGGATGTGTGGCCCGCACCCGATCCCTCGGCCGTACCTGGTCGGGGGATCTTCTGTGTTTGGACAGCTTTGCGGGGCTCACCGAACGACTTCGTCTCGCCTGCTCCCCTCTACTGGCTGTCCCGAACTGAGGGAGGTTGTTTCAAGGGCGCTCTTTCCCTTGACTCGGCCGAGCGAGGTCAGGTAAACGGAATGCGGCAGGGGTTTCCGCCACCAAGCGGTTCATCTCTTCGCGGCGGCTCAGAGCTGCGGACGACCTTCAGCGCCGTATGTACCGGTATCGTCTCCTCGCATGTAGGCCGCGTGTTGTGCGTCGGCGCGAGAGGCGATCTCTGATGCGATCCTGGCGTGCTCAAGCCATCGAATGACCACCACGACGATCACCACCACTACGGCCAAGATGACGCCGCTCACGATGTTCTGTGGTTGACCGTTGATCGCGTTACCGATCGCAACAGCAGCACCCGCCACCACAGCAGCAGCTGCTATCCATTTCGGGTATCTGTAGATGTAGTCAGCCACCACTCGGTAAGCGCGCTTGGTCTCTTCGGGGTGGGCGATGCACCACCGCACACCCCAGTACATGAGCACGTACGGCCAGAACAGTATGAACAGCAGCACTTTGATGATCTTCACGTCTACTCCGGATTCTCAAGACAACCGGACTATCGAAGCAGACGTTGAGAGTTGTTGCGGTCAAACGGCACCAAGGCCAGGCCCCCGCTTCGGACTGCTAGCTTCGTGACAAGGCTGCGGGAGGCAAGTCGGGTACGGCACACGACGCGCCCAGCACTGCTCGGCAATCCGAAAGGCGACCTGCGCCGGCGAGGTGACCCGCGGTAGGCCCTGGGATGGGTGGGCCTGCGCAGGAGGGGGCAGGCTTCCCCTGCCTGCCCCGTAGGGCCTGACCCTTCGCGCGTAGAGGCTCCAGGGTCGAGGGTGGGCGGAGCCCATCAGCGAAGCTGACGCCGGTAGGCGCCCTTGACGCTGGAGGGGCGCGCGGACACACTGCAGGCCCATCCATTCCAGGGCCGCGCGGCCGAAGGACGCGGAAGTACTTGCTACAGACAGGTTCTGGCCCGTGTCGTCTTTAATCTAAGTAATAGGCGAATTCGGCAGTCGGTCGTGGTGGCCGGGTTCGGTGACCGGACCTGGTTGTAGCTGGCCCGGTCACCGTGTTCGGATCAGAACGGCGGCTCGTTGGCGTCGACGGTGCTGGTGCCGTTGCGGGTCCAGCGGGTGATCTGTGCGGTCTGGCCTTTCAGGTCGACGGCGACGGTGTCGGCGGTGAGTTCGAGGGCGGCGCGGGGCTTGGCGTCCTTGCCGAGGTAGGGGTCGACGGTCAGGCGGTGGCCGGTGACGGTGACGCGGCAGCCCTTGGTCAGGCTGTCTCCGGCGAGTTGGGCCAGGTCGCCCCAGCAGTTGATCCGGATGACGGTCTTGGCGGCGTCGACCCATTCGTTGCGGTCGCGGTCGTAGCGGCGGTCGTTGGAGATGACGGTGAAGTTGGTGACGAGTTTGCCGGTGTTCGTGACGCGGGGTTCGGGGTTGTCGGCGAGGTGGCCGGTGATGGTGACGGTGACGTTGCTGGACATGACGGCTTCCTCCTGGCGGGGGTTGGGGGCTCGGTCGGCTCCCGGTGGTTGGTGGGACGGAGGACGCGGTGGCGGGGCATGCACGGTCACGTCAAGGCTCGCCATGGAGCCGTCTCACTGAAAGCACATTGTGCGGCAGCTCAATTGGTGAGGCGGTTCGTGGTGACTCGTCTTGGCCTTGTCGGGATCGGGTAGGGCCTGCCATGGTGGCATCCGCCCCGCCGGACACTGGGTGTCGTCCGTGCCGCTCCCCGGCGGGAGGAAGTTGTCGTGGTCGGTGACGGCGGCGGCGCCAGCAGTGGATGCCTGGTCGGCATCACCGAATCTTGTGACGCGGGCGGCTGCGGGCTCGGCGTCGACTGCACCGGGAGCTCCAGCGGCCGGTGGTGCGGGCGTGGTCGCGGCGGAGGGGGCGGTGCCGACATGACCGTCAGTAGGAGCGGCTGCCAGGGCGGCGTGGTCTGGCGCGCTGGAGGCAGCCAGAGCACGGGGTGCTGGGGCGCTGGTGCCGGGTGCCGTCTGCCCGTTGGGTCCTGGCTCGGGAAGGGCGTCGAGTGCCGGGACGGTCGCGGGCACATCGTCGGCGTCGTGGCCGTCGGCGTGGAAGGTCAGAGTGTGCGGGTCGCCGGCTGGATTCGCGGCGGTGGCAGCGGTGGCGAGGTCGACGTGCCGGTGTGCTGGTCCGGGCGCGGTGAGCGGGTCTGATGCGGGCGGGGCAGGTTAGCGAGGACGGCTACCGCGGTCGGCTGCCGGATTCGTCTAGTACTTCGATCAACTGCGGCCCGCTGGTGTGTGCCGCGCGACGCCGAGCCTCCGGCCGCGCGGAGCTTGCGGAGCGCGGCCGTTGTGGGTCGCTGCGTGGCGCGGCGCGCGCCAGCGCGCCGCCTTGATCCTGTATGGCCAAATTCGGCAACAACTCAGCAGTTCCGGCTCGCGCCATAGTAGGATCAACAGCTGTCTGAGCGACCAGGGGGGGATATGAATCTTACAGGAGCGCCGATACGTTGAAGGCTGTCTTGCCCGAGTGGTATGGCCCGAACGACGACCAGATAAAGTCTTTCGTTACCGAGGCCACCATCGCATTAGACGCAAACATCCTGCTCGCACCGTATAGAGTTGGAGATAAGCAGCGGACCGATCTTTTCAAAGTATTACGACAGGTCTCCGAGAGGCTATGGGTCCCATATCAGTCTGCGCTCGAATATCAGAGAAATCGCTTAAGTGTAGCATCCCAGCAGCAGCAACTTTATGACTCTATCGCAAAGATTGGTACCGAAAGGTTTGATGAAGCGCTTGAAGGCACTATAGCCAAGCTGGAAGAGCTTCGTTCGCAAGCGATAAAGGGCCTGCGTGATAACGACATAAGCGGTGTTATTGCGAACGGATTTTCTGAAACATTGGAAGAGATAAAGAAGGTTGGTAAACTTCGCAAGGAGAAGATGCGGCAGGATTTTGACGAGCTGCGACAAAAACATGCCATAGACTTCACTATTGTTCGAAAAGATGATCCGATTCGTGCTGAATTAGATTCGATAATATTGCCGGGTAATATTGGCAAAAGGCTCGATGGGCCGACACGCTCAGATCGGGTGAAGAAGGCTCAAGAACGAGTATCCAATGGAATTCCACCTGGCTACAAAGACGCAGGCAAGGAGGATCCTACCGGCGACTGTCTAATTTGGTTCGAACTTTTAGACTTGGCAAAAGAGAGCTCTCGGCCAGTGCTTTTTGTTACCGATGACGAGAAAAAGGAGGACTGGTACGAGAGGGTTCATGGTCAAACGATCGGGCCGCGGGTCGAGCTTCGAGCCGAGATGTTGGAATTCGCCGGGCAGCCTTATCATCAAACAACACTTGATAGGTTTCTTCAACTCGCTAACGTTCATCTCAAGTCAGCGGTACCTGAGGAAACTATCAGCCAGTATCGAACAACAAGATCGGAATCCAAAACGGAAAGATTGCTACGAGAAGCACTCAGCGCGACAGGGGTTGATCAGAGTTCCGATGGCGGTCCTGCGCAACTCAGCGACATCGAAATGCTGTTAGAGCAAGAGTTGGCGGTGCTTCAGGCCGAGCGGAGAAAGGCGAGAGTGGCGCGACGAAACAAAGTGGCCCTTCTTACCGACTCGGATCGGCACAGGGTGGCCCGGGAAAATGCGCGTGCTCTTACCAATCAAGGCATGCATGCGGAGGCGATCAGTCTCCTCGAAAATCTCCTTGAATCCGAACTTGTGAAAGGGGCGTATACTGACCTGGAGCCTATGAGAACGCAGATCGCACTTGCTCATGCTTTCAGGGGTGCCGGAGACGTTGATTCGGGCATTAATGTACTGAATAGGCTATATGTTAAACAGAAAGTTAAATTCGGTGAAGAAGATCCTCGCTGTGAGTCTACGGCAAGGCTCATCAATGACATGTTGTCCTCAATCGCTGACATGGATATGTCGTAACGGTGCTGCGTGACGCCCGGCTCTGGTGGCAGCAACAACGCTGATGCCCCGGTAGGCGCTGCCTCCGAGAGTCCCACTCCACGCGCCCCGTGGCAGTGAGCGCAATGCAATCTCGGTGCGCCTAATCGGTGTGTGGTTCCCATCTGCGCTTGGTGCTTCTGACGGCTACCGTGGTGGCCATGACGCAGAACCTCGTGAACTGGGCCGCAGATGTCGCTTGGGAGCATCTGCGTGCTTTACCTCGCCGGCTAAGTCATGTGGAGGGCGTTGCGCGGAGGGCTGCGTTGGCGGCGGACGTCGCGGATGATGGGGAATTGCTTGTGGCTGCGGGTTGGCTACATGACGTGGGGTATGCGCCGAGCCTGGTGCGAACCGGATTTCACCCGGTCGATGGAGCTACGTACCTGCGGGAGACTGGCGCGTCCGAGCGGTTATGTGCACTCGTGGCGAACCACTCGTGCGCCCGCATTGAGGCGCGCAACCGCGGACTCGTCATCGAGTGGCCGGATGAACAGAGTCCGCTTCGTGATGCGCTGTGGTGGGCCGATATGACGACGACGGCCTCAGGCGAGGACACGACACTCTCCGAGCGGTTGTCGGATGTCTACCGGCGGTATGGGGACGGCGACGTTGTCAGTCGATCATTGCGGGAAGCGGAACCAACTTTGCGTGACGCGGTCGAGCGAACCGAAGGCCGGATGCGGCTTCAGGTGAAGTAGGGCTCCTCGCTCGGTTGTAATCCTCGCTGAATCCGTTCTCGGATTGACGGATGTATATCAAGAGTTGCCAATTCGTCCGATGCAACCCAGCAAACGGCCTTGGATTCCGAGCTTTTTCTGAGCCTCCCGCCGACCGGCTCTGCCTTGAAGCAGATTGAAAACTCTTGACGGACCTCACCATCGTCGTACGCGACAACGTGGCGTGGATTGGAGAAGACTCCAAGTAGCGCAATCGGCCGGACTAGTATTCCGGTTTCCTCGGCGACCTCTCGAACGACCGCGTCGGCTACGGTCTCGCCGACCTCCATGCCTCCGCCCGGAATTGAGTACTTGTTGTTATCGGTCCGGTGAATCATGAGGATCCGACCCTCGGCGTCCTGAACAAACGCGCTGACAGCGACCTTGAGACTGTTTGCGGCGGGGGCCTCGGCGTCATTGAAGTAGTCAGTTCTCATGCCGCACCCTCCTGAAGAGCCGCAGGCCGCGAGCCAGCCCAGACCTGTTCGAAGCTCGTGACATACGTATCGAACAAGTCACCCCCTGAGAGTCGACGCAGATGCATAGCAGGTGCATACGCGCCAGGTTGACCGTAGACGTGCATGTTGACAACCATCTCATCATCGAATCGAAAGATCGAGTTGTACAGAGTGGTCTCGTGGTAGTGCAGCTCGATGCCGTCAATCTGAGCCAGCGGCGAAACCAGCGCCAGCGCATTGCGAATCCGCGCCGAGACTGTTCCCTGTGCGAGCCGTTCTTCACTGGCGCGCTTGTCCGCCTCGTCCGCAACCGGATCTCCAAACAGCAAGCGTATGGAGGTGCCCTGGTGCGCCTTCTGCTTGATCTTCCTGGTGAACGAAGGCTCTTCGGCTAAGAACAGTCCTGCCAGGACAAGGATTTCGATGCGGTCGTTGGCGCTTTGAAGCAGGCGCGTCCAGAGGTCGGCGGGAACAGAATTCCGGTGTGGATATACCTTGACCACTTCGGACTCAGCGATCGCCGAGCGTCGATTGGGGCTGATTGCCTCGGGCCACAGATAGCTTTCGGTCTCTTTGACCAGTGAGGCGACTGTGTGCCGATGACGCGGATAGGGCGCACGTCCCTTAGTGATCCACCGCTCAACGGTCTTCTGATCGACGCCCGTCGCTTCGGCTACTGTCTCGGTGCTCAGGCCGTTGCGGAGAAGCGCTTCGCGCAGTCTCTCGTTCACCATGCCGCCTCCTAGGGACGAATAGGGACGACTTAAGCGTATCCGAGACGTCTCTAGTTGTCCACGTATGCGGTCTTCCTGTCGCGCCATTTGTCGGAAAGTACTGGTCGGCACAGCAATTTGCGAAGCAGAAGGAGTTTGAGCGATGGCTTTGAAGGATGTTTGGTTCACCCCGGCGTTCGAGGACGCGTTTCCGATGGGCCTGTTCCTGTTGGGGGAGATCGCGCCGGTGACGGAGTTCAGCTCCGACCGCAACGCGCCGAAGCGTCAGCGGCTGGATCTGGACGCGGAGGGCAACGGCACCGGTAAGCGGCTGTGGAAGGGCACGGTCACCGACCCGGCGGCGGCGAACGCCCGGCAGGCCAGCTTCGACATCGTGTTCGTCGCGGATGTGCAGCCGGTTCCGGCAGCCCCGGAGATCGCGCGGGGTATGCGGCCGGTCGAGCTGGAGGGGTTGCAGGTCAAGCCGAAGATCGCCGGTCAGGGTGAGTTCAAGTCGATCGGCTGGACGATCCGCGCGACCGGGATCAAGGGCGACAACTCCGGTGCCAAGTCGGCTGCGAAGGCGGCGTGATCATGTCGTTCTTCAACACCACGGTTTCCGGTTACGACGGGATCGCCGTCGAGTACAAGGCCGAGCGGGAGAGCACCTACGGGCGGAATCCCGCGTGGGTGCATGTGGCGTTGTCCGGTTCGGATGCGTATCTGTGCCTGAGCATCGTCGATGCCCGCACGCTGGCGCAGGCCCTGCCCGGCATCCTGGCCGAGCATGATGCCGCGGTGTCCGCGTCGGTGGATAAGGCCGCCTGAGGATGGGTGCGGCGGATCGGTCGGCGGGGATGCGTCTTGCGCGCTGGTCCGCCGTGGTCATCATCATCGCGGTCGGTGCGGCGGCGTTCCGGCTGTCGTTCGCCACGCTGAAGGATCTGGCGGTGCTCGCGCATGTCCCGGCGTCGGATGCGTGGCTGTTCCCGCTGATCGTGGACGGCACGATCCTGCTGGCGACGTTCGGGGTGCTGGTCTTGGCCAATGCTCCCGAGCGCCGGTTCTTCGTGACGGTTCTGGTGGTCGGGTCGGTGGTGTCGGTGGCGGGTAACTCGCTGCACGCGGTCGCGGCCGGTCGGGAGCTGCCGTGGTGGGCGTCGGCGTTGGTGGCTGCGATCGCCCCGATTTCCCTGCTGGCCGACACGCACGGGTTGGCGCTGTTGATCCGTGCCGCACAACGAGATTCGGCACCCGAACCGGCTCCTGTTCCTGTGGTCGAGCCTGCCGCAGAGCAGACCCCGGCCGAACCGGAGCGTGAGCCGGAACCGGTGTCGGTTCCCGAGCCCGATCCCGTGCCTGACTCGTTGCAGGTGCCTGAGCCGGTGCGGGTGGCTGAGCTTCGTCCGGCGCCTGTCGCGTCGGTTCATCCTGTTCCTTCTTCGCGACCGCAGCAAACGATGCTGCCGATCGCTGTTCCTGTTGGGGGTTGAGATGACTGCTTTTGTTCCTGCTGTGGCGACGGGCGTTTCCGCGCTGGTGACCGTGCTGGCCGGGGTCGGGATGCTGGTGGACCGGCCTTCGGATACTCCGGCCCCGATCGTCCCGGCCGCGGCGTCCTCGGTGGTAGCGACCACGCCCGCGAGCCCGGCTCCGGCTCCGCGCGGGTGCGTGATGTTCTGCGAGGACCCTGGACCGAATTGGCCTGAGGACGAGAAGGTTCCGACCTCACCGGCGCCGGAGGGCTGCCGGTTGTTCTGCGAGTTGGAGCGTGGCCGGGAAGGTGGGGGGTTCTGATGAGTGTCGCGGGAACGGTGATGCTCGCTGGTGGGATGTGCACGGGCGCGTCGGCGTGGTGGTGGCTGCGGTCGATCGCCGCACGGGGTGGGGAGATGCAACCGGCTGGTGCTGCCGGTGAGGTCGCCGCGGCTGCTCCGGAGCTTCGGACGGCGGTGTTCGTGGTGACCGACTCGGCGCAACTGGCGCTGATGTGGCCCGCGCTCAAGCTGGGTTCGCCGGAGACCGGCTACCCGAGTGTACTGTCCGCCACCTACACCGAGTTCGGCATGTCGGTAGAGGTGCAGATGCTCGGCGGTCAGTCGGTCAACGACTGGAACAACGACAACACCCGTGCCGCGCTGGCCGCCTACTTCGGCGTCCCCACCGTGACGGTCACAGCCACCGATCCCGGATTCCTCCGCCTGGACCTGCGGGTCTACGACACCTTGGCCGACACCGCGGCCCTGCCGGGCACGGCTTCTGAGGTGGGTGTGGACCTGGAAGCGGTCCCGGTCGGGGTGACCGAAGACTTCGACACCTGGCGGGTGCGGGTGCTCTACGGACACATCCTGCTGGCCGGCGCGACCGGTTCGGGGAAGGGGTCGGTGCTGTGGTCGATCATCGCCGCACTCGGCCCCGCGATCCTTGCCGGGTTGGTGGATCTGTATCTGGCTGATCCGAAGGGCGGCGCGGAGTTCGGCAAGGGCGAGAACCGGTTGTTCGTCCGGTTCGCCACCGACAACACCACCATCCTCGCCATGCTCGCCGAAGCCGTCGAGCTGATGCGCGAACGGTTGGCGCGGATGCGGGCGGCGGGTCTGCGCAAGATCGTCCCGAGCACCGATGAGCCGCTGATCCTGATCATCATCGACGAAGCCGCCTCCCTGTCGTCGTACGCCAGCCGGGAGGAGCAGCAGGAGTTCCGGCGCCTGACCGGGTTGTTGCTGTCGCAGGGGCGTGCGGCGGCGGTGTCGGTGATCGCGGCGTTGCAGGACCCGTCGAAGGAGACGATGCCCAACCGGCAACTGTTCCCCGTCCGCATCGGCCTCCGGTTGGACGAGCCGACGCAGAGCGCGATGGTCCACGGCCAAGGCGCACGCGATCGCGGCGCGCGCTGCGACGAGATCTCCGATCAGACACCGGGTGTCGGCTACGTCGGTGAGGACGGCACGAGCGAGTTCGTTCGGGTGCGGGCGTACTTCGTCTCCGATGACGACATCGACGCCATCGTGGACGCCTATTCCCCAGCGCCTGAGATCGTCGCTCCGAGTGAGGATTACAGCGGCTTCGATCCCGATGACCTCGGCGACGGCGACGAGTCCGAAGACGGGCCGGTGGCGGCATGAAACGCGGTCTTGTGATCGAACAGCACGTGGTTGTCTACTGCGACACCTGCGGCGACCACTACACCGAGGGCGAGAACGAGGCGATCTGCTTCGACTCCATCACCCAGGCCATCGCCTATCTGACCGTCCATTCCGCGGGCTGTGTCGGCTGGGTCTACGACGGCGACAAGGTCGTCTGCGACGGCTGCCAGGCCACCAACCGGTGCAGCGAGCACGGCCACACCTTCCCTGAGTCCTGGCGCACCACGGTGTGGCCGCTGGGCAATTCCACCCGTTCCCGCACCTGCGAGGTGTGCGGCGTCCCCGAGATCGAGGTCCAGTCATGAAGAAGCCCATCGTCCGCGACAGCGACGGTCGTTTCGACCGGGAGGACATCGACGCGGTCGTGCACATCCGCTCTCGGCGCCGCTGCCAGCTCGAACGCCGCGGCGCGGACCCGGTCGCGGTGGCATTGCACCTGCTGGCGGAAACCGGAGACGCGCCCGGGTGGGATGCCGGCATGGACAGCTACGGACCGGAGGCCGCGTGATGCTGACGGTGACCGACTTGTTCTGCGGCGCTGGCGGTTCCAGCTCCGGCGCCGCCGAAGTGCCGGGTGTGGTGGTGCGGATGGCCGCCAATCATTGGCGACTGGCGGTGGAAACCCACAACACCAACCACCCGGACACCGACCACGCCTGCGCGGATCTGTCGCAGGTCGACCCGCGGTTGTTCCCGCGTACGGATGTGTTGTGGGCCTCGCCGTCGTGCACCAACCACAGCGTGGCTCGTGGGCGTCGCCGCAACATCGACTCCACGCCGGACCTGTTCGGCGAGATCCTGCCCGATGAAGCGGCGGAGCGGTCGCGGGCGACGATGTGGGATGTGGTGCGGTTCGCCGAGCATCACCAGTACCGGGCGATCATCGTGGAGAACGTCATCGACGCCGCGAAGTGGGTGATGTGGCCCGCCTGGTTGCAAGCGCTCGACTTGCTCGGCTACCGGCATGAGGTCGTCTACCTCAACTCCATGCACGCCCAGGCCGCCGGAGCTCCGGCGCCGCAGTCACGGGACCGGCTGTATGTGGTGTGCTGGCGCACCGGGGACCGCGCCCCGGACTTGAATCGGTGGACTCGCCCGAAGGCCTGGTGCCCTGCCTGTGATCGGGAAGTGACGGCGGTGCAGGGTTGGAAGAACCCGCGTCGGCGGTGGGGCCGCTACCGCGCCCAGTACGTGTGGCGTTGCCCGTCGGTGTCGTGCCGTAACGCGATCGTCGAGCCCGCGTGGTTGCCTGCTGCGTCGGCGATCGATTGGAGCTTGCGCGGTGAGCGGATCGGGGATCGGCGCAAGCCGTTGGCGGACAAGACGATGCAGCGGATCTCTGCTGGGTTGGCGAAGTTCGCCGGGGACCCGTTCGTGGTCCGCCACTACACCCCGCGCGGCAGCTACGCGCAGATGTCGACCGCGGTGACCGCCCCCGCACCGACCTTGACCGCCTCGCAGGTGCCTGCGTTGCTGGTGCCCGCCGGCGGGACGTGGCGGCAGGATTCGACGAGTGTCGTCGACCCGATGCCCACTCGCACCACTCGGGAGGCGGACGGGTTGCTGATCCCGGTGGAGGGACGTGTCGGGGTGCATGCCCGCTCGACGGGGGATCCGATGCGGACGATGACTACCCGCAGCGAAACCGCGTTGCTGGTGCCCTACTACGGCAACGGCACCGCCCGCCCGGCGTCCGAACCGCACGGCACCGCCACCACCCGCGACCGATACGCGCTCATTGTGCCGCTGCGCAACCACAACACCGCCAAACTGGTCACCGAACCCCTCGACACCGTCGCTGCCGCCGGGACTCATCACGGGTTGACCATTCCGGCACCCGCGGTGGAGGACTGCGAATTCCGGATGCTTGAACCCACCGAGATCGCCCGCGCGATGGCGTTCGACCGCTCCTACGTCATCCTCGGCAACCGTCGCGAACAAGTCCGGCAAGCCGGGAACGCGGTCACTCCTCCTGCCGCGCGCGACCTGGTCTCCGCGGTGGCCGAAGCGCTCGGTCACGAGGTCGCGGCATGACCGAACCGACCAAACCAACTGCGTCTCAGGTGAATCCGATCGTGAAGGCCGCTGCCGACGAAGTCGCCGACGGCAAGCGGCGCCCGCGCCGAGATATTCACGCCCCGTGTGCGGGGCAGTTGTCCTTGTTCGATCCCTCCCCGGGGAAGGCTGACCGATGACCACCCAGAACGTTCACATCCGGAAGAACCAGCACCTGGACCTGTTCGACCGGCTCGCTCTCGTGCTGCTCAACATCCTGTGGGGGACTGTCATCGGGTTGTGGTGGCTGCTGCTGTTCCCCATGATCTCCGCCCCACTCGCCGTGGCGGTCGCGGTGTGGGTGCTGTGGGGTTGGCCGGTGGGGGTCGCGACCGGCGGGGTGTCCGTCGCGGGCCTCGTGCTGTGGCAGCGTCAGCGCCCGGAGAAGTTCGACCGGTGGGTCACCCACCGGGCACGCACCCGCGCCCTGACGTGGTGGCGCTACCGCCGTCGCTGGGTTCGGCTGATGGAGGCCTGCCACCTGAGCATCGACCGCGGTGACCGCACCCTCGTCCCGCGTCTGCTCGGTGTCGAGATCGGCCCCGCCACGGATCGGGTGCGGGTGCGGATGCTCGACGGGCACTGCCCGGCAGACTTCGAAAACCGCGTCTCGCAGTTGGCGCACGCCTTCGGCGCCCTGGACTGCCGCGCCACCATCACCGGACCCGGCACCGTCGAACTCGCGTTCCGGCGCTCGGATGCGCTGGCCGCCACCGTGATCCTGCCGCGCGTGGATCACTGGACCAACCCGAAGAAGGCCGCCTGATGGAACCCAACACCACTGCGGTGGTCCCGGTCCGGCAGACCGCGGCCGAGCGTCGTGCGCTGCCGGACTTCCGGGACGTCGCCGAAGCCCTGGCCGACGAGGAAAAGGTGTGCCGCCGGCCGGTGCCGATGCGGGTGGAGAACCCGCACACCTTCGAAGTGTCCTACGTCGGCGCCCCGTGCAAATCCACCGTGGCGTCGGTGTGCCCGGCCTGCGCGGCCCAAGCCCGGTATCTGCGGATGACCCAATGCCGCGAAGGCTGGCATCTGGACCACGAACCGGTCCAGGACACCAACGACCCGACCGAACAGCAGAAAGCGTTGCTGGCCGCACGGGCGGACCTGTTCAACACCTACCAGCAGGCCAAGGACGACGGGGACCAGGACACCATGTCCGGCATCCGCGAAGTCGTCGGGGACCTGGATCGGGAGATGCGCGAGAGCGGGTTCCGTGGTCGGCTGCCGGACCTGGACGCCAAACCGCAGGATCGGCGCTCCCGTTCTACTCGGCGTCGTCAGGATGTGCCGGATCTGCCGCGTAAGAAGGTCGCCAAGCACACCATCGGGCAGGCGTATGCGGGCAAGCACCGCCCGGGCATGTTCATCACCCTCACCATGCCCTCCTACGGCGGCATCAACCGTGACGGCGCCACCGACCAGGACGGCAAAACCTGCTCCGACGGCTCCCCACGCAACCCGGACTCCTACGACTACGTGCGCGCAGCGCGGGACATCGTGCACTTCTCGGCACTGTTCGATCGGTGGATCCAGAACCTGCGGCGGGCAGTGGGCTATGACGTGCAGTACTTCGCCACCGTCGAACCGCAACGACGCGGTGCCCCGCACCTGCATGTGCTGCTGCGCACCGACATCCCCCGCGAACTGATCCGCCGGGTCACCGCCGCGACCTACCACCAGGTGTGGTGGCCGCACTTCGACCAGCCCGTCTACGACGACGACCGGCTGCCGGTCTGGGACCACACCGCGGTGACGTTCGTGGATCCGCGGTCGCGTCGGCCGCTACTGGACTGGGACGCCGCGTTGGATGTCCTCGACACCGTCGACGATCTCGAGCCCGCGCACACGCTGCGGTTCGGTAAGCAGGTCGACCCCCGGCACATCCGGGGTGTGGTGCCAGGTACTGAGGCGGACAAGACGATCGGCTACGTCACCAAGTACCTGACCAAGTCGATCGCTGAAGTCCTGCACACCGACTCTGCGCGCACCGAGATCCATTACGACCGGTTGCATGCGGAGTTGCAGCGCATCCCGTGCTCGCCGCGCTGCCCGGTCTGGCTGCGCTACGGCATCGTCCCGAAAGGCGCCAGCGACAAGACCATTCCCGGCCGCTGCAAGGGCAAGGCGCACCGTCGCGACACTCTCGGCCTGCCCGGCCGCCGGATCTTGGTCTCGCGTCGCTGGTCGGGCAAGACCCTGCCCGATCACAAGGCCGACCGCGCGGAGTTCGTTCGGCAACTGCTCGCCGATGTCGGCATCGTCAAACCCGACACCTCGCACCTGGTGGTCACCCCGGTCGAGCCCGGCGACCAGTCGGTCCCACCCCGCGATCACCTGATCCTGGCCGCCATCGCCCAACGCACCCGATGGCGCGCGGAATACACCAACGCCCTGCTCGCCGCGGGGCCGCCAGCGCGACAGGAACATTCGGCAATTCGGCAAGCAGCATAGGAGGAGACTGCGATGGAGCTGAATCAGCTACTGGGGACCACGTGGTACACGACTGAGGAGGTCGCGCAGATGCTGCACGTGGATGCGTCGAGCCTTCGACGGTGGCGGACTGCTCGCCCGCCGCAAGGGCCGCCGTTCGTACAGGTCTCCGATCGGGTGGTCCGCTACAGCCGCACCGACGTGGAGGCGTACATGCGGGCCAAGCGTGTAGACCCGACGGCGGCGTGATGGCCGAACAAGTGCATATTCTCCCGCTCGGTGTCGAGTTGCGGGCGGACGTGGAAGTTCGGCAACGTGCCAAGCCGTACCGTGCCCGGGTCCGCTGGGTCGATCCCGCGACGAAGAAACGCCCCTCGGTGTCGGAAGCGTTCGAGACCCGGGAGGAAGCCGACGAGTGGATCGAGCGTATTCGGCAGGCTGCGGCTCGGGGTGTCGATCCGAAGATGGCCACGGCGACGCTGGCTGACTACGGGAAGGTCAGCCTGGAGCTGGCGTTGCGTGGCATCGAGCCGAAGACCCGCGACCCGTATCTGGCGGGCTGGCGCCGGCGGGTGCTGCCCACGGTCGGGCATCTGCCCGTCACCATGATCACGGCTGGTGTGGCCGATCGTGCGGTGGGCGCCTGGATCGCGGACGGGTGCAGCAAATCGACGGTGAAGAACACCCTGGCGGTGTGGGGCCGCGTGATGGATCAGGCAGTGCGTGACGAGCTGATCGACCGAAATCCGGTACAGGTGACCGGCTGGCAACGACAGTTCGCGCAAGTCGAGGACGAGCTGGAAGACCCGCGCGCACTCGCATTGCCCGATTGGCAGACGCTCACTGCCCTGGCGGATGCCCTGGTTGCCGCGTCGGCAGACAACTACCGCGGTTGGGGTGAGGTGGTGATCTTCGCGGCGTGCACCGCCACGCGCATCGGAGAGGTCTCCGGCTGCCGGGTCACCGACATCGACGTGGACGACTGGGTATGGACGCTGCGACGGCAAACCACTCCCGGCCCGGGCGGGATGCAGGACAAGGGCACGAAAGGCAAACGGGCACGCAAGATCCCGATCATCGCGGAACTTCGCCCGCTCGTGTCGCGTCGGATCGCCGCGATAGGGGACAAGCCGGAGGCACGGTTGTTCGTCGGTCCCCGGGGCGGGCGAATCTCGACCGGTGTCCTGCGGCGGGCGACGCACTGGGACGACGTGGTCGCCGCCCTGGGCTACGAGCATCTGCGGCGGCACGGGCTCCGGCACACCGGCCTGACGTGGTTCGCCGACGCGGGCGTGCCGGTGCATCGGCTGCAGAAGATCGCCGGACACCGCGATCCCCGGATCACCGAGCGCTACCTACACCCGGACATCAAGTCCTTGCAGGATGACGGCAATCTGCTCTCGCAGCATCTACGGTCCCCACGTGGTCCCCAACTCCGCGTGGTCGGCGAATGAGTAAAGCCCCTCCGACGCTGGTCAGAGGGGCTTTCTCGTCTGTCGGGCTGACAGGATTTGAACCTGCGACCACTTGACCCCCAGTCAAGTGCGCTACCAAACTGCGCCACAGCCCGTTGCGTCCGCTGTGCGGGCGCTCGAAGAGATTACCGCACGAGGCTGGAGGGGTGCTAATCGCCTGGTCACACGGGGTTGGAGGGGTGGGTCAGCGGTAGTCGTCCACGTGGTCTACCGCCCATTGGGCGAAGGTGCGGGCGGGGGTGCCGGTGATCGGTTCGGAAGTGGGGCCGACCGGGCTCGGTTCCGAGCCTGCCTTCGCCCACATGTCGAGGACCGGGCGGTAGTAGACCTCGGCGGCTTCCTCGTAACTCAGTTCGATCAGCTCGACCGGCTCGCCGAGGGCGGCGGCGATGGCAGCGACCTGTTGGTGGTGGGACAGGGATTCGGGGCCGGTGAGGGGGTAGGTCTTGCCCGCGTGGGATGGGTCGTCGAGTGCGGCGATGGCCGCGTCGGCGATGTCGGCTTCGTGGATGGGGGTCAGCTGCAGGTCGGGGAAGGGGACGCGGACGACGCGCTCGGCTTTGATGGAGGGAAACCAGGTGCGGGCGTTGGCGGCGAACGCGCCCGGCCGCAGGACGGTCAGCGGCAGGCCGGATGCGCGCAGCGGATTCTCCACCGCGAGATGCCTTGCGCCGATGGGGTTCTTGTCGTTGTCCGCCGCGATGGAGGACAGCAGCACGACGTGGGCGACCCCTGCGGCCTCGGCGGCGTCGATGAAGTTGCCGATGCCATCGGCGGCGGCGTAGCAGAAGACCTTGTCCACACCCGTGAGGGCGGCGGTGACCGACTCCCGGTCGGTCAGGTCGAGTCCGACGAGTTCGACATCGTCGGGCACTGTGGTCTCGGCGGGGCGGGAGCTGGCCGCCCGCACCGGTTTTCCGGCCGCGCGCAATTGATCGAGGACGGTGCGGCCGACGATGCCGCGCACGCCGGTGACGAGGTAGGTCATGAGGTTTCTCCTTCGGAACGGGAATCGGTGAGATGGGCGAGAATGCGGCGCAATTGCTCGCCGTAGCGCTGCTCGAACTCGGCGGACCGAGCCTCCACCCCGAACAGGTCGCGCACCTGGACCGGTAGCAGCAGCGGGGCGATGACCATCCCCATCACCGCGAGCTGGAACGCGGCCGGGTCGAGGTCGGCGGCGACCTCGCCGCGTTCTTGACGGCGCCTGGTCACGGCGATGTCGGTCCCCGAGATCGGGTGCGTGCCGGTGGGGGCGGCGTCGGACAATCCCCGCCACATGAGCAGGCGGATGCCGCGCGGGTCGCGCAACCCGTCGCGCAGATAGTTCGTGACCACCTCCGCCAACGGCAGCTCCGGATCGCTCAGACCGGCCTCGCGCTCCAGCCAATTCGCCTGAAGCGCCCGGTAAAGGCCTTCCTTGCCGCCGAAGTAGTAGGTGATCAGCTGCTTGTTGACACCGGCTCGCTGGGCGATGTCGCTCACCCGAGCACCGGCGTAGCCCTTGGCGGCGAACTCCTCCATGGCGGCCTCGAGCAGGCAGCGTTTGGTGCGTTCGGCGTCGCGGACACGGTGCGCGGGATCGGGGGTGCGGTGGGTCGCCACGCGCCCAGACTATGCAGTTATTTTACATATGGCTAATTGTTTTAGATGTACGGATGATACGTCGGCGGCGGGGGTGCATGTGCGGTGCGGTAACACACCCGCCGTCGGCGTGAAACGAAAGCCGGGCGCAGACGCCGCCGGTGCACGGAAGGCAGTTCGGTTCGTCGGCGGTACCACCAGCCGGATCTCCGGTAGGGCGTCCAGCAGCAGTTGGTCGAGCGCCGCTCTGGCCATGGCGAGCGACTGGGCAGGGCGAGTGTGCGGACCGGCGCCGCGAACGATTGCCTTGGCGTCGCGTCCGCACCGCGAACAACCTGCGACAGCTGCGATCTGCGTACGACTCGCTGCCGAGCGTTTCGCCCGGATGACGAAGCGCCTGCTAGTGAAATGTCCGTCAGTCGACGTCTCGCGTCAAAGGATGCCGCCCCGGGGCGACGGCGCAGGCGCCTGCACGACCGTCGACTTCGAACGTTTGCGCAACGTGAAGCCCAGCGTCTCGTACAAACGGATCGCCGACGTGTTCGCCGCGGCAGCGTGCAGGAAGGGTGTCTCACCGCGAGCGCGGATGCGCGCGCCGACCGCGCGGACCAGCCGCGTGGCGAAGCCGCGGCCACGGAATCCGGCGTCGGTGCACACGGCGCTGATCTCGGTCCAGCCCGGCGGGTGCAGCCGCTCTCCGGCCATCGCCACCAGTTTGCCGTCGATTCGAAGCCCCAGATAGGTGCCCATTTCGATGGTCCGCGGCGCGTATGGGCCTGGTTGGGTGCGAGCGATCAGCTCGAGGATCTCCGGTACGTCGGCCGCGGTGAGCACGTCCAGTTCCGGGTCGTGGGCGACGCGCAGCGCGGTGCCGTCCATCTGCACCGAGTCCATTTCGCGCAGGACCGTCCAGCCGTCGGGCGGCACGTGGCCGTGGCCGCGCAACGAGGTGCTGCCGCCCGGACCGAGGAGGGTGGCCAGATCGGCCCAGTCTCGTTCGTCCAGCACCGGCGGGTGGCCGACGAACCTGGCGACCTGCGGGTCGTAGCGGCCGATCCGGCCTACCCAGCCGGCGAACCTGCGGTGCTCGCCACGCAGCGACGCCCGCACCGGGTCGTCGAGCGGGTGCAGCTCGACGTCGACGATCGACTCAGTGGTCACCGCGCACTCCTCCACAACAGCGTCCGACGAGAGAACGTTAGCGAGGCACACGATCGCGGGACATGGTTGCGCTCAACGCGATTCGGATGCGTCGACCGTCGTGATGGGGCGGCCGGGCCGAGCGGCGGGGTCATCGAACCTTCGACGCGCCGGTCCGCCGCGGCTCGGCGCCGGTGCGGAAGGAGCGCGCGAACGCCGCCGCGGTCGCCGAAGCCGAGGCCGCGAAGCACAACAGCACCGCCGGGCCGAGTGCGCCGACCGTGGATCGCTCGATTTCTTGACCTCCAGGTCTAGAACGATTACGGTTCGGGTCATGGGCAGGCCGCGCAACTTCGACCCGGACACGGTGGTGGAGCGCGCCATGGAGGCGTTCTGGACGCACGGGTACGCCAACACCTCGCCCGCGCAGTTGGCCGAGGCCACCGGCATCGGAAAAGGCAGTCTGTACCACACGTTCGGCAGCAAACGCGCTTTGTTCGACTTGGCTCTGCGTCGCTACGACCAGCTGGGCGCCGAGCTGGCCGCCGACCTCCTGTCCCGCCCTGGCTCCACCCGCGAGTGTGTCGCCGCCTTCCTGGGCGGCCTGGTCGATTCCGATCTCGCCCAGCCGGTTCGGCGCGGCTGCCTGGCGGTGAACACCGCTATGGAACTGGGCGGACACGACGCGGAGATCACCGGCGCGGTCCGCGCCATGCAGGACCGTGTGATCGCGGCGTTGGAGACCCGGATCGATCAGGGACGGCGCGACGGTGACGTGCGCGCAGGCACCGATGCCAGGGCGGCGGCCGAATTCTTGATGAACACCATCGTCGGCTTGCGGGTGATGGCCAAGACCTACGACGCGCCGACGCTGCATCGCATCATCGAAACCGCGCTGACCGGCCTCTGAGTTCCGATGTCCGCCGTCGCCCCGCTTGCTGCGTCAATTATTGACCTGTAGTTCAAGAAAGAAAGGTTCCAGTATGGATCTCGAACTGTCCGGCAAGACCGCCGTCGTCACCGGTGCCGGTCGCGGCATCGGGCTCGCGGTGGCCGAGGCTCTGACCGCTGAAGGCGTCCGTGTGGTCGGCGCCGCGCGCACCATCACTCCCGAACTCGAAAAGGCCAGCGTCGCGGCCGTCTCGGCCGACCTCGCCACCGCCGAGGGGGCGACCCGGTTGATCGACGCCGCGCTCGACGAGCTGGGCGGCATCGATATCTTGATCAACAATGTCGGCGCGGTGAACGCCGCGCGCCTGGAGCTCGGCGGCTTCCTCGACGTCGAGGACGAGCAGTGGCGCGAGCTGTTCGATCTGAATCTGTTCAGCGCGATCTGGGTCACCCGTGCGGCCCTGCCCAGTCTGCTGCAGCGGCGCGGCTCGATCGTCACCATCTCTTCGATCAACAAGCATCTTCCCGCCGCGGGCCCGGTCGGCTACAGCGAGGCCAAGGCCGCGTTGACCGCGCTCACCAAGCGGCTCAGCGAGGAGTTCGGGCCGCGCGGAGTGCGGGTCAACACCGTCTCTCCCGGCGTGGTCGGCACGCCGCTGTGGCGCGGGCCGGACGGCGTCGGCGCCAAGTTCGCTTCGGCACAAGGGGTTTCGCAGCAGGAACTGCTCGCGTCCGTGCCCGAGCAATTCGGTATCGCCTCCGGCCGGATCAGCGAACCCGAGGAGGTCGCCGCTCTCGTCGCCTTCCTCGCCTCGCCGAAAGCCGCCAATATCGTCGGTGCGGATTACGTCATCGACGGTGGCACCTTGAAGATCGCCTGACGACGCCAGCGGCGGGAGTGCTTCCCGCTCCCGCCGCGCCGCGAATCGAGTCGAATGCGTTCGCGCACTTCGCATCACAAGCGCACTCGGCGTCTGTCGCGTCCGCAGGCCTCAGCGTGTAGCCTGGCTGGCCGGAACGCGCGGATAGGAGCGGACTGGTGCGTGTCCATCATCTGGATGCCGGGGGAACACGTCCTTTCGGAGGCCGTTTGTTCGACGGCAGGCCGGGGTTCCGGCGTAAGGCCGCCGGGGCATCTCATTGTTTGTTGATCGAGCACTCCGGCGGACTGGCCCTGATCGATACGGGGTACGGCGAGCAGGCACTGGTCCGGCCGGATGACTGGGTGGGGCGCCAACTCATCCGGCAATCCGATCCGGTGCTCGACCGGCCGATCGCGCGGCAGATCGAGGCGCTCGGCTTCGCTCGCGAGGATGTCCGGGACATCGTCGTCACGCACCTCGACCTCGATCACGCCGGCGGCCTCGCCGATTTCCCGTGGGCCACCGTGCATGTGCACCGAGCGGAGTTGGACGCCGTCGCGGGGCCGTTCGGCCGGCGCGAGAAGTTGCGGTACCGGCCGGTGCAATTCGAGCACGGCCCAGAGTGGGCGGTGTACGACGAGACCGACAGCGACGCGGAACGCTGGTTCGGTTTCCGGGCGGTGCGCGAATTGCGGGGGCTGCCCCCGGAAATACTCATGGTTCCGCTGGCGGGACACACCCGCGGTCATGTCGGTGTCGCGGTCGACACCGGAGACGGCTGGCTGTTGCACGCCGGTGACGCATACACCTATCACGGGCAGATGCTTGCCAAGCCGTCGATGCCGGTGGGCACGCTGATCTTCCAGTGGTACGTGGACACTCGGCGGCGGGCTCGGATCGACAACCAGCAACGGCTGCGTGAACTCGTCCGCGACAACGGCGACGCGGTCACGGTCTTCTCCGCGCATTGCGCCACGGAGTTCGAGCGACTCCGCGGTTGACCCGGAGCGCCGTGCGCGCTGCTACCCCAGGCAGCGGTGCGAGCCCGACCTGCAGGGCTGCGGCCGGTGTCGTCGAAGATGGCCGGCTCCATCCGGTGCGCGGCGTAGGGGACGAACCCGCCCGCGTGGGCGAGAACGAAGCGGATGTCGGGATACCGCCGCCGGATGCCGTCGCGCACGAGCAGGTACGCCGCCCGGGTGGTGTCGAGCAGGAAATCCGCGGCGAACGGCGCGACACCTGGGACGGCGGGCGCGGGCAGGCCCGCCGGGTGGACGAACGCGACGGCTGATCGCTGGTTCAGCACGTCGAAGAGTTCGTCCTGCCCTAGCTCGCCCAGATAGCTCCCCGGTGCGTTGGCGAGCAGCACGACGCCGTCGGCGTGCTGGTCGTCGAGGGATCGCCGGGCCTCGGCGGCGACCGCAGCTGTGTCGGGCATGGGGAGGGTGGCGAAGAACCCGAAGCGTCCGGGTTCGGCGTGCGCGAGCGCGGCGCTGTAGTCGTTGACCGCCCGCGCGAGTTCGGCCGCTTGTGCCGGATCGGATAGGAAAGTGGTGCCGGGCGTGGAGACCGACAGCACCGCCGAAGCGATCCCGGCTCGCGTCATCGACGCACGCGCCGCTTCGGGGCTCCACTCGGGAAGTGCGCGGCCGCGGCCTGGCGACCGGGGGAGCGGCGGCCGTCTTCGGACTCGCTGAGATGCCTGGTTCCCGGGTGCGGCCGGAGGGGGCGAGGTAGCGTGAAGGTGTCGGCCTGGGTCGACCATGTCATCGACGGTGTGGTCGTCTTCGCCGGCAGCGCGTGGTCGGGGCGTCCGCATCGTGGTCGCGTCCGGCCGGGAGCCGCCCGGCGGCTTCCGCTGAACAGCACTGCTGGTTCGTGCGAAAGATCCGCCATCATGAGTGTTCACGCCCCCCTCTATCGCGAGGTGCTCTCCCGGGAAGAGTTGCCGGACGAGTTCTTCGGGCTCTTCCTCGACCCGACTCGTACCTACAGTTGCGCCTTCTGGACCCATCCCGACGACACCCTGGAGAAAGCCCAGACGGCGAAGATCGATCTGGCCTTGGCCAAATGCGATCTGCAACCGGGGATGGCCCTGCTGGACGTGGGTTGCGGCTGGGGCTCCACCATGCTGCGCGCCATGGACACCTACGGAGTGCACACGATCGGGTTGACCCGCAGTCGCAACCAGTACCGGTACGTGCGCGACATGCTCGTCGACCGATTGATCCGCGGCCGCCCCTACGGCGGGGTGCGGGTGCAGGGGTGGGAGGATTTCGACCGGCGAGCCGACCGGATCGTGTGCATCGGAGCGCTGGAGCACCTGCCGGTGGACCGCTACGGGGAGTTCTTCGAGTTCGCCTATCGGATCATGCCCTCCGACGGGGTGCTGCTGTTGCAGACCGTGGTCAGCCACAGCCGCGAACATCTGCGGGCGCACGGTACCCCGATCACCAGCGAGGATTTCGCGTTCCTGCGCTTTCTGCGGGAGACCATCTTCCCCGGCGGGGAGCTTCCGCTGCCGACCGGTCACCACCCCAAAGGGGTCACCGAATACGCCGAGGACGCCGGATTCACCGTCGCCGACGTCCAGGCGCTGGGGCCGCACTACACCACGACGCTGGACTGCTGGGCCGACGCGCTCCACGAGAACCGGGATCGGGCGATCGAAATCGCCGGGCGCGACACCTACAACGCCTACATCCGGTATCTGACCGGTTCCGCCGACTACTTCCGCCGCGGGCATACCGACGTCATGCAGTTCACCTGTCTCAAGCCCGACGCCCGGTACCCGTCCCCGCCGCGCTGAACGGGTACTCGGGCGGCCGGGTCAACGATTGGCCTCGGTGGGGAACAGGTCGTCGTCGCCGGCCGGCGGGCTCATGCCGGAGTCGGCTGTCCATCGCACGTCCGCACGCGGATGCCGGATGGGCAGCGCCAGCTTGCGCCTGCGCGGCTTGAGGTTGATCAGCGTCATGTCGCCGTTGTAGTGGGCCAGGACGCGGGGGTCCATGACCGCGCGCCACAGCGGGGGGATCGCCGCGAGCACGACCATGGTCGCGTAGCCCGCGGGCAGCTGGGGCGCCACTTCGCAGCTGCGCAGGGTCTGGTAGCGACGGCCCGGGTTGGCGTGGTGATCGCTGTGGCGCTGGAGGTGGAACAGGAAGATATTGGTGACCAGGCGGTCGCTGTTCCAGCTGTCGCGGGGTGAGCAGCGGGCGTAACGGCCGTCGGGGCGGCGGTCGCGCAGCAGTCCGTAGTGCTCGACGTAGTTGACGGTTTCCAGCAGGCCCGCGCCGATGAGTGCTTGCAGGGCGAGGTACGGCGTGATGACGGGTCCGAAGACCACGATCAACCCGCCGAACAGCGCCGCGCTCATCGCCCATGCCTGCAGCAGATGGTTGCCCGGGCTGAACCAGCGTTTGCCGTTGCGGGCCAGCCGCGTGCGTTCCAGTGCCAGCGCCGACCGGAATCCGCCCAGCATGGTGCGCGGCAGGAATTGCCACAACGATTCGCCGAACCGGGCGCTGGCCGGGTCGTCGGGCGTGGCCACGCGAACGTGGTGGCCGCGATTGTGCTCGACGAAGAAGTGCCCGTATCCGGACTGCGCGAGCGCGATCTTGGCCAGCCACCGTTCCAGATGTTCGGCGCGGTGGCCGAGCTCGTGCGCGGCGTTGATGCCGATGCCGGAGACGAACCCGAGGGTGACCGCGAGGCCGAGCTTGTCGGCCAGGCTCAGCTCGTGGCTGGCCCACAGGTAGCCGGCGATGAGCAGGCCGATGAATTGCATCGGCAGGAACAGAAAGGTGCACCACCGGTAGTAACGATCGTTGGACAGCGCCTCGTAATCTTCCTCGCGAGGATTGCTGCCGTCGTCGCCGATGACCCAATCCAGCAGGGGGATGACCACCAGCACGATGATGGGGCCGATCCACCAGAACACTTCCAGTCCGGTGTGCGCCACCAGCGTCGAGGGCAGTAGTGCGCAACCGGGGGCGATCAGGCCCAGAATCCAGAGGTAGCGCTTGGGGTCGCGGGCTCGCGTGTGCTCGAAGATCGTCATAGTCATTTCGCCGATCCGTGAGGACGACACTCAACTGACAGTTCCGACTGCGGACAACACCTGAACCATGCGCGCCAATCCAGGATAACTGGAAGTTCGCTGGGTGTTGTAGAACCGCGGAAACCGTTGCCTGAGCGGGCAATCTGCCGCGAGTGAAGGCGGGCCGGGGACGGGGTGGTTCGTGCCGGGTGTCGGAGTATCACCGCTGTGCGCACCTGAATGGCTCAGGTCGGCGGGGGTGAGCCAACTCCGACATTCGAACCTTTCTGTACCGAATTCGACCGAGACCAGGAACGGTGGAGCAGCGCATCTCCCGCGAACACGAATCGGCGTCAGGAGCCGAGGCGGCGGGAGATCGTGGGGGCGGAACTCGCCTGCCGCGTGGCCGCCGGGCCTTCCCTGGCAGGCAGGTCGGCCGCGGCTCGGTCGTGAAACCCAGCCGCGGCCGACCATCGTGCATGGAGTTCACGGCACTGCGAGCGGAACCGCCGCGTGAGGCGCTGTGCCGGGCCTCCGAGTCGGATACCGACGGTATCCGAACGATCGTGCTCGCGCAAATCAGGGCAGCGCCCCGCAGTTGGACGGTGCGGGCTGGTCGGCGAGCCGGTCGGTCATCCACTGCTGCGAGGCGCCCAGTGACGGGAAGAACGTCAGTACGTGGGTGACCCGCAACCCGGTGATGACGCTGGGCAGCTCGGCATTCGCGTTCAGCATCACCGGCGCGCCCCCGCCGCACCATCCGGCGGCCAGTTCGTGGACGGGCACGTACGGCGCGCCCTCGTCGAACTGGTTCGAGGCGATGAGGACGGGCACCGCGGGGGTGAGCGTGCCGACCCGCTGGTCGTTGAACGCCGCCTTCAACACCGGGGATCGATCGATCACCACGTTGAGCGGTTCCCCGCTGGTGGTCCACTGCGAGGTGTTCGGGAATTGCTGGGCAAGTCCGAGCGGCACGGCGCACTTGTCCAGCGATTCGCGCAGGATCGCCTTGCCGGTGTCGTTGAGTTCGGCGTCGAGCACCGGCTGGGTCTCGGGATAATTGGCGGCGATGCCGTTGAGAATCCACGCGAAGGCCGGTCCGAGTGCGGCCCGCCCGTCGTTGAAGGCGATGAAGTATTCGTCGTCCACGACCGGCCCGCCGACGTAGGCGCCCCGCACGTTGAGATCGGGGGCGTAGCTCGGCTGCAGTTCGGCCGCGCCCGCGGAGGCCATACCGCCCTGGGAGTATCCGTACAGGATGACGGGCGAGCCGGGATTGAGGCTGGTGCCCGGCAATTGCAGCGCCGCGCGCGCGGAGTCGAGCAGCGCGTAGGCCTGGGATTTACGGTTGAGATAGTCGTGCACATCCGGTGTGCCCAGACCGTGGTAATCGGTCACCATCACGGCCATGCCGCGGGCCAGCAGTGTGTACAGCGCCAGCACGTCGTATTCGACGATCACGTCGAATGGCGGCTGGTATTGAATGAATTGCGCCAGCAGTTTCGACGGCGCGCACTGATCGCCTTGCCCCTTCGTGCCGACCGCGTAGGCGACCAGCGGCCGGGGGCCGGGGCCGGTCCACGGCTGGGACGGTTCCAGATATGTCCCGGTCACCGCCGTGCGCGCACCGTGGGTATCGCTGCTGGTGTACATGATGCGCGTCGACGTCGCGGGAATCTGCCCGGGCTGCCCGGGGACCGAGATCGCCAGCCGCGACCCTTCGGTGCGGATGATGGAGCCCGGCGCCCCCGCCGGTGCCGGGGGCGGAATGTAGAAAGCGTCGTCGGCCACGGTTTCCGCAGCCGGTTCCGTCCATGCGTGTGGGGCTGCGACCGCCCCACCCCCGGCCACGAGGAGGGTTCCCGTCAAAGCTGTGGCCAGTCTGAGTATTCGGCTCCTCACGATGCGATCCTTCCTGCGATTGGGATACCCCTGGCATCTAGAATCGGATACTGAGAGTATCTGTAAGGGGTGGAGATTGTCCGGGAATAGCGGTGAGTGTCGGCCGCAGGCGGGGGCAGGGCGTTCGCGGCCGACGCGAGCGCAGAGCCAGGCGCGGACCCGAGCCGTTTTGATCGCGACCGCCAAGCGGCTTTTTCTCGAGGACGGTTATCAGGCCACGACCTTGGACAAGGTCGCGAAAGTCGCCGGTTTCACCAAAGGCGCGGTGTATTCGAACTTCCGCACCAAAGACGACTTGTGTCTGGCGGTGCTCGACGAAATTCGCGGTGAGCGAGCCGCGGAGGTCGCCGCGATCGTCGCCGCGCCGACGGCCGCGCAGCGGCTGAAACGGATGACGGAATGGGCCGAGCGGGTGATCGGCGAGCCCAACTGGACGCAGTTGGAATTGGAGTTCGGCGTGCACGCGCGGCGCGACGAGCACCTGCGTGCCGAGTTGGCGAAGCGGCTCGACGGCATCGTGGGCATGGTCGCAGCCGCCCTGCGTGCCACGGACGATGTGGACACCCCGATGCCACAGGCCGAAGCCGCTGTCGCCGTGCTGGCCCTCGGTGTGGGGCTGGGCCTGTTCCGGTCGATCGATCCCGGCATCCCGGTCACGGGAATGATCTCCGCGCTGCGCGCTATCGCGGGGTTGTCCCCGGACGCCTGACCCGGGCGGCGGCGCGTCGGTCTTGCGGTCCCGCCGCGGCGCGCTAATATAACCTGAAACTTATAAAGGAGGATGTCATGGTGCTGCTCACCGATCCCGCCGCCATCGCCGGTCTCGTGACTCGCGAAGTCCGCACCGGATCGCGCGACGGGGTGCCCACCCGGATCGCCGTCGCGCGCCGGGGCTACCCGACCGATCGCGCGGACCTGTGGCACGCGCTCACCGATGCCGAGCGGATTCCGCGCTGGTTCCTGCCGATCAGCGGCGATCTGCGGGTCGGCGGCCGCTATCAGCTGGAAGGCAACGCCAACGGTGTCGTCGAACAGTGCGACGCGCCGGAGCGGTTCGCGGTGACCTGGGAGATGGGACCGCAGATCTCCTGGGTGACAGTGCTGCTCACACCCACCGCGGACGGCACCGAGCTGGAGTTGCGGCACGAGGCGCCGGTCGATCCCGAGTTCTGGACGCAGTACGGTCCGGGGGCGGTGGGCGTCGGTTGGGATCTGGCCCTGATGGGTCTCGGGCTGCACGTGTCCAGCGGAGACGCGGTGGACACGGCCGAGGGGCTCGCCTTCCCGACCACGCCGGAGGGGCTGACGTTCGTCCGGACGGCGGCTCTGGGCTGGGCGGAGGCAGCCGCCGGTGACGGCGACGACCCCGCCGAGGCGAACGCGGCGGCGCAGCGGACCATCGACTTCTATACGGTCACCCCCGAGGACGGCTCTCCCGCCTGATGGATCCGTCCCCGGCGAAGATCTTCGAGGCGCTCGGCGACCCGGTCCGCCGGTTCATCCTCGAACTGGTGGCCGCCGACGAGCAGCAGGCCGGCGCGCTGGTCGCCGCCGTACAACAGCGCACGCCGATCTCGCAGCCCGGCGTCTCCCAGCACCTCAAGGTGCTGCGAGACGCCGGGCTGGTGCGGGTTCGCGCCGAGGGCACGCGACGGATCTATGCCCTCGATCCGGCAGGTGTCGATGCCGCGAGGGCCTGGCTGACCGCGTTGGCGGACCCGCTGCACCAGTTCGCGCAACCGCTCGACGCCCTCGCGACGGAGGTCGCCCGAGGCCAACGAGCGCGCCGCGGGTCCGGCCGAACCGGCGACGCGGATTCCGGCAGGCGAGCACGCCACGCGTGAGTGGCGGGCGCACCCGGGATGCTCAGCAGCGGCCGAAGACGACGGCTGCGTTGTGGCCGCCGAATCCGTAGGAGTTGTTCAGCGCGTACTCGATGTTCTGGGTGCGTGCGCTGCCGTGGACGATGTCGAGGTCGATCTCGGGATCCTGGTTGTCGAGGTTGAGGGTGGGCGGCACCACCCCGTCGCGCACGCTGAGCACGGTCAAAGCTGCTTCGACCGCGCCGACCGCGCCGACGGAATGCCCCAGCGCGGATTTGGGTGCGTAGACCGAGGGATGGTCGCCCACCGCCGCGCGGATCCCTCTTGCTTCGGCCAGGTCGCCGAACGAGGTGGATGTCGCGTGGGCGTTGACGTGGTCGATGTCCTTACCGCTCACGCCCGCCGTTTCCAGCGCACGGCGCATCGCCCGGATGTTGCCCGCACCATCCGGATGCGGCAGAACCATGTGATGACCGTCAGCGGTCAGGCCCGCGCCCATCAGCCGTGCCAGTGGTGTCGCGCCGCGGGCTCGGGCGTGGTCTTCGGATTCGAGTACGAACAGCGCGGCGGCTTCGCCGAAGACGAACCCGTCGCGATCCCGGTCGAACGGACGCGACGCGCGCTCCGGCTCATCGATGCGTGTGCTCAATGCCCGCATCATCGCGAATCCGGCCACCGCCAGCGGGTTGATGCGGCCTTCCACCCCGCCCGCCACCACCATGTCGGCCTCGCCCAAGATGATCGAGCGCCACGCGTGCACCAGCGCCTCGCATCCCGACGCGCACGCCGAGACCGGCGTGACCACGCTGGCACGCGCGCCGAGTTCCAACCCGACCACCGCGGCGGGACCGTTCGGCATGACCATCGGCACCGCGAAGGGCGACACCTTGCGGTAACCCGCTTCCCGTAGTTGATCGTTCGACTCGATCAGCGTGTCGGCGCCGCCGAGGCCGGTGCCGATGCAGACGCCGAGCCGGTCGGGATCGACCTCAGGACGGCCTGCGGTGTCCCAGATCCGGTTACCCATGACGTAGGCGACCTGCTGGATGTAGGACATGCGCCGCTTCTGGAGGCGATCGAGTTCCTCGGTGGGATCGAGTTCGAACTGACCGGCGATGTCGACCGGAACCCGGAAACGCTCGAACTCGGGGTCCTTGACCTTGGCGATCCCGGTCTCCCCGGCGAGCAGTCCTTTCCATGTCGCGTCGGTGTCGGCGCCGACCGCGGTCGACATCTCGACAGCGGTCACGACCACACCCCGGAACCCTCCGTTGCTGGTGGAGAAGTCCGTCAAATCGGACATCGAACTCCTTCTTTCGGTTTGTCGGCTCGGCTGCTTCGGGATCACCGTGGCCATTCCCGATGAAGTTGTCCTGGACGCGGTGATACCGATCGATGTGTTCGGATCCGACCCCAACTACCGGCTCGAGGTGTGCGCGGTCTCGCCGACGGCGCCGACGTCGGTTCCAGAGTTGTCGTTGTGACGGTGGCCGGCCAAGGCTCTATGTCATGCGCAGACTGTGGTGATGCCCGGCTATGTGTCCTACGAAACACTGCCGCCGTGGACCGGTGCTCCGATCGCGTCGCAAGGCCGACCACCGCTGGGCGAGAGAGCGGGGCGGGGTGGGTGGCCTCGGCCCGAACGGCTGAATCGCTGCGCGGCTCTCTTGTCCGGTTCGGGTGTTCATCAGCGCAGCCAGGGCCGCGGACCCGGTCCGGTCGGTGATCGCCCGAGCGAGCCGCCACAAAACTGCCGCTGAGCCTTCCGCGAGTGCGGCGAGCATGAACGCGGCGAACTCGGCGATGCAGGCGCGGTCGAGTCCGCCGAGTTCCACGTGACGAAGAACGCGGGCAGAAGATGCCGCTGAGCAGTTGCGCGCCGTTGCCGACGGCCGCGCAGGCGCCAGGGGAAGACGACGCCGAACAGGAACGCGCCGAAGATCATGGCCGATGTCGATCGGCCGACACGGGCGCGCTGCTCCGTAAATCCGTGTTTCACAGAAGTTTTGGTTCATAGTTGGTGCTCCGGCCCCATGGCGAAGGAGATCTCGATGCCTACCGCGAATTTCGGTACGAAGGACGATCCCGGTTTCGAGCTGGCACAGAGCCCCGATCTGATCGTGGTGCGCACGCGCAGCGGACGCGGGATCCGGCGGCAATCGGGGTCGGTGCGCACGCCGCTGGGCGCCGAACTCGACGACGCGACACTGGTGCAGGCCTACCCGGAGGCGGGGGTGGAGGTCTACCGGCTGCCCGCGGGTTCGAGGTCGGTGCAGCAGCGCAAGCCGGTGCTCGACGCCGCGCCGGAGGTGCGGTTCGCCGGACACGTCCTGGTGGATCCCGGTACCGGGGAGCCCGTGCTCTATACGGAGAACATCTTCGTGAAGTTCGTCGACCGCGTCGATCACGAACATTGCCTCGCCGTGCTGGGCGCGGCGAATCTGACTGTGAAGCAGAGGCTTTCCTACGCCACCAACGCCTATTTCACGGCGGCGCCCGAGGGCACCGGGCAGCAGGTGTTCGACATCGCCAACTCGCTGCTGAATCGCGACGACATCGAGTACTGCCATCCCGAACTGATCCGCAGCAGCGCCAAGAAGACCATCTTTCCCCAGCAGTGGCATCTGAAGAAGACCACCATCGGCGGTGTCACGATCGACGCGCATGCCGCAGTGGAAGCCGCCCACGCCATCACCCGCGGAGCCGGGGTGACGATCGCGATCATCGATGACGGCGTCGACATCGACCATCCCGAATTCGCCGGCGCGGCGAAGATCGTCGCCCCGCGCGATGTCACGGCGAAGACCGGTGATCCGCGCCCGAAGGACACCTTCGGCACCGGACCCGACAACGGTGACAATCACGGCACCGCGTGCGCGGGCGTGGCGTGCGCCAACGGCACCGCCGGGGCGTCCGGAGTGGCGCCGGAAGCCGCTCTGATGCCGATCCGGCTCGCCTCAGGGCTCGGTTCGCAGGCCGAGGCGGACGCTTTCGTGTGGGCAGCCGATCACGGCGCGGACGTCATCTCGTGCAGTTGGGGTCCGGCAGACGGCGCCTGGTTCCAGCCTGGCGATCCGGTGCACAACCGGGTCGTGGCGCTGCCCGCGAGCACCAGATTGGCGATCGAGCACGCCGTCGCCAGCGGCCGCGGCGGCAAGGGCTGCGTGGTGGTGTTCGCGGCGGGCAACGGCAACGAGTCCGTCGACAACGACGGCTACGCGAGTTTCGCCGAGGTCATCGCCGTCGCGGCCTGCAACGACACCGGTAAGCGCAGTGTGTACAGCGATTTCGGGAAAGCGGTCTGGTGCGCGTTCCCCAGCAGCGACATCGGGCACCGCCCCTTCGGGCATCCCGACCCGCTGACGCCTGGGATCTGGACGGTGGATCGGCACGGCGCGGCCGGCTACAACCGCGGCACGACGGCGTCGGGCGATGCGGCGGGCGACTACACCAACGACTTCGGCGGCACGTCCAGCGCCTGCCCGGGCGTGGCCGGGACAGTAGCACTGATGCTGTCGGTGAATCCGGACCTGACCTGCAGCGAGGTGAAGGACCTGCTGAAAGACGCCTGCGACCGGATCGATCCGCAGGACGGCGGCTACGGGGCCGACGGGCACAGCGACAAGTACGGGTACGGCAGGATCAACGCTCTCGCCGCCGTGCGGGCGGCGCGGCCTGCGGCGGCAGAGTCCGCTGCCGGCGCGGTGCTCGCCGGGGGAGGGGACTGAGGCGATGACGGACGGTGCCCAGCTGATCGTGGTGGACGCCGCGAACGTCATCGGGTCACGACCCGACGGATGGTGGCGCGACCGCTCCGGCGCCGCTCGGCGTTTGCTCGAACGGCTGACCGGGCTGGCGGAGCGGCTGGCCGAACGCACCGAGGTGATCGTGGTGCTCGAGGGAGCGGCGAAGGCCGCGGTCGATGCGGAGAATCCGGATGCGGGCGGCCTGCGGGTGGTGCGGGCGGACGGTTCGGGGGACGACGCCATCGTCGATGTGGTGGCCGCGGCTCGCGCACAGGACGGCGGCCGTCCGATCACGGTGGTGACGGCGGACCGAGGACTGCGGGAACGTGTCGCGGCTTTCGGTGCGCAGGTGGTCGGTCCGCGCCGGCTGCTCGACCGCCTCGACTCGTGAGTCGATATCGCCTTGGTGACGCCCGGCGTTTCACCCATCCGTCCAGTCCGTTTTGCTGCAGTCTGAGCGGTATGACCGCCTCCGACGTCGTGGGGATGCCGTTGCTCTACCTGGTCGAGATCTCCGAGCCAGGTTACTTCAACCGGCCGTGGTGGAAGATCGCCAGCACCGGCGAGCCGAGTCAGGTTCGCGCGGCGCTCGCCGAACTGGCCGTCCGGGTCGAGCGGGACGTTCAGCGCGCCGGCGGCGCCGGTCGGTGCTGGTACCGCTACGACGTGCGGTGGTCCGACGGCGCGGTGCTCGAATGTTTCCAGGGCGCGATCAGATCGCTCCTGATTCCCGGCGAGTTGCGCTGCCTGGCCGTCGCGCTGACCTCGGCGACGACCGTCGGTTTGCGCTCTGCCGAGCGTCCGCCGTACTGAACGGCACCCGTGACGCGCGGAAAGCCCCGAGAAGGCTTCGGGGCTCTCCGCGTATCGGCGGCTCAGTCGAGCAGAGCCGGCTGTTTGGCGGCGTTCGCCTCCTTGCCCTCCGCGCGAGCCTCGGCCTGCATCGGGTCGAGTGTGGGGTCGATGTCGATGGTGCGGCGTAGCGGGCGGTTGGGCAGCAGTGCGGTCGCGATGAGCGCGACGATCGTCGCGCCGGCGGCGATGAGGAAGATGCGGCCGGTGGCGTCGCCGTAGGAGGCGCGCACGATGGTGGCGATGGGTGTGGGTAGGGCGTCCAGGTTGAGGTTGCTGCCGCCGGAGGATTTGGGGTGGATGCCGAGTTGGGCGAAGCCTTGGGCGGATAGTTCGCTGACTCGGGTGGCCAGTACGGAGCCGAGGACCGACACGCCGATGGCGCCGCCGAAGGTGCGGAAGAACGCGACGCTGCTGGAGGCGGCGCCGATGTTGTGCACGCTGACGGTGTTCTGTACGGCGAGGACGAGGTTTTGCATCATCATGCCGACGCCGAGGCCGACGATGGTGATGTAGGCGGCGACCAGCCATAGGTTGGTGGCGTGGTCGATGGTGGACAGCAGCGCGAATCCGGCTACCAGCAGCGCGGCGCCGGAGACGACGAAGCTTTTCCATTTGCCGCGGCGGGTGATCAGTTGGCCGGAGCCGACCGAGGCGATCAGCATGCCCGCGACCAGGGGGATGGTGAGCACACCCGCGATGGTCGGGGAGTAGCCGCGTGCGGTTTGGAAGTATTGGCCGAGGAAGGTGGTAGCGCCGAACATGCCGATGCCGACGGCGATGGAGGCGAGGATCGCCAGGCCGGTGGTGCGTTCGGTGACGATCGGCAGGGGGATGATGGGCGACTTGGCGCGGGATTCGACCCACACGGTCGCTGCCAGCAGCAGTACGCCGGCGCCGACGTAGAGCGCTGATTCCCGCGACATCCACGCGTAGTATCCGGCTTTTCCGGCGAAGGACACCCAGATGAGCAGTACGGAGACGCCGGCGGTCAGCAGCGCGGCGCCGAGCCAGTCGATGGACACGCCTTGTTTGCGGTCGGTGGGCAGCCGCAGGGTCCGCTGCAACAGCGCCAGGGCGATCACGGCCAGTGGTACGCAGACGAAGAAGCACCAGCGCCAGCCGAGTGGGCTGTCGACGATGACGCCGCCGAGGATGGGTCCGCCGGACATCGAGACTGCCATGACCGCGCCCATGTAGCCGGAGTAGCGGCCGCGTTCGCGGGGGGCGACGATGGAGCCGATGATCGCCACGACCAGGGCGGTCAATCCGCCCATGCCGATGCCTTGGATGACGCGGGCGGCCAGGAGTACGGGCACGGTGTGGGCGATTCCGGCGATCACCGAGCCGATGACGAAGATGACGATGGCGGATTGGACCAGCAGTTTTTTGTTGAACAGGTCGGCGAATTTGCCCCAGATGGGGGTGGAGGCGGCGTTGGCCAGCAGTGCGGTGGTGATGACCCAGGCGTAGGCGGTTTGCGATCCCTCGAGGTCGCCGATGATGGTCGGCAGTGCGGTGGCGACGATCGTGGTGCTGAGCAGCGCGGTGAACAGGGCCGCGAGCAACCCGGTCATGGCTTCCAGGACCTCGCGGTGGGTCATCGCGTACGGGTCGCGTCGTGTCACCGACTCCGACTCGACTGAACTAGACATCTACTTCCTGACTCTCTTTCGAAACCGGCTGGTGCGCGTGCACCGCGCTGCTCTGCGCGTGTGCGGTCAATGCGTTCCGGAGCATCTGCACGGCGGCACAGGCTTGCTCGGCGTCGTCCTCACTCCAGTCCGTGAGGACGTCCTGCAAGCCGCGCGCCCGCGAGGCGCGGACGCGGTAGAGCAGATCGCGGCCCTCGTCGGTCACCCGGATGAGGGTGGCCCGCCCGTCGGTGGGATCGGCGTGCCTGCTGATGTAGCCCGCGCCGACGAGCTCGGTGACGTGCCTGCTCAGCGCGCTCGGGCTGATGCACAGATCCACGGCGAGGTCGACCTGCCTGCACGAACCTTTGGACTCGAGGGTGCCGAGCACCCCGATGCCGCCCGGGAGCAAGTGCCCTTCCTCCGGGTGTGCCAGCGCGACGCGGATCGCCCGGCCCATCAGATAGAGCTCCTTGATCAGGCTGTGAGCCGTATCGGATGAGACTGCCATGGCCGCTCCAGACGAGATAAGTTGCTTGCGCTATGCAACTATATGGTAATTGCTTGCGCTAAGC
Source organism: Nocardia implantans (assembly GCF_035544775.1). Lineage (NCBI taxonomy): Bacteria > Bacillati > Actinomycetota > Actinomycetes > Mycobacteriales > Nocardiaceae > Nocardia > Nocardia implantans. The sequence continues at coordinate 213,485 of NZ_JAYKYQ010000009.1, read as the reverse complement.
AACTAGTGATGGCCGGTGATGCGGCTCACAGGGGTCGGCCACGCATGGAGACGCCCCAGCAGATCGACAGCTATCTACATGGCGGCGCGGCCACCACCACCCCATGGGTGCGTCGATCCCACCCCCTGGGTTTGCTGAGTGGTCCCTGAGGTCCCTGGTCCTGCGGTTGGGTCCAGCGGACAGTAGTAGCCGAACGCCGATGCCGATCGCTACGAAGGAACCACGAGATGCAGCCGACTTTCGTTCACCACATGAGGCGACAGGTTGCCGAATACGGGGACACCAGGTCCTACACCTACCTTCGGGAAACCGGGCTCGGACTCGGCGAGGAGATCCGCACTTACCGTGAGCTGGACCGCGACGCCAGAGCGTTCGCCGCCTGGCTGGCGAGCCGCCCGGAATCGGCGGAGCCGGTCGTGCTTGTCTACCTCGACGGCATGGCGTTCCTGCGGGCCTTCCTCGGCTGTCTGTACGCCGGCGTCGTGGCCGTCCCCGCGCCCGTGCCGCATGACGCGGGCAGTAGCCGGCGAGTAGCGAGTGTGATCGCGGATTCCGGCGCCCGCTTGGTGCTCACTACCGCGCAGTTCCAGCCGATGATCGAAGCCGCTACGCCCGCGCTCGTGGTCGCGACCGACGGGCCGGCCGGTGAGCCCGATGCATGGCGCATGCCCGACATCGACACGGCGACGATCGCATTCCTGCAATACACGTCGGGATCGACCGGCACTCCGAAAGGCGTCGTCGTGACGCACGGCAATCTCATGCACAACGAGGCCGCCATCGCCGCGGGCGGAATGAACGATGCCGGGACCGGCGTCGGTTGGCTTCCGCACTTTCACGACATGGGCTTGATCGGCTTCTTGCTCGGAGCGGTGTACGCAGGCGCGAACCTGGTGTTCATGGCGCCGACCACGTTCCTCAAGCGCCCGGTGCGCTGGCTGCAAGCCATCGACGAATACCGGGCGACCTTCACCGGCGCACCGAATTTCGCCTACGACCTGATCGCGCGGCGAGTGAGCGACGAGCAGGTGGCCGAGCTGGACCTCAGCACTTTGGAGATCGCTCTCAGCGGCGCCGAACCGGTCCGCGAGCGAACCATGGCGGCGGTGCTCGAGCGGTTCGCGCCCGCGGGATGGCGGCCGACGACTTTCCGCCCCGCGTACGGTCTCGCCGAGGTGACGCTGCTCGCCAGCGCGCGGACGGTTCCGTCGGCGCCGGCCTACCTGGACGTCGGGAGCGATACGCGGCTCGTCGGCTGCGGACACGCGGCACGCGGTCTCGATATCCGCATCGTCGACCCGCACCGGCTGCGACAGCTGCCGGAGAACACTGTCGGCGAGATCTGGATACGCGGCGAGAGCGTCGCCGCCGGCTATTGGAATCGCCCGGACGAGACGCGCGAGACCTTCGACGCTCACCTGGGCGCCGAAGGACCTTTCCTGCGCACCGGTGATCTCGGTCTGCTGCGCGCGAACGAACTCTTCGTCGCAGGCCGCCTGAAGGATCTACTGATCATCAACGGCCGCAATGTCTACCCCCAGGACATCGAGGGGCTGGTGCGCGAACTGCATCCGGCATTCGCCGACAGCGCCGGCATCGCCGTGTCCGTCGACGCGGGCGGCCGGGAACGGCTTGTCGTGGTGCAGGGCGTCAAGAAGGCGCGGCGCGGCGACACGACATTCGCCGAGCTGACCGCGGCGATCAAGAACGCCGTCGCCCGCGGATTCGACGTGCCCGCGCCGAACGTGGTTCTCGTCGAGCCGCATGCCGTTCCGCGCACCACCAGCGGGAAGGTGCGGCGCGGTGCGATGCGGGATTTGTTCCTGGCAGATCGCGTCGAGCGCGTCCTGTACCGGGATCTCGAGCCGGCGCTGAGCCGATCCATGACCGCCTGACCGACCGAACGCGCATCGAGGAGCCGAAACATGTTCAGCAGCACCATTACTCGTTCCACCACGATCCAGGATTGGCTCGTGGAGCGCGTGGCGGACTACACCGAACGCGCACCCCACGAGGTGGATCCCGTCGTTCCGCTCGCCGAGCTGGGCCTCGACTCCGTCTCGGCGGTCGGCCTGTGCGGCGAGATCGAGGAGCGCTGGTCGCTCGAGGCCGACCCGACGCTGGTGTTCGAGTACCCCACCATCGCCGACATCGCCGCCTATATCGCGGCCGAATTCGCCCTCGCCGCATGACCGATATCGCCATCGTCGGCCTCGACTGCCGATTCCCCCAAGCACCAGATCCGGCCGCGCTGTGGCGGCTGCTGATCGACGGACGCGACGCGATCTCCGAGGTCCCGGCCAGTCGCTGGAACGCCGCCGACTTCCACGACCCGGCCGGCGCGCCCGGCACGATCAACACCAGCGGCGGCGGCTTCCTCGACGACGCCGACGCGTTCGACGCCGAGTTCTTCGGCATCACGCCGCGCGAAGCCGAGGCGATGGATCCGCAACAGCGATTGCTGCTGCAAGCGACCTGGCGGGCTTTCGAAGACGCCACGCTCGACCCGCGCGGCGAAGCCGGTTCGCGCACCGGGGTGTTCGTCGGCGTGATGGCCAACGAATGGGCCAACCTGCAAATGCGCGACTACGCCGCGATCACGCCGCAACACGGCTCCGGCAACGGCTACTTCATGACCGCCAACCGGCTGTCCTACCAGTTCGACCTGAAAGGACCGAGTGTCGCGGTCGACACGGCCTGCTCCTCGTCGCTGGTCGCGATCCATCTCGCTTGCGGCGCACTGGCTTCCGGCGAGTGCGACCAAGCGGTCGCCGGTGGCGTCAATCTCGTGCTCACCCCCGCCGTCGGCGTCTTCTACACCCAGGCCGGTCTCTCCGCGCCGGACGCCAGGTGCAAGCCCTTCAGCGGCAGCGCCGACGGGATCGTGCGCGGCGAGGGCGTCGCGGTGCTCGTGCTGCGGCGGCTGGCCGACGCGCAGGCGGCGGGCCTGCCGATCTACGCGGTGATCAAGGGCAGCGCGGTCAATTCCGACGGTCGCAGCAACGGCATCACGGCGCCGAACCGGTGGGCGCAGCAGCAGGTGATCGGGGAGGCGTGCGAACGCGCCGGAGTGCGGCCCGAGCAGGTGGACTTCCTCGAAGCGCACGGCACCGGGACGGTGCTCGGCGACATGATCGAGGTCAAGGCGCTGGGGCACCTGCACGGGCGCAATCGGTCGCGGCCGTGCGGCATCGGTTCCATCAAGGGCAATCTCGGCCACACCGAGGGCGCGGCGGGCGTCGCAGGCCTGATCAAGGCCGCCCTCAGCCTGTGGCACGGCGTCGTTCCGCCGTCGCGGTTCGCCGAGCAGGAGAATCCGCGACTGGGGATGAGCAAGCAGGGTCTGCGCCTGCTCACCGACCCGATGCCGCTGGCGGGTCCCGGCTACGGCGGAGTCAGCAGTTTCGGCCTCGGTGGCACGAACGCCCATGTCGTGCTGGGCAGTGCCCCTGCCGCCGAAGCCTCCGGTGCGCCCGGTGGGGGAGTGCTCACCGTGTCGGCGAACGACGAAAAAGGCCTGCGGCGCAACGCGGATCGCTTGGCCGATGCTTTGGCTGCCCTCCCGCCGGACCGGTTCGCGCAGGTCTGCTGGACGAGCAATCGGGTCAAGTCGTCCGGTCGAGCCCGGCTCGCCATCGCCGCGGCCGATCGCGACGCCGCGATCGCGCTGCTGCGCGAGGGTGCGGAAACCGGGACGGTGCGACCGATCGGCGTCGGCTGGATGTGCACCGGCCAGGGCTCGCAATTCGCGGGCATGGCCCGTGCGCTGGACGCGGCGAGCCCGCTGTTCCGGCGTGCGCTCGAACTCGTCGATCGGGCCATGGCGGCGCATCTCGGCCGCTCGGTGCGCGAGCTGCTGCTCGACGAGCACGCCGACATCGACCGCACCGACCTGGCGCAACCGGCGATCTTCGCGATGGAGTACGCCTTGGCCGATTCCCTCGCCCGCGCCGGTGTCCGTCCGGCCTGGGTGATCGGGCACAGCATCGGCGAGTTCGCGGCCGCGGCGGTGGCAGGCGTGTTCGATCTGGACGACGCCTGCCGTCTGGTCGTCGCCCGGGGCGAGCTGATGCGGCAGTTGCCGGACGGCGGTGCGATGCTCGCCGTGCGGGCGGACGCGGCCGACATCGCCGGAATGCTCGCCGGACGGACGGACATCGCGATCGCCGCCGTCAACGGCCCGAAGGAACTCGTGCTGTCCGGTGCCGCCCGGACGATCACCCGGGTGCGGGAGGCGCTCGCGGCGCGCGGAGTGGCGATCAAGCCGCTCACCGTGTCGCACGCCTTCCACAGCCCGCTGATGGAACCCATGATCGAGCGATTCGCGGCGGTCGCGCGCGAATGCACGTACCGGAAGCCGGTACTGCCGCTCTACTCGACCGTGCGCGGACGCCTGCTCGACGCGAACGAGACGATGGACGCCGCCTACTGGACCGAACACATCCGCGCCACGGTGCGCTTCGGCGAGGCGGTCGAGGCCGCGCTCGGAGCCGAGCCGAGCCATGTGATCGAGATCGGACCGCGCCGCGTTCTGGCCGCTCTGGTGAGCCGGATCCGTCCGGATCTGGCGCCGCGCTGCCTGGCGCCGAGCCCGGGCCCCGGCGCGACCGGCGGCGAACTCGCGGGCGTCGTCGCCGCGCTGTACCGCGATGGACTCGACCCCGACTGGGACGAGCTCTACGAACCCGAGCAGCGCGTCCGCCGCAGACTGCCCGGCTACGAATTCCGCACCGACCAGCGGTTCTGGGTCGAACCGTGCACCGCCCCACCGCAATCCACGCGAACCGAGGAAACCTCCATGGAGCAGTTGATCGCACACTTCCGCGAACAGAACGCCGTATTGGCGAGTCTCGTCGGCGCTCCGGCCGCCGCGCGCGCCGCGCAGCGAGCGGATGCCGGGTGGGCGGCGGAGCGGACGGTCACGCCGCAACGGACCCCGACCGGGGTGAGCGAAGCCAATCCGCCGGTCGCACCGGACGCGGTCGCGGCTGTCGTTCGCGCGGAATTCGCCAGGGTCAGCGGGTTCCCGCTGGAGCGGCTGCGCGACGGCCAATCCCTCGGCGACGACCTCGGTTTCGATTCGCTCATGCTGACCGACCTGATCGCCGCGCTGGTGCGCGAACTCCCCGCGGCGACCATCGACCCGACCCGGTTCACGCCGACGACCACCCTCGGCGACGTCATCGCTCACGTCACGGCATCCGCGGGTGCGCCCGGTCGGCCCCAGCCTCCCGTGGCCGCCGAGTCGGCATGCCCCCGGCCCACGGTGGTCGAGCCGGAGTACCGGATCTCGGATTTCGCCGAGGTCAAGTCGGTCACCGACCGGGTCGCCCGCGTCGCGGCGCTCGGCCTGTCCAACCCCTACTTCTTGATCAACGACGGCGTCACGCGGGACACCTCGGTCATCGACGGCGCACCGGTGATCAACTTCTCCAGCTACAACTACCTCGGGTTGTCCGGCCATCCCGCGGTCGTCGCCGCCGTGCAGGACGCGGTGGCGCGCTACGGCAGCTCGTGCTCGGCCAGCCGGATCCTCTCCGGCGAGAAGCCGGTGCACCGTGAACTCGAGGCCGAGCTCGCGGGGCTGCTCGGCACCGAGGACGCCATCGCGCTGGTCGGCGGCCACTCCACGAATGTCACGATCATCGGTCACCTGGCCGGACCGCAGGACCTGGTGATCCACGACAGCATCGCGCACGACAGCATCGTGCAGGGCTGCAAGCTCTCCGGCGCGACCCGTCGTCCGTTCCCGCACAACGACCACGCCGCCCTCGACGCACTGCTCACCGAGATCCGCCACCGGTACCGGCGGGTGCTGATCCTGATCGAAGGCGTCTACAGCCAGGACGGCGACATCCCCGACCTGCCCGCGATCATCGCGGTCAAGAAGAAGCACAAGGCGCTGCTGATGATCGACGAGGCGCACAGCGTCGGCGTGCTCGGCGCGGGCGGCGGCGGGATCGGCGAACACTTCGGCGTCGATCGCGCCGATGTCGAATTGTGGTCCGGGACGATGTCGAAGGCGCTCGCCGGATGCGGCGGGTACGTCGCGGGCAGCGCCGAGCTGATCCGATTCCTGAAATACACCACGCCCGGGTTCGTCTACAGCGTCGGTATGACGCCGATGAACGCCGCCGCATCGGCCGCGGCGATCCGGCAGCTGCGATCCGACGGCGAGCCGCTGGAGCGCCTACGCCACAATTCCCGGCTGTTCCTGCGACTGGCCCGGGAAGCGGGGATCGACACCGGCGCCAGCCACGACACGCCCATCGTCCCCTGCATCGTGGGCGATTCGCTGAGGACGCTGAAGCTGTCGAACGCACTGCTGCGCCGCGGGATCAACGTCAATCCGATCCTGTACCCGGCTGTCCCGGAGGACCTGGCGCGTTTGCGGTTCTTCGTCACCGCGTGCCATACCGAAGACCAGATCCGCGACACGATCAAGATCCTCGCCGAGGAACTCGCCTTGCTCGCCGAAAGCTGACGCGCGCCCGTCGCCGGGCCGGACTCGCACGGACGGTGGCAACCGGTCCCGGTGAGCGGAACGTCTGCGTCGTGTACCGCTCCGCGCACCGGACCGCTGTAGCATCAGCCGCGGTGCCATTGCCCCGGCTCGAGTGGGTACGGGCGAGTTTCGGTGCGCCGGGCGGACGATGAGGGCGGGCACGATGTCCGCTGCCGCGGGTGCGGATTCGACCGTCGAGTGGGTCGGCGGACGACGTAGGCGTGTGACCACCAGGTGAAGGTTCCAGCGGCGATTCGGCTCCTGCCGCGCGCGACCGGTCGACTCCGATCCGCGAGCGCACCGGGACGCCGAGCCGATCGATGCCGGCTACCGCGGTGGACGAGGCCGCCTGCCTCGCCGCCGACCGTAGCGCTCGCATCGGAGGTAGTGGACAGCCATGATTCGCTCGATCGCGCGAACCGCGACCGCTCTGACGGTCGCCGCCGGTCTGTGGTTCGCCTGCGCTCCGGCGCCCGTGGTCGCGGGGGCACCGCCGCAGGTGTTCGTGACCGGCGGCGCGATCTCCGGCCGCGCCGTCGATGGCATCGCCGAATACTTCGGTATCCCGTTCGCGGCGCCCACCGAGGGCGAAGCGCGGTTCGCGCCGCCGCGCCCCGTATCACCGTGGCCGGGTGTGCGCCCTGCGCGCGACCACGGGCCGCAGTGTCCGCAGACGGGATACCTGCCCGGCATTCCATCGCTCGCACCCACCGGCGAGGACTGCCTGAGCATCGACATATACGCGCCGGACGGCGCCCGCGACCGGCCGCTGCCCGTCATGGTGTTCTTCCACGGTGGCGGCTATCTCGACGGCTCCAACAGCGAATACGACGGACCGACGCGGATGGTCGCCGACGGCGACGTCATCGTAGCCATCCCGAACTACCGCCTCGGACCGTTCGGCTTCCTGGCCCTGCCCGAACTGGCGGCCGAATCCGGCGGCGCCGTCGGAACGGTCGCCATCCAGGACCAGCAAGCCGCTCTGCGCTGGCTGCGCGCCAACGCGCACGTCTTCGGCGGCGATCCGGACAACGTCACGATCTTCGGCGAGTCGGCCGGCGCCGTGAGCGTCTGCACCCACTTCGCCGCACCCGGCTCCGACGACCTGTTCGCCAAGGCGATCATCCAGAGCGGCCCCTGCGCGCAAGCGCCACTGGCGCCCGGCGATCGCGCCGACGCGTTCGCGCGTTCGCAGCGGTACGCGGAGAGTGTCGGCTGCGGCGACGCGGCGACCCGGCTGGCCTGCCTGCGCGCACTGCCCGTGGCGAAGCTCCTGGACTCGCCGATGGCCCGAGCCGAAGGTAAGGATCCCATCTGGTTTCCCGCCGTCGACGGCGTCGTCATCACGCGGACGCTCGACGCGGGCTTGATGGGGGATGTCAGGAAAGCGCCGATTCTCACGGGGACCACGAGCGCGGAAGGCGGGCTGATGGTCGCCGAAACCGACTATGCCCGCGGCCGCATTCCGGACGCGGCGAGCTATGAACGCTTCGTGCGCCAATCCTTCGGCGCCGACGCCGACCGAGTCCTGGCCCGGTACCCGGTCGACCGATTCCCCTCACCGGCAGCCGCCCAGATCACGGTGATCACCGACAGCGGGCTCGCCTGTCCCACGCTGTCCACCAGCCGGACGGCGCGCGACGCCGGGCATCCGCTGTGGCAGTACGAGTTCGATCAGGCGCCGCTCGGTGCCGCCAATCCGGTGCTGCCCGGAGCCTTTCACTCCGCCGAGCTGTACTACCTGTTCACCAGATTCATGGGCATCCCGGTTCCCTGGACCGGCGCCTCCGCCGCTTTCGCCGCGCAGATGCAGCGCTGGTGGACCACCTTCGCCCACACCGGTGACCCGAACGCGCCGGGCTCACCCGAATGGCAGGCCTGGCCGACGTCGACCGGGTACGACCCCGATGGCTCTGCGCTGCTCATGCGGGCGACCGGCAGCGCCATGACCGACGATTTCGCCGCCAGGCACGACTGCGCGTTCTGGGCGGAGATCGACCGCTGATCCAGCGCGAGACGGGCGACGACCTGCCGGTTCCCCGGCGCCGAATCCCGCCGCCCACCTGCCCATATCGCGGTCGCGGCAGGTAGTGGGTTCATGCCAATCGCGTCGACCGTCGCGAAAATCGCCTGTCTGCAAAGCTTTTCACTGTTCCCCCGCTCTCGATCTTGCCGCATCGCGTCGCGCTGGGTTATGGTCGTCGCCATGACTGCCGGGTCGGCGACACGCCGCGCACAGAACGGTTACCCGGCCGCGCTGTGATCATCCGGCGGGCCAGGGGCCCGCCCGCCTTCTCCGCGAATCCCATGTCACTACAGGGACGCTGGAAGGAGGTGAGAACACATGTCCCATTCCGAATCGTCGCAGCGCGGATGGCCGGAGTTCGTCGCGGCACACGCTCGGGGCGGAGTGCTGGAGGCCACCGTCGTGCAGATCGTGCCGTTCGGCGCGTTCCTGGAGGTCGCTCCGGGAATCCACGGATTGCTGCACCGCACCGAGTGGTCTGCCGAACCGCAGGTCGGCTCCACTCTGACGGTGCGCATCCTCGATATCGATACCGAGAAGCAGCGGGTCGCCTTGGCGCACGCTGAGTAGATGCTCGGCACGGGCGTGCCGGGGCAGACTCCACCTGCCCCGGCACGATCCCAAGACTATCCCGCCGCGGCGGAGCGCTCGCGGCGGATCGGACCGGCCGCCTGCGGGAATTGCTCGCCATGCCGATCCGGCGGGCCGCTCGCGCGGCGGGACCCGCGATTCGCGGCCTGGAATCGCTTTCCACGGCGCCGGGTAGCCGCGGCACACGGGCCGGATCGGGTGCGAGCCGGAATAAGATGAGGATGTCACCGCGTGCGGGGCCTCCCGCTTCGATCGCCGCGATCCACGGTGCGACGCCGCAGGTAGGGAGCATACTGACGCCATGAACGAATCGGGCGACCGAATCGTGGACACGGCCGAAGGCGCGGTAGCCCGAGTGGTCGGTGCCGGGACGCCACAGGCCACCGGAAGTTTCCGGTTCTGGTTCGCCGATCAGCGGTGGGAATGGTCGGACGAGGTCGCCGCGATGCACGGCTACGAGCCCGACGCGGTGACGCCGACCACCGAGTTGCTGCTCGCGCACAAGCACCCGGAGGACCGGGATCATGTCGCGGAGGCCATCGAGAAATCGGTGCGCAACGCCGAGCCGTTCTGCAGCCGTCATCGCATCATCGACACCGCGGGCACCACGCACCACGTGCTCGTGCTCGGCGACACCATGACCGACAAGAACGGCACGGTGGTCGGCACCGCGGGATACTACGTCGACCTGACCGCCACCATCGCCGAGGAACGTCAGGATCTGCTCGACGACACGCTGCCGCGCCTGGTCGAAGCGCGCGCGCGGATCGAGCAGGCCAAAGGCGTGTTGATGCGGGTCTACCGGATCAACGCCGACCAGGCCTTCCACGTTCTGCAGTGGCGTTCGCAGGAGACCAATGTCAAGCTGCGCGACCTGGCCGCCCAGCTGATCGCCGAAATCGACCGTTTGCCTGCGGCTCCGCCGGGGGTGCAGACCGCTTTCGACCACATGCTGCTCACCTTGCACGAGCGCGTTCCGAAGTCGTGACGGGTGGTCGGCGCGCCTCGTCCTATCGGCCGCTCAGCACCGCCCCGACCCCGTCGCGCAGGGCTGCCACGGCCTCGACCAGGACGATGTCGGCCCCGGTTGCCACAGCGGCCACCGGAAGGGCCTCGTCGGCGCGGCGCATCTCACCGGCCGAGCCGTTGGTGGCCGGGCCGATCAGAGGATTCGGCGCGGACCCGGCCAGCACCAAGCGATCGCCCAGCGCCGCGCGATCGAGCAGTAGCCACTCCACGGCCGCGGCGCGCAACGCGTTCGTGGTGGCCGCGAGCCCGGCCACCGCCGAGCCGTCCGGGCGCTCGATCTCCGCGGCGAAGCGGTCGAGGACCCGGCGACGGCGTCGCGCCGCCACCCGGTGCAGGATCTCGCGGACTTCCGCGTCGAGCGCCGTGGGGTCCGAACCCGGTGCGAGCGTTCCGGATTCGGCGTCGACGACCTCCCGGCCCTTCGCGTCGAACACCGCCCGCAGTTCGGCTCGGGCCAGCGCTTCCCCGGCGAGCACGACGACTTCCGCGTGCACGATGTCGGCCAGCCGGTCCACTTCGCCCGCGAACTCGCGGACGTTGCGTCGGGTCGTGTCCTCGATCCGTCGCCGGATCGTGCGGTGCGACCAGTCGTCGTGGCGGGGCTCGGCCACCGGATGGCCCGCGCTGCGCAGGGCCTGCCGCTCTTCGCTGCCGTGGCCGTCGAGCGTGTACAGCTCCGAGCCCACCCGGCCGACGAGGGCGACGACATGCGGCACTTTCTCCGCCTGGGCTTCGATCAGCGGCAGCAGGTAGGGCAGGGGAGACACCCGGACGGTTTCGGTGGCGGGCGGGCTCGGCAGACGTTCGTCGGCGAGCACCTCGGTCTCGTCCGCGATGAGCAGCCTGCCGCACCGCCCGCGCGCCGGTGGATGCCGTTCGATCGCCTGGGCGAGCAGCCGCCGGATGCGCGGCCGGGCTCCACTGCGGTCCAGTTCGGCGTCGATCGAGCGCCAGCGCAGCTCGGTGCCGCGCGCCGCGTCCTCGGTGTCGTGGGAACTGTCGAAGCAGACCGAGGCGAAGGGCCCGTGCTTTCGGATTATGCGGCGGAGGTCGGCCATCGGCATCACCTGGCTTCCCCGGCCGCGCGTGCCCGCGCCGAGGGTTGCGGGCACGCGTCGGCGCAGTCCCGGTCCGTCGGCGTCCGCGCCCGGACGACGTCGTCGTGTGTGCCGACGGCTTCGGTTCGGTGAACCACAGTCGGCGGGTACCCGGGCGGGTCGAGCCGAATCAGCGGACGCGGGCGCTTCGGCGCTGTGTTCCGCGTGGGGTTGGGGCTGTCACACGGATTGGCTGCAAAGGATTTACGAAGCCTCCGCGTGGTCGGCGGCGCGGGCGCCATCCGCGACACCGGCCGGGCCACCGCTCGCTGTGGTGCCGCATGCGGGGCCGAGCGCACGGGGCGGAAGCCGCTGGGGCGAGCGCGTCCACAGCCGCCGCGAGCGAGGAGCAGGGCGGGTGTGTTTCACCACCCGGCGCTTTTTCGGTTTCGTGTAAGAAACCCGGCCGAAACCGCCATTTCCACTGTTCAGCGCCGGAAAATGTAAACAAGCGACCGCTTGGTGTCCGGATCGTAAACCGAAAAGAGCGGTTTGTTACACCTCGGCTGTGGTAAATGTTGGATGTATCGGGCCGACAGCGCGGTCGGCCGATAAAAAGGGGCGAGGAACCCGCGCTGCTCGACGTTCAGCCGATTCGACGCGCTCTGTCGCGAAGCCACCGGCACGCACGAACACGAGGGCTCTCCGCAAGCATGTGTACGGCATCGTGCACCAGCGCAGAGGAACGTCATCGTGATCGAGAAACCCGAAGCGCCCGTCGCGGACGACGAAGAACGAGATCGGATCGTCTGGCCCGACCCGAGCCCGCTGAGCGGCTGGTGGGCCGAAGTCATGGCGCATCGCCGGATCACCCGGCCGCACGCCTCGACCGCCGACCCGCGGCACAACTGACGAGCCGCAGGTTCGCCGCATTCCGCCGCCGCGCGGCAGGCCGGCCATCGCAGGCAGGCCGTCGGCGTCTCGGCGCCTGCCCGTAATCACCGGCGGTGAGCTGTTATAAGACTCGCGCCCGGAATACTTTTTTCGTAAGCGTTTCCGCTACCGGGCCGAACACGTCGCGCGGACGCGGTGGCGACGAAAGTCGTCCAAGGCGTAAACACGCGGCGAGCGAGTTCACCGAGAATTCGGTGCGTTCACGCGACATTCACATTTCGCGGCGTGCGCGATCGAGGACCGGCTTCGAGTTCCCGGGATGTGACGACTCGCCCTATCCATGACCGCTCCGCGAATTCAGGGCAGGCCGGGCTTGCCATCCGCATGATCGCCGCGCCGCTGCGCCGGTGCCTGTTCGCAGGCCAAGAGCTCTGAGCGGCATGTCTTTTGGCGTCTGCTTCAATGGGTGTTCACCTTTCGCGGAGGACACGGGGGCGTCATGTCCGGCACCAGAGCTGTCTCCTTTCGGGGAGTCGATGTGCTCGAAGATCTGCTTCGCTGGTTGGTGCGACGGCCGCCGCGCGGCGAGCGGATGCTGCCGATGGTGGGTCTGTGCGGCGATGTCACCAACGTCGAGGCATGCCTGGAGATGTTCGGCGCCGCGCTCGCAGGCGCGGTGCACGTGGCTGTCGACGTCGACGCCCTCGACCCGTTGCCCGAGGGCAGTTCGCTGGTCGAGGACACCACGCCGGGGCTCACCGCGTTGCGCAGGCTGCTCTACAACCTCTGCAAGGGTCTGTCGGCCGACCGCTTCGGGCGATTGCGCCCGTTGCCCTTCCGGCGCTACCGGTTGGCCGAATGGTTGATGGCCCGCAAGCTCAGCTCCGACAACGAACTCGACGAGCTGGCGTCGCTGCTGCGCAGGGATTTCGGCCGATGGGGTGAGGAGTTGCTCGGCGAAGCCGAGGCCACGGTGGGCGTGGTGCAGCGCTTCGCGCTCGGACTGCTGCGCATCGTGCTGCCCACGGCGGTGTTCCGGGCGCGCACCGGCGGTCGCATTCCAGGCGTGGGGCGGGAGTTCCGCTGGTTCATGCGCCAGCAGTATCTGGCGCCGGAACAGTCCAGTCAGTTCGTCGGATTCGCGCACCGTCTCACCGAGGGCGCCCGCCGCCACGAACACGCCGAGCACTTGGCCAAGCTGCTGGTGCACGCTTTCCTCGAAGACCTGCGCGTCGCGTATCACCGGCGCTGGTGGGGCATCGGCGCGGCCCGGCGCACCACCTATCCGGTCGTGATCCTGCGCGCGCTCGACGGCGAAGCCGGGCAACGGCTGCTGGATCTGATCAACGACGTCCGCAACGAGACCGGCAAGGACGATCCGCTGCTGGTGGTGGCGGGCACGCGGACGCCGCCGCCCGGCGTCACCGCGCGACCGGCCTACCGGGTGCGGCGGTTGTACGAGATCTGGGTGGACGAGTTGCCCGTGGCGCGGCAGCGGCAACGCCCGCGCGCTTGGCAGCTGTGGTTCGCAGTACCGGCGACCGGCCCGAACGACGACGAGCCGGATCCGTTCCGCCGCATCCGGCCGCCCGCGCCGCCGTGGTGGGCGCGCCGGGCGTTGTCGGCGACCGCGGTGTTCCTGGTGGTCGTGCTGGCCGTGGCGGCGGCCGGATTCGCGACCTGGCGACCGTGGCGCGCGGGCACAACCGCGTGCGGCACGAGCGTGGCGGACCGATGGGTGCGCGTGGTTTCCGTCGCGGACGGCAATTGCGTCGGATTCAGCGCCTACGACCCCGACGACCCCGCTGCCGGGGGCCGCGGCTTCCTGTTCGCGAGCGACGAACCGGGCAGCCGTCGTCTGGTGGAAGTCCAGCGGCGGGTGTACAAGCAGAATCTGCTCGCCGAACAATTGGCCGCGCGGCAGCCGACCCGGCCGCTGTTCACGCTGGTCTATTTCGGCCAGCTCACCGGCGTTCCCGGCGACTACCCGGCGCAGAGCGAGGACATCGAGGGCTTGGCGCTGGCGCAGTACAGTGCGCTGGAATCGGTCGCCCCCGACGACGCCGTCACGCCCGACACGGTCCCGCTGATCCGGCTGCTGCTGGCGAACACCGGTCCGGCCAACCTGCAGGGGCCGCAGGTCGTCGAGCTGCTGACGCCGCTGATCCGCGCCGAGCCCGGCGTCGTCGGTGCCATCGGCCTCGATCAGAGCCGCACCGCGACGCTGAGCATGATCAACGCGCTGACCGGCCTCGGCCTTCCGATGGTGGCGCCGAGCCTGTCGGCCGACGAGATGGTGCGATCCTCGCCGCTGTACTTCCAGATCGCCCCGCCGAACCACGCGATCGCCGACATGATCGAGCAGTACCTGAACTCCGTGCCCGGGTTGGCCGGGCGCGGCGTGCGGATCTACCACCGCCCCGACCCGACCGACCTCTACACCGAGAACATGGCCGAGGACCTGCACATCCTGGGTCGCAGCGGGCGCGACATCTGGGAGGGTTCCTGGGATCTGCGCGAGGCCTTCGCCGCGCAGGGCCACGGCGACGCGTGCGACGAGGTCCTGTTCTTCGCCGGACGCGACTCGGAATTCCCCGACTTCCTGCAGAGCCTGAACAAGGCGTGCGGCGACAAGCGGGTGCTGTTGATCGCCGACGACTCGGTCAACCGGTTCATGGCCAGCGCGGATCGCCGCAGGGCGGCCAACAGCGCTCGCCCGCTGGTCTACGTGGCCAAGGCGAGCCTGGTGACCTGCCGGAACAAGGGCCAGGGATTGCGCAGCCGCGTCGAGTTCTACAACCTCGCCACGACCGTCGATCCGGACATCCCCAGCTGGAATGCCTGCGCCGAGACGGACAAACCGCTAGGCGAGCGCGTGCAGTTGCACCCACTGGGGGAGCGGGTGGCGCTGACCTACGACGCGGTCGGATTGTTCGTGCGCGCCGTGCAAGCGCTCGCCCCGACCGCCTCCGGCGTGTGGACCGAGCCGATCCCGATCAGCGCGGCGGCGGTGTGGGCGGCGCTGCGCGACCTGCCGCGGCAGCCGGTGATCGAATCCAGCAGCGGCGTATTGGACTTCTCGGTCAGCGAGGGCGCCCATGTGGGCCGGGTGGCGCACGAGAAGTGGGTCGGCCTGCTGAGTGTGGACCAGATCTGGGATCCGTCGGCCGACACCGAGCCCGTGATGATCTACGGCTGCGGCCGGGCCACCGCGAACGACGATCCGCGGTGTCGTCCCTATCCGCTCGGCGGCGGCTGAGCGGCTTCGGCGCGCGCCCGCTCCGGCGTCGCGCTCAGCGGCTCGGCCAAGTCCTCCAGTGACCGCCCTTCTGCGCGCACTCCGTAGGTCAGTTCCACCAGACCGGCCGCGAACATGGCGAGCGCGCCGATGGTGAACGCCAGGGCGGTCTTTCCCGGCTCGCCGTCCGCGGTCAGCCCGGCGAACACCAACGGTCCCGCGACGCCGCCCGCGACGGTCCCGATCGCGTAGAAGAAGGCGATCGCCATGGCGCGGGTCTCCATCGGAAAGATCTCGCTGACGGTCAGATACGCCGCGCTGGCGCCGCACGACGCCACGAACAGCACTGCGGTCCAGCAGGCGGTGAGCGTGGTCGCGGTCAGGTGGCCCGCCGCGAAAAGCCATGCCGTGCCGAGCAACAGCACGGCCGAACCGAGATAGCTGCCCGCGATCATCGGCTTGCGCCCGATCGTGTCGAACAGCTTGCTTAGCAGGAGCGGACCGAGGAAGTTGCCG
The DNA here is from genome assembly GCF_035544775.1 of Nocardia implantans. Taxonomy (NCBI): domain Bacteria; kingdom Bacillati; phylum Actinomycetota; class Actinomycetes; order Mycobacteriales; family Nocardiaceae; genus Nocardia; species Nocardia implantans. The sequence goes on along the minus strand of NZ_JAYKYQ010000009.1, from coordinate 197,649 downwards.
AAACACAGGACCGCGAAGTAGTAGCCGACCCGGTCGTCCGGAACGCCGAACGATCTGGACAGGATGAGCGCGTAGTTGAACGTGATGGCGTTGTAGAGGAACGCTTGCCCGATGAACAGCGACAACCCGAGCACCGCACGCCGTGGATAGCGCCGCACCAGCACCGCCGCGATCTCCCGGAAGGAGATGCTGCGCCGCTGCCGGATCCGGATTCGCTGATCGGAGACGTCGGCGAGCGCCGCGCGCGTGTCGTCCCGCACGCGCGTTTCGATGGCGGTGACCGTGCGTTCCGCGTCGTCCTCGTGACCGTGGATGAACTGCCATCGCGGGCTCTCCGGCACATGCCTGCGCACCAGCAGGATGATCAGGCCGAACACGGCGCCGAGCGCGAAGGTCAAGCGCCAGCCCACATTCGGCGGGAACAGCGCCGTGTTCAGCGCGACGATGGAAAGCAGCGCGCCGCCGACCGCGCCGAGCCAATAGGTGCCGTTGATGACGATATCGATGCGTCCGCGGTACTGCTTGGGGATCAGCTCGTCGATCGCGGAGTTGATCGCCGCGTATTCGCCGCCGATGCCGAAGCCGGTGAGGAAGCGGAACAGCACGAACCACCACATCGAGAACGACAGCGCCGTCATGGCCGTCGCGAAGAGGTAGACCGCGAGCGTGATCAAGAAGAGTTTCTTGCGGCCGAATCTGTCGGTCAGCCAACCGAAGAAGAGGGCGCCCGCGCCTGCGCCCGCCACGTACATCGCCGCCGCGACACCGGAAACCTGTGCGGCGGTGATGGTCAGGCCGCTGTCCGGTTCCGACAGCCTGGCGGCCACGCTGCCGACGACGGTCACTTCCAGCCCGTCGAGGATCCACACGGACCCGAGTCCGATCACGATCATCCAATGCCACCGCGACCAGGGCAGACGATCCAGCCTGGCCGGGATGTCGGTCGATATGGTCCGCACGGATCACCCACCTTCGCCGAGTCTGACGGTCGGATACCCCGAGCCCCGGCGGCCAACCGTGCCGGTGGGCTAGGCTCGGACCTGAGTGAAACGTGTTCTAGAAAGTGACCTGCCGATGAAAAGCGTCTTCGCGCTGTGGGGTGTTGGCGACCTGCTCGCGGCGGACTTCGCGCCGCTGTCGGCCGTGGCCGCCGCGGTGCAGGCGAACATCTCCGACGCGGCGGTCGAGACGGCCATGCTGCGCATCACCACGTTCGACGCGCCCGTGCAGGCCGTCGTCAGCGTCTGGTGGGCGGATGCGCCGCGGGAAGAGGTCGCGGTGCGGGTGCTGGGCAGCGTCGCCGAAAAGGTGGAAGGGTGGCACGTCGAAGAGGCGACGCCGATTCCGCCGCCGGTCACCGCCGCGCTCGAGCGTGCCCCCGGCCTGTCGAACATCGCCTTCCTGCGCAAGCCGGACGAGTTGTCGCGGGCCGAGTGGCTGGACCGCTGGCGCAACCACCACACCGCCGTCGCCATCGAGACCCAGGCGACCTTCGGCTACGTGCAGAACGTCGTGACCGGACCCGCGACGGCCGCCGCGCCGGACATCGCCGGCATCGTGGAGGAGCTGTTCCCTCTCGAGGCGCTCACCGATCCGCACGCCTTCTACGGCAGCGGCGGTGACGGGGCGGAACTCACCCGCCGCATCCAGCGGCTGATGAGCAGCGTCGCGACCTTCGGCGGTGATCGCAACCTGGACGTGGTGCCCACCAGCCGGTACCGGTTGCGCTGAGGGGTCAGTGGCCGCAGCGTCCCGCCGATTCGCGCAGCGCGTGGCGTGCGGCGCGCACGGCCGGATGCTCGCCCGCGCCGCGCCGGTAGGCGAGGTGCGTGCGCCGTCGCATCGGCAGCGCACCGAGCGTGACGCCCGGCGGACAATCCCGCGTCCCGAATTCCGGGACCAGCGCGACGCCCTGACCCGCGGCCACCAGCGCGAGGACCGTGCCGAAATCGTCGGCGTGATGCCGGATCCGGGGCGTGAATCCCGCCGCCTCGCAGGCGCGCACGGTCATCGTGTGGCACAGCGTGCCTGGAGTGCTTGCGATCCAGGGGCTTTCGCGGTGTGCCGCGAGCGGCTGCGCGGTACGCGCGGCCAGATGGACGATCTCCTCGAACAGCGGCTCGCTGTCCAAGGCGGGATCGGCGGGGACCGGCGCGTAGTCGTATTCCTGGATCAGCGCGACGTCCAGGGTCTCGGCACGCAGCGCGTCGGGCGCCAGCGCCGGATCCAGCTCCGTCACGCGCAATTCCAGCCGGGGATGCGCACTGCTCAGCGCGACGAGCGCGGGGGAGAGGATGGTCCGCACCGCGGTGGGAAACGCGCCGATGCGCAGGATTCCGGTGAGTTCGGCGCGGATCGCGGCGAGTTCGGCGGTGGCCTGCTCGAGCTGAGCGAGTATCCGTTCGGTGTGCTCGACGAGGGCGACGGCCGCCGGGGTCAGCGTCACCCGCCTGCCGGTTCGCGTCAACAGGGGCACGCCCGCTTCGCGTTCCAGCGCGGCGAGTTGCTGGGAGACCGCCGAGGGGGTGTATGCCAGGGCATCGGCGACCGCGGCGATGGTTTCGCGGTGCGCCAGTTCCCGCAGCAGGCGGAGCCGTCGGACGTCGAGCATAAGTCGAGCTTATGGTCTGCGTCAGAAATGTGAACTGGATCTGATGGTTTCCAGCGCCCAGGCTGATCGTCATGACGCTCGCAGGTCTCTTCGTTCCCCTGGTCAGCCCGTTCACGGCCGACGGCGCACTCGCCGCCGACGCGCTCGAGCGGCTCGCGCACGAGGTGCTCGACGACGGCGCGACCGGCATCGTCGCGCTCGGTACCACCGGGGAACCGGCCACCCTGACCGCCGCCGAGCGTGCGGAGGTGATCGCCGTCTGCGCGCGTGTGTGCCGCGAACGCGACGCGCCGCTGATCGTCGGCGCCGGATCGAACGCGACGGCCGCTTCCGTGGCGGCCCTCGCCGGTCTCGATCCGGGCAGCACCGCGGCGCTGACCGTGGTCCCGTATTACACGCGCCCCTCCGAGGCGGGCGTGCTCGCGCATTTCCGCGCCCTCGCGGCCGCCTCTCCGGTGCCGCTGATCGTCTACCACATCCCCTACCGGACCGGGCTTCCCCTGAGCGCCGACGCCCTCTTGGCGCTGGCCGATCTGCCCGGCGTCATCGGCCTGAAGCATGCCGTCGGCGCCGTCGACGACGCCACGGTCGCGCTGATGGCCGCCCGGCCCGCCGACTTCGCCGTGCTGGCCGGTGACGACCTGTTCGCCGCGCCGCTGCTGGCCCTCGGCGCGTCCGGCGCGATCGCGGCATCGGCCGCGGTGGGCACCTCCTCGTTCGCGGCGATGGTCGAGGCGTGGCGCTGCGGTCCGGTCGACGCGGCGCGGTCGCTCGGGCACCGGCTGGCGGTATTGTCGGCCGCGCTGTTCGCCGAACCCAATCCCGTGGTGATCAAAGCGGTGCTCGCGGCGCAGGGCCGTATTCCGAGCCCTGCGGTACGGTTGCCCTTGCTGCCCGCGAGCGAGGCCGCGACGCGGGCCGCGTTGTCCGCGCTGGCGGAATTTCCGGCATCGGGAACCCGTAATCACTGGTATTGCGGCCGCGAAGGTGCCACGCTTAAGCGGTGACACAACCTCCGGATACCCAGGCGGCTGGGCCCGACCCGGCGACCGACAAACTCGACGCGGCCGTTTTCAAGGTCGCGGGCGTCGTGGTGCTCGGCGCGATCATGTCGATTCTCGACATCACCGTCGTCAGCGTCGCGATACCGACCTTCCAGCGCGAGTTCGACACGAGCTACGCCATCGCGGCGTGGACGATGACCGGGTACACGCTGGCGCTGGCCACCGTGATCCCGCTGACCGGATGGGCGGCCGACCGCTTCGGCACCAAGCGGCTGTACATCATGGCGCTGACCTTCTTCGTACTCGGCTCCCTGCTGTGCAGCACGGCGTGGAACATCGAGTCGCTGATCGCCTTCCGCGTGATCCAGGGCCTCGGCGGCGGCATGCTGATGCCGCTGGGCATGACGATCATGACCCACGCGGCCGGTCCGCAGCGGGTCGGCCGGGTGATGGCGGTGCTCGGCGTGCCGATGCTGCTCGGCCCGATCGGCGGACCGATCCTGGGTGGCTGGCTGATCGAGAACTTCAGCTGGCACTGGATCTTCCTGATCAACCTGCCGATCGGCGTGATCGCCCTGACGCTGGCGTTCATCGTGCTGCCCGGCGACAAACCGGAGCCGTCGGAGTCGTTCGACTTCATCGGCATGCTGCTGGCCTCGCCCGGCCTGGCGCTGTTCCTGTTCGGCGTCTCCTCCATCCCGGAGCAGGGCACGGTACTCGCGGCGCGGGTGCTGATCCCGGCCGCCATCGGCGCACTGCTGATGGCCGCGTTCGTGTTCCACGCGCTGCGCACCGAGCACCCGCTGATCGATCTGCACCTGTTCCGCAACCGCGCGCTCACCTTCGCGGTGCTCACGATGGTGTTGTTCGCCGTGGCGTTCTTCGGAGCGGGTCTGCTGCTGCCGACCTATCTGCAACAGGTGCGCGGTGAGTCGGCGCTGCAAGCCGGTCTGCTGATCGCGCCGCAGGGCATCGGCGCGATGCTCAGCATGCCGATCGCGGGCCGCTTCGTGGACAAGATCGGCCCTGGCAAGATCGTCATGATCGGCATCACGCTGATCTCGATCGGGACGGCCTACTTCGTCCAACTCGACGCGGACAGCTCGTATCTCCCCATGATCGGCGCCCTGTTCGTGATGGGCCTCGGCATGGGCTGCACCATGATGCCGATCATGACCGCGGCGATCCAGACCCTGACCCACCAGCAGGTGGCGCGCGGGTCGACGCTGATGAACATCGTCAACCAGACCGCTGGCTCCATCGGCACGGCGACGATGTCGGTGGTGCTGACCAACCTGCTGAACAACCAGCCGCTGGCCCGCCCGGCGATCGCGGCGAACTTCGATCCGAATCTGGCGGGCCAGCTTCCGCCCGGAGCCGTCGAAACCGGTTTGCAGCAGGCCGCGGAAGCCTTCAGCCACACCTACGTGGTCGCGCTGGTGCTGATCGTGCTCACCTTGATCCCGGCGTCGTTCCTGCCGCGCACGAAGCCGAAGAACCCGCAGGCGGCCGACCCGGCGACGGTGGTGCACGCCTAGGGGTACCGGCCCCGGGGTCGCCTGCCGATCCCGGGGCCGGTACCGCGACAGGGGCCGGGCGTATCGCCGCGGCCCCTATTTTCTTGCGGCGGGACCGAAGCGGTCCTCGGTGCCGTGCGTCGTGCTTGTTGCTCGCGTGCGGATGCCTTCGCTTCGCGTAGGCGGGCATGGCCGAGTCGCCGAGCGGAATGTAGTTCAGCGATCGCTGCGAAGCCCGTCGAAGACAATCTCCAGGCCGCGCCGCCACGACGGCGAGCCGGTGGTCTCGCCGAGCAGCGACAGCGCCCACACCAAGTTGACGACATCCTCGTCGGTCGCGTCGGCACGCAATGCGCCGGCCTCCCGGACGCGCGCGAGCACCGCCGACAGGTGCGACATCCCGCGCTGACAGGCCTGCGCCAGCTGAGCCGCCGCTGGATGATCCCCGGTGAACGCCTCGAGCAGCCCGCGATCGGCGGTGAGCCTGCCGAGCAGGTCTTCCACGAATCCGGTGAACGCCGTCCACGCGTCGGGTTCGGCCGCCGCGCGGGCGGCGATCTCGTCCACCGCGGCCAGCCGGGGCGGCAGAAGGGCATCGATCAGGGTGTCGCGGGTGGGGAAATGGTTGTACAGCGTCCCGATGCTGACGCCTGCGCGCCGCGCGATCTCCTCCAGCGAGCCGTCGAGGCCCTGTTCGGTGAACACCTCGGCCGCTGCCCGCAGCAGATTGTCGCGATTGCGAGCGGCGTCCCGGCGCAGCGGTTTGGTCACGCGATCATCCTACCGAACCTGAGGGCTGCCTCGATTTTCGTGCTACGGTGATAAATCGAGGGGGGCCTCAAGTAAGGAGAACCCATGGTGGATCAGGGAACAGCGGTAATCGTCGGTGTCGGGCCCGGCCTCGGGATGTCGATGGCCCGGCGCTTCGGACGGGAAGGTTTCCGCGTCGCGCTGATCTCGCGCAGCGACGCACGGCACGCCGCGTACGTCGCGGACTTGGCCGAGCGCGGGATCGACGCCACCGCCCACGTCGCGGACGTCACCGACCGGTCGCGGCTCGGCGCGGTACTCGGCGACATCCACGGGGCGGGGCCGATCGGAATGCTCTATTACGGACCGGGGCCGACGCAGCAGCCCGTGCCGATCACCGACATCGACGCGGTAACGGCGCGATCGGCGTTCGAGTGGGTGTGGCCCGCGGTCGACGTGGTGAGCGACGTGCTGCCGGGCATGCTCGATCGTGGGAAGGGAGCGTTGTTCTTCGCGGGCGGGCTTTCCAGCGTTCGTCCCATGCCCATGCTCGGCCACCTCGCCCTCGCGGCCGCCGCGCTGCGGAATTACGCGCTCACTCTCAACGCGGCGCTGGCCGAACGCGGGCTCTACGCGGGCACGCTCACCATCGGCGGCCTCGTCGAGCGCGGGGACATCCACGCGATGGTCTCCGCCGACCCGGCGCGCTTCGGCAGCACGGAAGGCCACACTCTCGATCCGGACGACTTGGCCGAGACCGCGTGGGGCATGTACCGCGCCCGCGACCGTGCCGAAGCGATCTTCGACGTCTTCGGTGGGTGACGAGGTCAGCCGTACAGGGCGATGAAGCGGTCCAGGGAACGTTCGATATCGCCCTTGACGGCGCGGGCCACACCGGATCCGATCGGCCCGAACAGCGGTGCGCCGCCGAGCTCGATGTCAACGGTGACCTCCGAACCGGAGCCCTTCGGGGCGACGAGCAGCTGCAATCCCAGTTTGGTTCCGCCCTTGCCCGCGCCGGTCAGTTGCAGGCGGCGCGGCGGCTCGGCGGCGCGCACGGTCCAGGTGACCCGGTTGCGCAGGCCCTTCACCGAGGCGATGCCGACCAGTTGAGTGCCGACGGTCAGTTCGGCGGGAACCTCGCCGCGCCACGCTTCGTGCATGGTCAGCCATTTGTCGAGTTCGGCGAGGTTGGAGGTGTGCGTCCAGGCCTGCTCGGGCGAGATCGGAACGTCGACCGAGACCTTCAGCTTTGCCATGGGCGCATGGTATCCGGCCCCGGTGGCCCGGTTCGTCGCGAGGGCGGCCGAGCCCGGCGGTCGCCCGGGCGCCGAGGTGGACGCAACTTTGCGAACCCGAATTCGAACAGCCGCCAATACATTTGTTGATGCGTCAGCGAACGCGCATTCTCGCTGTTCGGCCGCGGATGCGGTCGGTGTCCCTGTCTTCGCGCAGCCACGGCCTCCCCGGTGCCCGTCCGGCGCGCGGGCCCGTACGCAGGACGAATGGTGCGCGGGTTGCACGACAGCCCAACATTATTGCCCGGCTATGTCGCGATCCGCGGCACCTATCGTCCCAGTTCCGGGAATCCGGAAAGTGTCGATGGGATCGGCAGAGACTTCGTTGGAATGCTGCTAATGTGCGAATGGTCGGGTTCTGGTTACCGTTCGGATACGATCCGGGCGGTCGGCGATTGACGTGTAATCGCCTGTCCTGCGGGCACTGTGCGGTAGGCGCTCTCGGTGAGCGCCGGTGCCGTCGCGGGTTCCGGTACTCCGACGCGGACTCCACCGACCGGTCCGTTCATGGTCGGCAGGCGAGGGAAGGCGAGCGAAGCAGGATGGCAGTGGGCCGATTCCTCGAGACCAGTCAACGACGAAAGAACTGATGAATCAAGATATCGCCGTGGTGCTTTCATGGATCCTCGCCGCCGCTTTGGTGATCGCCGTAGCGGGGGCGTTGTACGCAGTGCAGTATGCCAGGGCTCAGCGGGCCAAGGTCGAGGCTCTGGCCAGGGAACAGCGCGCGACCGAGGACACGCTCGAGCGGTTCGCCGCCACCACGTTACCCGCGGTGGCCGATTCGATCCGCCGGTTCGAGTCGCAGGTGCCTCCGGTCGAAGTGCAGGCAGGCATGGAGAATTCGCGGCTCGCGCAGATCCTGCGGTGGATCTCCGAGCGGTACGCCGACGACCTGAGCCTGATGCGCTCGGAGACCAGGGACCTGACCAACAACGAGGCGCAGCAGGCGATCAAGGCGGCGGAGGAGGCCGCGCGCAACGAGGTCGCCGCCGCGTCGCGCCAGGCGACCAGCGCCGCGGTCCGCTCCTTCGGCACCTCCGTGGTCAGTCTCGGCGCCGACGTCAGCCAGGTGGTGAGCGCCGCGCTGCGCGAGCACCGCGACGACGCGGTGTACGAAACCCTCACCCGCATCGACCACACCGTGCAGCAGATGATCCGTCAGGCGCAGTCCTACGTGATCGTCTGTGGTGGTCTGCCCGGCCGCCGCTGGCCCGCGCAGACGCTGACCGACGTGGTCGGCGGAGCCATCGGCCGCGTCAGGGAGTACCTGCGGGTGCGGCCCAACCAGCTCGACCGTGTCGTGATCAGCCGCGCGGTGGAACCGCTCGTGCACACGCTGGCGACCTTGCTGGACAACGCGTTGCGGTATTCGCCGCCGACTTCCTATGTGGACGTCAACTTCCAGGAGGGCCACCACGGCGTCACCGTCATCATCGATGACGCGGGCGTGCGGATGAACGCCGAGCAGATGGAGGAGGCCCGCCAGGTGCTCGCGCACGAGCGGCCCGTCGACATCCACCAGCTCGGCCCGTCGCCGAAGGTCGGCTTCCCGGGCATCGCCGCGCTGGCTCGCCGCTACGGTTTCACCGTCTACATCGACGGCCCGAACGTCTACGGCGGCATGCGCGCGATGGTCTACATCCCGGAGTCGCTGCTGGTCGCCCCGCAGAACGTCCAGGAGGTCGCGCCCGTGACCGAGGCAAAACCGGAGCCGGTCACGGTTCCCGCGCAGGACGCGCCGAGCGAACAGCCCGGCGAGAACGAGCCGTCGCTGTCGGTGAGCGAGATCACCAGCGGCGGGCTACCCAAGCGGCGACGCAGAACGGTCGCGCTCGCCCCGGTCGGGCCGCGCACCGAACCCGGCCTCGCGCGCCCAGAGGTCGCCGCAGCTTGGCATACCGGCTCCAAGAGCGGCCGTGCCGCCGCATCTGATGACACGGAAGGGATGACATCCTGATGGCCACACCCGTGACCGACAGCAGCAACAAACTGGGCTGGCTACTCGAAGATCTCAGCATCACGGGTGTGCGGTTCTCGGTGTTGCTGTCCGACGACGGCCTGCGGATCGCGCACTCCACGGGGATCGCCCGCGACGAGGCGGAACGCTTCGCCGCCGCGGCCTCCGGCCTGCGTTCGCTCGGTAAGGCGCTCGGCGAATTCTGCGGTGACGCCACCAACGGCGTGCGGCAGAACATGACCGAGTACGACCAGGGGATGATCCTCATCACCGCCGCGGGCGAGGGCGCGCTGCTCGGCGTCGCCACCACCAACGACATCGACGTGGGCCTCGTCGCCCACCGGATGAACGAGCTGGCGGGCCGGGTCGGACGCGAGCTCGGCAGTCAGCCGCGCAGGCGCGTAGACGGCAGCGAAATGCCATGATCGAGCGCAGCGAGCGAGTCAGAGGTACTGCGCCGCTGGGCAGCACGGAGCCGAGCGAGAGCGAGGTGCCGTCATGAGCAAGCCGCGGCGCGATCCGGACCTGGTCCGGGCTTATGTGCGCACCGGAGGGCGTACGCGCCCCACTCGCGAGCTGGACCTGGTCACTTTGGTCCTGACCGCCAAAGATCCACTCCCCGGCGCGTCGCCCGATGCGCGCCGGGTCATGGCCCTGTGCAGCCGTCGGGGTGCGCTGTCGATCGCGGAGATCGCGGCGTACCTCGACCTTCCGCCGTCCGTCGTGAAGATCGTCGCGTCCGATCTCATGGACGGCGGACACCTGGTCACACCCACCCCGGCCGAGTCCCTGCCGGAGATCGCTCTGCTGGAGGAGGTACTCAATGGGCTCCGTGCTCTCGCCGTCTGATCGCGCCGTCGATTACGTGCCGGAGACCGTGACCCGCTCGGTGAAACTGCTGGTGGCCGGCAACTTCGGTGTCGGCAAAACCACGTTCGTGAGCAGCGTCTCGGAGATCAAACCGCTGCGCACCGAGGAGACCATCACCGAAGCCAGCGTCGGCGTCGACGACATGGCGGGGCTGCCCGGCAAGTCGCAGACCACGGTCGCGATGGACTTCGGCCGCATCACCCTCAGTCCCAAACTGGCGCTCTACCTGTTCGGCACTCCGGGCCAGCAGCGGTTCGTCCCCCTGTGGGAGGAACTTGCCCGCGGTGCGCTCGGCGCGCTGGTGCTGGTGGACACCCGCCGCATCGAGAAGTCCGACGAGGTGCTCTCGGTGCTGGAGGAACGCGGCGTGCCGTATTCGGTGGCCGTCAACCAATTCGAAGGCGCGAGGCACTATCCGCTCGACGAAGTGCGCGATGCCCTCGACCTGGAACCCGGCACCCCCCTGACGTCGCTGGACGCCAGGGACCGCGGCACCTGCCTGCGTTCGCTGATCACGCTTGTCGAATTCTTGTTCCACCGTTTGGAGTCGCGCATTTGACCACGCCACAGTCCTCGAACAACCTCGCGCACCTATCCAGCGGCGCCTGCCCGGTCGCACACGGATCGCCGATCGACACCGACGGTCCCAGAATCCCGCTCTACACCGACGGATTCGCGGCCGACCCCCACGGGATCTACCGGGAAATGCGCAGGCGCCATGGTTCGTTGGTCCCGATCGAACTCTCGCCGGGGGTGCCCGCCACCCTGGTGATCGGCTATCAGGAAGCCGTGCGGATCCTCAACGATCCCGAGCACTTCCCCGCCGATCCGCGCGTCTGGCAGAAGAACATCCCCGAGGACTCGCCCATCCGTCCGATGATGGAGTGGTACCCGAACGCGCTGCGCAACAGCGGCGCGGCGCACGCCCGCTACCGGAGTGCGTACGTCGCGAGCATCGACGCCATCGACCTGCACGAGGTGCACTCGATGGTGGAGCGCATCGCCATTCCGCTGATCAACAGCTTCTGCACCACCGGATCCGCCGATCTGGTCACGCAATACGCGTTCCCGCTCGTGTTCGAGGTGCTCAACCGGATCGTCGGCTGTTCAGCGGAACTGGGACAGCGGGTGGCCACCGGCATGGCGATGCTGTTCGACACCGTCGAGGCGGCCAAGGGCATGCAGATGCTCTCCGAGGCGTTGATGGAGCTGATCCAGCAGCGCCGCGCGGAGCCGGGCGACGATGTGACCTCCCGGTTGGTCCATCACTCGTCCGGTCTCAACGACGAAGAACTGCTGTACAACCTGATCAGCCTCTACGGCGCCGGCATCGAGCCGCAGCAGAACCTGATCACCAACACCCTGCTGCTGATGCTCACCGACGACCGTTTCGGCGGCGACATGCTCGGCGGCGCCCTGTCGACGCGGGACGCGCTGGACGAGGTGTTGTTCAACGACCCGCCGATGGCGAACTTCTGCATCACCTACCCGCGCCAGCCCATCCTGATCGACAACGTCTGGTTGCCCGCGCACCAGCCGGTGCTGGTCAGCCTGGCCGCGTGCAACAACGATCCGGCGATCCGCGGCGGTGACCGCACCGGCAACCGCTCGCATCTGGCGTGGGCGGTCGGACCGCACGCCTGCCCCGCGAAGTCCGTCGCGTCCGTGGTCGTCCAAGAAGCCATCGACCAACTCCTCGATGCGCTACCGGAAATGCAGCTGGCCGTGCCCGCGGACGACGTGGTCTGGCGGCCCGGCCCCTTCCACCGGGCGTTGGCGGCCCTGCCGGTCGTCTTCCCCGAGTCCCCTCCGTTGAACATGGTGTAAGGAGAAGCGTCCGATGTCGCAAGAGCCGATAGTCTTGGATCTGACCGGTTCCGATATCCAAGGCGAGGCGGCGCGGCTGCGCGAGCGTGGGCCGGTGGCCCTGGTGGAACTGCCCGGCGGGGTGCCGGCGTGGTCGATCACCGATGCCGTCGTGCTCAAGAGCCTTCTGGCCGACCCGCGCGTGTCGAAAGATCCCAGGCAGCACTGGGCCGCGTTCATGAACGGCGAGATCACCGAGGAATGGCCGCTGCTCCCGTGGGTGGCGGTCGACAATATGTTCACCGCCTACGGCGCCGAGCATCGGCGGCTGCGCAAGCTGGTCGCCCCCGCGTTCACGCACCGTCGCACGGTGGCGCTTCGACCGCGCATCGAAGCGATCACCGCCGAGTTGCTCGACGGGCTGGCGGCGACCCCGCGCGGTACCGCCGTCGATCTGCGTGAGGGCTATGCCTATCCGGTGCCGATCCAGGTCATCACCGAGTTGATGGGCGTGCCCGAGCATCTCGGCCCCGGCGTGCGGAAATGCGTCGACGGGTTCTTCGACACGTCGTTCGGGCCGGAGCAGGCCCAGGCCAACTACCTGGAGATGTACCGGCTCATCAGCGAGCTCGTGGCCTACCGGCGGGAGACCCCCGGCGACGACATCACCAGCGTGCTGATCGCCAGCCGCGACGAGGAGGACGGCTCGCAGCTGACCGAGAAGGAACTCGTCGACACCCTGATGCTGGTCATCAACGCCGGGCACGAGACCACGGTGAACCTGCTCGATCAGGCCATCTTCGCGCTGCTCACCCGCCAGGATCAGCGTGCCGACGTGGTCTCCGGCCGGATCCCCTGGTCGGACGTGGTGGAGGAATCGCTGCGTTTCGAGGCGCCGGTCGCGCACCTGCCGCTGCGCTACGCGGTGGAGGACATCGACATCGCCGACGTCCGCATCCCCAAGGGCGAAGCCATCCTGGCCTCCTATGTGGCGGCCAACCGGGATCCGAAGGTGCACGGTACGAACGCCGACGAGTTCGATCCCCGCCGGACGGTCAAGGATCACCTGGCCTTCGGTTACGGGGCGCATCACTGCCTGGGCGCGCCACTGGCCCGGCTGGAAGCCGAGATCGCTCTGCCCGCCATCTTCCGGCGCTTCCCGGACATGCGCCTCGCGGTCGATCCGTCGGAGCTGGGCACCGTGCTCAGCTTCATCTCCAACGGCCATTCCGAGCTGCCGGTGTTCCTGGAGGCCACGGAGTAGCAGGCCGCGAGGACATCTCGAGCACATCCCGGCATGGGTGCTCGCCGCTGCCGTGCCGGGTTGGACCGCCCGCGTATCCCTCGCGGATACGCGGGTACAGGTGTTTCCACCGCGCGGGGGCCACGCGGAACCTGCCCCATCGCGTCGCTGCTAAGTACGAGATATGCTCTGCCGCAGTGGAATTCGATCAATCACTGGAATTCGCTACGCTCGCACGGCGGATTCGGTTCCCGAGACCCGGGGCCGCGTGTCGTCCGGCAACCCTGCTCGTCGAACGTTCCGACTTTGGAGTCACGTTTTGACCCACCCACAGTCCTCGACATCGTCCTCCCTCGGCGGCTGCCCGATCCCGCACGGGTCCCCGGTCGGCGCCGACGGCCCGCGGATAGCGCTCTACACGGACGATTTCGCGGCGGATCCACACCATGTCTATCGAGAAGCACGCGCGCGGTACGGTTCGCTGGTGCCGGTGGAACTGTCACCGGGCGTGCCCGCGACGCTGGTGATCGGTTATCACACCGCGTTGCGCATCCTGAACGATCCCGATCATTTCCCCTCCGATTCGCGGACCTGGCAGCAGACCGTGCCCAGCGACTGCCCGGTCCTGCCCCTGCTCGAGTGGCGTCCGGCCGCGATCCGCAACTCCGGCCAAGAGCATGCCAGGTACCGGCAGGCCACGGTCGCGGGCATCGAGGAGATCGACCAGTTCGCGCTGCACAACACCGTGGAGCAGATCGCCGTTCCGCTGATCAACTCCTTCTGCGGGGACGGCTCGGCGGACCTGATCGCGCAGTACGCCTTCCCGCTGGCGTTCGCGGTGATCAACGCGATGCTCGGCTGCCCGCCGGACATCGGGCAGCGGGCCGCGATGGGACTGGCGGCGATGTTCGAAGGCGTTGACGCCGAGCAGGGCAACGCGATGTTCAACGACGCGATGTCGGACCTGGTGGCGCTCAAGCGATCTCATCCCGGCGACGACATCGTCTCCCGGATCGTGCGCCACCCCGTCGACTTCGACGACGAGGAGATGGTCCAGCAGGTGCTGATGCTCTACGGCGCGGGCATCGAGCCGCAGCAGAACCTGATCGTCAACACGCTGCGGCTGATGCTCACCGACCAGCGGTTCGCCGGCGGCATCCTCGGCGGCAGCCTGTCGACGCGGGACGCGCTGGACGAGGTGCTGTTCACCGACCCGCCGCTGTCGAACTACTGCGTCACCTTCCCGCGGCAGCCGATGCTCGTCGACGGCGTCTGGCTGCCCGCCCACCAGCCGGTGGTGATCAGCATGGCCGGATGCAACAACGATCCGGCCATCAACACCGGCGCCTACACCGACAACCGCGCTCATCTGGCCTGGAGCGTCGGGCCGCACACCTGTCCGGCTCGGTCGGTGGCCTATCTGATCGCCCAGGACGCCATCGATCAGCTGCTCGACGCGTTGCCCGAGCTGCGGCTGGCCGTCCCCGCCGAGGAGCTGAGCTGGCGGCCCGGTCCGTTCCATCGGTCGCTGACCGCACTGCCGGTGCTCTTCCCGGCATCCCCGCCCCTGCCGGGCTATGCGTCGCAGCCGGAGGGCAGCGCGGCGAGGTAGCCGCGCTCTGCTCCGGCGAGCCGACATCGCCGCGTTCCGATCCGGAAGGAGGTTGCCGCTCAGAGGTCGTCGTGCACACAGCTGATGAGGGTGTGCGCCGGCCTGTCACCGATCCCACGCATCACGCCGGCCTACGCCGTCGCGGCGCGCCAGCGCCCGGTCGATCGCGTTCGTCGCATGTTCGTTCCTCTGGAGTTTCGTCTTTTGACCACGCCACACTTCCCGCCGTCCACTTCCGCGAACGGGTGCCCCGTCGCGCACGGCTCGCCGATCGACACCAGCGGCCCCCGCTACCCGCTGTATTCGCAGGAATACGCCCAAGATCCGCACGGGGCATACCGTGAAATGCGCCGCAGGTACGGTTCCCTCGTCCCGGTCGAGCTGTCGCCCGGCGTGCCCGCCACCTTGGTGATCGGCTACCACACCGCGCTGCGCATCCTGAACGATCCCGATCATTTTCCGGCCGATCCGCGGATCTGGCAGAAGGACATCCCGGGCGAGTGCCCGGTCCTGCCGATGCTGGAGTGGCGGAAGAACGCGCTGCGCAGTTCGGGCCTCGAGCATCTGCGCTACCGGCAGGCGAATGTCGCCAGCATCGCCGGGGTCGATCTGCACGCGCTGCACGGAACGGTCGAGCAGATCGCCGTCCCGCTGATCAACGCCTTCTGCGAGGACGGCGCGGCGGATCTGATCAGCCAGTACGCGTTTCCGCTCAGCTTCGCTGTGCTCAACGCCATGATCGGCTGCCCGCCCGACATCGGCCAGCAGGTCGCGACCGGTATGGCCGCCATCTTCGAAGGCGTCAACGCGGACAAGGGCAACGCGATGCTCAGCGACGCGCTGTTCGAACTGGTGCAGCTCAAGCGCAAGGAATCCGGCGACGACATCACCTCCCGGCTGCTGCGGCACGAAGCCGGGCTGGACGACGTCGAGATGATCCATCAGCTCATCACCCTCTACGGCGCGGGCATCGAACCGATGCAGAACCTGATCGTCAACACGGTGCTGCTGATGCTCACCGACGAACGTTTCGCGGGGGATTTCCTCGGCGGGAGCCTTTCCACCCGCGACGCCCTCGACGAGGTGCTGTTCAACGATCCGCCGATGGCCAACTACTGCGTCAGCTTTCCGCGCCAGCCCATCCTCATCGATGACGTCTGGCTACCCGCGCACCAGCCGGTATTGATCAGCATGGCCGGATGCAACAACGATCCGGCGATCGGCGTCGGGCAGCGCACCGACAGCCGTGCCCATCTGGCCTGGAGCGTCGGCCCGCACGCCTGCCCCGCCCGGTCGGCCGCGTACCTGGTGGTGCAGGACGCGATCGATCAGATTCTCGACGCGCTGCCCGAGATGCGGTTGGCCGTGCAACCCGATCAATTGAGCTGGCGGCCAGGGCCGTTCCACCGTGCGCTGGTGTCGCTGCCGGTCGTCTTCCCCGAATCCCCTCCGCTGACCGTCTTCTAAGGAGTCCCCGATGACCACACAGCCCCTGGTCCTAGACCCGACGGGCGCCGACATCCAGGGCGAGTCCGCCCGCATTCGCGCGCGCGGGCCGGTGACGCTCGTCGAATTGCCTGGCGGCGTGCGTGCGTGGTCGGTCACCGACGCCGACGTGCTCAAGCGGTTGCTGGCCGATCCCAGGGTGTCGAAGGACGCCAAGCAGCACTGGCCCGCGTTGATCAACGGCGACATACCGCAGGACTGGCCGCTGCTGCCGTGGGTCGCCGTGAACAACATGTTCACCGCCTACGGCGCCGATCACCGCAGGCTGCGCAAACTCGTCGCGCCCGCCTTCACGCACCGCCGCACCCAGGCGATGCGACCGCTGGTCGAACAGATCACCGCGGACCTGCTCGACGCGCTCGCGGCGACACCGGCGGGCGAGGCGGTAGATCTCAGGGAAGGTTTCGCCTACCCGCTGCCGATCCAGGTCATCAGCGCGCTGATGGGCGTTCCCGAAGCCCTCAACGCGGGTCTGCGCACCTGCGTCGACGGCATCTTCGACACGTCGCTCGGACCCGAGGAGTCCCAGGCGAACTATATGGAGATGTACCGGATCCTGGGCGAGCTCGTCGCGTACCGGCGGGAGACGCCCGGCGACGACATGACCAGCCTGCTGATCTCGCACCGGGACGAAGAGGACGGCTCGCAGCTGACCGAGCAGGAGCTGATCGATACGCTGCTGCTCGTGATCAGCGCCGGGCACGAGACCACGGTGAACCTGATCGATCAGGCCGTCTTCGCGCTGCTGACCCACCCCGACCAGCGTGCCGAGATTTCCGAGGGCCGTGCGGCCTGGACCGATCTGATCGAGGAGGCGCTGCGGTACGAGTCGCCGGTGGCGCACCTGCCGCTGCGCTTCGCCGCCGACGACATCGAGATCGCCGGTCTGCGCATCACCAAGGGTGAACCGATTCTCGCCTCCTACGCCGGGGCCAACCGCGATCCGAATCTGCACGGTCCCACCGCGAGCGAGTTCGACGTGCGGCGAGCGAGCAAGGAACATCTGGCCTTCGGCTACGGAGCGCACCACTGCCTGGGTGCGCCGCTGGCCCGGCTGGAGGCCGAAGTCGCACTGCCCGCCCTCTTCCAGCGGTTCCCGAACCTGCGCTTGGCGGCCGATCCCGCCGAACTGGGCACCGTGTCCAGCTTCATCTCCAACGGGCACGCCAGGCTGCCGGTGTACCTGGCGGACTAGCGGCCCGATCCGCGCCTCCGGTAGCGGCCGGAGGCGCGGATCCGCGCGATGCCTCGATCGTGCCGGATGCGCTCGCAATGTGGCGACCGCCACCATGCGTTTTCGGTGTCGGCGCGGAAGTCGTTGTGGTGGACTATCATCCACGGCAACGTAGATCGGAAAGAGCCGATCTACCGGCCGTCGCTCGGGCGCCCCACCCTTGCCGGCATCAGCGTCTCAGACGCCTTGCCGCCACGGTTGTAGGGTGAGCGCTGCTCGTCCCGGCATGTTTGCGCGACGATCGCGCGGGCATCCGGGGAAGACGTCGTATCACGCTGGGAGGACCGATGGCTACCGAAGACCGGACCGCAGTGTTCGACGCGGTGGTCGCGGCGGCGGACTATCCCGTGCTGCTGGTCACCGTGCAGGCGGCCGGCCGGCGCGCCGGTTGTCTCGTCGGCTTCGCCACACAGGTCAGCATCGAGCCGCGCCGGTTCCTGGTCGGCCTGTCCAAGAAGAACTACACCTACCGGGTCGCGCAGCACGCCGACCGGCTCGCGGTGCATTTGCTGGGCAGCGAACAACTGTCCCTCGCGCGGCTTTTCGGCGGTGAGACCGGCGACGACATCGACAAGTTCGTGCATTGCGACTGGCACGCGGGCCCCGGCGGCATCCCGGTGCTCAGCACGGTGCCCAGCTGGTTCGTCGCTCGCATCCGCGACCGGTACGACCTCGGCGATCACGTCGGAATGCTGCTGGAGCCCGAGGACGCGGCGGTGTTGCGGCCCGCCGCGGAAACAATGCACTATCACTCGGTCGCGGATCTGGTTGCGGGACATACCGTCTGAGTAGGTTAGGGGCCGCCCCCTCGGCGTGAACGCTACTTCAGTGCGTTCGCAAGATCGAATCGCGCGGCGAAGGCGGACAACTCGTCGCGGGCGCGCTGCGGGTCACCCGTGCTCGCGCTCACCACGATGCGCGTGACACCCTGATCGGCCAGTCCCTGGACCCGCTCCACCGGCATGTCGATCGATCCCCACCGCGTGTATTCGAACGCGCCGGGATCGCGGCCCGCCGCGCTCGTCGCGGCGCGGGCTGTCTCCAGCTGGGCAGCGCGTTCGGCCGGCGCGAGCATCCCGCCCGGGCAGTAACCGTCGCCGCGGGATCCCGCGCGCCGCGCCGCGGCGCGGCTCGATCCGCCGACATGGATCGGCAACGGCTCGCCGCCCACGGGTTTCGGGTAGCTGCACAGGTTCTCGAACCGGAAGAACTCGCCGTCGAAGCTCACCCCCTCCGCGTCACCGGACCACAGCAGCCGCAGCACGTCGATGGCCTCGTCGGCGCGACGGCCGCGGGAGGCGAAATCGACGCCGACGGCTCGCGCCTCACCGGGGAGGGTGCCGAGCCCGACCGTGAGCAGGCGCATGCGGCCCTTGGACAGCACGTCGATCGTCGCCAGGCGCTTGGCCAGCACCACCGGATGGTGATAGGGCAGCAGCAGCACCGCCGTGCCGAGCAGGATCCGCTCGGTGGCGGCGGCCACGAAACCGAGCGCGTCGAGCGGATCGGCGAACGGCACCGTCGGCGTGATCTCCATCGGCCCGACCGTCGCCCCCGGGTACAACGCGATGTGCTCGGGCAGGTAGATCGCTTCGAATCCGCAGCGCTCGGCATGCTGGGCGTAGCCGATCAACCGGTCCGGGTTGACGCCGAAGAAGGGGGTGCTGTAGCTGACCGCGAACTTCACCTCGGCTCATCGATCCGGTCGAACTCGCAGGCCGCCGCGAGCCGCGCGCGCAGATGGGTCCGTACGTGCTCCAGCCGCGTCAGGTAGGAATCGACCTCGGCCAGCTTGCGCCGCAACGTGGACACCGAATCGGGGCAGACGTCCCCGGAGCCGTTGCCCGCCCGCAGGCAGGCGACGAACGGGCGGATGTCGTCGAGATCGAAGCCCGCACCGAGCAGTTCGCGAATCTGCGCCACGATCAGCACCTCCCCGTCGTCGTAGGAGCGGTACCCGTTGGCGGCGCGGCGCGGCCGCACCAACCCGTGCTCCTCGTAATAACGCAGGGCGCGCGTGCTGGTGCCCGCCCGCTGCGCCAGTTCGCCGATGCGCATCCGTCCTCCTTCGCCTCCGCTACCGCGACGCTAAACCTTCTCGTCGGCGTCAAGGCAAGCCGCCGCGCTGCCTGCCGGGGGGAGAGCTCATGCGCTGGTGGCACGTCGGCATTCGTGCGGCGCTAGCGTGGCGCAGGCCTGTCGCGCCCAGACGCGGTGGTGTCGAGCAGGAACGCCGACATCGCCTCGGCCACCGCGGCGGGCTGATCGAGCATGGACAGCACGTACGCGTCGTCGATCTCGACCAGCCGCGCCGCGGGAATGAGGTCCGCGAGCCGACGGCCGTGCTCGCGCGGCATCACCTTGCCCGCCGACGACCACAGGATCAGCGCGTCTCCCCGGAAGTTGCGCAGTGCTTCGGTGTTGGCGATCAATTCCTCCCGGGGGAACCCGGACCTGGTGTAGGCGAGCAGGTCCCGGCGGATTCTGGCGTCGCGCAGCCCCGGCTCGGTCCAGCCGCGCACCAGCGCGTCGGGCAACGGTCGCCGCGCCATCCAGCCGAACAGCAATGGCGATCGGCGCAGCCACCGAATGCGCAACTGCCGCAGGGCGAGTGAGATGCCGCCCGGCAGATAGGCGGCGACGGTGGCCATCTTGCCGGGCAGGCCGGGCGGGAAGTTGTCGAACGCCTCGCACGGCAGCACGATGAGCCTGCCGACGCGTTCGTCCAACCCGTAGGCGGTGAGGAACAGCGCACCGCCCCAATCGCTGTGCACGAGCGTGACCTCGTGCAGATCCAGCGCGGCGAGGAAGTCGGCGATCAGGTGATTCAAACCGCGCAAGCTCAGGTCGACGCCGGGACGCAGTGGCAGGGGATGGGCGCCGAGCGGCAGGTCCGGCAGCACGTACCGGAATCCGTCGGGCAAGGCGTCGAGCACCTCGTCCCAGACCGTGTGGTTCATCAGCAGGCCGTGCAGCAGGACCACCGGGGGCCCCTCGCCGCGCTCGACATAGTGCACCCGGCCCGCGGGCAGTTCGATCTCAGGCATGTCCGCCTCCGTTCGAGCGATCGCTCTAGAGTATTTGCTCTAGTCTGGGAGGGTGACCGAGAAGATGTCAACCAGCACCCGGGAACGCCTCGTCACCGCGATGGCCGAGCTGATGCGGACGCAGGGCTACGCGGGCACCAGCGTCAAGCAGCTCACCGTCGCCGCTCGGGCCCCGATGGGCTCGCTCTATCACCACTTTCCCGAGGGCAAACCGCAGGTCGCCGCCGCGGCGCTGCGCACGTCCGGCGCCGCGTACATCCAGTTGCTCCCGCTGCTGCTCGACGCCGACGACGACCTGCGCGAAGCGATACCAGCGGCCTTCGCCGCGGCCGCCGAACAGATCGAGCAGACCGGCTGGATCAACATGTGCCCGGTCGGCACCGTCGCTGGTGAGGTCGCCGACAGCGAACCCGCGCTGCGCGAGGTCGCCGCCGAAGTCATCGCCTCCTGGATCGGCGACGGCACCGACTACTTCGTCCGTCGCGGCCTGTCCGCCACGGACGCCCGCGAACTCATCCTCGCCGTTCTCACCAGCCTCGAGGGTGCGTTCGTCCTCAGCCGCACACTGCGTTCGACGGAACCGCTGCGCGCGGCGGGCCGGTCGGTGCGCGCCCGCATCGAACAGATGCTGGCCGGGGTGCGCCACTAGTGCTTCCCGGATTCATTCGCCGGTCGAGCCGTACGGAAACGGACGAAATCGGACCAGAACAGACCAAAACGGATCGCGATATATATTGCCGGGCAACGTTTCCGGAGCGTTAATGGTTACAGCCGGGCTTCCTGAAGGTCGAGCACCCCCGGTACAGGAAATCAACGCTGAAAAGGGGGCAGAGTCATGCCTACTGTAACTTCTGTATCTCCGACCACCGGCCCGGCTTCGGGAGGAAATAGCGTGGTCATCACCGGAACCGGATTCACGGCGCAGCCGACCACCGTGCGATTCGGCGGCACGGCAACGACTTTCACACTGGATTCCACTACGCAGATCACCGCGATCGCTCCGCCCGGAACCGGGACGGTACAGGTCACCGTCGCCAACGCGGACGGAACCAGTAATGGTGTTCCCTACACCTATGTCGTTCCTGTTCCCGCGGTGGCATCGGTCATTCCGAATTTCGGGCCCGCGAGCGGTGGAACACTGGTTTCGATCGTCGGTACCGGATTCACCGGAGTTACTTCCGTCAACTTCGGCGCCACACCGGCCACGTTCTTCGTCGCGATTTCCAGCACGCTGATAATCGCCATCGCCCCGCCGGGAACGGGCACCGTTCCGGTCACCGTCACCAATTCGGCCGGGACGAGTCCGGGCGTGCCGTTCACGTATGTGTCCGTTCCCACGCTGGTATCGATCACACCGAATACGGGTCCGGTGACGGGCGGCACCGCGGTCACGATTTCCGGCAGCGGGTTCACCGGCGCCACCGGTGTGTTCTTCGGTTTCCTTCCGGCGGTGTCGTTCACGGTGAATTCCGATACGCAGATCACCGCGATCACCCCGGTGGGGCTGGGTCCGGTACCGGTCACCGTCACCGGACCGGGTGGTATCGCCACCGGCGTCTTCTTCACCTACGTCTGACACAGCCGCAGGTCCGGGCTCGGGATACGAGTCATCCGAATCCGAAGGGGCCGTTCATGACGGTGGACGGTCCCTTCGGCCGGCCCGTGCGCGGATCGTCGGATTCGTGGCGATCGGTCGCGCCGCGCCCGGCCGAGAGGTCAGCCGACGCCGACTTCTCGGCCACCGACTCCGGAGGCGAACTCCTTCCAGCGCCAGGGTCCGCCCGCGTCCGCGGCCAGCGGCGGGGTGTCATCGCCCGCGCCCGCGCGCAACCCGGAGAGCAGGTGGCGCAGAGCGTCGACGGCGGTGAACCGCGGCGTCCAGCCCAGCTCGGCCCGTGCGCGGCCGGTGTCCATGATCGGCAGATGCAGCACCCCGTCCAGCAGGTCAGGGGTCGCGGGCAGCGTGCGAGCGTGCCAGCCCATCGCGAGCGCGGCGCGCGCCAGCGAGGGCGGCACGGACACCACCCTGGCGTCGAAGACCTCGGCCAGCCGGGAGCGATCGATCACCGGTTCGGCGGCCAGGTTGAACGGTCCGCGGGCGTCGGTCGCGATGGCGAGGGCATAGGCGCGGCCGACGTCGGCGCTGTGCACCGCCTGGAAGCGCAGACCACGGGGAATCGGCAGAATCGGCGGGAGGCCGGGCCGGATCAGGCGATTCGGCAGCAGCGGTCCGGCGAACAGACGACGCTGCTGGCTGGCGGTGTGCCTGCGGAAGATGAACGCCGGGCGCATGCGAACCACGCGGCGATCCGGATTCTCGGCCTCGAACCGGTCCAGCAGCCGTTCGACGTAGGCCTTCTCCCGCATGTACGCGGCAGGCGGCCAGCCATCGGTCGGCCAGCTCTCCGGCACCGGCTCGTCGCTCTGGCACGGGGAGTAGGCCCCGACCGAGGAGGCGTAGACCAACGCGGGTACCTGGGCCGCGGCGACCGCGCGCAGCACGCGTTCGGTGCCGCCGACGTTCGCGCGCCAGGTGACCATGGGCTGATGGGTGGGCTGGAACAACCAGGCCAGGTGCACGACCACGTCGGCTCCGTGGAAGTGGGCTTCCAGGTCGTCGGTGCGCACATCCGCGCGCACCCACTCCACGCCCGCGCGAGGTTTGCCCGGCACGCGCCGGGCGATCCCCACGATCGAACCGACTCCCGCTTCCGCCGACAGTGTCTCCAGCACGCTCGTTCCGACGTTTCCGGTGGCACCGACCACGACGACGCGCATATCCGCTCCTTGGCTCGGCGACGAGGTTCGTGAGCGACTTACCCAGGATCGCCGCGACGACACCGGCCACCGGATTTCTCCCGGCTCGGCCGCGCGGAACCTGCGCACAGCGCGGCGGGCCGGAGCCCATTCGGCTCCGGCCCGCAGGCTCATCGGAAAACGTCACATATTCGATTGCGCGAGACGGTTGGCCAGGAGTTCCTTACCCATCCGGCCGCCCTTGCGGCTGTCGGCCTGCGCCTTGCGGAAGAACTCCACCAGCTCGGTGTCCCCGGCACGTTCCGCGTCCTGGATGAACGTGTCCAGACGCAGCGCGTTCTCGAGGGACGCCTCGACGAACCAGATCAGGTTGTAGTCCTTGTCCCTGGTGCCGGTGATGGTGCCCGTTTCTTCCTGCTGCTTGGTCATCTCCACTCCTTTCGCTTCTTCGTCGCCGAGCTGCGCGCCGGGCTCAGTCCCGTCCGAGCGCGTGCGCCAGCTCCTTCTTCGTCATCTTCGAGCGGCCTTCGACATTGCGCTTCTTGGCCTCGTTGTACAGCTGGTCCCGCGTCGGGCCCTGGGCGCCGCTGTGCGAACGCTGCCCGCCGCGCTGCTGCGGAGACTTGTCGTCGGTCGACGTCTTGCTCGCGGTCTTGGACTGCCCGGACTGCGCACGGTTCTTGTTGACCGTGCGTGCGGCCATCTCCTTCGCGCGTCCGGTGCTCGCGCCCCGGGATTTCGCCGAATCCTTGATGTGCTCGTACTGGCGTTCCTGCTTGTCGGTCCAAGCCTTCGGCATGTCATCACCTCCTGTATCTGCGGTCTACCCCGGGAATCTGCGCGCAATCCGGATCGGGCCCGGCTCGCGCGCCGGGCCCGTCACCCGCGACCACCGCCCCGGAGGCGGCGAACCGACGGCAGGCTCGCGTCAGCAGGTGCTGGGCGCGGGCTCGCCGCGCACCCGGCTCTGCAGCCACGGCAGCACCGAGGGCGCGCCGAGGACCGCCGCGGTCAGATGCTCCGCGTCGGGCACGCGCAGTGTCTGCACGGGCACCCCGGCCGAGCACCAATGGCGGTTGGTGTTGTCGATGGCATCGATCGGAATCAGCGGGTCGCTCGGCGAATGCCATTCGAAGATCGGTGTTTGCGGGGCGTTCGGGTAGAGCTCCACGCTGTTCTCCTCGACCACCGACCACGCGCCGGGCGTGGTGTCGAAGACCGACGCGGAGGTCACGTAGTCGCGCGCGTTGCCGTTCATGCCCGCGGCGAGAATTTCGTTGGTGCAGCTGTTGGCCATCTCGTCGCGCAGCGCGAGGCCGCGCTCGTTGAGCGACTGGCTGGTCGGCACGCGGTCCGGGTATTCCCGTTCCAGCCCGATCGCCGTCGCCATGGCCAGGCCGAACGCCGGATGCGGTTCGAATCCCAGCGCCTTGGCCATCGTCACCAGGTTCATCGGGGCGCCGCCGATGGCCGCGCCCGCGAGCCGCAGTTCCGGCGCGTAGGTCGGCTGCAGCGCGGCCGCCCATGCCGTGGCGAGGCCACCGCCGGAGTAACCGGTCAGCGCGATCGGGCTGTTCTGCAGGCCGAGTTCGGGGAGCCGCTTCGCCGCGCGGATTCCGTCCAGCGTGATCTGGCCGCCCAGACGTCCGGCGCCGAGCGCGAACTGCGGACCGAGATGATCCGGCAGCGCGATACTCCAGCCCTGCGCCAGCAGGACGTTCAACATCCCTGTCGAAGCCGACAGGTTCAGATCGTTGGAGTAGAGCAGGTGCGATACCGCGCAGTGCGTGCCGAGCGAGTTGATGAAGTGCTGATACGACAGCAGCGGCATGTCGGGACGATGGCCCAGCGGGGTGAGGATCGTCGTCGTCGCCGAGATCGGCGCGCCATGCGAGTTCGTGGACCGGAACTCGACGAGCCGGACGGTGGTGCCGGGGAAGAGCGCGAGCGGGGGCAGCATCCGCGTGTCGAGCACATCGCCGGGCTGGTGTGCGCCCACGTCCGCCGGGGCGGCGTAGAACGGGTCCGGGTCGGGATACGGATACAGCGGTTCCGCGGCCGCCGCCGTCCCGATCAGGAGAGTGAGTGCCATTCCGCCGCACGCGCCGATGGCGCGGACGGAACCGATGGTTTTTCTGCCGAGGAATCGAAGAAACGGACGAGTCACGACCTTGACCTCCAGGGGTAGTTCGCCGTATTCGCCGAACAGTGGTCTGCCTCAAAGTGCCTTCGTCGGCAAACTATCAGCAACATGCCGGGCTGAGTCATGAATGCGCGAAAAACCTTTTGGCATCAGTTAAAACTGAGGGTTTTCATCGCGCTCGCGCAATGTATCGTGATGGCTGGCAACCAACCCGCACAGCTCTTCGTCCGCGGCGGAGCCCGCACACCCGCGCCGGACCCGTTCGTTTGTCACTTCGCGATGAAAAGCATGCCTACCAGGGGTTGCGGTGCGGGGCGAGCACGGCTTGGCTGGATCACATACACAGCGACGAGGCGCAGGGCGAGGAAGGAGCGGTCATGTCCAAGACAGCCACCGAGAAGGTCCGCCAGTCCGGTTCCGAAGCACCGGAGACGGCACGTTCCGCGCCGTCCACCGAGACCGGATCGCCGGCCGGCTCCGACGCCGCGACCACCGAGCGCGGCGGGTTGCGCGTCCCGATCCCGACGCTCGGGATGCGGATGGCGCGAGTGCCGCTGCTACCAGGGCCGCGCACCGTGGCCACCGGAGTCTCCTCGGCCACCACGGCGGTGCGCGACCGGGTGCCGGACCGTGAGTCGTTGCTCTATTTCGGCGGGCTCGGCGCGGCGGCGGTCACCGGATTGGTGTCGTGGCCGGTCGCCGGAGCGATCGGCGTGGGCGTCTGGGTGGCCGAGCACGCCCGCCGCTCGCCCGCGGCGGCGGGAGACGGGGCCGAAGGATGACCTGATCACGGCGACTCGGGAACGGCAACGATATTGCAACGTCTTCCGTCGCGCCAGCTGTCGAGGACGCGGTCGACGGTGGGCCGGATACGGGTTCTGGCCTCCGGGCGAGGGACGCCGGTCATGAGCAGGTTGTCGTAATCGGTGTCGCGGTGGCGGATGGAGGCTATGACGGCCAGGGTGAGGGCTTCGGGGGACAGGAGTTTGGCGGCGGCGGTGCGGCCTACGCGGCCGCTGCCCCGGGCGGCGGCGTGTTCGGCGATCTCGGCGGCACGGTCGGCGGGGCAGCCGGGGAACAGCCGCCGGATCTCGGCGGACATGCGGGCGCGGTATTCGTCGTCCTCCACGGCGCGGCGGACGCGGTCGCGATCGCGGCGGCGCGCGCGGGCCTCTTCGTCGGCGAGGCATTGCTGTTCCGCGCGGGCGAGGGCGGCCTCTTCCACGAGGATGCCCAGCCGCTCGTAGCGCTTGCGCCGCCGGTTGAAGCGGACCACCACGGCGGCGAGGGTGCTCTTCTTCTTGGCTCGCCGGCTCAGCGCCGCGTTCCCGGCGGGCAGGAACTCCAGATGGTCGAGGTCCGAGCAGGTAAGACATAGAGGACCGGCCGCGGAGGTGATCAGATACGGGCCGGTCTCGGCGCATTCGGCGCACGTCCACGACTCCGCGGCCTCGATCACGGTGAGATCAGGGGCGCGGTTCTGGCGTTGGACGACCTGTTCGCGCCGCGCCGGGCTGAGGTCCGCCGAGAGCCAGTGCACTCGGAACACCTCGTCTTCGCCGTGGTCGACGAAACGCAGCGCCTCGCGATCGCGCCCACCCGACAGATACGCCGCGGTGCTCGCGCTGAGCCCGTGTTCGCGGGCCCACTCGCCCAGTAGGTCCGCCGCCTCCCGTAACCGCCGCCCATCGACTGCCGTGAGCTGCTCCAGCGACCGCACCTGCCCTTGCCGCCAGCGATCGACCTGACCGGACCGCACCCAGCCCAGCACGGTGAACACATCGACCGCCGACACGTACTTGCGTTGCACGAGCGACGCTTCCGCAGCTTCGACTACTCGCCGCTTCAGCTTGGACACGGGTTCGCACCTTAGCGCACGCCGGGGAATCCACTCGAAAGCCGAAGAGCCGGAACAAGCGGCAACCGCGCTCGGTCCGGAAATCACCGAGCAGGTGGGCCGGCGCGCAACGGCGGGCTCGCACGCCGCCTACCAGTCGACCGCGCCGAGTTCGTGCAGTCGGCGGAAGACCATCATCGAGCCGGGGGCCACGTGATCCATGGCGGCGTACTCGCTCACCGTGAAGTAGCGCAACTCGGCGATCTCGCTGGTGGGACGCGGCTCGCCGTCGAGTTCCGCGGTGAAGCAGGTCATGTGCAACCGGGTGCCGGGGGAGTGCCCGTACGCCTCCGCCTGGAACACCCCGAGTTCGTCGTAGGCGACGACGCCGACGCCGAGTTCTTCGCGCACCTCGCGGTGCAGCGCCGCTTCGGGTGTCTCGCCGGGGTCGATCTTGCCGCCTGCCATGTAGAAGACGTCCTTGCCCACCGAGCGCGCCTGCAGCAGGCGGCGATCCCGGACGTGGGCCAGCGCGGCGGTGCGAATCACCGGCCCACTGTACTGAGCGGCGCGAACCCGACGCCAACCGGAATCGGGCGGCTCAGCGCTCCGGCACGGCGCGGTGCAGCAGTTCGCCGATGCGCCGGTGGATCTGCGCGGTGTCGTCGCCGTCGGCGACGAATTCCAGGAACAGCGCCGCACCGGCCGCCAGCGCGATGACGGCCCTGGCGTCCAGCTCGGACCGCGCACGCGATTCGGTGTCGCCCGCGGCGAACAGCGCGGCGGCCGGGGTGCTGAATCCCGCCCACAGCCGGTCGCGCAATTGCCGATCGCGGTCGAGTGCGGTCAACAGCCCCGGGACGGCGGCGCGAACGTCGTCGCGGGCGAACAGTTCCCGGCTGCCGCGCAGCACCCACTCGATCCACCCCTGCTGGTCGGCGCCCTCGAACGGGCCCAGATCCGGTGTCTCACCCAGCACGGCGTGCAGCACCAATTCGGCCTTCGATTGCCAGCGGCGAGCGATCGACGCCCGGCCGACGCCGGCGCGCGCGGCCACCGCCCGCACGCTCAACTCGTCCCACCCCACTTCGACCAGCATCTCCCGGACGGTCGCCAGCACCCGCTGTTCGACCGACTCGTCCCTGGGCCTGCCCGCGCTCCTGCTCGCCGCAGGCGGGTCCTGCGCCGTTTCGCCCATGCCGCTCCCTGACTTCCATTACGATGCCACTGGCATCGAATTTGTGCCGATGCTTCCGATGTGCGGCCATTCTCGCGTGTGCGGCGGGCATGGGCGGTGGATCGGACGGCGGAACCATGCTGACGAAGGATCGAAATGGGTGGACACATACCGGCTGAGACCGGCACGGCGGCGAGCGCCTGGACGCCGACGACCGGACGCGACGAGGGATAGCCGGTATGCGAATCGCGGTCACCGGCGGCACCGGCTATCTCGGCGCGCACACCGTCTCCGCGCTGTTGCGGGACGGGCATCAGGTCGTCCTGCTCGTTCATCCGAGCGAGTCCGTCGCGGAGGTCGTCGGCATGTTCGACGCCACGCCCGAGGCGCTGTCGGTGCTGCCGGGCGACATCAGGGACCCGCGGACGGTGGAGAAGTTGCTCGTCGGATGCGACGCCGTCCTGCACGCGGCGGGCGTCGTCGGCACCGACAACCGCCGCGAGCAGTTGATGTGGGAGGTCAACGCGGACGCCACGGCGACCGTGCTCGCCCGCGCGACGGCGCTCGGACTCGACCCGATCGTGCACGTCGCCAGCTACAGCGCGCTGTTTCCCAGCCCCGATCCGGTCATCACGCCGGACAGCCCGACCGCGCCGGGGCGCAGCGCCTACGGCCGCACCAAGTCCGCCGCCGACCGGATCGCGCGTGCGTTGCAGGCCACCGGTGCCCCGGTCGTGATCACCTATCCGTCCAGTGTCGTCGGGCCCGGTCTCGGGACGCAGGCAGGCATCACCTCCGACGGCTGGGGCGCCATACTGCGGGCCCGCGTCGCTCCGCGAATCCGGGGCGGGATGCAGATGATCGACGTCCGGGACGTGGCCGCCGTGCACGCCGCCGTCATGCGCCCCGGTCTCGGCCCGAGGCGCTATTTGTGCGGCGGTCACCTGGTGGCGTTCGACGAAATCGTGGACATCTTGGAAAGCGCTGCCGGACAACGCATCCGCCGGATCCCGGTGCCGAAGGCCGCGCTGCTCGGACTCGGACGGCTCACCGACGCCGCCGCCCGCTTCCTCCCGATCAGCGCGGGCCTCAGCTACGAGGCCGCCTGGTTGCTGACCACCGCCACACCGACCGACGACTCCCGCACACTGGCCGAACTCGGTGTGCGTTGGCGGCCCATCGGCGAAGCGATCATCGAATCCGTGCGCGGGGAAACGGGTTCCCGCGCATGACGCGGTACGCGCCGGTCAGATCATCTCCCGGGAAATGGCCGCGACCAAACCGCCGTCGATGATCAGGTCCTGCCCGTTGACGTAGGACGCCTCGGCGGACGCGAGGAACGCCACGGCGTCGGCCACGTCCTCGGCGGTGCCGAGCCGGCGGCTGGCCACTTCGGCGAGCACGGCGGTGTGCGCGTCGGGGCTGACGTTGTCGTGGAACATCGGAGTCTCGATATAACCGGGGCTCACCGAGTTCACCCGGATCCCCTTGGGCCCCAATTCCGCGGCGAGGCTGCGCGCCAGGTTGTGCACGGCCGCCTTGGTGGCCGCGTACAGCGACGCGCCGGGCAGGCCGCGGTGCAGGGTCCACGACGCGTTGATGACGATCGCCGCGTGCTCGGACAGCAGCGGCAGCGCCTTCTGGACGGTGAAGAACACACCCTTGAAGTTGATGTCCACGACGCGCGCGAACTCGTCCTCGGTGATCTCGGCGTTCGGCTGGAAGGACGCGACGCCCGCGTTGGCGAACACGACGTCCAATCGGCCGTGCCGGTCGCGGACGGCGGCGGTGAGCGCGTCGAGATCGGCGAGGCGCGCCGCGTCGGCCTGGATCGCGAGCACCCGTTCCCCTCCGTGCAGCGCGTCGACCGCGGCGTCCAGCCGGGCCCTGTCCCGGCCGGTGATGACCACCTGTGCGCCTTCGGCGAGCAGCCGTCGCGCGGTGGCCAGCCCCATGCCGCTGGAGCCGCCGGTGACGAGTGCGACCTTGCCGTCGAATCGGGAGTTGTTGTGCGTCATGAGAGTCAGCGTGCCGAAGGTCGGCGCGGGCGAACAGTGTCCAGTCGACCTAGGTCTGGCGCCACCAGGCTGCGGTCACGCCGGGGCGGTGAGCGCGACGCGCATCAGGTCCTCCACCCGCTCCGCGCTTTCCGGCTGCGGGTTGTAGAGCACCAGGAACCAGCCGGGGTGGCCGGCCACCGCGAGGGTGGTCGTGTCGAACACCAGGTCGCCGGCGTCGGGATGGCGTACCGCCTTCACGGCTTGGACGGCGGCGTCCACGTCGTGGCGGGCCCACAAGCCGGCGAATTCGGGGCTGGCGGCACTGAGTTCGCCGACCACCCGGCCGAATTCGGGATCGTCGGGAGCGTAGGCGGCGTCGGCGCGGAAGGCGGCCACGACGGCGGGCGCGATCGCGGCCCACGCCACGTGCATACCGCGATACCGGGGGTTGCGGAAGAAGGAGACCAGGCAGTTGTGGTCGGCGGCGGTGAATCCGAAGACGGTGCGCGCCATGTCGTTGACCGCGAGCAGATTCCAGTAACGGTCACGCAGCACGGCGGGCCGCGCTCCCCACGCGTCGAGCAGTCGGCGCAACTGCGGGGTGACCTCGGCGTCACGGCCGGGGCCCAGGGGCGGCGGGTTGAGACCGGCGAGCAGATACAGATGCCGTCGTTCCGGGCCGGACAGGCGCAGCGCCGCGCCGACCGCGTCCAGCACCTCCGCCGACACCGTGATGTCGCGTCCCTGCTCCAGCCAGGTGTACCAGGAGACGCCGACTCCGGCGAGCAGCGCGACCTCCTCCCGCCGCAGGCCGGGTGTCCGCCGTTTGCCCACGGTCGGCAGGCCGACGTCTCGCGGTGTGAGCCGGGCTCTGCGGGTGCGGAGGAAGTCGCGCAGCTGCGCGCGCCGGTGCGGCGCCGGGGAATCACTGGCCATGGGCACGGTAACAACCGATGCGCCGGATCAGTTCCCCAGATACACCGGGAACGCCTCGAGATCGTTCTGGGTGAGCACCGGCAGGTTGCGGATCTGTTCGACCGGCACGGCGAAGCGCAGGCCGGGGAAGCGGGCGAACAAGGCGGGCAGCGCGATGCCCGCTTCCAGCCGGGCCAGCGCCGCGCCGGGGCAGATGTGCGGGCCGTAGCCGAAAGCCAAGTGCCGGTTGGCCGTCGGGCGGGAGACGTCGAAGTCGTCGGCGTCCTCACCGTGCACGGCGAGATCCCGGCCGATCGCGCGGTAGGACATGACCACGCCTTCGCCTTTCTCGATGACGGTGTCGCCGACGGCGATGTCCTCGGTGGCGAAACGCATCAGCAGATGGGTCACCGGGCTGTCCCAGCGCAGGGTCTCCTCCACCGCGTCCGCCCAGGTGCGGTCCCCGGCGCGGACGGCGTGCAACTGCTGCGGCCGCTGGAGCAGGGCGCGCACGGCGTTGAGGATGAGACCGATCGTGGTTTCGTGCCCGGCGGCCACCAGCGCCTTCAGGTTGCCGACCACTTCCTCTTCGGTCAGCGGCTCGATGTCGTCGCCGCCGACGATGAAGGCGCTGGTCAAGTCGTCGGTCGGGTCAGCGGTCTTCTTGCGCACCAGGTCGGTGAAGTACACGTCCAGCTCGTCGATCACCCGCAATCGCTCGTCCTGCGGTGTCAGCAGTGAGAAGAACGCCTTGTACCAGTCGAGCAGCATCGGGTGGTCGGCACGGTCCACGCCCATGAGCTCACTGATGACCCGCATCGGCAGCGGATAGGCGAACACCGACTTGAGGTCGACCGCCGCCCCGTCGCGCCCGGCCGCGGCGAGGTCGTCGAGCAGTTCGGCGGTCATGCGCTCGATCGCCGGACGCAGCGCGTCGAGCCTGCGCTTGGTCAGCGCCTGGGTGGTCTTGATCCGCAGCCTGCGGTGCTCGGGACCGTCGACGGTGAACATGGAGCGGCCCGCGTCGATCATGCCGATCAGCGGCCACTGCCTGGTCACCGCGCCGGACCGCCACAGCGCCCACGCGTCGATGTTCTTGACCAGCCTGGTGTCCACGAGCAGCTGCCTGGCCAGCGCGTGGTGGGTGACGGTCCAGGCGGGCACGCCGAGCAGCTCGATCCGGGTGAGCGGGCCTGCGGCGCGCAGCCTGCTGGTCTCTCCGGCGAGGTCACCGACCATCGGATCGATGACAAGGGCTGCTGCGTGCGGGCATTCTCTGGTCACGGGGTACCTCCGACGGCGCGAACGGGTGTGAAGCGGACGGGCAGGGACGTCATGCCGCGCAGGAAGGCCGACGGCCGCCGGACCAGGTTCTGGGCCGGCACCGCCAGATCGAGGTCGGGCAGCCGGTCGAGCAGGACCTCGATGCCGGTGCGCGCGATGACCTCGGCGATCTCCTGCGCGGGAAACGGGCAGCGGTATTCGCCGTAGCTGAACGCGAAGTGCGCGCTGTTGCCGGTGTGCGCGGGGTCCGCGCCGTCGGAGACATGCTGTCGCACATGGGGATCGGCGTTGGCCGCGGCCAGGCCGAGTAGCAGCATGTCTCCGGCCCGGATGACCTTGTCACCGAGCCGGGTGTCCCGCGCGGCCCATCGCCCGGCGAGGATCTGGGTCGGCGTGTCCTCCCACAGCACTTCGTTCATCGCCTGGCCCACGCTGTGGCGCCCGCCGCCGAGCGCGGCGGCGAACCGGTCGTCGGTGAGCATCAGCCGCACCGAGTTCCCGATCCAGTCGGCCGTGGGCAGATATCCGGCTGCGGTGATCGCCATCAGATCCAGGACGTATTCCTCGTCGGTGAACGGACCGGGATGCGCCAGCATCCAGGACACCAGGTCCGCGCCCCGCGCGACCTTCTTGGTCGCGAGCAGGCGCCCCATGTGCTCGCCGAACTGCTGATGCGCGGCCTGGGCGTCGGCGCCGCCGTCGGCGAGGGTCTTCATCGTCCACGCCAGCCGCGGGCCGTCCTCGTCGGGGAAGCCGAGGACGCGCGCCAGGGCCAGCACCGGCAGCGGCTCGGCGAAATCGGCGACCAGCTCCGCTTCCCCCCGCCCGCAGAACGCGTCGATCAGGCGGTCGGCCAGCTCCTCGCACGCACGGCGCAATGCGAAGGTGTCGATCCTCTCCAGCGCGGGTTCCACCATCGCCAGGTGCCTGCGGTGCTCCGCGCCCGCGGTGAAATAGATCGACGGCATCGGCTGCCCGACCATCGGCAGCAAGGGCCAGTCCGGAGGGATGTTCGGCCACTGGTTCCACCGCCCCACATCGCGGGGGAACAACTCGGGATCGCTGGTCACCTGATGCAGTTCGCGGTAGCCGATGACCAGCCACGCGGGAACGCCGCCCGGCAACTCCACGGCGACCACCGCGCCGTGCTCCCGGCGCATCTCGTGATAGAGCTGATGCGGGTCGGTGTGAAAACGCGGACCGCTCAACGTGACCGGCGCGGTGTGGACAGGGCAGCTGTCGGTGGAGCTCGGCGCGGGCGTGGTCATGACGCGGCCTCCGGAGTGGGGAGCAGGGCGGCCGGGGACGGCGCGCGGGAATAGAGGTGTTCGACCAGGGCGATCAGCACGCCCTTGCCGGACTCGCGCGAGCGGGCGTCGCAGTCGATCACCGGCACGTGCGGATCCAGGTCGAGCGCGTCGCGGACCGCGTCGGGGCGGTGGCCGTCGCCGAAGTCGTTGCAGGCGACGACGAACGGCGTCCGCTGGTGTTCCAGCCGGTCCACCGCGTACCAGGAGTCCGCGATCCGGTCCGGGTCGACTAGCACGATCGCGCCGAGCGCGCCGGTGAACAGCCGATCCCAGAGAAACCGGAACCGCTCCTGCCCCGGCGCGCCGAACAGGTAGAGCACGTGCTCGTCATCGATGGTGATGCGCCCGAAGTCGAAGGCGACGGTCGTGGTCGATTTGCCGGGCGCGCCACTGGGATCGTCGATCCCGAGCCCCTCGTCGGTCATGATCGCCTCGGTGTCCAGCGGCCGGATCTCGCTGACCGCGCGGACCATCGTCGTCTTGCCGACGCCGAAACCCCCGACGATCACGATCTTCAGCCCCCGCGTCGCCGCAGGGTGCAGGGGCGCGTCCGCGCGGGCGGGACGCGGATCAGAGTTTGCGAAGTCCAACGAGCACCTTCTCGAGCGTCGTGGTGTCGGGCAGGCAGTGCCACGGCGAACCGGGCGGACCGGCTTGGGGCGGGCGAACGGTGATCTTGCCCGCGAGCAGCAGGTCCGACAGCAGGATGGTCGTGATGCCGACCGGAATCCGGAGCTCGGCGGCGATTTCGACGACGGAGGTAGGGGCCTGGCACAGCTCGAGGATCGCGACGTGCTCGGACTGCATGCCGGACGCCGGCGCGCATTCGCTGACCACCAGAGTGACCAGATCGAAGGTGTCGGAGTCCGGTTTGCTCCGCCCGCCGGTCAGCGTGTACAGCCGATCGGGGTCGTCGTCGCGGCCTGGTCTGCTCACGACACGCCCGCTCCAGGGAAGCGCGGCGTGGCCGCCAGATGTTCGCCGAGCTGTTCCACCAGCTCCCGCATGTTGTGGCCGACCAGCCCGGCGTCCGCGTCCTCGGCGGCGACGACCGCGATGTGCGCGCCCAGCCCGGCTTCGACGATGAACAGGATGCCACCGTAGAACTCGGTCATCGATTGGCGCACCCCGGCCCGGCCGTCGCCGAATTCCACCGACGCGCCGTGCGAGAGGCTCTGGATACCGGCCGCGATGGCGGCGAGTTGGTCGGCGCCGTCCACGGTGAGTTCGGGTGTGTGACAGATCTTCAGCCCGTCGCTGGACAGCAGCAGGGCATGCCTGCTGCGCGGCGTGCGGGTGAGCAGCTGTTCCAACAGCCAGCTCAGCTGGGCGGTCTCGGAGGTCGTCATCGTTCGTGCTCCACGGAGACGGAAGGGACGGGGGGAGTGGCGGCGGCGCTGCCGCTCGCGGAGCCGGTCACCGCGCGCTGAAACGCGCCGAGCGAGTCCGGTCGTGCGGCGGGAGGGATCGGTGCGGCGGGCTCCGGCGCGGCGAGGCCATCGGGGTGCACGGCGGCCAGCGTGCTGCCTCGACGCCGCTTGGGAAGTGTCCGGGTGGCGGCGGGAGCGTCGTCCGCAGTGGACGGACGCACGGGCCGCGGCTCGGCGGACGCGTGCTCCGGCGCGGCGGTGCGGGCGGGCTCTCGCGCGACCGGCAGCGTGCCGGTGGTGGTGGACGGGTGAGGGCGCTCGGCGCGGGTGGTGAGGTCGCGCGGGATCACCACGACCACGGCGGTGCCGCCGATGGCGGAAGGCCGGAACGAGACGGTGAGCCCGTGCTTGCGCGCCAGGTTGCCCACGACGGCCAGGCCGAGTCTGGTTCCGGTCAGCGAGGACAGGTCGGCTCCGGCCCCGCGGGCGTCCGGCCCGGTGGCCGAGACCGCCGCCTCGGCCCGGCGCAGCGCCGACTCGCTCATCACCAATCCGCTGTCCTCGATGGTGATGATCACGCCCGCGGGCACCTCGGCGGCGTACACGTGCACCTCGGTGGTGGGCGGGGAGAAGTTGCAGGCGTTGTCGAGCAGCTCCGCGAGCGCGTGCATGACGCCTTCCGCGGCGTGACCGGAGACCGCGATGTCGGCGATCGCGCGCAACCGGACCCGTTGGTAGCCCGCGACGCGGCCCATCGCGCCACGCAGAATCGATTCCATCGCAATGGGTTTGGCCCAGCGGCGGCCCGATCGCGCGCCGCTGAGCACAGCGATGCTGTCGGCGAGCCTGCCCGCCTGGGCGGTGCGGTGATCCAGGTGCAGCAGGTCGGCGAGCACGGTGGGATCACCGTGGCGATGCTCCATCTCGCGCAGCTCGGCGAGCATGCTGGTGGTCATCGCCTGCATGCGGCCCGCCGCGCCCGCGAAAGCCGCCATGGCCGCGGCGCGACCGCTCTCGCTGTCCTTGGCGCGCGCCTCGTATTCGGCGACCGCCGCGGCCGCGGCGGCGATCTCGGCTTCCGCGCCGCCGGCGACGCGCGCTCGGTCCTGGACGGCCTGCCCCGCGTCCCGCTGGGCGTGCCGCGCTTGCCGTCGGAAGTGGACCGCCGCCGTCGTGGCGGCGCACAGGGCGATGGCCGCGGCGGTGGCGCCCGCCGCGAGTGGGATCCGGAATTCGGCGGGCGCGTAGTACACCGCCGCCGTCACGATGGCGGCGCTCGCGATCAGGCAGGCCGACAATATCGCGTACGGCGGTTTCGGGTGTCCGACGACGCCCTCGCCGCGCCCGCTCGCCGACGCATTCAACAACTCTGACAAATTCCGTACTTCCGCACTCGCGCTTGCCGCAGGAAACGGCACAACTGCCCTCGTCCGCGTGCATCGGCACCCCAAATACGCAGACCGACAAGCAGTTTCGAAATATCGCGGCCCGAGCATAGCGGCGTGCGCGATGCGGCGCCACTCGGGCGGATTTCACGAGAAGGCGGCGCGGGGGATTTTTTCGCTGCCGTGCCGATGCTCGGATTACGCTGACTACGGCCGAAAAATGTGGCGCGACCGCGCGCTCAGCGCGAAATGAGTGAATTCTCGTTTGCCTGTAATTCACTATCGGTGTGCTGGGGGCGCTCACGTGCGGCCGTATCACCGAAGCGGTATGTGAATCTCGAATTATCGACGCGTCATGTGTTCGCGTCCGTGAGCGGCGGTGGCGCCGCGTGGGCGGAGTGGCCGGCCCGCCGGGCTTCCCGGGGGCCGAAGCCGAGCCGCTGTCGTTCGATCAGAGTTGCGCGGTTTGCTCGCACGGGGGCAGGCCGTCGGCCTGGCGGAGTACTTCGGCGACGGACTCCAGATACAGCAGGGTGCGCAGCGACACGCCGTTCACGGCTTGCCCTAGGCGGCGCAGGGCCGAATTGTCCAGGTGCGCGATGACTTCCGCGTCGTCGGCCCGGTCGGGGCCGGGATCGAAGCCGAAATAGCTGGGGTCGAGCCCGAACACGTGGACCAGCCCGGCGCGGGCCTGTTCGGGAAGCGTGGCGAGATGTCCGCGCCGAACTTTGGTCAGGTGACCTGGTTCCAGGTCGTACCCGGCTGCGGTCACCCATGTCTCGACCGTATCGTCGGCGAGCGGGCGCCCGTGCGCGCGCTCCCACATCTCGAACGCTAGGTTCAGCCGGGTAGTGATATCGATTTCCACGACCGCCTCCACCTTCTGGCGACTTAGCCTGTTGACGGGTCACACATTGCCTCGACCGTAGCGTGGGAGTAGTCGATCGCCGCGATTTCACGGCAAATGTCCGGTTGCATAGGGGGCGGAACATACTCGATCCCCGATTCGCGGGGACAACGATCTCGAGGAGGCGGATTTGCTGCTGCGTTCCGAGGAAGCGCGCAAACGATTCGCGACCAGTCCGGTCGGGCGGTTGGCAACCGTTTCGCCGCAACTGCGCCCGCATGTGGTGCCCATCGTCTTCGCCGTGGCGGGGGAGGTGGTCTACACCAGCGTGGACGCGAAACCGAAGATCACCACGGCGTTGCGCAGGCTGGCCAACATCGCGGCCAACCCCGCCGTCGCGGTGCTCGTGGACCGCTACGACGACGACTGGACGCAGCTGTGGTGGGTCCGTGCCGACGGAACGGCTCGCATCGCGGAAGGCGCCGAGGCGCAAGCGGCGATCCGCCACTTGACCGTGCGCTACTCCCAGTACGAGCGGCAGCCGCCGCCGGGCCCGGTGATCGCCATCGATGTCGCGCGCTGGTCGGGATGGTCCGCCCGCTGAGCGAGCCGCGCCGCTTCGGGTACAGTCCGATTCACGGTCTCCCACTGCGGGAGTCGTCGAGCCGAACCACCCGTCGAGCCGATCGTGAGGATCGTATGCCCTCGAATTTCGCGCTGAAGGCCATGAATACGGCGCATCGCGCGCTGTTGAAGATCAGCTTCGGGAAGCTGGGCAACGATTTCTCCGGCATGCCGTCGCTCGAGCTCACCACCACCGGCCGCAAATCGGGTCGGCCGCACGCGGTGATGCTCACGGCGCCGATCGTCGACGGCGACACCTACGTCGTGGTCGCCTCCCGTGGCGGCGACCCTGTCCATCCGGCGTGGTTCCTGAATCTGCGCGACAACCCCGATGTGCTCGTCTCGGTGCGCAACGGCCCGAAGCTGCCGATGACGGCGCGGGTGGCCACCGCCGAGGAGCGGGCGGCGCTGTGGCCACGGGTCACCGCCGCGCAGCCGGTCTACGCCGGTTATCAGACGAAGACCACGCGCGAGATCCCGCTCGTACTGCTGACCCCGAAGGGCTGACCGCTGCCGTTCAGGCGCGATAGTTGCGCAGCACCGCAGCGAGGCACCCGGCCGCGGCGAGTGCGCCAGCGGTGAACATCGCCGGATAACCGAGACCGAACGTGTCGTGCAGGAACGAAAGCAGGGCCGGGGCGCCGAATCCCAAGTAGCTCGCCGAATAGAACACGGCGGTCAGCCCGGCCAGATCGTCCGGGCGGGCGATGCGTTCGATCTCCTGCAGCCCGGCCACCAAGCCGATGCCGTATCCGGCGCCCAGCACCACGGCGGCAGCCACCGTCGCCCACAGGGTCAGCAGCCCGGAGGCCGTCGCGGCCAGCGCCATCCCGAGCGTGACCGCGATCAGCGCGGCGGCGACCGCCCGCGCGGTGCCCGGCCGGTCGATCCGGCGCGCGACGGACTGGACGGCGAATCCGCAGCCGAGGGTGATCACGCAGATCATGGCGGAGAAGGCGATCGGCGCCGCGCCGACCCGGGGCGCCATCAGCGCGGGCAGCACCGCGTACGCCGCCGCGGCGGAGGTGAACAGCCACAACGCCGCAGGCAGCGCCACCGCGCGGAAGCGGCGGTGGCCTGCGGCGGGAATGCGCAGGTCGTCGCGGAGACTGCCCGGATTCCGTCGCCGGGGCACGGTTTCGGGCGCACGCCGCACCCACACGGCGGCGACCAGGCACAGCGCGACGTTGATCAGGTACGCCAAGGTGTTCGGCCACGGCGCCCACTGCGCGAGCACACCGGCGCAGCAAGCGCCGATGGCGAAGCCCGCGGTGAGGCTCATCGCGGAGCGACGCGCGCCCGTGCCCGCGGCAAGCCGCGGGCCGTGGGGAGGTTGCGCCAGCTCTTTGAGCCAGCTGCCGCCGACCGCCATCGCCAGCCCGAGCGCGACGCCGCACAGCACCCGTCCCATCGACATCAGCGGCACCGACGCGGACCCGAACGCGAGCAGCAGTGATCCGGTCGCGGCGATGAGCGGTGCAGGCCGCAGCAGGGCGCGGCGGCCGTAGCGATCCGACAGCGGGCCGCCGATCAGCAGCGCGGGCACGATGCCGAGCACGTAATAGAACAGCAGCAGGTCGACCGTCGTGGCCGCCAGTCCGTTGTGCTTGTACATCACCAGCAACGGCGTGAATTCGTTGCCGCCCCAGGCGATCGCGAACATCGCGGCGGCGACGCCGCGCCATCGGCTCGGGACGGCCAGGTCTCGGGGCGCGGTGACGGTGAGTGTCGCCATCACCGGCCTCGTAGTTCCAGTTGGTGCACGCCGGAAAGATGCTCGACCAGCGCGGCGGCGAACCCGTCCACGTCGGAAGCCGCGACCAGGTCGGCCAGTCGCGCGTGCTGCTCGATGATCCGGGTGATGTCGACCGGGCCGCGGCGCAGGGCGACGCTGTTCATCCGGCGCTGGCGTTCCCGCAGCGAGTCGTAGAAGCCCGACAGCAGCGGATTGCCGCCGGCCAGGACGTAGGTGCGGTGGAAGTCGGTGTCGGCGAGCGCGAAGCCGTCCAGATCGCCCGCGGCGGCCAGTTCGCGCTGCCGCAGGATCGAGGAACGCAACGCTTCGACCAGCATGCCGGTGTCTTTCGCGGTGGCGCCGCGGACCGCGGCCGTCTCCACCACGTACCTCGCGTGCGCGACGTGCTCGGCCTCGTCGGGCGGGATCGGAACCACCAGAGCGCCGCGCTTCGGGTACAGCTTCATCCACCCTTCGGTCTCCAACCGCAGGAACGCCTCGCGCACCGGCGTGCGGGAGGTGCCCAGGTCGGCGGCGATCTCGCCCTCGCTGATCAGCTCTCCGCCCGCGAGCGCGCCGGACAGGATGCGCTCCTTCACGGCGCGATAGGCCTGTTCAGCGGATGAATACGTCTTAGACACAAGTTGTATCTTACGCCCGGGTGCGCGGTGGATATATCGAGGGCCGGCTCCTCGGGCTGGCAGGTCTTCGACGGAAACGGCCATGTCGTCCTCGGCGGCGACCGCCGAGCCCTGACCACCGGAGGCCTGTTCGTAGTGTCCTGGTGGTCCAGTGGTCCGACTGCGGGCATGCGCCCGTGGCGAACACACCGCAACCGCCGATCCAGAGCAACATCAGGCAGTAGCAGGCCTTGTGGGTGTCGGTTCTCGCAGGTGCGCACTACGGGCCCCGTGGGCTCTGGTCGGTCCCACCAAACGTTTCTCACTGCCGCGGCCGGGCCGAGACAAAGCAACTGCGGCACGGCTGTGGGCCGAAGCCGAAAACCTGACCGGCGTCTCCGCCGAAACCATCGAATAAGCACCCGGGCCGGCAAATTCAGGTGCTGTCGGCCTGCACCCGCCGAGGACCCCACATCAGCCCCGGCCGCGCCGTAATCGAATCATCGGGCCGCTCAGTACAGAGAACGATCAATACGCGGCGCGGAGGACCGATCATGATGCGGCGGGGACGGCCGACCAAGACGCGGGTACGGACCGCCGATCGGGACGCGGCATGCGGCTGCGCGTACCAGTCGGGACGGTGCGACGCGACGCCGAGCGCGAACCGGGCCGCGTATTCGGGCACGCTCGCGAGGCTTTTCGCCGGAGCCGGTGCTTCCGATTCCGGCGCGATGTCGTGCAGGTCGGACTAGCGGTTCGAAAGGGCCGCCGGTCGCGGATGCGGGCGCGCCTGCTCGAGCTGCGCGGCGACCGGAAGAATGGCCGTCTCGCCGTTGGTGGGGCCGACCAGCTGCACCGACAACGGGAGGCCGTCGTCGCCGACGCCCGCGGGCAGCGAAGCTGCGGGGTGGCCGGTGACGTTCCACAGCTCGGTGTAGGCGACCATCGGGATCGATGCGAGCTGAGCGCGTACCGTGTTCGCGCCGTCGAGCACGCCGAGCAGCGGCGGGCGGATCGCGATGGTGGGCGTCAGCAGCAGATCGCATTCGGCGAAGACGCGGTCCATCTTCCGCGTCAACGCCGCTCCGCGCCGGATCGCCCACTCGACGACCGGCCTGCGCGCCCACGCGCCGACCGCGACCGTCTGCTTGGTGCGGCGTTCGAGTAGTTCCGGATGATCTATTTCGGCCAGTTCGGCGCGCACCCCGCCGAAGAACTGTGGGAAGAACGCGTGCATGGAATCCGGGTAGCGCACATCGATCTCGGCCACCGTATGCCCCAGTTCGGTGAGCAGTTTCGCGGTGTCGCGGATGGCGCGCACGTGCTGCGGATCGAGTTTCACCATCAGGGCGTGCGGTTTGGTGCTGTAGCCGATGCGCAACGGCCGGGCCGGCTCGCGTGCCGCCGCCTCGAAGGAGGTCGCCGGTTCCGGCGCGCGGAAGCGGTCGGTGGGAGTGCTGCCGCGGATGACGTCGTAGACGACGGCGGAGTCCAGCACGCCGCGAGTCAGCGGCCCGGCGGCACCCAGCGCCCACCACAGGTGCTCGTTCGGGGCGATCGGCACGCGCCCGCGCTGCGGTTTGAGACCGAACAATCCGCAGCACGCCGCCGGGATCCGGATCGACCCGCCGCCGTCGCCGCCGAGCGCGACCGGCACCAGCCCGGCCGCCACCGCGGCGGCGGACCCGCCACTCGATCCACCCGCGGAGCGGCTCGGGTCCCACGGGTTGCGGGTCACGCCGAAGGTGCTGGATTCGGTGTACGGCCACTGCCCGAATTCCGGCATGGCGGTCTTGCCGACGATGATCGCCCCTGCCGCGCGCAGTCTGCGCACCACCTCCGCGTCCGCCACGGCGGGCGTGGCGTTCGCCCTGGTGCCGAAGGTGGTCACCACGCCGGCGACATCGAACTCGTCCTTCACCGCGACCGGAATTCCGTGCAGCGGGCCGACCGCCTCGCCCGCCGCCCGCTCGCGGTCCCGCTCGACGGCCGCTGCCCTGGCCTCTTCGCGCAGGACATGGGTGAAGGCGCCGAGATCCGCCGCCGCGTCGATTTCGTCGAGTGTCGCCTCGACCAGTTGCTCCGCCGAGAGGGCGCCCTGAGCCAGCAACTCGCGCTGTTCGAGCACACCCGCCGACACGACCTCCCGCAGATCCATCCGCCACCGCTCCTTCCGAGCCGCGCGACGACGCGGCTGTCGCCGATGCCGACGTTCTCGACCGTATGCACTCGAGCGGCCGTTCCGCAATGGGGTACCCGGCCGACGACGGATCAGGAAGCCGCTGAGCCTTCCGCAGCGGCGGGCCGGGCGCGCTCGAGCCTGGAATGGGTGCGCGAGTAGGTGAAGTAGACGATCAGACCGACGACCAGCCAGATCACGAAACGCGCCCAGGTCTCCCACGGCAGCGACCAGATCAGGTACACCGAGAACCCGATGCCGATCAGCGGCACCACCGGCATGAACGGCAGACGGAACTCGCGCGGCTCGTCGGGGCGGGTGCGCCGCAGCACGATCACGGCCACCGACACCACGATGAACGCCATCAGGATGCCGATATTGGTCAGCTCGGCCACCACGGTGATGTCCAGCAGCCCCGCCATCAGGGCCGATCCGATGCCGACGATCCAGGTCACCCGGGTCGGCACCTTCCGGACCGGATGGGTCTTGGCGAACCACTCCGGCAGCAGCCCGTCGCGGCTCATGGCGAACCACACGCGGGTGACGCCGAGCATGAAGGTGAGCACCACGGTGACGATGCCGATGATGGCCCCGATCGCGATGACGTTCGCGACGCCAGGCTGCCCGACCGACTCGAACGCGGTGGAGAACCCGCTGGTCGGGCTGATCTCGGTGTATTTCTGCATGCCGGTGAGCACCAGGGTGGCCAGCACGTACAGGACCATCGCGATGGCCAGCGAGTAGAGGATCGCCTTCGGCAGATGCTTCTTGCCCTCGGTGGACTCCTCCGCGGCGGTGCTCATCGCGTCGTAGCCGAACACGGCGAAGAAGACGGTGGCCGCGCCGGTCCACACCGCGCCCGTGCCGAACGGGAAATACGGGGTGTAGTTGGCGCTGTCGATGTGGAACACGCCGAGCACGATGATCAGCACGACGAGGGCGACCTTGATGCCGACGGCGACGGTCTCGAACCGTCCGACGCTGCGGATGCCGCGCGAGAGCAGCCAGGCCGTGCCGAGGCAGAACAGCACGGCGAACACGTCGACGACGTGTCCTTCGCCGGTGCCCGCCGCGCCGAGCATCCAATCCGGCAGTGCGATATCGACCTGTTCCAGCAGGAATTTGAAGTAGCCGGAGACGCCGATGGCCACCACCGCCGCGACCGCGACGTACTCCAGCAGCAGATCCCAGCCGATGAACCAGCCCGCGATCTCGCCGAGCGACACGTATCCGTAGGTGTAGGCGGACCCGGCCTTGGGCACCATCCCGGCGAACTCGGCGTAACACAGCGCGGCGGCGGCGCTGGCCACGCCCGCGATGAGGAACGAGATCAGCACCGAAGGCCCGGTGACCGAGTGCGCCACCGCGCCGGCCAACGTGAAGATGCCCGCGCCGATGATGCCGCCGACACCGATCGCGGTGAGCTGCCACAGGCCCAGCGATCGCGACAGCTGCTCGTCGGCCGCGGCGGCTTCGTCCTCGACCTCGCCGAGCGGCTTGCGGCGGGTCATCTGGGCTCGTAACTGCGCGAGCGACATACGACTCCTGTGTTGAATTCGCCGCGAACGGCGGATGCTCGGTCTCGCTTCGCTCGAAACCGTAGGTTCCGCCAGTATGGTCGCGTGGCGTCGCA
Organism: Nocardia implantans; assembly: GCF_035544775.1. Taxonomy (NCBI): domain Bacteria; kingdom Bacillati; phylum Actinomycetota; class Actinomycetes; order Mycobacteriales; family Nocardiaceae; genus Nocardia; species Nocardia implantans. The sequence continues at coordinate 153,375 of NZ_JAYKYQ010000009.1, read as the reverse complement.
CGTGGCGGCGAAAAGCACGCCAATCCTGGTTACTCGGTTCGGGTGGGCGGCCGACCGACCACAAGTCCTCCTCCGGCCGCTGATCGCTCCAAGCGCTGCCGCGTTACCCGCGTTGCGCCCGCGTCACCCCGCGTCGCGCCGCGCCATCGGTGCTGCTGCCGGTGCCGCGCGCGTCATCCCCGTTGCGGCTGCGCCACCCTGCCCGCGTCATCCGCGTTGCACCGCGCCACCGCACCGTCCCCCTCAGCGGTCGCGGCCGAGGGAGCGCAGAAAGAACGCGATGTTGGCCGGGCGCTCGGCCAGCCTGCGCATGAAGTAGCCGTACCACTGGTCTCCGTAGGGCACGTAGACGCGCAGCGTGTGGCCCGCTCCGGCGAGGCGGCGCTGTTCGGTGTCGCGGATGCCGTGCAGCATCTGGAATTCGAAGTCGCCGGATTTGCGGCCGCTTTCCCGCACGTGGCGCAGCGCCGCGTCGATCAGCGCGGGGTCGTGCGTGGCGATCATGGGGTACCCGTTGCCCTCCATCAGCACCCTCAGGCATCGCAGGTAGGACTCGTCCACCGCGGAGCGGCTCTGATAGGCCACCGAGGCGGGTTCGCGATAGGCGCCCTTGCACAAGCGGATCCGCGAACCCGGGCCCGCGAAGGTGCGGCAGTCCTCCTCGGTGCGTTTGAGATAGGCCTGCAGGACCGTGCCGAGCCACGGGAAGTCCACCCGCAGTTCGCGCACGATCGCCAGCGTCGCGTCGGTGGTGGTGTGGTCTTCGGCGTCCACGGTCACCCAGACCCCGGCGGCCTTGGCCGCCGTGCAGATCTCGTAGGCGTGCTCCCTGGCGATGGCGTACCCGTTCTGGGGGAGCGACTGCCCGAGCGCGGAGAGTTTCAGCGACACTTCCAGTCGCGGCACCGGCGGGTTGTCCACGGCGCGCAGTTCGGCCAGCGCCGACAGCAGTCGCAGGTAGTGCGCGACGGTTCCGCGGGCGCGGTCGAGGTCGGTGGTGTCCTCGCCGAGATAGTCGATGGTCACCGAGCGGCCGGAGCCCAGCAGCGCGGAGGCCGCGGCGACCGCGTCGCTCTCGGTCTCGCCCGCGATGAAACGGTCGACCAGCTTCTTGGTGGCCGGCATGCGGGTGATCGCGCGCTCCATGCGCGGGGAACGGCAGGCCGCCAGCACGGCGGGCCGCAGCAGTCCGGAGAAGGCCATCACAACTCCTGGTGCGGGTAGCGGTGGTCGGTCGCGGGAACGAAGGTTTCCTTGATCGTGCGAGCGGAGGTCCAGCGCAGCAGGTTCTGTGCCGAGCCTGCCTTGTCGTTGGTGCCGGAGGCGCGCGACCCGCCGAACGGTTGCTGGCCGACGACCGCGCCGGTGGGTTTGTCGTTGATGTAGAAGTTGCCCGCCGCGAAGCGCAAGCGCTCGGTGGCCGTAGCGATCGCCGCGCGGTCCCGGGCGATGACCGAGCCGGTCAAGCCGTAGGGCGAACCACGGTCGATCAGGTCGAGCACGGACTCGAACGCGCCGCGCACCGAATCGTCGTAGACGTGCACGGCCAGGATCGGGCCGAAGTACTCGGTGCCGAACGCCTCGTCGGCCGGGTCGTCGCCGAGCAGGACGGTCGGCTCGACGAAATAGCCGACGCTGTCGTCGGCGTGGCCGCCCGTGGCGATGGTCAGGCCCGGCGTCGCTTTGGCGCGCGCGATGGCGTCGGCGTTTTTGTCGAAAGCCCGCCGATCGATGAGGGCTCCACCGAAGTTGGCGAAGTCGGTCACGTCGCCGTAGCTGAGCGCGGACACCCGGTCGATGAACTCGCGGCCCATCCGGTCCCACAGCGATCGCGGCAGGAAAGCGCGCGAGGCGGCCGAGCACTTCTGGCCCTGGTAGTCGAACGCGCCGCGGATCAGGGCCGTGCTCAGCACGTCCGGATCGGCGGAACTGTGCGCGACGACGAAGTCCTTGCCGCCGGTCTCGCCGACCAGGCGCGGGTAGGAGTCGTACCGGTCGAGATTGGCCGCGACGGTGCGCCACAGGTGGCGGAAGGTGGCGGTCGATCCGGTGAAATGGATGCCCGCGAGCCGGTGGTCGGCCAGCGCGACCTCCGACACCTCCTGGCCCGCGCCGTGCACCATGTTGATCACCCCTGGCGGCAGGCCCGCCGCCTCGAGCAACGCCATCGTCCAGTACGCCGCCACCGATTGGGTGACGGCCGGCTTCCACACCACGGTGTTGCCCATCAGCGCGGGCGCGGTGGGCAGGTTGCCCGCGATGGCGGAGAAGTTGAACGGCGTGATCGCGTAGACGAATCCCTCCAGCGGCCGGTAGTCCATCCGATTCCACATCCCGGGCGCAGAGATCGGCTGATCCGCGAGGATCCGGCGAGCGAAGTGCACATTGAACCGCCAGAAGTCGACCAGTTCGCACGGGGTGTCGATCTCGGCCTGGTAGGCGGTCTTGGACTGGCCGAGCATCGTTGCGGCGGCGATGGTTTCGCGCCACGGCCCGGCCAGCAGGTCGGCGGCCCGCAGGAAGATCGCGGCGCGATCGGCGAAGGACAGCGCGCGCCACTCCGGGGCCGCCGCGGCCGCCGCGGCGATGGCGTCGTCGACATCGCCCGGTCCGGCCGTGGTGAGCGTGCCCAGCACGGCGGCGTGCCGGTGCGGCTGCACCACCGTGACGCGCTCGCCCGAGCCGTGCCGGTGCGCACCGCCGATGACGTGGGTGACCTCCGTCGGGGTCGCGGCGAGTTCGGTCAGCTTCGCGCGCAGGCGCTCGCGTTCCGGCGTGCCCGGCGCGAAGCTGCCCACGGGTTCGTTGACCGGCGGGGGCGGGGACACGACGGCATCCATGGGACCTCCCAGATGGCAGATGAATTTTCGGTAGTGAGAAGTCAACACCGGAAAACTGCCCGAATAATGAGCCGATTGGACAAAGATGAGGCAAGTGCGTTGTCGAGTTGGCCGAAGGACGGAAACGTGGGCCGGGATGGGGACGAGGTCGCCGCGGACATCGACCTGTTCGCGCTGGCGCAGATGATCGCGGACAACGCGGGCGCGATGGTATCCATTGAGGATTCGGGGTCGCACGTGCTCGCGTACTCGGCGTCCGACGAGACCGCCGACGAGTTGCGGGTGCGATCGATCCTGGGCCGGGAGGGGCCGCGGGAATACCTGACCCTGCTGCGGCAGTGGGGCGTGTTCGATCGGCTGCGCGACACCGACGAGGTCGTCGACGTGCCAGCGCACGACGAACTGAACATCAAGCGCAGGCTGGTGATCGGCATCCGCGAGCCGGCGGACGCGCACGCGCGCGCCCCGCGCATGCTCGGCACGATCTGGCTGCAGCAGGGCGATCGGCCGTTCCACCCGGACGCGGCGGAGATCCTGCGCGGCGCAGCGGCCATCGCCGGACGACTGATCTCCCGCAACCTGGACGCGCCGACCACCGAAGCGCTGCTGGCCCGTCGGCTGTTCGGCGCGGGCGGGGCTGCGGTCGACGCCGCGGCGGTGGCGAACGCGCTGCACCTGCCGCCGACCGGTCCTGCCGCGGTGATCGGCTTTGCGCTCACGACGGGCGAGCAGGCCCCCGGCCTCGAGCGGTCGGTGCTGGGCGGCGTTCTTCGATTGCGCGCCAGTGCTTTTCGCGCCGACTCGGTGACCGCCGCGATCGGTGACCGTGTCTACGTGCTGCTGCCCGGCTATCGATCGGCGCAGGCCGTGACCGCCTGGACGCGGCAGCTGATCGAGCAACTCGAAGCGAAGCGGTCGCTGTCGCTGCGGGCCGCGATCGCCTGTCCTGTACCCGATCCGGGGCGGGTGGCCGACGCGCGCGCCGAGGTCGATCGGGTTCTGGACCGCACGGCCGGATCGCCCGCGAGCCGGGTGACCACCCTCGCCGAGGCGCGTACCGCGGTGCTTCTCGGCGAAGTGCTCGATCTGGTCGGAGCACGGGCGCAGCTGCGCGATCCGCGGCTGACCGCACTCTTCGACTACGACCGCAAGCACGCCGCGAGCCTGCGCGAGAGCGTCGAGACCTACCTGCGCGAACACGGCGACGTGCGCGCCGCCGCCGCGGCCCTGTGCGTGCATCCGAACACGCTGCGCTACCGGCTGCGCCGGGTCGAGGACATCCTCGGTATGGACCTCGACGACCCCGCCGACCGACTGCTGCTGGAGATCCAGCTCGCCCTGCACCGCCGCCCGGGCTGACGACGGCTTCTGCGCGGTCGCGACCCACCGAGTCGTCTCGGCCTCGACCGTCGCGAGCAGCGGGGCGGTTTCGAACCGGCACCGGCGAGTCGGCCGGAGCGAATCGGCGGCCGACCGGGATACGTCTGCCGGGCGGGGTCGCCGCGCTCTACAGTTGAGCGCAGGAACCCGGGTCACGGCCCCGGGAAGGCGTTCGGCTCGGTCCGCGCCGGACACCCTCCGGGTCCCCGTCACGGAGGACGAGATGACGACGCGACGTCAGATGCTCGAGGTGGGGTCGCGATTCGGGCCGTATCGCCTGGATCGCCTGATCGGTCGTGGCGGCATGGGGGAAGTGTTCGAGGCCTACGACACCGTCAAGGACCGCGTCATCGCGCTGAAGGTGCTGCCCGAGCGGTTGCACGACGACCCGGTGTTCCGGGAACGGTTCCGGCGCGAATCGCAAGTCGCGGCGCGGCTGCAGGAGCCGCACATCATCCCGATCCACGACTACGGCGAGATCGACGGCAGGCTCTACATCGATATGCGTTTGGTCCGCGGCGACAGCTTGCGCGCGTTGCTGAAGGCGCAGGGGCCGCTGGAGCCGGAACGGGCGGTCGCGGTCGTGCGGCAGGTCGCCGCTGCGCTGGACGCCGCGCACGCCGACGGCCTGGTGCACCGCGACATCAAGCCGGACAACATCCTGCTCACCCCCGACGGCTTCGCCTATCTGGTGGACTTCGGTATCGCGCAATCGGCCACCGGGGACAGTCTCACCGGAACCGGCTCGGCGATCGGGTCGTTCCACTACATGGCGCCGGAGCGGTTCCATTCCCGCACGGTCACCCCCGCCGCCGACATCTACGCCTTGACCTGTGTGCTGTACGAATGCCTGACCGGTTCGCGGCCCTACCCCCGGGACACCGAAGCGCAGATCATCTCCGCGCACCTGTTCGAGCCGCCGCCGCAGCCGCACGCGCACCGCCCCGGACTGCCCGCCCGGCTGGACGACGTCGTCGCGCGCGGCATGGCCAAAGATCCGCAGGCGCGCTACGGCACCGCGGGCGAACTCGGCGCGGCCGCGCAGGCGGCGGTGGTGGCGGGCCGGGCCACGGGGCCGTCGGAGCCGCCCCCGGCCGTAGAGGCTTCGGCCGGTGCGGATAGCCGCGAAGACGGGCCGACGGCGCCGGGACTGCACCGCTCGGGGCGGCCACACCGCCGTCGGCTGCTGCGCATGCTCGCCCTGCTGTGCGTCGTCCTGCTCGCCGCCGCGATCGGCTTCCTGGGCTGGGAGCTGATCCGGCCGACCACCGGCACCGCCGTGCCGGACGCGAGCGCGCCCAACGGCCAGGACATCGAGTTGCTGTCGCTGGTCGGCCCCTCTGGTTACAAACGCGCGAACTGCGTGCACGAGAACCCCGACGCACCCAGCGTCGCCGTCGTCTTCTGCGCGGCGAATCCGGCGGCGAGCGATCCGGTGGCTCGGTTCCTGCGCTTCCGCACCCCCGACCAGATGCGCGGCTACACGCAGTCGTTGCTGGCCGGCCTGCAAGGACACAGCTGTCCGGGAGACCCGCCGGGGTCGGACGGGCCGATGCTGCGCGACGGCGTGGAAGTCGGCCGCAAGGCGTGCTTCGAGAGCAAGATGGACGATCCCGCCGCGCCGCGGCCCGCGTTGCTGCTCACCGACGAGCGGATACCGGCCGCCGCGGTGTACATCTGGAATTCCGACGAGCAGCCTTACCGCGACTATGCCGCCGTGCGCAACCGCCTCGGGTTCCGCACCGCCGACCTCGCCCGGGATCCGGACTATTTCACGCCGGCCGATCGCGCCGTGCTGAACCATCTGGCCGGTGATTTCGGTGCTGCCAATTGCCGCCACGCCGACCCGCCGCCCGGTCCGGTGGCCGCGGCGCTGGCCTGCGGCACGAAGGCCGGGTTTCCGTCCGCGGAGTTCTACGGCTTCGCGAGCCAGGAGTCCGCGACGTACCTGTACGAGGCGGATCGAGGGCAGTTCTCCGGCCATGTCTGTGGTCGCGGCGACCAAGGCGACGATGTCTGGCGACAGAACGGCAACGTGCTCGGCCGCTACTTCTGCTATCCGAACACCGACCCGGCGCTCGGGCCGAGCTGCCTGATGCTGATCCACCAGAAGTTCGCGATCATCGGTCATTTCTGCACATTGCGCGCCGATCATCCGGAACCGGGTCCGAAGACCGAAGCCGACCTGACGGCATGGTTCCACCGGTATTTCGGCTAGTGCCTCGCCCCTCGGTCTGTGCGGTGCTCGGGCCGATGCCTAGGCGAGGAACCCGATGTATCTTCGGACGGGGAATGCGCGACCCCGTCCGGCCGCATCGCCGGGCGGGGTCTTGCCATGCGCTCTCTCGCGGACCAGCAGCCGAGCGCGGCCGCCCCGCCACGCTGGGTCGGTGGTCGCGCGTGAACTGCGCGACCACCGGGGCCGCGGCTATGCGGCGCCCGCCGTCGGTGGCCATGCGCACGCTATCGGCGGACGAATTCCGACTGTGCGGGCCTGTCCCGGTGCGCCGGAGCGGATGCGTCTCTGGGTATTCACCTCGGTGTGGCGCACGGACTGGGAAGTGCCGACCCGGTGGCCAGATCGCAGACGGCGCCGGTGAATATCTGCAAGGGCGCGGTGACCAGGAGTACGAGAATCCCGATGACGTCACCGCGCTGGAGGAAGTACACGGCCGATTGCGCCGCCGCCGCGCCGGAATCCACCGCGGACGAGCCGGTTCCGGCTGCGACCGCGGTCGCCGGGGTGGAGCTGGTCGGTTCGGCGGTCGCACCGGCTGCGGTGGCGACGAGAGCCGCCGCCGCGACCGAGGCGGCGGCGAGGCGAAGGGGCGTACGCATCATTGCGCTCCTCTGTTGAAGAATTGTCGTTCACATAGTAGCGAGAGTTTCGTCCGGGTGTGCGCGAGATCGCGGAGCAAGTCTCGCCGCTTGCGGTCAGGATCTTCCGGTGGATTGCTGGCCTCTGCTGCGCAATCAGGACCAATCCGCACTCTGAAGCCCTACATGCGGCGGAAGGGAAGTCGCCCGACGGCATATCGCATGTCAAGTGAAGGCGCACTTCTGATAGAGGAATGGGTCATCACTTGATGGAGCTGCTCGCCCAGCGCGTGAGCCTGCGCGCGCAGAACGAGAAGCCGCCGAGCTACCGAGCGCCTGAGTCGCGTCGCGGGTGTTCGATGACGTTCGTCGAGCTCGGTAAGGGAGTCGTCGGTGATCCTCGCACTCAGGCCTGGCCTGCCGGCTGCTTCGGAAGCAGGAAGACGACCATGCCCGCGATGACAGCGATGACGAACGTCGCGAAAGATGCGACGGCGAAGGCGTGGCCTGCGGCGGCAACCCTGCCGACTTCCGTGGGATGGAACGAGCTGAAGTAGACCGCTCCGATAACGGCGACGCCCAGCGCCCCGCCGCACTGCTGGGCCGTGGACAAAGCTCCCGACGCCACACCGGCGGACTCCGGCTTCACGCGACTCAGCACCGTGTTCAGCGCCGGTGTGATGACGAGTCCGCCGCCGACGCTTTGCAGTACGAGGGTGGGGATCACGAGCAGCGGGGTGATCCGCGGGCCGGACACCAGCAGCAGGCCGGTCGCCAGATAACCGCTCGCCAATATGAGCGCCCCGATCTCGAGGACACGTCGGCCGTATCTCGGGATGATCCGGCTCGCCACCATGCTGAACACGAAGAATGCGATGGCTGCCGGCGTGTAGACCAGGCCCGCGCCGAGCGCCGACATATCCAGGCCTTCTTGCATCGTCACCGACAAGGCCAGGTAATAGGAGTAGATCAACGCGTACAGCGCGAGGACGAGAACGATACCGAGCGAGAACGAGCGCTGTCCGAACAGCGTCAGCGGTACCAGCGGATCCCCGCCCCGCTGTTCCAGGCGTCGCTCGAGCGCGACGAACGAGCCGAACGCGACCGCGCTGCCCGCGAAGCACGCCCAGACCCACCCCGGCCAGCCTGCCTCCTGCCCTTGGATCAGCGGGAGTGCCAGGAGGAAGAGTGCCGCGCTGAGCGCCAGCACCCCGGGCATGTCCAGCTTGCGGGTGACGGCCGAGCCTGTCTCCGGCACGTATCGCACGGCGAGCAGGAGCATGGCGATTCCGATCGGCGCGTTCGCCCAGAACACCAGGCGCCAGCCGGAGTCGAACAGGTCGGCGCCGATCAGCAACCCGCCGATGACCTGCCCGCCGATGGTGGCCATCCCCATGACGATGCCGAGCACGCCATATACGCTGTGCCGCTTCGCCGCCGGTACCAGCACCGTGACGTACGCGAACACCTGGGGAACCATCAGTGCGGCTCCCAGGCCCTGGACGACACGCGCCGCGATGAGGCTGCCCGCGTTGGGCGACAGCGCGCAAGCGACTGACGACAGCGTGAACAGAGCCACCCCGAGAAGGAAGATCCGCTTGCGGCCGTACATGTCGGCCAGGCGAGTTGCCGTGATGATGAAGACCGCGTAACTCAGTTGATAGCCCGCCAGCACCCACTGGACATCGCCGTCGGACGCGTGCAGGTCCACCGCGATCGAGGGGCCCGCGACCACGACGATGAACGAGTCGAGGACCGCCATGAACAGGGCGGTCAAAAGGATGGATACCGTCATCCACGCAATCGCGTCCGCTTCCGCGGCCACTACCGGCCGACTGGCCGTTTGCCGACTACTCGCCACGATGAGAGACCTCTTCATTTGCCGGTGCCCAGGGAATCAGCCAGCTTCTTGACCACCTCGGCCGCCATGACGGCCTGACCCGAGGTCGAGAAGTGGATGCGATCCGCACTGAGCAGGTTGTCGCGGTCGTTGACCGGGTGGTCCCACATGTCCACCACGATGGCGTCGTATTCCGAAGCCAGCCCGCGCACGATCTCGTTCACCGCGGCCACCCGCTCCGCCCAGTCGGAGAAGACCGGGACGACATACGCCCTGCCGAGCGTGAAAGTTGTCAGCAGCGCGCCGGTCCCCTTCGCCAGGTCGTACATCTGCCGAAGCGTTCGCTCTATCTCGCCGAAATCCGGCCTGCGCCGCACGATGTCGTTGGCCCCGCAGGGCAGGTGGAGCAGGTCGGGGGAGAACTCGACCATGCGGGCCGCCTGCTTCTCGAGCGTCTGGGCGGTGGTCGCTGCGTTCTCGGAGACGTTGAGGTAATCCAGATCCGGCCGGACGGATCGCAGGACACCGGCAACCCGATCCGACCAGCCCTGATCCCGGTAGCCCGGGGTGGGATCGCCGATTCCCGCCGAAAGACTGTCGCCGACAACGGCGTACCTGCCCCACGGGGCCTCGGCCAGCATTGCCACGGCATCCGCCTGATCCAGGCAGAACGGGTCGGTCTCCTCGGTGAAGACGTTGTGCTCCATGGGAAAAATATACGGTCGGCCGTATGTATTTAGCAAGATGTCGTGTCGGCGCTCGGTCACGGTTGGAGATACAGGCGCTCGTGGGGCATGCGCGGATAGGTAGATCTAGCGCGCAGATCGACGGTCGCATCATCGGCGTAGCGATGGCTTCGGTTCAGACACCGCCGACGCGCTGGCCGATGAACGCGGGTATCAGCAGATCCAACGGGGTGATCTCGTCAGCGGCGGAGGTATTTCGATGATCGGGTCGAGCACCGCGGCGGCATAGAGCCGCCCGGCGTGGGGCGCTGCGGCGGTGCGGGCGCTGGTGATCAGGACATAGATCACCTTCGCCATCACATTGGCGCGGGCGGCCTCGGTCATCCCGTCGCGTACCGCATCCCGGTAATGGTCACCAGCGTGCCGATAACCTCGGTGAGAACATCGAGTTCGGCGGCGGAACGCTCGGCCTCTCGATCGCCGCTCACCGGGAGAGCCGCAGTGGCCGATCCGGCACGGGAACCCTCGACTACATGTCGCTCGGTGCGGCGGATATCCAGCGGCGCTTGGCCGTTGACCTGGCGGTCCTGCAACAGCAGTTGGACAGTCCGCAGATGTGGGGAGCTGCTGCCCGGCTCATGCTTCCGGCCGAGTTGCCGCGCTTCGCAACGCATCTGGAGATGCATCGCGGTCTGATGCTGGTCAGAGCGGGTGATCGAGCCGAAGGAATTCGGACCGCACGCAGCGCGATGGACGCCCTTCCGCTCGAGAAACATTCCGTGACCCTGCGGATGCTGATGGACGAGATCGCCGGTTCCGGCGATGGCGCAACCCGAGCGCCTTCGCAGGTCAGTGTACTCGAGACTTTCGGGCTATACCGAGGTGTCGCGCCCCGATTCGCTCGTCCAGCGAGCGCGCAGTCTTGCCCCCGCATTCCGACCTGGTCGCCGCACCGCGGTTCGCGGGACTATTCGGTCGAATGTCCGGCGTCACCGCCGCCGTCGAGGTGTCGACGTGCTCGCGCCGTATTGCCCCACCAGCGCGATACCTACGCCGATCATGAAAATCACGAATCCGTTGGTGGCATCGTTCATGTGGCCCGGAGTGTGCTGGGCGATCGCGATCGCGCCGATTCCCCAGCCGATCACGCCGATTGTCGTGCCGATCCAGAGCAGGACTTTGCTCCACAGCGGCGCACCCGACAGATCGCCCGGCGCCGGGGAATCATAGGTGGTGTTGTAGACATCGTCGCCTGCGGTCAGGCCGTCGCCGCCGGTGACGATCCGGCTGCCGTGGGTGGCGGTGTTGATGACGGTCGGGCCGTTCATCCGATCGAGTCGGTCGCGAAGTTCGGTGAGTTCGCGAGCGAATTCGGCGTCGGCGGCCGCCGCGCGTTCGATCTCGTCGGCGAGTTGGCGGCGTGCTGCCATGCTGCGCGGGTTCCGGTCGAGGTCGTCGAGTGCGCGTCGGCCCAGTCTTCGTGTGACCGCGCCGGTGAGAGCGGTCAGTCCTTGATCCAGCGACCGGTCGACGAACCGTCCGCCCGCTGCGCCCAGTGCCGCGGCCACGTATGCGGCAACGACCATTCCGTCGATCATGTCAGCCTCCTGCAAAGCCGCCCCGGCAGCATAATCATCTCATCGAACGAACCACCGGTGTCGTTTCAGGTATTTCGACCCGAAAACCAGTTCACCGGGTTCCGGTCGGTCTACGCGGTAGCGGGCCGCATGCCAGAAGTCGAATTCGATCGCAAACCGCAGATATCGATGATCCATACCCGCAGCTATGCGTCCATCTGATTCGTGAGAATGCTTGGCTCAGCGGTCCTCCAGCTGAACTGCCGCATTTATTACCGCATCGAACTTCTCTACTGCCGATCGCACTCCCCGCACGGGCGTTCCGCCGGCCGCAGGGAGCGTCCGAGTCGCGAACTACCGGCGGCGTCTCGGTGCCGATGTCCTCGCGCCGAGCTCGGCGAAGGTCATGAGCACACCGCCGATGAGAAAGCATGGCGCCAAGCTGAATTGCTCGGACACCGAAGCGCCCTGGGACATACCGATCAGCCCGCCCACGAAGCCGATGCCGATGAACGCCAAGCCGATCCACAACAGCACTTTGGTCCACATCGGAGCACGGGACAGATCTTCGTCCGAGGCGATGTCGTAAACCGTGTTGTGAATGCTTCCTCCCGCCGTGATGCCTCTGCTGCCGGTGACGATCCGGCTGCTGTGGGTCGCGGTGTTGATCACGGTCGCCCCGTTCATCCGGTCGAGCGTCGCTTGCAGGGCCGCGAGGTCGCGGGCGAATTCCGTGTCGCCGACGGCCGCCCGTTCGATCTGATCGGCGAGATGGCGGCGTGCCGCCATGCTGCGCGGGTTCCGGTCGAGGTCGTCGAGTGCGCGTCGTCCGAGCCTGCGTGTGACCGTGCCGGTGAGCGCGGTCAGTTCTCGATCGAGCGGCCGGTCGATGACCTGTCCGCCGGTTGCCCTGAGCGCCGCGGATACATAAGTGGCAATGGCCATTCCGTCGATCATGTCAGCTTCCTCCGCAGCCGCCCCGGCAACTTGATCGTCTCATCGAACGAACCCCGTGCGGCGTTTCAAGAATTCTCGTCGTCGGGCGCGTCGCTGTCGCCAGGCGCCGCTTCGTGCTATCGAGAACAGATGACACCGACGCGGTCCTTCTATGATGTCGTGATCGTCGGTGGCGGGCACAACGGTTTGGTGGCCGCCGCGTATCTGGCGCGGGCCGGGCGGGCGGTGCTGGTGCTCGAGCGCCAGCCGCACACCGGCGGGGCCGCGGTGTCCGAGCGGGTGTTCGCGGGCGTCGACGCCAGGCTGTCGCGGTACTCGTATCTGGTGAGCCTGTTACCGCGGTCGATCGTGACGGATCTGGGCCTGCGGTTCCAGACGCGGCGGCGGGCGGTCTCGTCCTACACGCCGGTGCGGGAAGGGGGTTTGCTGGTCTCGTCGGCGCACGCGCGCACAGCGGCGAGTTTCGCGCGGCTGACCGGCTCGGACCGGGAATTCCGGGCATGGCAGCGCTTCCACGCGACCACGGGGCAATTGGCCCGGCGGATCTTTCCGACGCTGACCCTGCCGCTCCCGTCGAAGGAGGCATTGCGGCACATCGTGGACGATGCCGCTACCTGGGAAGCGCTGTTCGAGCGCCCCTTGGGCGAGACGATCGAGTCGGCCTTCGCCGACGACACGGTGCGCGGCGTGGTGCTCACCGACGCGTTGATCGGCACGTTCACCCACGCGCACGATCCGTCGCTGCGGCAGAATCGCTGCTTCCTGTATCACGTGATCGGCGGCGGGACCGGAGACTGGGATGTGCCGATCGGCGGCATGGGCGCGCTCACCGGCGCGCTGGACGCCGCCGCCCGCGCGGCGGGTGCGGAGATCGTCACCGGCCGCGAGGTGGCGAGCATCGAAACCGACGGCGCCACAGCGGAAGTGGGATACCAGGACGGGAAGATCGCGGCGCGACACGTCTTGGCGAACGTCGCGCCGTATACGCTCGCCGGGTTGCTCGGCGAATCTCTGCCGCCGAAGCCGGAAGGCGCGCAGTTGAAGATCAATATGCTGCTGAGCCGCCTCCCGCGATTGCGCGACGCCGAAGCCGATCCTCGCGAAGCGTTCGCCGGGACGTTCCACATCGGTGAGTCGTACGCCCAACTCGACCGGGCCTACGGCGAGGCCGCGATCGGCCGGATTCCGTCCGCGCCACCCGCCGAAATCTACTGCCACACCTTGTCCGATCCGACGATTCTGTCGCCGGAGCTCGCCGCCCGAGGCGCGCACACCCTCACCCTGTTCGGACTGCACGCTCGTGCGAAGCTGTTCGCCGCCGACCACGCTTCAGCGAAAGCCGAGTTCGTGAAAGCCACCCTGGTACAGCTGGATTCGGTACTGGCCGAGCCAATCGCCGACTGCTTGGCGAGAGACGAGAACGGAGTGCCGTGCCTGGAGGCGAAGACGCCCGTCGAACTCGAGCGCGAAGTCGGCCTGCCCGGTGGGCACATCTTCCACCGGGATCTGGCCTTCCCTTACCTCCCGGACGACGCCGACCCGGCCGACCCAGCCGCCCGGTGGGGCGTGGCGACCGGTCACCGCAATGTGTTCCTGTGCGGTGCGGGCGCCATCCGGGGCGGCGGCGTGAGCGGGATTCCCGGGCACAACGCCGCGATGGCCGTGCTCGACGCCGGTCAGGCGGGCTGACCGCGCAGCGCGATCTTGGCGGCGCGCCCCGGCGTCTCGGTGGCGACGGCGGCGTCCGCCGCGGCGTCCAGCGGGTAGGCGGCTTCGACATCGAGCCGCAGCTCACCGCGGGCGGCGAGATCGATCAGTTCGCTGATCAGCCGTCCGCGCTGGTCGGCGCCGATCTCCTCGATCCGCTTGGCGCCCCAGAAGCCCTTGACCACGGCTTGGCCGAAGATCAGGTTGCCCGTATCCAGCGTCAGCGGCTTGCCCGAGAGCGCGCCGAAGGAGATCAGTTGACCGCCCGGCGCGAGCAGTGCCAGCTCGTCGGCCGCGGCGCGACCGCCCACCTGATCGACGGCCCGGAGGATGGGCGCACCGGAGGTGGCCGCTTCGACCTGGTCGCGCCAGCCCTCGCTCTCGGTGTCGAGCACCGGTTCGTAGCCGAGTTCGCGCAGCGCCGCGACAGAACTCGGACCGCGCACGAGGTTCAGCACGCGCAGACCGCGTTGCCGGGCGAAGACATTGACCAGCCTGCCGACCGCGCCGTTGGCGGCATTGATCGCCAGCCATTCGCCGGCGCGCAGCTCGAGGTCCTCGATGAGCATCAGCGCGCTCAACGGCATGGCCAGCAGCTGGGCCGCGGTCTCGTCGGAGACCGTGTCGGGCAACGGGACCACCTGGCGGGCCGGGACCACGAAGTACTCGGCCCACACGTTGATCGCGCCGGACACCGTCACCCGCCGTCCGACCGACATATCGGTGACGCCGGGGCCCACCGCGTCGACGCGCGCGACCGCCTCGCTGCCCGGGATGGCGGGCAGCTCGGGCCGGTAGCCGTACACGCCGCGCACGATGGCCAGATCGTGATTGTGGATCGGCGACAGGATCAGCGCCAGTCGCACCTCGCCAGGACCTGGCTCGGGTACCGGGCGTTCGGCGACGGTCAGTACATCCTTCGGTTCGCCGAACCGTTCGATGACTACGGCACGCATATCCGCTCCTTCTCGATCAGTCGTCGGCGATGAGAACCTGGACGTCGATGTTGCCGCGGGTCGCGTTGGAATACGGGCAGACCTGGTGTGCTTTGTCGGCGAGCGCTTGCGCGTCCTCCCTGGACAGGTGGGGGAGTGACACCTCAAGGGTAACCGCCAAGCCGAAGCCGCCCGCGTCGTTCGGCCCGATCCCCACCTTGGCGCCGACCGCGGAGTCGTCGATGTTCGCCTTGGCCTGCTTACCGACCAGCCGCAGCGCCGAATGGAAGCACGCGGCGTAGCCGGCCGCGAACAGCTGCTCGGGATTGGTGCCCTCGCCGTCCCCGCCCATCTCCTTGGGCGCCGACAGGTTCAGGTCGAGCTTGCCGTCGGTGGTGCGTGCGCGGCCGTTGCGGCCGTCGCCACTGGCCAGGGCCTCGGCGGTGTAGAGGATCGGCATGTCATTCTCCTTCGTTCAGCTGGGACTTCAGCGAATCGGTCAGTCGGTGCAGGATGTCGCGCAGTGTGGCGATGTCGTCCATGGACAGGCCGCTGGCCTCGGCCATCCTGGCCGGGATGTCGCCCGCCTCGGCACGCAGCGCGCGCCCGCGGTCGGTGAGCCGGATATCGACGCGGCGTTCGTCGGCCGCCGAGCGCCGCCGCTCGACCAGGCCCGTCGCCTCCAGCCGCTTGAGCAGCGGCGAGAGCGTGCCGGAGTCCAGGTCGAGCGCGTGGCAGACGTCGCCGACGCTGCGTTCGTCGCGTTCCCAGAGCGCGAGCATCACCAGGTACTGCGGGTAGGTGAGCCCGAGCCGTTCCAGCTTCGGGCGGTAGACCGCGGTCATCGCCCGGGACGCCGCGTAGAGCGGGAAGCAGAGCTGCTCGTCGAGGCTCAGGTGATCGGGCATGAGCAATAATGTAGTGAGCAATTTAGTTGTGCACAACCAAAATGATGGTCGTGCTCGTCACATCAGGACTGCCGACGGCGAAGCTCAGCGGGCCGGGAAGCGAAGGACGCGGTCGTCACCGCGGGCGGGGTCGCCACGGCCGTCGGTGTTGGAGGTCGTGAGCCACAGCGCTCCGTCCGGCGCCACCGTCACGGTGCGCAACCGGCCGTAGCGGTCGCGCAGTGCGGCGCTTGGCGCACCCACCCGGCCGTTCACCAGCGGCACTGTCCACAGTCGGCGGCCGCGCAGCGCGGCGACGTACAAGGTGTCTCCGGCGATGGCGATGCCAGAGGGTGAGGCTTCCGCGGTGGTCCAGGTCAGCGACGGATCGGTGAAGCCGCGCTCGGCCCCGCCCGAACCCTCGACAGCGGGCCAGCCGTAGTTGCGACCCGGCTCGATCAGATTGATCTCGTCGAACCGGTCCTGCCCGAATTCCGCCGCGAACAATCGGCCGCCGGAGTCCCACGCCAGGCCCTGCACGTTGCGGTGGCCGAGGCTGTAGACCGGTGAGCCGGGATACGGATTGCCCGGAGCGGGGCGGCCCTCGGGAGTCAGCCGGAGGATCTTCCCGTTCGGGCTCGCCGGATCCTGCGAACGTCCGGATTGCCCCGCGTCGCCGGTCCCGACGTAGAGCATGCCGTCCGGGCCGAACGCGATCCGTCCTCCGTTGTGGTTACCGGCCTTCGCGATCCCGTCGACCAGCACCTCCGGTGGGCCGTCGAGCCGGAACCGGACGATCCGGTTGTCCGTATCGGCGGTGAGATAGGCGTAGACATAACGACTTTCGGCGTAGTCCGGCGCGACCGCGAGCCCGAGCAGTCCGCCCTCGCCGCGGGCGGAGACGCCCGGCACCTGGTACACCTGTTGCGGCGCACCGCCCGGCGCGACGCGCAGGATCCGTCCGGAGTCCCGCTCTGCGACCAGTGCCGCGCCGTCGGGCAGGAAGGCCAGCCCCCAGGGCACGTCGAGGTTGCCGGCGACTTCCTCGGCGGCATCGAGGTCGGGTCGACCGGCGGGATCGCTCGGCGCGGCGGTGGTTTCCGCCGCCGCGGGTGTGCTGGTGCGCGCGGTCGACGCGTCTTCGCCGCACGCCGTCAGCGCCGTCGCGAGCAGGAGTGCGGCGATCGCCGTGCACGAGCGGCGCGCATGAAGCCGTTCCGGTGCCGGCAGCCTGCCCTCGCGAGCGTGCGCGCGCCGAACTGCCCGGTTGGGGTCGGAGCTCATGGAAGGGCTCCGGACACCGGGGAAACGTCTCGACCCGGTGCGCATCAGCCGAGATACATTCCGTACCAGTCCAATACGCGACGCCAAGCCTCGGTGGCGGCCGTGGCGTTGTACCGCTGACCGGTGTCGTTGAAGAAGGCGTGGTCGGCGTCGGGCGCGGTGAAGATCTGGTGCGGGTTGCCCGATCGGGCCAGTGCCGCTTCCGCGGCGGGCCGCGAGGCGTTGACGCGGGCATCGGCCGCCGCGTAGACGCCGAGCACCGCCGCTTTCGAAGCCGACAGATCGCCGTTGTCCGGGAACGGTCCGTAGAACGGTGTGGCCGCGGCCAGCGGCGACGGGCCGGAGGCCAGCAGCAACCAGGTCAAACCGCCGCCGAAGCAGAAACCCGTGGTCCCGAGCTTCTTTCCCTCGACCCGCCGTCCGAGTTCGTCCAGCCCGGCACGCAGGTCGGCGACGAGTTGGTCCTGCGGGATCCGGCTCAGCTCGGCGGTCGCCTCGGCGGGATCGGTGAACGTCGCGGTGCCGCCTCGCGCCGACAGCAGATCGACCGCGAGCGCGGAGTACCCCGCCCCCGCGAAACGACCTGCCACCGAACGGATGTGGTCGGTGAGGCCTTTGTTCTCGTGGATCACCAGCACCCCGCCCCGCGGTTGCGGCGCCGCTGCCCAGGCGGCTTGCAGCGTGCCACGGGGACCGGCGAAAGTGACGGCGCTCGTCGGAAGAGCGGCGGCGGACCCCGGTGGTGTCGATGGCGACGTCGGCGTGGAGTCGGTGATCGGGGTATCGGAGTTCGCGCAGGCGGCGAGCAGGGCGGCGGCGGCCGTTGCGCCGAGCCCGAGCAGCCCCAGCCTGCGCAGTGCCTCCCGCCGGGGGAGCAGGCCGTCCGCGTGATCGGCCGCGATCTCCTCCGCGATGTAGCGCTGCAGCGGCGTCATGTGCTCCACCCTAAGCCGCCTCGTCCGTGGCGGCGTCGCGTTCACCGTCTGTTCGTCCGCGACAATCCGGCCCGACCGCACGTCCCGCGTTATTCGCCAGCAGGTTGCTACGTTGTCGCCCAATCGGGTGATCGATGGTCGGTCCGCACACCGGTCGAGGGAGCGAGATGGCAGCGCGGCGTGGCGTGAGACGAACGATGAGCAGGGCGATCCGGACGGTGGCCGCGGTCGCGGTGGCCGCGGCCGTGGGATGCGCGGCCGTCCCGGCGGCCGCGGAGCCGTCGGCCGACGCCCACAGCGTGGCGTGGACCGCGCTGCACGACGGACCCCAGCCGTATGCCGACATCCACATCGACTGGGATGTGCCGATCCGCATGAGCGACGGTGTCGTGCTGAAGGCGAACATCTACCGGCCGGTGAAACACGGGGGTGAGGTGGAGCGGCAGCCGCTGCCGACCATCGTGAACCTCACGCCCTACACCAAGCTCATGACCACCCTGATCGACACGGCGCTCGCGGTGCCCGGCTTGCAGCCGTTGACCGTGCGGCTGGTCAATCGCGTGAATCTGTCCCGCACGCCGGTCAGTGGTTTCGGCGATCTGCTGCACGCGGTGGACGGCGGCACCGTGCAGACGGTGCTCGGGCTGGATCGCGATCTGATCCGCGCCGGATACACCCAGGTCATCGCCGACGTGCGCGGCACCGGCTTCTCCCAGGGATCGTGGGACACCCTCGGCGAGCGGGAACAGCTCGACACCCGCGAGGTGATCGAGTGGGCGGCGGCGCAGCCCTGGTCCAACGGCCGGGTCGGGATGAGCGGCGGCTCGTACTCGGGCATCAACCAGCTGCGCGCCGCCGAGAACGCGCCCGCGCCGTTGCGGGCGATCTTCCCGGTGGAACCGGGCAGCGACCTCATGCGCGATGTCGTCGCACCCGGCGGCGGCGTGGGGACGACGTTCCTTCCGATGTGGCTCAGCACGGTCAACCAGCTGAAGCTGATTCCCGACGTGCAGTCGATGTTGAAGGGCACCTTCGACTGGGAGTGGTTGCGGGAACGGATGTCCGATCCGGCCAGCAATGTGGATCTGCTGGCCCAGGCGTTGCTGACGCCCTCGCTCGACCACGTGCCGCCCGCGCTGGCCGACGCGCTGGACGAGAACAGCTACTTCCGGCGCGGCATCGAGGGGCATCCGGAGCGCATCACGGTGCCCACCTTCGTCTACGGCGGCTGGCACGACATCTTCGCCAACAGCGCGACCAAGCTGTACAACGCGATTCCGCTGCCCGCGGGACAGAAGCAACTGGTCGTCGGCGATACCTATCACGCGAATCCCGGTGCGGGCACCGGCGTTCCGGGTGCGCCGCCGCGGTTGGACGTGCTGCAGCGCGTGTGGTTCGACAAGTGGCTGAAGGACATCGACCACGGCTTGGGCGATTTCGGGCCGATCACCGTGTGGGAACAAGGCGGCGGCTGGATCTCCCTCGGCCAGTTCCCGCAGAAGGACCTCAACCATCGCCGTGTGTATCTGTCGGCCGACCCGAGCGGCACCGCGGGGAAGGCCGTCCACGACGGATCGTTGACGATGAGCGCTCCCGCCGAACGGCGGACCCTGACGGTGGGGCCCGGCCTCGCCTCGGCATGTTCCCGCGACACCGCGCAGGGCTCGGCCGGGATGGCCGCGGTGCTGGACGTGTGCGCGAAGGACTCGCGCATCGCCGAGCGCAACGCGCTGGCCTTCACCAGCGCCCCGATGACCGAGCCGACCGTGATCTCGGGGCCGGTGAACGTGCACCTGAACACGGTGCACGACGCCACCGACGGCTACTGGAGCGTCACCATGAACGACGTCGCGCCGGATGGGAGTTCGAAGGTGCTGTCCACCGGGCAGCTGACCGCCTCACTGCGCGCCGTCGACGAGCAGAAGAGCAGCCGCACACCGACCGGCGACCTGACCGAACCGTTCAATCCGATCACCCTCGACAGTGTGCAGCCGGTCGTTCCCGGTGAGCCGGTGGCGCTGGACATCGCGGTGATTCCCACCCAGGCGGCGCTGCAACCGGGCCACCGGCTGCGGATCGACGTGTTCGCGGGCAACTCGCCGAAGGCGCTGGCCTTCCGGCCGATGCTGAACAACACCGAGCTGAAACCGCAGCACCTGGAACTCGACCCGTCGGCGCCGAGCTTCGTCGTGGTGCCGACCAACCGTCCGCTGGGCTGAGCGCTACCTCACAACTGCGACTGCACCTGCGCGGAGATCAGCTCGAGATGGTCGAGATCGGTCAGGTCCAGCACCTGCAGGTAGATGCGGGTGGTGCCGATCTCGGCGTACCGGCCGATCTTGTCCACCACCTCGGCGGGCGAGCCGGCCAGGCCGTTGGCCTTCAACTCGTCCACCTCGCGGCCGATCGCCTCGGCTCGGCGCGCCACCTCGGCGTCGTTCGCTCCCACGCAGGCCACCAGCGCGTTGGAGTACACCAGGTCGCCGGCGGCGCGGCCGTAGGCCTCCGCGGCCGCGCGCACCCGGTCGAACTGCCGGGTGCTGTCCTCGATGGAGGAGAACGGCATGTTGAACTCGCTGGCGTACTGGGCGGCCAGCCGCGGGGTGCGGGTGGCGCCATGCCCGCCGATCACCACCGGGATCGGGTCCTGCACCGGTTTGGGCAGGGCGGGGGAGTCGGTGAGCTGGTAATGCTTGCCGTCGTAGCTGAAGGTGTCGCCGGGTTTGGTCGCCCAGAGCCCGGTGATGACGGCCAGCTGCTCTTCCAGCCGGGAGAATTTGTCGGCGGGGAACGGGATGCCGTACGCGGCGTGCTCCTCGGCGAACCAGCCGCTGCCGAGGCCGAATTCGACTCGGCCGCCGGACATCTGGTCCACCTGCGCCACCTGGATCGCCAGCGGGCCCGGCAGCCGGAAGGTGGCGGCGGTGACCAGGGTGCCCAGCCGGATGCGCTCGGTCTCCCTCGCCAGACCGGCGAGGGTGATCCAGGCGTCGGTGGGGCCGGGCAGCCCGTCGGCGCCACCCATGCTCAGGTAGTGGTCGGAGCGGAAGAACGCGTCGAAGCCCAAGTCCTCGGTGGCCTTGGCGACGGTGAGCAAGGTGTCGTAGCTCGCACCCTGCTGCGGCTCGGTGAAGATGCGTAGTTCCATGTCGATGACCCTAGCGGTCGCGTCAGTGGCGCGCCTCGGCTGCTCGGCCGGGGGCCGGAGCAGCCGGAACGGGGCCGACCCGGTGCGGCGGCGCGCCTGAAACGTGTTCACCGCGCGGGGCGGTCCGGCGCGGGTGCGGACTGCGTGTAAGTCCGTGCGATGAGCGCGGCGCGCAGTCGGTAGAGCGCGTGCGCAACGGCGGTGTCCGAGCCGGTGAGGCGGCCGATGCGCTCGAGCCGATGGTCGACGGTGTTCGGGTGCGGATACATCGTCCGTGAGGTGCGCAGGCGGTTGAAGTCGTTGCGGATGTGCTCGCGCAAGGTGTCGAACAGTTCGGGGTGGCCCTCCAACGGGTCGAGCAGGGCGGCGAGCCGGTCGCGCCCCGGCCCCGGCCGGGTGAGCTGGCATTCCAGGGCGAGGTCCTCCCGCTGTTCTCGAAATGTATCGGCGGTGGCGCGCAGGGTCACTGCACGGGCCGACGAAGTGCTCGGCGGCTAGGTTGTTGCCGATGACAAGCCCGTGTGCGCGGGAGAGTCCGCCATCGGAGGGAGAAGGGTCCGAGTGCGTGATCTACCGGTGATCGTCGTGATGGGGGTGTCGGGATCGGGGAAGACGACGGTCGGCGCCCGCCTGGCCGAAGTGCTGGGGGTCGAGTACGCCGAAGGCGACGCTTTCCACCCGCCCGCGAACATCGCGAAGATGGCGGCGGGCACGCCGCTGGACGATGCCGACCGCGCACCGTGGCTCGACGCCTTGGCCGCCTGGATGGCCGAGCGATCCGGTCGCGGAGGCGTCGTGACCTGTTCCGCCCTGAAACGGGCGTATCGCGACCGGTTGCGCGGCCGCGCAACCGGCGTCTTCTTCCTGCATCTGGACGCGCCCCGCCAGGAACTCGAACGCCGCCTGGCCGCACGCCGCGGGCACTTCATGCCACCGAACCTGCTGGATTCCCAGCTGGCCACCCTGGAGCGGCTCGATGCCGACGAGCGCGGGAGCGCCGTCGACGCGACCCGACCGCCCGAGGACGTCGTGCGTGCCGCCGTCGCGGCGCTGGCGTGACGGTGCGCCGGTCAGAGCCCGCCGAGGCCGGACAGGACTTCGAAACCGAGATCCAGGCCGCGCCACAGGGCGTCGATCTCGGCGGTGACGGCGGGCGCCGCGGCCGGGTCCTGCAGGGCCAGTCCGTTGCCGAAGATGACGACATTGGCGCCCGCGTCGGCCAGCCGGAGCAGAGGGCCGGTCGCCACGCCTTGCCCGAGCACCGCGTCCAAGCCCTCGCCGACGAAATAGAAGCGCCACAGCGGCCCGAGGTCACCGCCGTAGACGGATCTGGTCGCGGCTACGATCAGCGCTCCTTGCTGGGCGATCGAGTCGACGATACGGAAGTAGTCCCGCGCGTTCGCGGCCGAGCTTCCGATGGCCGCGACGGAGTAGGCCAGATCGACGGTCAAATGCGCGTCGTAACCGGCCATCGCCACGCGCGCGGGGGACAGCTCGCAGCGGCGGGTCAGGTCGAAGTAGTGCGCCCACTGCGGTTCGGCGGGTGCGCCGGTGAATTCGGCGTGCAGCGCGCGCAGGAACCGCGACAGCAGCTCGAGACTGATCCGGTGCGCCCATTCCGGGTCGTCGAACGACGCGGGGTCGCGCTGCAGCGGCAGGACGGCCGCTTGTTCCACCGCGTCGAGCCCGAGGGCGAACACACCGCGTGAATCGTGGTGGCGGACGA
The DNA here is from genome assembly GCF_035544775.1 of Nocardia implantans. Classification (NCBI taxonomy): domain Bacteria; kingdom Bacillati; phylum Actinomycetota; class Actinomycetes; order Mycobacteriales; family Nocardiaceae; genus Nocardia; species Nocardia implantans. The sequence goes on along the minus strand of NZ_JAYKYQ010000009.1, from coordinate 130,656 downwards.
GGATATCGGTGATCCGGCGGTGCCGGTCGATGGCTTGCTCCAACTGCCACAACGAGGTACCGGCCTGCGGCCCGGCCGCGGACAGCTGCGCGATCTCGGCTGTCTCCGCCCGCGTCAAGGGTGTGCCGCAGGCCGTGCCGAAAGGTGCGGCGTAGGCGGTCGGACCGAGCGTGATCGTGCCGAGCAGCACCGTGACGGCCGAGACCAGTGCCGGAAGAAGCCGCCGCGCAGCGGTGCTCGGTGCGCGCGCGGGAATGTTCACCATGCTGGCTCCCTGGGGGTCGTGAATCGCGATCCGGCGTCGGACGGCCGAAGGGGTGAGCTCGGCGAATGCGCCGCCGCCGCAGGTGAGGCGTCGGCACTGGGCGGAATCGAAGCCTAGTCGAGCCGACCGGGTGGCGCAGCGCGGCGGTCAGCGCGCCGCGAAGCAGGACCCCGAAGGCGCGCCAGGCAGGCAGACTTCGGCGATGGCGGAGACGAGCAGCCACGCCCCGACCGCGAGCGAACCGACGGCGATCGCGCCGAACACGAAGACCCACAGCAGGCCGGGCAGGCGGGTGAGCCGGGCGAGCTGATCGGCGTCGGAGTCGACCTCGTGGTAGCGGGCGCGTTGCTGCCGGGAACGGCTTCGTTGCAGCTCGATGACCGGACGCGCCCCGGCGAACAGCAGGAACCAGGCGCCCAGATACGCGAAACCCGCTTGCAGCGTGTCGGTGCCGAACCAGGAGACCACGAAGACCACCGCTCCGAGACCGAGCACGGTGATGGCGCCGTAGACATTCCTGATCTTGATCAGCAGCGCGGCGAGCAGCACGATGGCGGTCCAGAGCAGCAGCGTGATCCGGCTCGCGCCCAGCAGCGCGGCGAATCCGAGACCGAGCAGCGGCGGCGCCGGGTAACCGGCCATGGTGGTGAGAATCATTCCGAGGCCGTAGGGTTTGCCGCTCGACACGGTGAGCCCCGAAGTGTCCGAATGCAACCGGATGCTGTTGAGCTTGCGGCCGGTCAGCAGGGCGACCAAGGCGTGCCCGCCTTCGTGCGCGATGGTGACGATATTGCGGGTCAACCGCCAGACGGGGGTGTAACCCACCAGCACGAGCGCCGCCACCGCGGCCGCCGCCACCAGCCACCACGGCGGCTGCGCTTGCGTCGTCGTCAGACGATCGGCGATGGAAGCGCCGCGCTCGAAGAATTCCGCTCTGTCCACCGCCGCACCTTAACCGCCCGCGGACCGCGGCGCTCGGGCGTGCGTTCCCGCGCACGGCGCCCGGTCCTCACGCCGTCAGCTCTTGCGCAGGACGCCTTCGATGTTGCCGATGACGCCGGAGGTCCGGTACGACAGGGAACCGTCCGGCTGCAGGGTGACCGTCGAGGTGGAACCATTGTCGAAGCAGGCCGGGGAGCCGCCGGAGAGCCGCGCGACGAACGACAACTGGCTCTCGCCCGCGGCGGTGAGCGTCTCCGTGCGTTCGCAGCGCTCACCGCTCAATTTGCCGGTGTTCGACGACTGCGCGACTTCTTGGCCCACCGCGCCGTCACGAATGGTCAGCACGATGTCGAAGGACAACAAGGGGTCGCGGGCCACGCCTTTCCATTCTCCGACGAAAGCCTCCGGAACACTGCTGCCGGAAGGACCGCTGCCGGTCGGTTCCGCGTCGACGGCCTCGGTGGCGGTGGCCGCGGAGGAGCTGCCGGTGGTTCGCGTGATCTGGTCGGCCGATTCGTTCGCGTTCTGGTTCCGTAGCTGAGCGCCGACCACGAACGCGGCGATCGCGACGGCGAGGCAGACGACGAACGCTCCGGCTATGAGCAGAACGCGGCCGGGGCGGCGTGCGGGTGGCGCGGCGGGGACCGGACCGAACGCGGGCGAAACCTGGTGCGCGGGTGCAGGCGTCGGAGGTCTCGCGAACGCGGGAGGCGTTCGCGGCGGGAGGGAGTGCGGCGTGGACGCCGATCGTCCTGGATCGCCTCGCGGGTACCGCGCGTCGGTAGGTGGTGCGGGGCCGACCATGGTGTCGGCCGTGCGCGCTGGATCAGCGGGCACGAAGAACCGCTGGTGGTCGAGTGGCCCGGAGTCCAGATTCAGCAACTCGACCGCACGGCGGCCGACCTCCTCGAGCACCGGGCCGGGCAGCCAGCCGCCGCGGTCGGGGATGCCCAGCGCGGTGAGCTGGGACAGCAGTTGTTCCGGAGTCGGGCGCGCCGCGGCGTCTTTGGCCAGGCAGGCGGCCACCAGCGGGCGCAGCCGTTCCGGCACGTCGTCGAGCCGCGGCTGCTCGTACACCACCCGCCACAGCATGTGCACCGCCTCGCCGACGCCGAACGGGCCGTGGCCGGTCGCCGCGAACACCAGGACGCCGCCGAGTGCGAAGACATCGGCGGGCGGGCCGATCGGGTCGCCGGTCACCTGCTCCGGACACATGAACCCCGGTGAGCCGATGACCTTTCCGGTGGTGGTGAGCCTGCTGTCGTCGACGGCGCGGGCGATGCCGAAATCGATCACCTTGGGGCCGTCGAGGGCCAGCAGGACATTGGACGGTTTGAGGTCGCGGTGCACCACACCGGCTCCATGGACGGCGGTCAACGCCTCGACCAGCCCGTGCGCCAGCACGAGCAGGGCATTCTCCGTGAACGGCCCGTACCGCTCGACCGCGTCGGCCAGCGGGAATCCGGCCACGTAACCGGTGGCCAGCCAGGGTGGATCGGCGTCGACGTCCGCGTCGAGCACCGGTGCGGTGAAGTGCCCGTCGACCCGGCGGGCCGCGGCCACCTCGCGCCGGAAGCGCTGACGGAATTCGGCGTCGATCATGTCCGGGCGGATGACCTTCACCGCGACGGTGCGCCCGCCCGAGTTCCGGCCGAGGTAGACCCGGCCCATGCCGCCCGCGCCGAGCACGCCGAGCAGGCGGTAATCCCCGATCCGGGCTGGATCGTTCGTGCCGAGCGGTTGCATCGCGCAGCTGACTCCCTTCGCGTGGCATCGACCCTCCGAGAGGCTACTCACCGGGCCCGTCCGTGTCCGCTCGGACCGTCTCCGTCAACCCGCCATGCTCGGCGCGGGCGCGGACTGCTCGCGGCGCGCCCGCCTGGCCAGCAGATACGCGGCGATCGCCGCCGGGATGTTCATCAGAACCCCGTACACCGCGCCGGGAACGGCCATGGTCTCGTTGTCCAAGACCGAAGCGGCGACGGCGATCGCGAGCGCCGCGTTGTGCACGCCGATCTCCATCGCCGAAGCGATCGCCTGATCGGCTTCCACACGCAACAGCCGGGGCAGGAAGTAGCCGACGGCCAGACTGATCACGGCGAAGCACAGGCAGATCGCCGACAGCTCGCCGATGTGCTCGGTCAGGATGTCCGGATCGGAGCCCACCCCGGCCGCGATCACCAGCGCCAGAACCACGACGGACAGGATCTTGACCGCACCGCGCATCCGCCGCGACCACTGCTGAAACCGCCGGTGCACCACCATGCCGATCGCGACGGGCACCAGCACGATGGCGAAGACCTGCGCGAATTTGTCCGGTCGAAGTCCCACCGAACCCGTGCCGTCCAGGAACAAGGCGTAGGACAGCGCCACCACCACCGGCAGGGTGAACACCGCGAGCACCGAATTGATCGCGGTGAGCGTGATGTTCAACGCCACATTGCCTCCGGCGACGTGACTGAACAGGTTGGCCGACGCTCCGCCCGGTGAGGCCGCCAGCAGCAGCATGCCCGCCGCGAGCGCGCCGTCCAGCCCGAACAGGCGGATCAGGCCCAGGCATACCGCGGGAAGCAGGATCATCTGGCACACCAGCGCGATCACCGCCGCTTTCGGGTACCGCAGCACGCGCGCGAAATCCTCGGTCGTCAAGGTCAATCCGAGCCCGAACATCACCAAGGCCAGCGCCAGCGGCAGCAGCACCGCGAAAACCGTTGCACCCACTCGGTTCTCCTCTCCGGCGGGCGGCCGGGAGCGGCCGGCCCAGGGACCGACGTTATCGAGTCGCGGCGCAGGTAGCCAGTGGCGGTCAGGCGGTGACGGTCACACCCCTGGCCGCCGACTCGCGGGCTTTCGTCAGCAGGCGCAGAGTGGTGACGGCGTCGCGCGGGTCGACGGGCACGGGCCCGCCGTCGAGCAGCGCGGCGGCCATCGCGGAGTAGAACTCGGGATATGCGCCGGGTGCGGTCGGCAGAGGGGCGAAGTCCGGTTCCGCGCCCAGCACGCCCCAGCGCTCGGGATCGACTGTGCCCCAATCGGAATCGCTCTCCGGACGACGCCCCGACCGGAGCGCGTCCTCCTGCGGGTCCAGCCCATGGGTGACATACGCGGCTTCCGACCCGAGCACCCGGAAACGCGGCCCGAGTTGCGGGGCCACGGCGCTCATCCAGAGATGGGAGCGCACACCGCCGGTGTGGGTGAGCGCGACGAACGCGTCGTCGTCGGTGGTGATCCCTTCTCGCCGCCGGTCCAGCTCGCAGTACACCGAAACCACCGGACCGAAGAGGGTCACCGCTTGGTCCACCAGGTGGCTGCCGAGGTCGAGCAGAATGCCCGCGCCCTCCTCGTCGGTGCCGACCTCCCGCCAGCCGCCCTTCGGCACCGGACGCCACCGTTCGAACCGGGACTCGAAACGCCGCACGTGGCCGAGTCTTCCGGTCTCGACGAGTTCGCGCACCGTCCGGAAGTCACCGTCCCAGCGACGGTTCTGGAAGACCGACAGCGCCAGGCCGGACCGCTCCGCGCGCCGGACGAGGTCTTCGGCGTCGTCCACCGTGACCGCGAACGGCTTGTCGACAACCACCGGCAGCCCGGCCTCCAGCGCCTGCCCGGCCAGCGGTGCGTGCGTATGGTTCGGTGTCGCGATCACGACCAGATCGATGCCGTCCGGTGCGGCGAACAACTCCTCGGCGCGCGGCGCCACCCGCACACCGGGGTGTTCGGCGCGCGCCCGGTCGGCACGCTCCGCCGAAGAGGTCACCACGGCCGCGACCCGCATCCGCGGCTGCGCGGCGATCAGCGGGGCGTGGAAGACCGACCCGGCCAATCCGTAGCCGACAACGGCGACCTCGACGATGCTCATGTCCCGACGCTACCGCGCCGACGACAGCGTGGCGGGCACCCGCATCCGAGCCGGGGCGGCGCCCGAGCAGAAGACGATGCTCGTGCCCGGACGCCGGCGCGCCGATGAGGATGTGGTGGGCATGGGGCGGCGGCTGAGCAGGGCGGGAAGCGGTGCGCGGCTCGAAGTGAGCGCCGCCGCGCCGGACGATCGGACCCTGCCGGACGGTGCGGCTCGGGACGGCATGGCCGCGCGCCCTCACCCGGCCGAGCCCTGTGCCGGAGCGCGCGGATGGGCGCAGAACCGGCGGATTCAGCGACCGGTGACCGCCGGGCCACGGCGTCGCGACCCAGCCCACGCGTCGCTGCAACCCGGAAAGCCCGATTCCGGCTCGGCAGCCGTTGAGACACCGCGTCGGCTCAGTGCGGCGGTGCGGCGGAGTACTCCTGTTCGGGCCGCCCGGTGCTGCCGTAGCGCAGGCTCATGCGCACCGCGCCGCCGGACACGAGCGCGGCGAGATAGCGCTGCGCGGTGGCCCGGGAGATACCGATGGCGCTCGCGACCTCGCCCGCCGACAGGGGCGCGTCTGCATCGAGAATCGCTTGCAGGACTGCGTCTTTGGTCGGGGAGGCGACGGTTGCCGCCGGGGTGGCGGTGACCGAGGGACGCAGCGCGTGCAGCGCAGCGGCGACCCGGGCGTTGTCGGCCTGCGGCACGGCGAGGATGCGCCGATAGCGGGCGTAGGCGGCGAGCCGGGCGGCGAGTTCGGTCTGCGGGAAGGGCTTGACCAGGTAGGACACCGCACCCGCCGCCACCGCGGCGCGCACGGACTCGCTCTCCGTCGACGCGGTGAGCACCATGGCGTCGCAGCGCAGCGCCCGGACGAAATCGATCCCTGATCCGTCCGGCAGGTAGACGTCCACCAGCGCCAGGTCGATGGGCTGCGTAGCGATGATGTCCCGGGCGGCGGCAAGGGTGTTCGCGGTGCCGGCCACCGTGAAACCCGGGATGGCCTGCACGATTCCGGCGTGCAGGTTCGCCACCCGGAAGTCGTCGTCGACGACCAGGACGGTCAGGGTCGTCGAGGCCATGACACCTCGCTCTCCACGAGCACCCCGGGGATGCGGGCGATGAACTCCGCGCCGACGAGTGGCGGTTCCCCGCCGCCCGCACTCGAAAGGCGGACGTCGCCGCCGTGGGCGCGGACGATCTGGCGGATCAAGGCGAGTCCCACCCCGCGCCCACCGGGGACGCCGCGATCGTCGCGGGTCGAGATCCCTTCGATGAACAGCCGGTCCACCAGATCGGGGCCGACACCGTCGCCGCTGTCGGCGACCGTGATGTGCAGTGTCGAATCCTCCTGCACCAATTCGACTTCCACCTGCCGCACCGGCCGGTCCCCGGCGCGGACGGCTTCCATGGCGTTGTCCAGCAGATTGCCGAGCACGGTGGTCACGTCCACCGGATCGGCGAGATCGCCCTCGACCCAGGTGTTGGGCCCGAGCACGAGTTCCACCCCGCTCTCCCTGGCGTGCGCGGCCTTGGCGGCCAGGAAGGCCTGCAGGTAGGTGTCGTGGATGGCGTCGATACCCGGCGTCGCCGGACCGAGCGGACCCGCGCCGATCAGCTCGTCCACCGACCGCGCCGCTTCCTCGACGTGCCCACTGTGCAGCAGTCCGCTGATCAGGTGCATCTTGTTGGAGAATTCGTGGCGCTGCGCGCGCAGCACCGTGCTCATCGATTGCACCGCGTCCAGCTGCCTGGTCAGCGATTCCACGTCGGTGCGGTCGCGCACCGTGAGCACCGCGCCCAGATCACGCCCGTCGCGGCTGACCGAGCGAGCGGAGACGATGACGACGTTCGCGCCGATCGTCGCCGAGGTGGGTTGCTGGTCGAGGTCGCGGAAGACCTCCAGCACCCGCGGGGTGAGTCCGATCCGGTCCACCGGGCATCCGATGTCCGGCGCGACGCCGAGCAACCTGCGCGCCTCGTCGCTGACGAAGGTCGTGCGCCACGCCGCGTCGACGGCCAGCACGCCGCCGCCGATGCCGTGCAGCACCGCGGCCTGGCCGCGGACCAGCTCGGCCAGCTCGTCCGGCTCCAGCCCGAGGGTGAGCCCGCGCCACCGGCGGGCGAGCAGCACCGATCCGGCGATGCCGACCGCGAGCGCCACCGCGACCAGCCCGCCCGCGGTGCGCAGATCGCCGAGCAGTTGCTCGTGCACCGCGTCGGTGGCGATGCCGACGCTGACCGCCCCGACCACACGGTCGGAACCGGGTGCCGTGACGGGAACCTTCGCGCGCACGGAGTCACCGAGCGTGCCGCGTTCCTCGGTGATCGACTCGCGGCCCGCGAGCGCCTCCGACGGATCGGTGCTGACGTGCTCGGCGAGCCGCCCGGCGTCCGGATGCGCCAGGCGAATTCCCGCGTCATCGGTGATGACCACGAACAAGGCATCGTTGCGCTGGGTCGCGTCCACCGCGACCCGCTCCAGCGGGCCGGTGGCCAGTTGCCGACGCACGCCGGGATCGACCGCGCCCGGCGCGTACCCGGCCACTTCGGCGCGCACCACCGGGTCGGCGGCGACAGTGCGGGCGACGGCCAGCGCGCGCTGGCCGTAGGCGTCGCGCAGCCGCCGGTCACTGAGATAGCCGAACACCGCGAACGCGACGCCGAGCGTCAGCGCGACCACCAGGATCTGCGACAGCAGTACCTGGGTCCGCAATCGCACGGCCCGCGCGCCCTCAGTGGCCATGGCCGCAGCATAAGCGCAGACCCCCGCGCGCGGCGCATGAGCAGAATGCGCAAAACCCGCAGATCCCGCGTTTGTGGCGGTTGTGCGCACAAGCTCCGGCGTGTGACCGGGGCCACGTACGTTTCCCCCGACCCGATCTCGCAGGAGTAGGAAGCAATGACGCAATCACTCATCGAGCTGCGGAACGCGACCAAGCGCTTCCCCGGCACCGGCGGCGGCATCCACACCGCCGTGCGCAATCTGAACCTCGCCGTGCGCCCCGGCGAATTCGTCGCCGTCGTCGGCCCGACCGGATGCGGCAAGTCCACCACGCTGTCGCTGGTGTCCGGCCTGGAGCCGGCCTCGGCCGGACGGACGCTGGTGCGCGGCAAGGACGTCGACGGCATCCCCGATGGCATCGGCTACATGTTCCAGCAGGATGCGGTGCTGCCGTGGAAGAGCGTGCTGGACAACGTGGCGCTGGGCCCGCGCCTGCGTGGCGCGTCGAAGGCCGAGGCGCGCGCGAAAGCCGCGGGGTGGGTGCGCACGGTCGGGCTGGCCGGGTTCGAGAGCTACTACCCGCATCAGCTGTCCGGCGGGATGCGCAAGCGCGTCGCGCTGGCGCAGACGCTGGTCAACGAGCCGGAGATCCTGCTGATGGACGAGCCGTTCAGCGCGCTGGACGTGCAGACCCGTCAGCTCATGCAGGACGAATTGCTGCGGGTCTGGGCGGGCACCAACGCGGCGGTCGTCTTCGTCACCCACGATCTGGAGGAGGCGATCGTGCTCGCCGACCGGGTGGTGGTGATGACGGCGAGCCCGGCCACCGTCTGCGGTGACTTCCCCGTGGGCCTGGCCCGGCCGCGCAGCGTCGAGGACGTGCGGCTGACGGCCGAATTCCGCGACATCTACCAGGAGATCTGGCAGACGCTGCGCGATCAGGTCGAGGCGGCTCGGGCGAAGGGAGCCTCCCGTGTCGCATGACGTGCTGGTCCAGGATGCCGTCGACGAGCCGGCGGTGGAGAACGAGACCGAGGAGCAGATCCTGGCCAGGGTGCGCACCTCCGCCCGCCGCGCCAGGATCCGCACCTGGGGCCTGCGCGCCGCGCTGGTCGCGCTGTGGCTGGGCGCGTGGGAACTCACCGCCACGGTGTGGATCGACCCGTTCTTCTACTCCAAGCCGTCGCTGATCTGGGCGCGTTTGGTCGAATGGTTCACCGAGGGAACGCAATTCGGCTCGGTCTGGTTGCAGGTCTACACCACCGTGCAGGAGGCCGTGCTCGGCTTCGTGATCGGCACGGTGGCCGGCGTCGTGCTGGGCGTGTTGCTCGGCCGCAGCCGCTACTGGGCGGAGGTGCTCGCGCCGTTCATCAAGGCGCTCAACGCCGTGCCGCGCATCGTGCTGGCGTCGCTGTTCATCATCTGGTTCGGGCTCGGGCTGAGTTCGAAGGTGGCGACCGTGGTGGTGCTGGTGTTCTTCGCGGTGTTCTTCAACGCGTTCACCGGTGCGCGCGAGGTGGACGGCAACGTGATCGACAACGCCCGCATCCTCGGCGCGAGCCGCAGGCAGGTGCTGGTGTCGATCGTGCTGCCGAGCGCGACCACCTGGATCCTGTCCAGCCTGCACACCGCGTTCGGCTTCGCGCTGATCGGCGCGGTGGTGGGCGAATACGCCGGGGCGAGCAAGGGCCTGGGACTGTTGATCAGCAACGCGCAGGGCACCTTCGACTCGGCGGGCATCTACGCGGGCATGATCATCATCACCGTGATCGCGCTGATCGCCGAGTGGGGCATCGGCGCGGCGGAGAACCGGTTGCTGAAATGGCGGCCCTCGCAGACGACCTCGAACCACGGGATCTGATCATGAGGTATCGCAAGCAGCTCGCGCTCGTCGCCGTGGTGGTCGCGGCACTGCTGACGGCCACAGGATGCCGGGACTCCCGCACCATCCCCATGGCAGGCGGCCGACCGCAGATCACCATCATGGTGGGCGGACTGGAGAAGGTGATCTACCTGCCCGCCGTGCTCACCCGCCAGCTCGGCTTTTTCGAGCGCAACGACATCGATGTGACCTTGCTCGGCGAGCAGTCCGGAGCCACCGCCGAGACCGCGCTGCTCACCGGCGACGTGCAGGGCGTGGTCGGCTTCTACGACCACACCATCGATCTGCAGGCCAAGGACCAGTGCATCCGCTCGGTGGTGCAGATGTCCGACGTGCCGGGTGAGGTCGAACTGGTGTCGAAAGCGGACGCGGACATCACCTCGGTCGCCGACCTGCGCGGCAAGAAACTGGGCGTGACCTCGCTCGGTTCATCGACCGACTTCCTCACCCAGGCGCTCACCGGCCAGGCCGGCATGGGCACCGCCGACTACACCCGGGTGAAAGTCGGTGCGGGGCAGACGTTCATCGCGGGCATGAACCACGACGGCATCGACGCGGGCATGACCACCGATCCCACGGTGGCGCAGATGGTGAACTCCGGGGATGCGCGCATCCTGGTGGATCTGCGCACCGAGGCGGGCACCAGGGCCGCGCTCGGCGGACTGTATCCGGCGACGTCGCTGTACATGAGCTGCGCGACGATCGAGGCTCACCCCGACATCGTGCGCAAGCTCGCCGCCGCGTTCGTGCAGACGCTGCAGTGGATCGATACGCACACGCCGGAGGAGATCGCCGAGAAGATGCCGCCGCAGTACGCGAGCGCGGGCAAGGACCTCTACGTCCAGTCGATCCGCGACTCCATCGGCATGTTCAACGGCGACGGGTTGATGAAACCCGAAGGCGCGCAGAACGTATTGGAGATCCTCGGCAAGTACTCGAAGAATGTGCGGCCCGTGCGTGATCGCATCGACCTGTCCGCGACCTACACCACGCAGTTCGTGGAGGAGGCGTTGCGCGCGCCGCGACAGTGAAGCGGCGTCTACGACCATGTCCGGCCGCCCGGGATCGTCCCGGGCGGCCGGGACGCTGCCGGTGTGCCCGCGGGTGGCCGCGGCTTCTCAACTGTGGAGACACCGCAGCATAAACCGACATGAGAGGTGCTCCCACAAGCTGTTGTAGGCCACGGCCGCCGAGGTCCGCGTGCATCATTTGATCGGAAGCGCCGGGCTGGTGTGTTTCCTGCTGCTGGCCTGGCTGCCCAGTACCGACCGCCGCGCCGCCGCCGCTCGGCTGCCCCGGATCGCCCTGCTGCTGCTCGTGCAGATCGCGTTCGGGTTCCTGCTGCTGAAGACGGGGGTGGGGGCCACCGTGATCCGCGCGGTCAGCGACGCCTTCGCCCACATCCTCGGCTACGCGGCCCAGGGAACCGCGTTCGTGTTCGGCGAGCTGCCCGCCGTGGGCAGCGGCGGGCCCGCGTTCCTGTTCGCGGTCCTGATGCCGATCGTGCTGGTCTCCGCCCTGATCGGCATCCTGCAACACCTGCGGGTGCTGCCGTTGATCATCAAGTACCTCGGCCTGCTGCTGGCGTGGGTGAGCGGCTTCGGCCGGATCGAATCGTTCAACGCGGTCGCCTCCGCCATCCTCGGCCAGTCCGAGGTGTTCATCTCGCTGCGCGCCATGCTCGACGACATCCCGCCGCAGCGGATGTACACCCTGGCGGCCTCGGCGATGTCCACGGTGTCGGCGGGCATCCTCGGCGCCTACATGCTGCTCATCGACCCGAAGTACGTGATCGCGGCCATCGTGCTGAACATGCTCGGCGCTTTCGTGGTGTGCTCGCTGATCAATCCCTACGCGGTCGCCGCCGCCGACGACGCCCGGCTGCTCGGCGAGGAGATCGCCGACAGCCGCAAGCGGCAGTCGTTCTTCGAGATGCTCACCGAGTACATCCTGGTCGGCTGGAAGGTGGCGTTCACCGTCGCGGCCATGCTGATCGGATTCATCGCCTTGCTCGCCATGGTCAACGGGATCTTCGCCGCGCTGTTCCACGGCACCACGTTCCAGGACGTGATGGGCCACGTCTTCGCCCCGCTGGCCTGGATGACCGGCATCCCGTGGGAGGAGGCCGCGGCAGCGGGCCGGTTCATGGGCACCAAGCTGGTGTCCAACGAGGTGGTCGCCATGCAGGAACTCAACCGGCAACACGCCGGGCTGTCGGACCGCACCGTCGCGATCGTGTCCACATATCTGGTGTCGTTCGCGAACTTCTCCACCATCGCCATCGTCACCGGCGCGGTCCGCAGCCTCAGCGAGAAACAAGGCACCGTCATCGCCCGCAACGGGCTTCGCCTGCTCTACGGCGCCACCCTGGTCAGCTTCCTGTCCGCCACCATCGTCGGACTGCTGAGCTGAGGGCTCAGCCGTCGGCCCCCTCGGCCGCTCGCAGCTCGGCCTTCCATTCCCGGAAGCCTTCCTCGGTGCGGCCGCGGCGCCAATATCCGGAGATCGACGCCGCCCACTCCGCGGTGACGCCGCGATCCTTGCGGATGTAGCGGCGCAGATTCTTCATCACCGACTCCGCTTCGCCGTGGATGAACACCTGGACCTGCCCCGGCGTCCACGACGCGGAGCGGACGGTCTCGGCGAGCACCTCGCCGGGGGCGCGTGTCCCGCGGTGCAGCCAGGTCAGCTCGATGCCGTCCGGCTTCTTCAACGGCAGTTCGTCGTCCGGACCGGCGACTTCGACGAACGCCAGCCCGGTGGCCTCGCCGGGCATCGCCTCGAGCGCGGCGGCGATGGCAGGCAGCGCCGCCTCGTCACCGGCCAGCAGATGCCAGTCGGCATCCGGGCGCGGGGCGTAGGCGCCGCCGGGTCCGTAGCAGTCGATGGTCTCTCCGGGCTGGACCGCGGCGGCCCACGGTCCGGCGATGCCCTCCGCGCCGTGGAAGACGAAATCGACCGCGATCTCCCCGGCCACGGGGTCGACGGACCGGACGGTGTAGGTGCGCAGCACCTCGTTGCCGTCCTGCGGGAAGATGAACTTCACATACGAGTCGGTGAACTCGCTGGGCCGGAACGCGGCGAAGCCGGGGCCGCCGAGATGCACCCGAATCAGGTGCGGGGTGAGCCATTCGGTGCGCTGCACCGTGAAGGTGGTGCGGGGACGTGCCAAGAGAACCTCCGATAATGCTAATTAGGATTGCCTTACTTACCCTACCTGTGTTCCGCTCGAGCTGCGGGGAACCGTCGACGGCGCGCCGCCCCGGCGAAAGGATGACGCCCATGACGCAGTCCGTGCCGACCCCCACCCACGCCGTGCAACAGCGCTACCGCGATCCGCGACCGGTCGAACCCGCGCAGTGGAACCAGGTTCTGCAAGTGCTGCACGAGCATCGCTCGGTGCGCCGCTACCTGTCCGACCCGGTGCCCGACGCCACCCTGCGGCTGCTGATCTCCGCGGCGCAGTCCGCGCCGACCTCGTCGAACCTGCAGGTCTGGAGCGTCATCGCGGTGCGCGACCCGCGGCGCAAGGCGCGCCTGGCCGCGCTCGCGGGCGACCAGGCCCACATCGTGCAGGCGCCGGTGCTGCTGGTCTGGACGGCCGATTTCGCGCGCCTGCGCCAGCTCGCCGACGACCGGAGCGCGCCGTTGGATGGCGCGGACTACCTCGAATCGAGCTACGTCGGATTCATCGACGCCGCGCTCGCGGCGCAGAACGCGGTGGTGGCGGCGGAATCGCTCGGACTGGGCACCGTCTATGTGGGCGCGCTGCGCAACAAGCCGGAAGAAGTCGCCGCCGAGCTGGGGCTGCCGACGCAGGTCTTCGCCGTCTTCGGCTTGGTGGTCGGCCACCCGGACCCCGCCGAGGCCGCGCGGGTGAAGCCGCGCCTGCCGCAGGAGGCCGTGCTGCACCGGGAGACCTACGATCTGGACGCGCAGCGCGCGCACGTGGCCGAGTACGAGACCAGGATCGCGGAATTCTATGCCGAGCAACAGCTGTCGCATTCCTGGACCGAACGCGTGCTGGCCCGGCTCGGCTCGGCGGCGGCGCTGAACGGCAGGCATCGGCTGCGTGAATCGCTGGCCGACCACGGCTTCCGTTTGCACTGACCCGGCTCAGGCCGCGACCTTCTCGGTGAGCAGCTCGAACGATCGGGCGCGGTCGTCGATGTCGTAGACCAGCGTGTTGATCATCAGCTCGTCGGCCTGCGTGCGGCGCAGCAGATCCTCCAGCTGTCCGCGCACCGTCTCCGGGGAGCCGAGCAACTGCCCGGCCCTGCGCTGCCGGATGAACGCGCGCTCCTGCTCCGACGGACGGAAGGCGGCCGCTTCCTCCGGCGTGGCCAGCGCCCGCGGCGTGCCGCGCACCAGATTGAGGAAGGCCAGGTCGCGCGGACCGGCCAGGACTTCGGCGCGCTCGTCGGTGTCCGCGCAGATCGCCGCGACCGCGACCATCGCGTGCGGGCGCTCCAGGGCCTCCGAAGGCCGGAAGTGCTCGCGGTAGAGCGCCAGCGCGGGCTCGGTGTTGTCGGGGGCGATGTGGTGAGCGAAGGCGAACGGAAGCCCCAGCAGCGCCGCGACCTGGGCGCTGTAGCCGCTGGAGCCGAGCAGCCAGATCTCCGGCTCCTCGCCGCGACCCGGCGTCGCGGCGATGCCGCCGGGATCGGAGCCGCGGAAATAGCCCAGCAAGGCGGCCAGTTCCTGGGGGAACGACTCCGCCGACAGTCCGTCCGCGGTCCGCCGCAGCGCGCGTGCGGTCGCCTGGTCGGTGCCAGGGGCGCGCCCGATGCCCAGATCGATCCGTCCCGGGTGCAGCGCGTGCAGGGTGCCGAACTGTTCGGCGACCACGAGCGGCGCGTGGTTGGGTAGCATCACCCCGCCGGAGCCGACCCGGATGGTCGAGGTCGCCGCGGCCAGGTGGGCCAGCAGCACGCTCGGCGCCGAGCTGGCGATGCCGGGCATGTTGTGGTGTTCGGCGACCCAGAACCGGTGGTAGCCCAAAGCCTCGGTGCGCCTGGCCAATTCGGTGGTCGCGTCGAGCCCCTCGCCGACGGTGCGGCCGGACTGCACCGGCGCGAGATCCAGTACGGACAGCGGGACGTCGATCATGGGTCTCCTCCACAGTGGCGATCTCCACTGGCAACGTCCCGGGTCCCCGCGGTATTTCGCGGGCCGGCTCAGCCGCGCGCGATCGCACGGAAGACCTCGATGGTCTCCTGCTCGTCCTGGGTGGTGCCGTGGTCGCTGAGTTTGACGATGACGGTGCCGCTGGGCGGATCGACGTAGACGTATTGGCCGTAGACGCCGACGGCGGTGAGATCGGCGCCGTCCCCGCCGGTCGGGTGCCACCACTGCGCGCCGTAGGGCCACTCGCCCACTCGGCGGACGGGGGTGCGGATGCGTTCGATCCAGGCCGGCGGAACGATCTGCGCGTCACCGGCGCGCCCGCCGTCCAGGACGACCTGGCCGATCTTGGCGAAGTCGCGCGCCGTCGCGTTCAGGCAGCAGAACGCCTTTTCCTGGCCGCCCGCGCGATCGAGGTTCCACCGCGCGTCGTCCTCGGCGCCGATCGGCGCCCACAGCTCGCGTTCCAGCAGTTCGCTCAGCGGCAGGCCGGCGACCCGCGCCAGCGCCATGCCCAGCAGCTGGGTGTCCACGCTGCGGTACTCGCCCGCGCTGCCCGGCGGGAAGCGCAGGCCCTGGTGGTCGCGGACGAACCCGGCGAGATCCTCGGTGAGGTACATCCGGGCGGTGCCGGTCAGCGGCCAATACTTGTTGTAGTTCTCCGCGACGTCGACGCCGGAGGCCATGTCCAGCAGATCGCGGATGGTGACGCTGTCGTACGGGCCGCCGGTGGTCAGCTCGGGCAGGATCTGCACCAGACGGTCGTCCTCGTGCAGCCGTCCCGCCGCGATGGCCCGGCCGGTCAGCAGCGACACGACGGACTTCGCCACCGACCACGACGACTGCCGAGTGGTGGCAGAGAAGCCGTCGCGATACCACTCGTGGGTGCGGGCGCCGCCGCGCAGGACGAGGAACGAATTGGTGTGCGTGGCGGCGAGGAACTCGGCGATCGGGACGCGCGAGCCCTTCCACGGCACCCGGTCGGGCAGCGGCCGCGGGGCGATCGGCAGCGGCCGCGGGGTGGGGGAGGCGGCCACCGTGCGGCTCTCGAACAACTCCCCCTGGGCCGAGGGCGGGTCGGTCATCAATCGCAGCAGCGTCGGCGGAGACGGGATGTGCAGGACCGCGGTCGCGGCGAACGCCGCGCCGAGCAGGACGGCGACGACAGTGAGCAGGACGGCGGCGGTGCGCACCGCGTAGCGGCCCGGCCGGATGCGCCGGGATCGCGGTTCGGTCATGACGGAACCCATCGTCGGGGAATCCGATGATGACATGCCGGACGCGCGTCCGGTAAGTGTCCACCGCCCGCGGCCCGGAGACGACGCGCACCGACGCAGCGGTAGCGTGGCGAAGTGATCCAGGCTGGACGTGCGATGATCCCTCGTCGTAAGTCCGGCGCACCGATCGTCGCATCGCTGCCCAGCGAAAGGACCGCAGTATGACAGCCTCCGACCGTCACCTTCAGGACGCCCGACCATCGGATCCGGCGGACAGCGGCGACTCGGAGGGCTACGCCAGGGGGCTGAGCCCGCGCACCATTCAGATGATCGCCATCGGCGGCGCGATCGGCACGGGCCTGTTCTACGGCGCGGGCGGCGCGATCGAGCAGGCCGGGCCAGCCCTGATCCTGGCCTACCTCGCGGCGGGCCTTGCCATCTTCGTGATCATGCGTGCGCTCGGCGAACTGCTGACCTACCGGCCGATCTCGGGCAGTTTCGCCGAGTACGCGCACGAGTTCCTCGGCCGCTTCGCCGGTTTCGTCACCGGGTGGTCGTACTGGGCGGTGTGGGTGGCCACCTGCATGGCCGAGATCACCGTGGCGGGCAAGTACGTGGAGTACTGGTTCGACATCGCGCCGTGGGTCACCGCGCTGGTCGTGCTCGCGGTGATGTTCGGCGCCAATCTGATCTCGGTGCGTCTGTTCGGCGAGGGCGAGTTCTGGTTCTCCACCATCAAGGTGACCGCGATCGTCGGCATGATCCTGCTCGGCATCGGCGTGCTGCTGTTCGGCTTCGGACACGCGCCGAACCCCACGGTCACCAATCTGTGGGCCGACGGCGGTGTCTTCCCCAACGGCATCGGTCAGTCGCTGCTCGTGTTGCAAATCGTGCTGTTCGCCTATGTCGGCGTGGAGCTGGTCGGCGTCACCGCAGGGGAGGCGCGCGAGCCCCGCAAGACCCTGCGCAAGGCGATCAACACGCTCCCGTTCCGGATCGGCCTGTTCTACGTCGGTGCGCTGGTGGTGATCATGTCGGTGTCCAGCTGGCGCGACTTCCACGCGGGCAAGAGCCCGTTCGTGGAGGTCTTCGAGCTGATCGGCATTCCGGGGGCGGCGGGCATCGTCAATTTCGTGCTGCTCACCGCGGCGCTGTCGTCGTGCAACTCGGGGATCTATTCGACCGGCCGGATGCTGCGCACCTTGTCGCTGCGCGGTGAGGCGCCCGCGCGGTTGAACAAGCTGAGCGCGAACGCGGTGCCCTATATCGGCATCACCGCGTCGGCGGCGGCGATGGTGATCGGCGTGATCGTCAACCTGGTCTCCCCGGACAAGGCATTCGCCTACATCACCTCGGTGTCGACCATCGGCATCATCTTCGTCTGGGGCGTCATCCTGGTCTGCCACCTGCTCTACCGGGCCAAGGTCGCCCGCGGCGAGCTGCCGGCGAGCGATTACCGGCTGCCCGGCGCGCCCTACACCACCGTGCTCGCGCTGGCGTTCCTCGGATTGGTGGTCGTGCTGCTGCTGTTCACCGACAGCGGCCGCACGGCGCTCGTCGTCGGCGCGGTGTGGGCGGTGCTGGTGTCGGCCGGATACGTCGCGCTCCGGAAACTCGCCGGCTCCGGCACGGCGGCGGACGCCGCGCGGACCAGCTGACCGTTTGCGCTAGGCGGCGAGGAAGAGCGCGGCGGCCCCGATCGTCTCCACCGCGGCGTAGAACCAGGTGGGATAGAAGGCCGTTCGCTCGTCGAGCACGGCCGACACCACCCGGCCCATGGCCATGCCGGCCAGTGCCGCGCCGACCGCGACCATGATCCCGCCGCGCAGCGCGGCGAGGTCGACGGCGGCCACCGCGAGCACGGCCGCCATCGCCAGTCCGAAGCCGCCGTAGACGGCGCGCACCTCATAGCGCGCGCTCGGTTCGGTGAGCCGGATACCGAAGGGCCGGATCAGAGCGGCGGGCGCGGCGAGCGCGTAGACACCCATACCCAGGAAGAACACCCCGATTATCACGCATACGGCCTGCGCCACTGCGACCTCCACATTCTCGCTCGGTTGGAAAGCCCAGCTCGCGTCACGGCCGGTGCCGAAGGCTTCCGGAAAACCCGCTGCCTCGCGGGCTGTGCCGCATGCTCCCGCAGGCTGTCGAGCGCGCACTGGAGTTCACCGACCGACAGTATCGCCGGGGACGGACGCTACCCAGCCCTGGGCCGCCGCGACCGGTCAGGCGCTGGCCGAACGCCGGGGCATCATGGCCGAGGCGACGAGCATGACGACGGCCATCGCCGTGATCGTGACGAAGACCAGATGCACCGCCGAGGCCAGTGCGGCAGGCTCCGGGTGATCGGTGTGCCCGACACGCGAATTGACGATCGCGCCGAACACCGCGACGCCCACCGCACTGCCGATCGAGCGCGCGAACATGTTGGCCGAGGTGACCACACCACGCTCGGTCCATTCGGCGCTGGTCTGCGCGGCGATCAAGGTCGGGGTCGCGACCAGTCCCATCCCGGTGCCGATCACGAAGCAGGACGCGGCGACCTGCCACAGTGCCGAGTGCTGCGTGATGAACAGCGTGCTGGTGGCGCCGAGCGCGGCCAATCCGCTGCCGATCAGGGCGGTGGCGCGAAAGCCGAAGCGCAAGTACACCTTTCCGGCTTGCGATGCGGCCAGCGGCCATCCGAGCGTCAGCGCGCCGACGGTGAGGCCCGCGACCAGCGCCCCGGTGCCGAGCACGCCCTGGGTGAAGGTGGGGACATAGGACGTCGCGCCCAGCACGACGGCCCCCACCAGCACCGACGCCAAACTGCTCGCGATCACCACGCGCCGGGTGAACACCCACAGCGGCAGGATCGGATTGCGCGCAGCGCGTTCCACCAGTCCGAACAGGATGAGCACGACCGCGCCGCCCACGAAGATCCCGATGCTCGCCGGAGACGACCAGGCCCAGGCCTGACCGCCTTCGAGTAGGCCGAGGATCAACGCTCCCGCGCCGAGGGTCAGCAGCGCCGCGCCCAGGTAGTCCACGCTCTGCCGCTGCCGGGGAGCGCTCTCGGCGAAGTTGCGCACCAGCATCCATCCGGCGAGCGCGGAGAGCGGAAGATTGATCAGGAAGATCCAGCGCCAGCTGACGTACTCGGCGAACAGACCGCCCAGCAGCGGGCCCGCCACACTGGACATGGCCCACACGCTGGCCAGATAGCCCTGGACCTTGGCGCGCTCTGACAGCGTGTACAAGTCGCCCGCGATCGTCATCGTCATCGGCTGGATCGCACCCGCGCCGATGCCCTGCACGGCGCGGAAGACGATCAACCCCAGCATGCTGGTCGCGACGCCGCACAGCAGCGAACCCAAGGCGAACATCGCAATGCCGAACAGGATCACCGGTTTGCGGCCAACGGTGTCGGCGAGCTTGCCGTAGATCGGCACCGTCACCGCCTGGGCCAGGAGATAGATGGAGAACAACCAGGGGAACTGCGCGAAGCCGCCGAGACTGCCGGTGATGGTGAGCACCGCTGTGGCGATGACCGTCGAGTCGAGCGCGACCAACGCGGTCGCCAGCATCAGCGACCCGAGAATCGCGCCGCGCTCGGATCGAAATCCCACGGACACCGTCGCCGTCTCGGTCGCCACCCGCGGCCCCTCTCGTTCGCCTGTCTAACCACCTCCAACGACCGTATCCGCTTCCCGACTATTCCCGCATGGGCTTTATTTCGTCCTCGGGACAGGAAAGGGCTGCTCACCGGTGGTCCGGTGAGCAGCCCACACTACGGATCAGTGCGGCAGATCCGCCCCGGTCAGCGGCGGCTCGGCTTCGAGGACCGCGAGCTCCTCGTCGGTGAGCAAGCGCGAGCGGATCAGGAAACGCACGCCTTCGGGAGCCTCCAGGGAGAACCCGCTGCCGCGTCCCGGCACCACGTCGACGGTGAGATGGGTGTGCCGCCAGTACTCGTACTGATCGGCGCTCATCCAGAACGGGGTGTCCGCCGCCGGATACCCGAGCAGCACGTCCGACCCGCCGACCCGGAACTCGCCGCGCGGATAGCACATCGGCGAGCTGCCGTCGCAACAGCCGCCGGACTGATGGAACATCACCGGACCGTGCTGTTCGATCAGTCGCCGCAGCAGCGCCTCCGCGGGCGCGGTGAACTCGACGCGGTGGACCGGACCGGGCATCAGAAGAATCCGAGCTTGTCCGGCGAGTAGCTGACCAGCAGGTTCTTGGTCTGCTGGTAGTGGTCGAGCATCATCCGGTGGTTCTCGCGTCCGATGCCGGACTTCTTGTAGCCGCCGAAGGCCGCGTGCGCGGGGTAGGCGTGGTAGCAGTTGGTCCACACCCGGCCTGCCTTGATCTGGCGGCCCAGGCGGTAGGCGGCGTTGATGTCGCGGGTCCACACGCCAGCGCCCAAGCCGTAGAGGGTGTCGTTGGCGATCTTCAGCGCCTCGTCGACGGAGTCGAACGTGGTCACCGACACCACCGGCCCGAAGATCTCCTCCTGGAAGATCCGCATGTCGTTGCGGCCGGAGAAGATCGTCGGCTCGACGTAGAAGCCGCCGGGGAACTCGTCCACCTTGCGCGGGCCGCCGCCGGTGAGCACCTCGGCGCCTTCCTGGCGGCCGATGTCGATGTAGGACAGGATCTTCTCGAACTGGTCGTTGCTGGCCTGCGCGCCGATCATGGTGGCCTCGTCCAGCGGGTTGCCGCTGACGATGGCCTTGGTGCGTTCGACGCACCGGGCGATGAACTCGTCATAGATCGAGGAGTGGATCAGCGCGCGGGACGGACAGGTGCACACCTCGCCCTGATTGAGCGCGAACATCACGAAGCCCTCCACGGCCTTGTCCAGGAAGGCGTCATCGGCGGCCATGACGTCGGGCAAGAAGATGTTGGGACTCTTGCCGCCCAGCTCGAGGGTGACCGGGATGATGTTCTCGCTGGCATACTGCATGATCAGCCTGCCCGTGGTGGTCTCACCGGTGAAGGCCACCTTGGCCACCCGCGGGCTGGACGCCAGTGGCTTGCCCGCTTCGACGCCGAAGCCGTTGACCACGTTCAGGACTCCCGGCGGCAGCAGATCGGCGATCAGTTCGACGACCTTCAGGATGGAGGCCGGGGTCTGCTCGGCGGGCTTGAGCACCACCGCGTTGCCCGCCGCCAGCGCGGGCGCGAGCTTCCATGCGGCCATGAGGATCGGGAAGTTCCACGGGATGATCTGCCCGACGACGCCGAGCGGCTCGTGGAAGTGGTAGGCGATGGTATCGGCGTCGATCTCGCTGATCCCGCCTTCCTGGGCGCGGACCGCTCCGGCGAAGTAGCGGAAGTGATCGACCGCAAGCGGCAGGTCGGCGGCCAGCGTCTCGCGCACCGGCTTGCCGTTCTCCCACGTTTCGGCCACCGCCAGCGCCTCGAGGTTGTCCTCGATCCGGTCGGCGATCTTGTTGAGGATGTTGGCTCGTTCGGTGGTCGACGTCGCGCCCCACGCGTCGGCCGCCCGGTGCGCGGCGTCGAGGGCCAGTTCGATGTCGGCGGCCGAGGACCGCGCGACCTCGCAGAACGTCTGGCCGTCCACCGGGGAGGGATTCTCGAAGTAGCGGCCGTCCACCGGGGCGGTCCACTCACCGCCGATGAAGTTGTCGTAGCGTGTGGCGAATTCGACCACGCTGCCTTCGGTTCCCGGCTTCGCGTAGCTCATGGCGGGTGACTCCTCGCTGGTTGCGGACGTGATGCGGGTCACTATGCCGCGCGAGGGTTGACGAAACGTTGAGGCGCGCGAGCTCAGTCGCGCAGCGCGCCGTGCAGCCGGGCGGCCGCGAGGGCGCGACGGCCGTCGCCCGGGGGAAGCAGGCGCAGCGCGTGTTCGTGGATCTCGACGTCGTGCGGCGCGCGCTCGCCGTAGCGCAGCGCGTGCTCGACGTTTCCACTGGACAGCACGGCGGTGCGCACGCCGACTTCCAGATACTCGCGCCACTGCACGATGCCCGGCGTGTCCGAGTCCGGCAGCAGGGGACCGCGATACAACTCGACCGCGGTAGCGGTGTCGCCCGCCTCGAGCGCGGCCAGCACGTCCACGGCATCGCAGGACAGTGGGCTCACCAACTGATAGACGCGGCTGGTGATGTCGCCGCCGGTGGCGCGCCGCAGGTAGGACATCTCCGATTTGAGCGTGCTCGCGCCGACCGGCCGGTCGCCGTACACCGCGAAGTGCAGGCGTTCGTGGGTGAAACCCTCGGGCTCGAGCGCCAGCAGCGTCAGGATCTCCAGGTGGCGGGGGCGCAGCCGCACGGGCGCGCCGTCCCGGATCAGGCGGGCGGCGCCGAGGCAGGTCAGCCGGACCCCTGGCGCGGCCATCCGATGGTGCAACTTGGTCTCGATGGCGGTGACCAGGGTACGAGCGGTGGACATGGCCAGCGGGTGGGCGCGGTCCCAGGTGGTGGACAGGTCGAGCACGCCGAGCTGGCGACCGTCCGCCGCGCGGATGGGTGCGCAGTAGCAGACCCAGCCGTGCAGGGCGGCGACCAGGTGTTCGGCGGAGAACACGGTGTGCGGCTGTTCGGTGCGCAGCGCCAGCGACAGCGCGTTCGTGCCCATGTGCGCCTCGTCCCATCGACCACCCGGCGCGAAGTTCACCTGTTCGGCGCGGCGGCGCATCACCGGGCCGCCGTGCGACCACAGGATGGTGCCGGTCTCGTCGGTGATCGCGGCGACGTAGCCCGCGCCCTCGGTGATGTCGCGCAGCTGATCGGTGAGCTCGGACACCGGTGTGCGCAGCGGAGATTCGGCCCACCGGGCGGTGACGTCCGCTTCGGCGAGCGGCGCGTGCTCGCACGCCGGATCGACGGTGCGCAGCGACCGCAGCCACGATTGCGCCACCTCGCTGCGCAGTGCGGAATCACCCTGCGGCGTCCCGGCGGGTATCCATCGGGACCACTCTTGTTCCAGTGCAGCGCGCCGCTGCGAGAGGGAACTGCGCTGTGCCATCTCGGCCGATCCTGTGTCTTCGCTCCGATCGTCTTCGTGCCATCCCATCATGCCCCAGCGCGCCGCCGGGGCATTTCGTTTCGGCTCGCGGTCCACGGGGCTGGACGACGGTCGGATCGCCGCGACTCCCTCGGCGAGCGTTGCGAGAGCGCACGCCCGGGGAACCCCGGCGGCCCGACCGGCGATCGGTGTGCGGTCGTCCTGCGACGCCCGCACACCGGACCGGCCGATTACGGCGTGGAGAAACCGATCAGCGCACCGATGCCCGCGCCGATCGGGATGGTGACCAGCGCGCCGACCCCGCCGAGGAAGAAGCCGATCACCGCGCCGATCCCCGCGCCGATGAGAGCGCCGATCCCCGCGTTGTACTGCTTGCGGGCGAGCGTCTCGTCCTCACCGACGAACTGGTTGAGGCGCTCGGTGGTGGCGGGTGAGCCCACCGGCGTCACCGTGAGGGTGCGGCCCGCGTCGCTGATCGCGGGCGCCAGCCCGTGGGTGGCGCCGGAGGCCTGGAATGCCAGGGGCAGGGTCGCGACGACCTGTCCCGTTTCGCTGCGCAGCTCGACCGCCCTGGCGTCGGCCGTCAACGCGAAGCTGCCCGCGTCGAGGGTGGTGACCACCCCCGTTCCGTCGGCGGCGGGAGCGGAGGTGAAACCGATGCCCTGCTCGACACCGTGCACGCCGACCTGCGCTGGCGCCGCCGGCTGGGCGTGCGCGACGCCCGTCGCTATTCCGGTGGCACCGACCGCGAGCAGGGCGGTTGCGGCGAATCTGTTGACTCTCATCGTATTTCCCCACTTAGTCGTGTCGGCCACGAGTGCCGACGGATCCCCAAGATGCCGGTTCTCGGCCCCACCCATTCTGGCCGCAGCGGTTTCCCGAAGCAATCGTTCTGCGAATTCCACGGAAAAATCCGTGCGGTGCCCGCGACGGATATGGACATGAAATATGCGGAGTCAGTGCTTGTTTCGCCGATGGAGTCGGCTGATTGCCATATGTGTGCTAATGCATTGCCGCGACGCATAATTCGATCGAACGACTCGAAAATTATTCGAAACGCGCTGGTCTCGCGACTGTTGAAGTCGCCACGAACGGCGGTGCGCTGCCAGGATGCTGGACCGGGTGCCTCCGGGTCCGAAACGCGGCTTGCGGTCGGTCGGATCGCCGGATGCATCGGCGCGGCTCGCGAGTCGACGGTCACCGCGAGGTCGCGGTGCTCGTGCCGGATGGTGGAGTGTGCGTCGGTGCCGAGAGCGTCGCCGGAAATGGGCGATCGTTTCGCAGCGGCGGCAGCGATCGGCCGCGCGCTCGCGGTGCCCTACGGGAGCGCGCGGCCGGATCATCTGGCCGACTGTGCGGGGTTGTTCCTACTCAGAAAGCGCTTCCGGTGCCGGGCAGCAGCCACGCGATGCCGGGCCAGGGGGCGAAGGGGCTACCCCAGTAGCCGAACGGGCTACCCCAGTAACCGTAGCCGCCCCAGCCGCCGTAGCCACCCCACCCGCCGTAGCCGCCGCGGCCCCACCCGCCATGGCGATGCCAGCCGCCGTGGATCTCTTCGGCCTGACTCGTCTGCGCGACGGTCGGCTGCGCCACGGCGGGTGCGGCGATCGCGGGTGCGGCGACCGCCGCGACGGGGGTCAGCGCGAGCGCGGCGACCATCGCCACGCGGACGAACGCTCGCCGGACGTGTCCGATCTCGACGTCGTTGATCATCGGTACTTCCTCACTTCGGTATGTGTTCCTCCGGTCGGTGACCGACTCGAAAGGTCATCGACCCAACCTCACCACCATGCATCGTACCGTTGAACAACGGCACACTCAATGTGGTTCGATCGTGCGAGAATTCGTGGCCCGCCTGTCGGTCGTGCCGGGCGGTTCCGCTCGGTACGGTCGGGACAGCGGACACTTCGAGAGGAGTCGACTGATGGCGACCAGCGCCGACGTACTGACCGACGGCTTCGAACGGATCAGGGAGGTGGTGCACGAAGCGGTGGACGGACTCGACGAGGACATCCTCGCTCAGCGCATCGATGCGGGCGCCAACTCGATCGCATGGCTGATCTGGCATCTGACCCGCGTGCAGGACGACCACATCGCCGATGTGGCCGGTGTCGAGCAGGTTTGGACGGCTCGAGGCTGGTACGACCGCTTCGGTCTGCCGATCGACAAGGGCGCGACCGGTTACGGTGACCGGCCCGCCGACGTGGCCGTGGTGCGAGCGCCCGCGGAGTTGCTCACGGGGTACTACGACGCGGTGCACGAGCAGACGCTGCGCTACGTCCGCGATCTCGCCGACGGCGATCTGGACCGTATCGTCGACACCCGGTGGGATCCGCCGGTGACGCTGGGGGTGCGGCTGGTCAGCGTGATCTCGGACGATCTGCAGCACGCGGGCCAAGCGGCGTTTCTGCGCGGCGTGCTGGAACGGACGGGATAACCGGCGCAGGGAAGTCGGCGGCCCCGCGTGGTTCGCGCCGTGCCGTAAGTTGATGCCGCGCAAGCCGAATGTTCACAGAGAGTGCCGTCGTGGTCGTGAAAACTGTTCTGGTCGGTGTCGCCGTGCTCGTTCTCGTCGGTGTCGTCGTGCTCACGGTGGTCGGCGCCCACTGGTACATATGGCGGCGGCTCGTGCGGGACACGACCACAGCGACATCGCGCGCACGACGCGTCGGCACCGCCATCGTGCTGACCGGGCCGTTGCTGCTGCTGGGCACGACCGTGGCGGAGCTGGTGTCCGCTCCGTTCACGCTGATCCGGATCATCGCCTGGCCCGGCTACCTGTGGGGGGCCCTGTTCCTGTACCTGCTGCTGGCGCTGGCGGTCGGCGAGCCGATCCGAGCCTTGGCGCTGCGCCGGCTCGACCGGGGCCGGGCGGCAGAGGGATCCGAGTCTCCGACGGAAGTCGGGCCGACATCGGGGTCGCCGGTAGGGGTCGATTCTGCACTGGACTCCGTGGTGAGAGCTCGTCCCGGGCGGGAGTTCTCGGCGGAACCCGGGTCTGAGCCGGAGTCTTCGGTGGCAACTGTCTCTGCGCCGGAATCATCGGTGCGAACCGAGTCCGGGCCGGAATCCCCAACTGAAACCGCGCCCGTGCCGGGGCCCTTGGCTGGAACCGTGTCCGCGCCGGAGTCTTCGGCTGCAACTGTGTCTGCGCCGGAATCGTCGGTGCGAACCGAGTCTGGGCGGGGATCTCCAACTGAAACTGTGTCCGTGCCGGGGTCCTGGGCTGGGACGGTGTCTGCGGCGGAGTCGTCGGTGCCAGCTGGGTCCGCGTCGGAATCCGTGGCTGGGACGGTGTCCGCACTGGAATCGTCGGTGCGAGCCGGGTCCGCGTCGGAATCTGTGGCTGGGACGGTGTCCGCGCCGGAATCCTCGGCCGGAATCGAGTCCGCGCCGGAATCCTTATCGGACCCGGCCACTGCTGCCGATTCCACGGCGCCTCGGGTACCGCGCCGTGTCTTCGTCGCGCGGGTGATGGGTGCCGCCGCTGTCGCCGCCGCCGCGACCACCGTCGGCATCGGCGCCCATGGCGTGCTGAACGGACCGAGTGTCAAGCGGGTGGCCGTGCCGTTGGCGAAGTTGCCGCGCCGAGCGGACGGGTTTCGCATCGCGGTGGTCAGCGATGTGCATCTCGGCCCGATCCTGGGCCGTGGCTTCGCCGAACGCGTGGTGCGCACCGTCAACGACACCCGGCCCGACCTCATCGCGGTCGTCGGTGACCTGGTGGACGGCAGCGTCGAGCATCTCCGTTCGGCCGTGGAGCCACTGGCCGGGCTGCGGGCCCGGCACGGCGCGTTCTTCGTGACCGGCAACCACGAGTACTTCTCCGGCGCCGAGCAGTGGGTGGAGCATGTCCAGGAACTCGGCATGCACCTGCTCGCGAACGCACGCACCGAGCTGCCCGGCTTCGACCTGGCGGGCGTGAACGACGTGCAAGGCGAACGAACCGGGCACGGCCCCGATTTCGGCAAGGCGCTCGGCGACCGCGACCGCACGCGCGCCGCCGTGCTGCTGGCGCATCAGCCCGTGCTGATCGAGGACGCGGTGGCGCACGGCGTCGATCTGCAGCTGTCCGGCCACACCCACGGCGGCCAGCTCTGGCCCGGCAATTACCTCGCCGGCCTGGCGAATCCCACCGTCGCCGGGCTGGAGCGGTACGGCGACACCCAGCTGTACGTGTCCAGGGGCGCCGGAGCCTGGGGTCCGCCGGTGCGGGTCGGCGCACCGTCGGACATCACCGTCGTGGAACTGGTGTCGCTGCGGGCTTGAGCGCCCGCGTCAGCCGAACAGGCCGCCCAGCACGCCGCCGCTCTGGCCGGCTTCCTGCCCGCCACCGGTACCGCCGACGAAACCGCCCGGCGGCAGCTCCGACGGCTGCACGATGACGAAGCCGCGTCCGGAGAACGACAGCGTCATCCCCTCGCCGGTGCTGCGGCCCATCAGCCTGCCCAGCCCGAACGAGTCGTTGCGTTTGATGCCCGTCTGCAGGCTCGACGACCACGCCACCGCCGCTTGCGGATCGGCGTAGGTCGGCTGGTCGACGTTGAGCACGACGGGCGTGCCGTGCGTGGTGATGGCGATGCGGCCACGGCCGGTGAAGACACAGTTGAACAACCCGGCGTTGCTGGCGAACCCGGCGGCGCCCTGCACCATCCGGATGTCGTAGCGCAGGCCGGAATCGAAGGCGAGCACGTTGGCGCCGTTGATGGTGAGGCCGTCGGTGCCGTCCAGGTCGATGGTGTGCACGTCGGCGGCGCCGTTGGCCACGAACAGGTCGCCGCGCCCGGACACCTTCATCAGCGGGACGCCCTCACCGGTCAGCCGCTGCTGGATCGCCCGGCCGATCCCGCCCGCGCCGAGCGCCTGGAAATGCAGATCGCCCTGATAGGCGACCATCGATCCGGCCCGAGCCATCACCTCGCCGTTGACGGCCACCTTGATCATCTTGCCGCCCTGCTTCTGGATACCCGCGCCGGTGACTTCGGCGTGGCTGGGGGCGAACAGTTCGCTCTGCATCGGCAGCGCTCCTTGCTGAGGTGATGGCATCGGTGGTGGCGGCACCGCGGCGGCCGGCGCGGAATAGGCCGGTTGCGGTGGATAGGCGGGCGGGGGCGGAGGCTGGTATGCCGGAGGTGGGGCAGGTTGATACGCCGGGGGCGGCGCGGGTTGATGCGCCGGTGGGGGAGCGGGCGCCGAAGGCGGCGGGGCCGGTTCGTCATCGATGTTCACACCGAACGCCGTCGCGATTCCGGCCAGGCCGTTGTCGTATCCCTGGCCGACCGCACGCACCTTCCATCCGCCTGCCCGGCGGTAGATCTCCACGCACACCACGGCGGTCTCGGTGCTCAACCCGGTCATCGGGAAGGCGAGCGTGCCCGACGAGGACGCGATGGTCGCGCGCAGCGAACCCGCGGCGGCGAAGGTGGGCGGACCGCTGCCGTCCAGGCTCGCGGTGACCACGACGCGGTCCACGTCGGCGGGTAGCGCGCCGGTCTGGATGTCCACCACGTCGCCCGCGCCCTGACCGTGCCGGTAGGTGACGCCAGGGGCGACCGGTTGATTGAAGAAGACGAAATCGGCGTCGGAGCGCACGCGCCCCGCCGAGTTCAGCAGCAGCGCCGATACGTCGACGGGAGCCGAGCAGGTGACGGTCACCGTCAGCCGGTCGCCGGGCGCGGGGCGGTTCTCACCGCGGGCGAGATCGGTCACGGCAGGCCGTCCGATCCGCGGCGGCGTCGTCGGGTTGACATGCGATTCACGGGCTCCAGTGTGTCGTGCGCCCGCGACGTGCGCCACACGCCTACCCGCACCCGGCGTCCACGAGGTCTTTTCGTCAGGCGGTCCGTGGCAGGGCCGCCGTGTCGCCCCGAGGTCTCGGCGATCCGGTCGCACCGGCGATCGGAATGAGCCCGGCCGGGTCCGCCGGGCTCTCGCGGGTCAGAGGACTTCGGCGTACATGGTGCCGTCGAGGATGCCGAATTCGACCTGTCCGGGGAACAGGGGCAGCGCGCCGGTGGCGTGCTTGCTGTGGTTGAGGGCGATGGTTTCGGTGGCCCACCGGTGCAACGGCTCGGGTAGCCGCAGAACCCGGTGATCGGTGCAGCGAACGTAGGGATAGGTGGTCTCGCCGGGCCGGGCGAGCGGGTTGTGGATGTCGAGCGCGGCGATGTCCAGGACCAGGCCGGTCTGCTTGGCGGAGGCGACGGTCGGTGGCTGCAGTTCGATGTCGTCCATGACCGCTCACGGTAGCTCGAAGGATGCCCAGAGTGGGTGATTCCCGCTGAATGTCCCTCGGATTTCATCGGAAATGGAGGACGGCGAGGTTCATCGATTCGGGTGAACCCCACCGCTACCACCAGCGATCGCGGCAGGCTTGGGCGTGCCGGTGCCGCGCCGGACGTCCCGGAGCCACCGGGACGATGACGAGCCTAAGCGACGCTGAAGATTCGCGGGGGCGTTTCCGTGAATCGGTGAGAGCGGCCGTCCGGTGGCGACCGGCCGGTAACCACCGTCGGAATGTCCGGTTCCCGGCGGCGCGGCTTACTATGCCAGCGGCGTGAAACAAGCTGTGCGCGTTGAGTATCCGGCACGGCTGCGTGCTGTTCTGTTTACCTCAGGAGGATGGAAGACGTGCTCTATGTTGTCATCGCGGCCATTGTCGTGGCACTGCTGGCCGTGTCGGCCGTCGCGATGGTGTGGGACCCGCGCCGTCGCACGGAGTCGGACGAGTACGACTACGAGTACGACATGAACGGGGAAGACGCGACGGCGGACGAGTACGCCCGCCCGCGCGGTGTCGAATGGCCCCGCAAGGAAAGCGTCTGATCGGTGGAAGCCGCCGCCGGACCGGCGGTGGAGACGATGGCGCCCAGTCGAGTGCGGCTGGGCGCCATTCTTTTCCGTGGCGCTGGGCCGGTTCGGTCACGCCACGGTGAAGTCGCGCCACGACGCGTGCAGACCCTGCCCGCGCAGCGACGTGCTGCGCCCGTCTTCGATCGGATGCAGGGTGATGATGCCGAAACCGATCTGGACGGACTCCGGCAGCTGCGGCGCGCGCGTGGTGTACACCGGGACGTCGTCGACGTGCCAGCCCGCGGTGCCCGCGGCGCGGTCGATGGTGACGGCGTAGCGGTGGAACTCGCCGGGCTTGATGTCGATCCCGGCCAGCGGCGCGTGCACCACGTGGGTGAACGCCTCCGCCGCGGGGACGACCCCCGGCACGAACAGCCGTTCGTGGATGGCGTACGCGTGCCTGCTGGTCGCGATGAGGTCGAAGACCTGCGCGGTGCTCATGTCGAGGACGTTGAACGCGGCGAAGCCGTCGCGGTAGTCCTCGCCGGTGGCGCCGATGTTCTCCGAAGCCATCTCCACCGCGAAGGTCCGCGGTCCGCCGGTGAGGTCGAACGTTTCGGTCGACACCAGCAGATGTTTCGGGTTGTCCAGGATCTGGACCTCGGCGTGGGATCGGGTGAAGGCGTCGATCCGGACCGATACGGCGCCCGCGCCGACCTCGGTGCGAGCGGCCGGGTCCGCGTAGCGCCACGTCTGCTCCGGGCCCAGCGGCACTTCCAGGAAACGCCACCGGTCAGCGCTGAGATCCGGTCCGTTCAGGTCGTCGTAGGTCATTGCGAGAGTTACCTTTCAACCGAGTGATTCGGGGTCCGATAGGTCGTCCTTGGTCGCCCGGCGGCGCAGCGGGGTCACCACACCGTTCGACGATCCGGACTTGTAGCCGACACCGCCGAGCAGCAGACGTTCCTCGGTCAGCCGCGGCCGCAGCGCCGGACCCATCGGCCACCAGTCGTCGAGCTCGACCAGACCGGGCTCGATCAGTTCCAGATCGCCGAAATACGAGGCGATCTGCTCCCGGGTGCGGTACCAGCCCGAGCCGAGGCCCATTTCGGTGAAACGCCGTTGCAGCTCGATGGCCATCTCGTGCGCCTCGCCGCCGTCGGCGGGATCGTAGAAATGCGTGATCGCGACGTAGGAGCCCGCGGGCAGCGCGTCGATGTAGCGGCGCATGATCCCCGCCGGATCGAGCTCGTCGTCGACGTGATGCAGTATGCCGCACAGGATCAGCGCCAGCGGGCGGGTGAGGTCGAGGTGCTGGGTGACCTCGGAATGCTCCAGCAGGGTTTCCGGCGCGGTCAGATCGGCGGGTACGAAATGCGTGAACTCGTTGCGCTCGAGCAGCACCCGGCCGTGGATGTTGCACACCGGATCGTTGTCGACGTACACCACACGTGCCGTGGGATTCTGCTGTTGGGCGATCTCGTGTGTGTTGCCGACGGTCGGCAGGCCTGCGCCGATGTCGAGGAATTGGTCGATGCCGACGGCGCCGGCCAGATAGCGCACCACGCGGTGCAGCCAGCGGCGGTTCATCCGGGCCACATCGCTCTGCCGCGGCGCGACTTCGGCGACCTTGTCGCGCACGAACCGGTCGACTTCGTAGTTGTCCTTGCCACCGAGGGTGGCGTCGTAGACGCGGGCGATGCTCGCGCGGGTCGTGTCCACGCCTACCGGCGCGCGGACACCGGTCTGGGGAGTGGGATCGGACATGGAGACCTCTCTCTGGATTCCGTCGCCTGGCTCACCAGCCTAGGGACCGCCGAATCGGCGAGCAATCCGTGCGGATGCGTTCGGCCGGTGGTGATTTCGGGAACCGATGGCCGTCCTGCCGACCGGCATCGAGCATGGGAACCGGTCGGTACTCATCGGTCGTCTGCGGTGACTCGGGACGCGCCGTGGCCGGTGCGGCGCCCGTCCGGGCGACCACCCGCCTCGACGGGCGTGGACGAGGACGGTTCGATTCCCGGCTCCTTCCGGCACAGATGTCAGGACTTCGCGGTGGTGACGGGCCTCGGGCGCCGATACGCCTGCCGTTCCGTCCCGCCGAGGGGCCGCGCACCCGTGCGATGCGGGTGCCGTCGGGGCCGCACCCGCTGAGCGGGTCGATCCCTCGGCCGACGACATGGCGCTCCTCCTTCGCGTGGCCACCGTCGGGGGCGACTCTACGCACGGCCGCCCGGGCGCGCGCGGGAATCCGGCTTCGATATCGCCTTGGCGCTCTTGTGATTACTCGCGTGCGCGCGCGATCCGCGCCACGCGTTCGCGCCGGGGACGGTCGCTGGACCCGGCCGAGTAGGATCTTCAGCCGACGTTCCGACAGCAGTGATGGTGGAGGCACTACGCCCCGCGGTCTAACCCCCGATCGACCGGAGGCAAGCATGACCAACGACGAGGACAGTGGTGACAACGCCGAATTCCCTGCGGCAGAACGTGGTCCGACTGTTCTGCGGATCGCGCTCGGCAGCCGGTTGCGTCAGCTGCGCGAGGGATGCGGGATCAGCAGGGAGGCCGCGGGCGACGCGATCCGCGGCTCGCACGCCAAGATCAGCCGCCTGGAACTGGGCCGCACCGGGTTCAAGGAACGCGATCTGCAGGACCTGCTGAGCCTCTACGGCGTTGTCGACCCCGCTGAACGCGAAACGTACTTCGAACTGGCTCGGCGGGCCAACGACCCGGGGTGGTGGCAGCACTACAGCGATCTGCTCCCGGCGTGGTTCGAGACCTACATCGGCCTCGAACAGGCCGCGACCACGATCCGGACCTATGAAGCGCAGTTCGTCCCCGGCCTGTTGCAGACCGCCGACTACGCGCGCGCGGTGATCCAGCTGGGCAACATCGACGAGACCGAACGCCGCGTCGCCATCCGCATGCGCCGCCAGCAGATCCTCTACCGGGCCGCCGCGCCCACACTCTGGGCGGTCATCGACGAGAACGCGCTACGCAGGCCGGTCGGCGGCGCGGAGGTGCTGCGCGAGCAGATCGAGCATCTGGTCGAGATGGCCGACCGTCCCACCATCCGGATCCAGGTGCTGCCGTACGCGGCGGGCGGGCACTCCGCGGCGGGCGGCCCGTTCAGCATTCTGCGTTTCCCGGAGCCCGAGCTGCCCGACATCGTCTACACCGAGCAGCTCACCAGCTCCTTGTATTTCGACAAGCAGCGCGATGTGGAGCTGTATATGTCGGTCATGAACCGGATCAGCGTGGAGGCGCTGTCTCCCGCCGACAGCGTGCGTTTCCTACGCGAGCTGCTCACCGAGACGCGCTCGGGCGAGTAGGACTTCAAGCGTCCCCGCCGAGCGGGGCAGCCCTGCTCGGGGGCGGGGCGCGGTCGCGCCTGCGGGGAGTTTGCCGAGCGAGTCCTTCGCGACGGGAGGACCGTCGTGGCGCCCTGTCGATGGGGGTTCGGCGTGGGAGCGCTCGGGAGCCGGCCGGTCGGCCTGATTCGGCTGCTGCGCGGTGAGGGGTGAAGGCCTCGAACCGAATCCACGTTTCGGGCGGTGAAAAGCATTGTCGTCGAACCGAACTCGGCGAAACACGCGGCGAAGATATAACAGTTTCATATCGCGACCGGCTGCATGATGCTCATTCGTTATCCGTCTCTCCGCGTTCACCTCGATTTTCGAGGATTTCGATGCCGGTGGCGCTCATGCACATGCACGCGCGCATGTACGTACCGATGGACGATCACCGATGCGACGCGGCCGTCGTGATGTGGCAGTATCCCTGTCGAGGTCGGGGTCTGAGGATCGACTCGGGCACTGGCTGGTTCGGCCGCGGCGGCCCCAACGCGAGTTGGGGCCGCCGGCGGAGCCGCCGCGGATCGCTCCGATGTCCGGATTGCCGAGAGTTCACGGCATCGGCACAATCCGGATCGAATGGCCTTCCTTTTCTCCGATGCAGATGCTCCGGTCCGGAGCCGCGATGCCCGCGCAGCGGTCGAGGCGATCGACTAGGGCGTCCAGGTGATGCGGCCGCCCTCGAAGTCCTGGGCTTTCCCGTTCTCGAAGTCGTACTCGTCGCTGGTGGGGTAGCCGTACCGGCCCGCCTCACCCGCCGCGGCCTCCCAGGTCTCCCGGATGGACCCCCAGACGACATGGGCGCCGGTGCGCGGTGCCCAATAGATCGCCCCGCCGCCGAACAAGTTGTAGCGGCCGTTGCCCGCGCGGGCGGCGGATTCGTCCGTGATGGGGAACCCGAGCGGACTGCTCTCCCAGCCGTAGGCGCCCCACTTGTCGCGGATCACGCCGCCGATCTGATGCGCGGCGGTGCCGATCGACCAGTAGATCGAACCGTTCTGGAACACGCTGTAGCTCCCCGGCTTCGACGGTGTCGCCGCTTCGCGCGCCACGGGATAGCCGAGCGCTCCGCCCTCGTAACCCAGGTTCCCCCACTTGTCGCGGATGGCGCCACCGACTTGATGGGCGCCGGTGTCGGGGTGCCAATAGATGGACGAGCCGCGCTCGAACGCCTGATAGCGGCCACCGCGGGCGGTGGAGTCCTCCGGCGTGACCGGGTCGCCGAAGAACGCGGGCCCACCCGCCTGGTCGTACTCGACTTCGATCGCCCCGCCGACGTCGTAGGGGCCGATCGGACGCGCCGCCGTATCGGGTGCGATGCCGGCGAGCAGGATGCCGAACGCGGCGACTATGGCGAGCGCCCCGCGGGCGCGCGAGCGGTTCGGGCGACGGTGCCGTGCCAAAGGGAACTCCTGTGCATCTCGGGTGGGTGCGGGATGGAGCTGAAGCTGCTTTCGGTCGGCGTGCGGAGATCAAAGTACCTCGCCGGAACGCGATGCGGAGCGATACGGGGTACTCGAATGGCCTGGTGTCGTGCGGTGGGGTGGTGCGGCCATCCAACTCGTCCCTCGCTCCGAACAAACTGGCGGTGCTGCCGTGCCCACGGGAGCGCCTTCTCGGATACGGCGCCGCCGGGGCGTGGTGCTCGCACTCTCGGCCCGGCGGTGTCACGAACGGAAGATGGTGCCGGGCAGGGCAAGTCGTGCGCAGTCAGCGCAGGACGTGCGCCGCCTCCGCGGCGATGGTGGCGGCGACCGCACCGAGAGCGGGGGAGTCCAGACGCCACTGCTGCCAGTACAGCGGGACATCGATGACCGCGCCGGGAGCGATCGAGACCAAGCGGCCGTCGGCTCGGTCCTCGCGGGTCTGCAGGTCGGGAAGCATGCCCCAGCCGAGCCCGAGCCGGACCGCCGCGGCGAACGCCGTGGAGGACGGCACATAGTGGCGCGGCGGATCAAGGGGTTTGCGACTTCGCCTGCGCAGGAGGCGATCCTGCAGGTCGTCCTTGCGGTCGAACAGCACGACCGGAGCCGCGGCGTAGGACTTCGCGGTCGCGCCGTCGGCGAACCAGGTGGCGGCGAAATCCGGGCTCGCCATCGGCCGGTAGCGGATCGCCCCGAGCCGTTCGGCCTTGCAGCCCTGCACCGGCTGTGCGGTCGAGGTGATCGCCGCCATCACGGTGCCGTCGCGCAGCAGGCGCGTGGTGTGTTCCTCGTCCTCCCGGTGGATCTCGAAGCACACGCCGTGCGGTGCGCGGGCGAGGGCGGGCAGCACCCAGGTCTCCAGTGAGTCGGCGTTGATCGCGATCGGCACCCGGATGGGGCCGTCGGAGGGTTCGCCGCCGAGTTCGCGCGCGGTGTCGCCGGTGAGCAATTGGATCTGCCTGGCCAATCGGAGTACGGCCAGCCCGGATTCGGTGGCGCGCACCGGTTTCGTTCGCTGCACGAGAATCCGGCCCGCGGCGTCCTCCAGCGCCTTGATCCGCTGGCTGATCGCCGACGGTGTGACGCTCAGCCGCCGCGCGGCGGCGTCGAAGGTCCCCTCGGTGATCACGGCGTCGAGTGCGCGAAGCTGATCGAGCTGGAGATCCATATTAAGGCATCCTAATGATAGGTTAGAATCTTTAGCTTGCCTGGGGATGAGCCGCGGCCTTAGCGTCGCTGGACGTGAGCGTTTCCTCGGCGGTGGTGGCGACCGCGTCCGGTTTGGGCTTCGGCCTGTCGCTGATCGTGGCGATCGGCGCGCAGAACGTGTTCGTCCTGCGGCAAGGGATCAGCGGCAGGCACGTGCTCGCGGTGGTCACGGTGTGCGCGGTGTCGGACATCGTGCTGATCGCGGCGGGGATCGGCGGATTCGGCGTGGTCGTCCAGGCGGCTCCCGGGGTGCTCGTTGCGGCGCGCTACGCCGGGGCGGCGTTCCTCATCGGCTACGCGGCGCTGGCGGCACGGCGGGCGTTCGGCTCCGCCGCGCTGAGCGCCGGATCCGGGCGGACCACCGCGGCGCTCGGCGCGACGGTGGTCACCGCCCTGGCGCTGACCTGGCTCAACCCGCACGTCTACCTGGACACCGTGGTGTTGCTCGGCTCCTTCGCCGGCACCTACGCGAGCCCGGATCGCTGGTTCCTCGGCGCGGGAGCGATGCTGGCCAGCGTGCTGTGGTTCACCGCGCTCGGTTTCGGCGCGCGTCTGCTCGGCCCGCTGTTCGCCCGCCCGCGCGCGTGGCGCGTGCTGGATTCGGTGATCGCGGCCGTGCTGCTCGGTCTCGGGCTGGGGTTGTTGTGCTCCGGATGAGACCGCGACGTCACAGCTGCGCCTTGATCTTCGCGGCGAACTCGTAGCCGGCCTGCCACTGCGGGCCGGAGACGGCGAGTACGACGCGTGCCGCGCCCGCCTCCGCGTAGGCGTTCAGCTGCTCGGCCGCACGGCCGGGATCGGTCGCCAGCGTCGGCGCGACGACCGTCACGGTGAGCGGCGGGCGGTCGTATTCCTCGGCCAGCGCGGCCAATTCGGTCACGTGCGCGCCGACCCGGCGCGGCTCGAGTCCGATGGCGACCCAGCCCTCGGCATAGGCGGCGGCGCGGCGGCGCGCCGCTTCGGCGTCGCCCGCGACGAGCACCGGTGGCATGGTCGCACCGGGTGCCAAGGTGATCTCGGTGCCGTCCGGGAGCACGGTCGGCCGCCCCGCGACCAGGTCGGGCAGCACGCGCAGCGCCTCGTCGGTGCGACGGCCGCGCTCGGCGAAGGACACGCCCGCGGCACGCCACGCGGCATCCCCGTGCACCGGGTTGCCGGTGCCGACCCCGAGGATCAGCCGGTCACCGGAGACGTACTGCAGCGTCGCGATCTGCTTGGCGGCCCATGCGGCCGGCCGCAACGCCAGCAACATCACCCCGTAGCCGATGCGGATGCGATCGGTCACGGCGGCCGCGGTGGCCAGCACGACGGTGCTGTCCAGCATCGGCCCGCTGGCCGCGAGATGGTCGGTGGACCACACCGAGTCCAGGCCGCCCTGCTCGGCGAGGCGGGCGGCGGCGCGCACGTCGCCCAGGATGGGTCGCGCGGGATCGGGGGTCGAGGTGGGCAGGATGATGCCGACTTCCAAGGTCATGCTCTCGACGCTACGAACGCCTCGCGCCCACGCCAATGTTCCGCTCGCTCGAGTCGATGTCTCGGACGCTCACACCGAACCCACCGGCGCAGGGCGCGTTCCGCGCCACGGTGGGACGCTCTCCGCTGCGGTGTGCTGCGACGGTCACGGGGCGGCACCGGTGCGTCGGCCGCGAGCCTGGAGATCGGCTGAGGAGAGTTGGCCGGCGGCATGTGGCTCGGTGGTCGCGGGGCGATCCGTGGTCGGGGGACTGCGGGCGAAGCAGCATCTGAGTTGCGCCCGCACCCCGGTTCTTCGAGGACCGCCGTCGGGCAGGCGACGCCCGAGCCTCCGACCCGGCTGTTCGCGCGACGCGTGCTCGGCCGCTCGTCGGCCGACCCCGATGAACGACAGCGATCCCCGGATTGTCCGGAATCACCGCCTGGATGGCTCTTCGGTACTGATCACAGTCGAGTCGGGTCGCCGGACACGGTCGGGCACGGGCCGGTGGGGGCGGTAGCCTGCGGCTAGGGTGGGCGCATGGTCGAGTCGACACGAATCGTGCTTGCTTCCCGGCCGGTGGGCGCGCCCACGGCGGAGAATTTCCGGACCGAGACCGCGGAACTCCCCGCTCCTGCCGAGGGCGAGGTCCTGCTGCGCACGCTCTATCTGTCGCTCGACCCGTACATGCGCGGCCGGATGAGTGCGGCCGAGTCCTACGCCGAACCGGTCGAGGTCGGCGCGGTGATGGTCGGCGCGACCGTGGCCGAAGTGCTCGAATCCCGCGACCCTTCGTTGGCGAAAGGCGATGTGGTACTGGCTTATTCGGGGTGGCAGTCCCATGACGTGGCCCCGGCGCGCGGGCTGCGCAAGCTCGATCCGGCGAAGGCTCCGGTCTCCACCGCCCTCGGCGTGCTCGGCATGCCCGGCTTCACCGCCTACGCGGGACTGCGCGAGATCGGCAAACCCCGGCCCGGCGAGACGCTGGTGGTCGCCGCGGCCACCGGACCGGTCGGTTCGGCCGTCGGCCAGATCGCCAAGATCGGCGGCGCCCGGACGGTGGGCATCGCCGGCGGCCCGCGCAAGGTGGCCTACCTGAACGAACTCGGCTTCGACGTCGCACTCGACCACCGCGCCCCCGATTTCGCCGAGCAACTCGCGGCTGCGGTCCCCGACGGCATCGACGTCTATTTCGAGAATGTCGGCGGCGCGGTGGCCGACGCGGTGTACCCGCTGCTGAACACCTACGCGCGCGTGCCCGTCTGTGGACTGATCGCCAACTACAACGCCACCGGCGCCTCGGAAGGCCCGGATCGGCTGCCGGGCTTCTACGGCCGGATCCTTACAAAGAGCCTCACCGTGCGCGGGTTCATCCAGTCCGAATTCGTCCGTGCGCTGTACCCGGACTTCTTGCGCGAGATGGGTGAGTGGGTCGCCGACGGCCGCGTGCGGTATCTCGAGGACGTCGTGTCCGGCTTGGCCGCGGCCCCCGAGGCGTTCATCGGCATGCTGGAGGGCCGCAACTTCGGCAAGCTGGTCGTGCGGGTCGCCGACTGATCAGCCCGCCAGCGCGCCGCTGCCGATGCTGAGATAGGCCAGCATCAGCACGAACAGGAACCAGCCCGCGCCCTGCCAGATGGGCCAGGTCCGTCCGCGGCGCCACTGCACGTAGGTTTCGACGAAGGCGCCGATGCCGCCGATCAGCAGCACCACCGAGGGGCCGAGCACCACGGCGAGCTGCGCGGCGGTGTCGCACAGCAGCTTGTCCTGGTCCACGCATTCGCGCTGCGCGGCCCACAGCACGGTCAGCAGGAAGACCAGCGCGGCGGTGGCGAGCACCGAGACGACGTAGGTCGCGGCGCGCCGGAACCCGCGCGGATCGCGCCAGCGTTTCTCCACGTCGTCGACCATGTGCACCACCTCGCCGTCCGGTTCCTCCGACGTGATTGCCGAACGGCGGTGGCTCAAACGCCGCTCAGGGTTTGCGTCCGACCCCGGCCCAATACCAGGCCGACCGCGCCGCGGCAGGGGCGGCATCGGTGTCCGGACGCCAGGCGTCGGCAGGAACGATCCCCGGCTCGACGAGTTCCGTTCCGGCGAAGAAGGATTCGGTCTCCGCGCGGCTGCGCGGCTGGAACGCGATGCCGGCCTGCTCGGCGGCGGCCCTCGCGCGCGCCATCGGGCGCGGGTCGAAATCGCCGGTGAAGTGGGTGAGCACCAGGTAGCTGCCGGACGGGGCCGCCGCCAGCAGGCGCCTCACCACGCCGTACGGATCGTCGCTGTCGCGGAAGAACATCATGACCGCGACCAGCAAGATCGCGAGGGGCCGGTGCGGGTCGAAGGTGTCGGCCAGCTCGGGCGCGTCCAGGATGGCGCCCGGATCGCGCAGATCGGCGTCGAGGTAGGCGATCCTGCCCTGCGGTGTGCTCGCCGTCAACGCTCTGGCATGGGCGAGCACGAGCGGATCATTGTCGACATAGACCACGCGCGCGGCCGGAGCGATGCGCTGGGCCACCTCGTGCGTGTTGCCCGCGGTGGGGAGGCCGGTGCCGATGTCGAGGAACTGATCGATGCCCGCCTCGCCGGCCAGGTGCCGCACGGCTCGGCCGAGGAACGCGCGATTGGCGCGGGCCATGTCGCGGATGCCGGGGATGTGCATGGCGACCGTGTCGCCGAGGGCGCGGTCGGCGGGGTAATTGTCCTTGCCGCCGAGCCAGTAGTCGTAGACCCGTGCCTCGTGCGGGAGGCTTGTGTCGAGCTTGGTCGACGATCCGGCGCGCACTCGCGCGTGACCGTCCGGCATGTGCGACTCCCTTCCCGGGCGGCGCCGGTGCGGGAGGCGCCGCACCGCTGTCGCCTCCGAAGGCGACCCTCGCGCTGCGAATTACGCGTCAAGAATAGGGTGACGCGTCCACAATGAGCGGCGATTCGGCCGAATGGTCCGTTTTCGGCGGCGGCCGACCGGCGGTGACCCTCTGTGCGTGCACCGGGTTCGGCGGGAGACAACCGACGGGCCGGGGTTCGCGCGCGGGCGAGAGTCAGCGTGGCGAAATGTCCGGATGGCCGCCGTGCCTTTGGGCGGCGCGCAGCTCACACCAATAGGCTGCGACAACGGTGGCATAACCGGCTACGACGGCCGTCGCGGTGACGATCACCAGTGTGATGAGTAGTGGAATCAAGAAAGCGGTGTGCATTGTGCCCTCCCCGCGGTCACGCTGATATCAGCGGAAAGTTCGGCGCCGCACTGCACCGACATCATGTCAGTCCCTGCACCTAGTGAAATCGTAGTTGGCGCGGCGTGGTCGGGCACGGCGCGCGGCTGTGAGTTGAATCATGCAGATCACGGTGTGTCGCGCGGAATACACCTGTGGCGTGCGGTCTAATCGATCTTGTCACGTGTTCACCGGCAACCATCCGGAACGCGGGACACGACCACGACACGGGACCGCCGGACCG
This sequence comes from Nocardia implantans, assembly GCF_035544775.1. NCBI lineage: Bacteria > Bacillati > Actinomycetota > Actinomycetes > Mycobacteriales > Nocardiaceae > Nocardia > Nocardia implantans. Next base: position 89,986 of record NZ_JAYKYQ010000009.1, on the reverse strand, counting down.
GCGGCCGTCGCAGTGCCCGTGGCGCGCCGAACTCCTCGGTAGCGCAGCTCTTTCTCTCGGATTGTCTCCAGCATCACCTCGGCATGCGAAAAAGGAGCACGAACGTGAGCATGATTCTCGCCGCCCTGCACGACACCGTGATGGCGCAGCAATTCGAAAATCCGACCGCCGAAGAGCCGCCGCTGGCGGACAAGTTGATGCAGATGGGCCGCTACTTCACCTGGTTGGTGCAGCTGTCGGGCATCACGGCGATCACCTACGGCGGGGGCAGGTTCGCATGGGAGAAATGGAACGGCGGCAGTCTCCAGTCGCCGAAGATGGTCGCAAGCGCGATGGCAGGCGGTGCGGTGGCGACGAGCGCGGGCACGATCATGAACGCGATCATCGGCTGACGCGCACCGCGCGGGCCGCCAGGTCGCGCGCCGCGACCGGAGCCGACCGCGTTCCCGCGGCATAACGCTCGGCGAACACGCGTTCGCCGAGCGCCGCCGCGGCGCGGGTCGCCGGACGGTCTATATCGGGGCGCTCGGCCGGAAGCAGCGCGATGCCGTTGGCCTCGCGCACCGCCGCCGCGGCGCCGAGCAACTGGGCCGCGATCTCCGGCTGGCACAGCTCGGTCAGCGCCGATGCCAGCGCGGCCAGCGCGAAGGCGGTGTCGCGGGGTGCGCCGATGCGCTGCGCGCCGTCGAACGCGGTCAGATACAGCTCGAAAGCGGCGCCGGGCTCGCCGCGCTGTTCGAGGATGTAGCCCAGCTCGACTTGCAGCATCGGCAGGAACAGCGGAGTCTCCTCGCCCGCGGCCAAGGGGAGGGCGAGCAGCTCGCGCAGGATCCGCTCGGCGGTCTCGGACCGCCCGTCGCGCCGCGCGGTGAACGCGAGCACGAGCGCGGCGAACAACCGGCCCGCTTCGTACCCGTGCTCGGCCGCGACGCGCTGGGCCTGTTCGCCCAGCTCCTGCGCCCGGCCGAAGTCGGTGCGCTGCATGGCGATCCAGCCCAGCCAGCACAGGTGGGTGCACGCCTGCCCCCACAGCTCCAGCTCCTGCGCCAAGCCGAGCGCTTCGGCGTGGATGGCGGCGGCTGAGGTCAGGTCGCCGGTGAGTTCGGCCAGGCCGCCGAGCCATTCGGCGGCCTGGAGCCTGCCCCAGCGGTCGTCGAGCTCGGCGAACAGCCGTGCGGCGGTGCGGGCGTGCCGCTCCAGCGCCGGGAGATCGACCCGATTGTGGGCGGCCTTGGCCAGCGCCACATGCCCGCAGGCCACGCCCCAGCGGTCGCCGAGTTCCGTGCAGACCGGAAGCGCCTTGCGCAGGAGCGCTTCCAGCTCGTGCACGTCACCGGAATCCAGCGCGGAGAATCCGAGGAAGAGTTCCGCGCGCGCCCGCCCGGCCGGATCGTCGACCATGTCGTACACCGCGAACACCGCCGCACGCTTGGCGGAACCATCCTCGAAATCGCCTTGCTGGAAAGCGAATCCGACGCTCCACGCCAGCGCCCGCGCCCGGTGCCGCGGGGAGCCGCCGAGCGCGAGCGCCGCCTCCAGCCAGCGCCGAGCCTCGGTCGGCCTGCCGCGCAACTGCCAGTACCAGGCGAGCGCGTTCACCAGCCGCAGGGCCTGATCCGCGTCGCCCGCGCGCACGAAACCGTCCAGCGCCGCCCGCAGCTCGGCCGAGTCGTCGTCCAGCCGGCGCAACCAGCGGCGCTGGTCGGCGCCGTACAGCTCCGGCTCGGCGCGCTCGGCCAGCGCCAGGTGATACCGATGGTGGGCCAGATGCACCGCGTCGAACTCGCCCGCCTCGGCCAGCCGGTCGAGACTGAACGCGGCCACCGATTCCAGCAGGCGGTAACGCCGTCCCGCCCGGTGCACCAGCGAGCGGTCGACCAGCCTGGCGATGACGTCGGCGACGAGTGAGGCGTCCACCGCGGGTTCGCCGCCCGCCGAGCACACCGCCTCCGCGGCCGCCAGGGTGCAGCCGCCCGTGTGCACCGCCAGTCTGCGCAGCACGGTTTGCTCGGTCGCGTCCAGCAGTCCCCAGCTCCAGTCGATCATCGCCGCCAGCGTCTGCTGGCGCGGCGGCACGCCGCGATGCCCGGTGGCCAGCAGTTTGAACCGGTCGTCGAGCCGGGCGACGATCTCGTGCACGCCCAATGCGCGCACGCGGGTGGCGGCGAGTTCCAGCGCGAGCGGGATGCCGTCGAGCCTGCGGCACAGCGTCGCGACCGGCGCCGCGGTGTCGGCGTCGAGCGCGAAATCGCGGGCTGCCGCTCGCGCTCTGGACACGAACAGCCGCACCGCCCCCGCTCGGGCGATCTCGTCGAAAGACGCCTCCCGGGCGGGCACATCCAGCGGTTGCAGCGCGACGATGTCCTCGCCGGGCAGACGCAGCGGTTCCCGGCTGGTGGCCAGGATGCGCAGCCGGGGGGCCGCGCCGAGCAGCATCTCGGCCAGTTCGGCGGCGCGATCCACCACGTGCTCGCAGTTGTCCAGGACGAGCAGCAGTTCCTGGTCGGCCAGCGCTTCGCACAACGAGGCGGTGCTGTCGGCGCCGTCGGCGGCGTGGATGCCGAGCACGCCGGCCACGGCGTCGGCGAGGAACGTCGCGCCGTCGGCCGCGGTCGGTTGCAGCGCGGCCAGTTCCACCAGCCAGGTGCCGTGGCCGAATCGCCGGGTCAGCGCCGCCGCGGCCGCGAGCGACAAGCGCGTCTTGCCAACGCCGCCGGGCCCGGTGAGCGTGACCAGCCTGGCGTCCTGCACGGCGTCGCACAGCTGCGCGAGGTCGGTGTCGCGGCCGATCAACTCGGTGCGCTGCGCTGGGATGTTGGAGCTGCGCCGCCGCGCGACCACGATCTGCGCGGGCGCGGCGAGCGGCAGGTCCTGCGCCAGGATCGCGCGCTGCAGCGCCACCAGCTCCGGGCTCGGGTCGATGCCGAGTTCGTCGGCGAGGCGCCTGCGCAGGTCCTCGTAACCGTCCAGTGCCTCGGCCTGCCTGCCCGCGCCGTACAACGCGCGCAGGTGGGCCGCGCGCAGCCGCTCGCGCAGTGGATGCGCCGTCACGAAGCCGGTGAGTTCGCCTGCCACCTCGCGGTATTCGCCCAGTGCCAGCCGCGCCTCCGCCAGTTCCTCCACCGCCACCGAACGCTGCTCTTCGAGCTGCGCGATGGCGGCCCGGGCGAAGGACGCGTCCCGGAAATCGGCGAACGCGGGCCCGCGCCAGAGCGCGAGCGCCGCGCAGAGCGCCCGGACCCGCTCGGCGGTGTCGGTCGTCGCCCGCGCCGACGCCACCAAGGCGCGGAACTCCTGCGCGTCGATGGCGGAGGCGGCCAGCCGATACCCGGGCGGCGGGGACACCACCAGGTCCCGGCCGCCGGGTTCGGCGTCCTCCAGCGCCCTGCGCAGTTGCGAGGCCTTCGCCGCCAGCGTGCCCGCCGGATTGCCGGGCGGGTCATCGGTCCAGATGTCGTCGATCAGCCGATCGCCGGAGACCGGTTGGCCGGGTGTGACCAGCAGGTCGGCCAGCAGCGCCCGCACCTTGGCCCCCGGAATCGGCACTGCGGCGCCCCCGTCCGTCCAGACCGCCAACGGACCCAGCACCCCGAAACGCATGGGGGCCAGCCTAGGCGAGCGGTGCGGGAAGGCGACCGCAAACAAACCGGAAGGCGGCCGGCCCACAGTGAGGAAGCCGTACACCGTACTCGGGGAAAGGGAGCCCGACATGCCACTCGTCACGACCACCGCACTTCGGAACGTCCGCGGTGCGGCCTCCACCGCGCGGACGCCTGCCCGCGCGGACGGACTGCCCCGGGACCGTGGGCCGCATGACGGAGCGCACGGCCTGCCACGACCGCCGGATGACGCGCTCGCCCCCGACCCCACGAAGCCGAACGCCGGTGTGACAGCGGAGGACGCGCGATGACCGGTCACCGCCGGATACGGGTGGCGCTGATCCTCGGCAGCACCCGCGCGGGCCGTTTCGGCCCCACAGTGGCGGACTGGTTCGCCGGGCGGCTCGGCCGCCGCGACACGGACGTGGACCGTATCGATCTCGCCGAGACCGCGTTGCCCGGCCGATTGACCGATCCCGACGAGCCGCTACCGCCCGAGGTGCGCGCTCTCGGTGAACGGCTGGCAGCGGCGGACGCGTTCGTCCTGGTCACACCCGAATACAACCGGAGCTTTCCGGCCGCGGTGAAGCATGCCGTCGACTGGTTCGACGAGGAGTGGGCCGCCAAGCCGGTCGGTGGTGGGATACGGCCGCGACGCCGACGGCGGTCACGCCGCGGCCCAGTTGCGTCCGGTCTTCGGCGAACTGAACGCGGTGCTCATCCGACGCACCGTCACCGTCACCAAGGCCTGGCAGCGTTTCGCCGGCGACGGCAGCTGGCCGCGCCGCGACGCCGAACTCGACGAGGACGCCGACGCCGCGCTCGACCAGCTCATCTGGTGGGCGTGCGCCTTGCGCGCGGCACGGGCCGAAACGCCGTTCGTGCGGTAGAAAGCAACCTCGACACCGGGTCCGCCCGAAGGCGGCGGACCGACCGTAAACAAACCGTAAGGCGGCACCGGCAGAGTCGTCGCCGACAGCGGCACCGGCCGCAGCGCCCGAGAAAAGGAAACACCCATGGCAACCATCGCAGTTCACGAATTCATCGCTCTCGACGGCGTGTACGAGGATCCGTCCTGGACCTTCGAGTTCGGGTTCGATCCGAAGATGGGGGAGACGCTCGGCGCGATCACCTCCGCGTCGAAGGCGATCCTGTTGGGCCGCAACACGTTCGAGATGTTCGCTCCGGCCTGGTCCACCCGCACCGTCGAGGACGACCCGGGCGCGCCGTTCTTCAACGACACGCCGAAGTACGTCGTCGGCGCGCGGGAGCCGCAGGTGGAGTGGGCCAACAGCACCCGCATCGGTGGCTACGACCCGGACGTCATCCGCAAGCTGAAGGACGAGATCGACGGCGTCATCTACATCAGCGGCAGCGGCACACTGGTGCGGGCGCTGCTCGCGGACGGCTTGGTCGACGACCTGCACCTGTTCGTCTACCCGATCGCGCTGGGCAAGGGCAAGCGCCTGTGGAGCGACGGCGTCGACGCGACCAAGCTCGCGCTGAAAGAGCACGAGGTCTACGCCAACGGCGTCGTCCACCTCGCCTACGGTCCGGCGCAGGACTGATGGCACGCGGAAGGGCGGCCCTTTCGGGCCGCCCTGGCGATGCGCCGGACGCTGCGTGGAGCTAGCGTCCTCCGGTGCAGTAACCCTCGGGGGTGTACTGGCACGGGCGCTCGTTGCGTCCCTGGTAGCCACCGTGGTTGCTGCTGCGGGCGCGCTCGCCCACGCCGGAACCGCGCTTGTCCGCCGGGTTGTGCGAGTACCGGTCCGCGGTGGTGGTCACCGTGGGTTCGGGCGAAGCGACCGCCGCCGCAACGACGACCGCCCCACCGATCAGCGCCGAGGCCACCACTCGACGCACTGTCACGCGCTTTCTCGTGTTGTGCATAAGATTCATCCCGTCGATTAACGTGCCGTCATATAACGATACATTGATTGGTGATCCGTCCGACAGGGGCTTCCCATCTGTGGGAGGTTTAGGGTTGGCGCGAAGCTCTGCCCAGCTCGTCCGGGATCGATTCGGGAATCGGCGATCATCGGACGCGCATTACCTGACCAACGTACCGTTGAACAGGTCACTCACCTGCTCTTCCGGTGATGTCCGGAGGGACGAGGGCGGGTCGGTGCCCGGTCTCGCGCCCGCTGGGTCGTCGAGCGACGCAACGAAGCCGGATCACTAGCCGGGCGGCCGCGACATGTCCGTCTCGCGCGCTCGGCGTTTGTGCTTCCACCGGTTCGGGTCGGCCTCCAGGGCGGCGCGGTCCCAGTGGCCGAGGTCGGCGGCGGCCGCGTAGGTGGTCTCGAGGAATTCCAGAAGCGCGCGCTCCGGCGCCGCGGCGGTGCGAACCGCCTCGTACGGCAGCAGGAATTGGCGGTTGTCCCGGCTGTAGAAGGCGTCTGCCGGGCCAACCGGATACTCGGCGAATCCGTCCGGTTCCGGGTAGGCGTAGGCGTAGAAGGCGCCCTCCGCCCCGCCGCCGGGCCAGAAACCGCAACTGCTCAGTTCATGCGAGTAACCCTCGACCATGACCCAGTCGCCGCAGTTGGGCGCGCCGCCCGGATGTCGCGGAGCCGGCCGTCCGGAGAATCGGGTGCACGCCAAATCCATTGCTCCCCAGAAGAAGTGCACCGGGCTCACTTTCCCGATGAAGCGCGCGCGGAACTCGTGCACGACCCGGTCTGCCGCCAGCAGCTGGCGCCAGAACAAGGTCGCGGCCGCGGCGTCGTAGGAGCGGTGCTCGTAGTCGTCGGCGAAGGGGATGGCGGGCTCGACCTCGTTGGGCCTGGCTTGGATTCGCACGGGAATACCGAGTTCGCCGAACGCGGCGACGGTTTCGCCGTAGAAGTCGGCCACCGGCTTGGGTTCCAGCGCGATCTGCCTGGTCCGGCCGTCGCTGGAGCGGATACGCAGCCGGTGATCGAGGAAGTCGAACTCGACGTCGAAGCATCCGGCCGGGTGCGCGATGGCGGAGGTGGTCAGGCCCCTCGGGCTGACGTAGAAGGTGACCTGCCACCAGTGGTTGACCAGCGGAGCGTGCGAGAGCCTGATCTTGCCGATGATCTGCGTCCACATGTGCAGCGTCTCCCGGGTGGGAGTCCAGTCGTCGACGCGCAACGCCGGCCACTGCGTTGCCTCTGTGCCTGTCACCGCCGCACCTCCGTCGTCTCGGGATCATCGGTGCCAGTGCCGCACGCGGACGCCTGCCAAGGCTCGGCGCAGCGCTCTTCCTCCGCACCGTACCCCGTGGGCGTGCACCGGGAAGCCCGAAATGCTCACCGGCGGGCAACCGTTTGGCAACACTGCGGGTCGGCGGGTCGGCTCGACGGCCGGACGGAGCGGGCCGTGGCCGGATGAGGCGTCAGGATCGGCGCGGCCAACTGTCGTACGCCGAGGGAACGGCCGTCAGCGGCGGCGGGGCGACCCGCTCGGCCGCTCTGGCTTTCCGGCGGGGATTCGGATCCCACACCATCGCCGCGGCCGCACCGCCGAGCAGAACCACGACGATGGCAACGATCACCACCCACAGCAGTACCACCGCTATTTCTCCAGTCGTCGCGTCCGCTCCGTATGGCGCGTTATCCCCAGGCGGACAGTTGATCTCGTGATTGCGAGCATTCTTCACAGCTCGTGCGGCCCGCGCGAATCGACGCGCGGATTTCGTGGTCTGCCAGTACTGCGGCTCATCGAGTTTGGGATACGTCCGGTAACGCATAAGGGCGGCCGATCGCCGTACGGCACGAGCTCGGTCGTGCCGCGGCGGCCGCGGGCCGGCTGCCGAGCGCCGGGGAAGTTGCTGTGACCTGCGGTTGTGGGCCATGCCACAACCGGTCGCAACCGGGCAGCTCCCGGCCTTAATGGTCGATCGTTCAGTGTGCGGGACGCGGGGTTCGAGTTGACGCTCTGAGAGACTGAAACTTAGTGTCTCTCATGTCCTCAGGGGGTGTGCGGGGCGCCCTCATTATGACCCGGAAAGTCTTGTATGACAACGGAATTCGTGGTTCTGGAACAAACTCGGCAGCATCTCGGCAGGGCGCGTGCACAGCTGGGCAGCCTGCTCGGCGGACTGGTGGAGCGTCGCTCCGAGGGGACGCGGCTGTGGACCACCGACGGTCGCGAATTCCTCAATTGCGGCGGCTACGGCGTCTTCCTGCTCGGCGCCAGGCATCCGCGGGTGGTTGACGCGGTGACCGAGCAACTGGGTCGCCATCCGGTCGGCACCCGCGGCATGCTCGAAGCCGCCGCTGCGGGCGCGGCGGCGGCTCTGGCCGAGGTCGCCCCGGCCGGGCTGACCAAGGTGTACTTCGCCGGCGCGGGCACCGAGGCCACCGAGGCGGCGCTGAAGATGGCCGCCATCCAGGGACGCACGCGGCTGATCGGCGCGGCGGGCGGCTATCACGGCAAGACCATCGGCGCGCTGTCGCTGACCGCCAACGACACCTACCAGGCGCCGTTCCGCGCGCTGCTGCACGGCGCGGCCCGGGTGCCCTACGGCGACGCGGCCGCGCTGGAGGAGGCGCTCGGCCCCGACGGCTCGGACGCCTGCGTGGTGCTCGAGCCGATCCAGGGCGAGGGCGGAGTGATCGTGCCGCCCGCCGGATACCTGGCACAGGCGCAGCGGCTGTGCCGCGAACGCGGCGCGATGCTGGTGCTCGACGAGATCATGACCGGACTCGGCCGGACCGGCACCTGGTGGCGCGGCGAGATCGAGCAGATCACCCCTGACGTGCTGCTGGTCGGCAAAAGTCTCGGCGGCGGCGTGCTCCCGGTCTCCGCCGCGATCGCCACCGAGGAGGCCTACGCGGCCTTCGACGCCGACCTGTGCCTGCACACCTCCACCTTCTCCGCGGCCCCGCTCGGCATGGCCGCCGCGGCCGCGACGCTGGCGGTGCTGCGGGACGAGGACCTGGTCGCGGCCTCGGCGCGGATCGGAGACCGGCTGCGTACCGGCCTCTCCGAGATCCGCGACCGCACCTGCCCGCGGCAGTTGATCGATATCCGCGGCGCCGGAACCCTTTTCGGCCTGGAATTCGCCGACGCCGGGCTGGCGGGCGAGTTCCTGCTGGAAATGATCGACGCGCGGGTGGTCGTCAACCACTCGCTCAACGCGGGACCGGTGCTGCGTCTGACCCCACCGGCCACGCTGCAGCCACTCGACGAGGCATGGCTGCTCGAGGCCTTCGAGAAAGCATGCGTGCGCCTCGCGGCCCACGCGATCTGACCTTCTGCGAGGAGAAGTAGTGAAGATCTTCGTCACCGGCGGCGCCGGTGTCGTCGGAGTGCCGCTGCTGCGGATGCTCGGTGCCCGGCACGAAGTCGTGGCGCTCACCCACAGCCGTCCCGTCGCGGGCGCCGACGCCGTGGTGCGCGGCGACCTCACCGCGCCCGGTCTCGGGCTCGACGCCCGAGACACCGACATGGTGCTGGACGGACTCGATCTCGTCGTGCACTGCGCGGCGAACGTCGACTTCGCCGCCGGACCAGAGAAACTGCACGCGGTGAACGTCGTCGGCACCCAGCGTGTGCTGGACCTGGCGGCGCGCGCCTCGGCGCGGGTGGTGCACGTGAGCACCGCGTTCGTCGATCTGGATCTGCCGGAGGACATCACCGGCGGTTACGCCACGTTGCGTCCCGGCGAGTATCTCGTGGCCAAACGCGCAGGGGAGGCGGCGGTGCGCGGCAGCGGCCTGCCGTACACCATCGTGCGCCCCTCCGCGATCGGCGGACATTCGAAGACCGGTGCGATCACCGAATATCAAGGCGTGCACAGTATCTCGCGCGCGATGCTGCGTGGCTCGGTGCCGCTGTTCCTGTGCGCGGCGCAAGCGCGCTACGACCTGGTGCCGTGCGACGTGGTGGCCGCTGTGATCGCGGCCGTGGTCGAGGCGCAGACCCCACCGGAACTCGCGTGGGCGACCATCGGCCCCGCCGCGATCACCGCGCAGCGCCTGCTGGAGATCTTCGACGAGACCGCCGCGGAATACGGCCTGCCGCATCGCAGTCCACGCCGCGTCGATCCCGAGATCTTCCAGCGTCTGCTCAAACCGGCCTTCTTCGACGATCTGCGCCCCTCCGAGAAAACGAAAATGGCGAATCTGATGACCACCCTGGCCGCGCTGTTCCAGCCCGATCCGATGCCGACCTCGCTGGGCACGCTGCCCGGCGCGCCGCAGGCCTATTCGGCGGCCGAAGCCGAAGAGGTCATGCGCACCACCTACCGCACCGTGATCGCCCGCGAGAACATGGCCGCGACCGCGCACGAGCGCAGCGAGGTGATGGTCTGATGGCCGAGCGTTCCGTGGCGGTGCGGGCGACCGTGCGCGACATCGATCCCGACGTGGTGTTCGCGCGCCTGCGTGATTTCCCGTCCTATGCCGAGCACGCCGATGTCGTCCGCGACATCACCCTCGACGTCGATCCGCACGGCACCCAGGTCAGCAGCTGGTCGGTGTGGTTCCGCAACGGGCTGCTGCAGTGGACCGAGCGCGACGTGGTCGACGACGTCGCGCGCACCCTGTCGTTCGAGCAGATCACCGGTGATCTCGCGCGTTTCGACGGCGCGTGGCGGGTGACGCCGCACGAGGACGCGGTGACGGTGCGGTTCGACGCCGTCGTCGACCTCGGCATCCCGTCACTGGCCGACATGCTCGACCCGCTGGCCGAACGGGCGTTGCGCACCAACACCACCGAGATCCTGCGGGGCTTGTTCGGGCCGGACATCGAATTCGGCGGACCGGCATGAGCGCCGCCGCGCGCCCGACCCGGATCTACGAGGCGCTGGTCGCCGCGATGGACGACGCGCCCGACGCCAGGGTGCTCACCCTGCGGGAGACGCGCACGTTCGCCGAACTGCGCGCGGACGCCGAGCGCCGAGCCGGTCTCCTGGACGCGGTCGCGCCGCGCGGCGGCAGCCGGATCCTGCTCGCCCTGGCCAATCATCCCGACTACATCGCCACCCTGCTGGCCGTGTGGTCGCGCGCGGATCTGCCGATCCTGGCCGACCCGAGCCTGGGGCGGGCCGAGATCGACACGCTGGTGCGCGGCTGCGGCATCGATGCCGTCGTCCACGCGCCGACCGGTGACGTTCCCGCCGGGGCGGTCGCGCTCGACGAACGCTCGGTGGCGGAGGCGACCGGTCTCACCGGTGCGCGTCCCGCCCTGGCCGCCGACACCGAGCTGGGGCGGCTGACCTCCGGTTCCACCCGCGCTCCCGCCTGCATCGAGTTCTCCGCCCGCGCCGTGCTCAACGCGGCCGGGACCTGGGCGGGTGCGGCGGGGCTGACCCGCGACGATCTGAGCCTGTGCTTCGCGGGCTGCTACAACGGCCTGGCGTTCAACACCACGCTGATGCCGAGCCTGCTCACCGGCGCGAGCCTGGCCCTGCCGGGCGGGATGCCGAGCGGCGGCGCGATCATGCGTCACGTCACGGCGCTGCGCCCGAGCATCCTGGTGGCGTTTCCCGCGGCCTACGAACGGTTCACCGACTACACCGCCGCGGCGCTCCCGGAAGAAACCCGGGAAGCCCTGCGCCGCATCCGGTTACGGCTGTCGTCGGCGGCGCCGCTGTCGGCGTCGGTCGCGTCGCACGTGGCGGCGCTGTCGGGGCCGATCTCGGATTACTACGGCATCGCCGAGACCGGGCCCGTCACCTTCGCCGACGGCACCCGGCCGGAGGGCAACGGCATGCTCCTGCCGGGAGTGACCGTCGAATCCAGGCCCGGCGCCGACGGTGTCGAGGTGCTGCACGTCCGCACGGCCTCGATGGGCACCCGGTACCTGAACTATCCGGGGGAATTCGAGCGCGCGATCGCCGCCGACGGCAGCTACGTCACCTCCGACACCGGCTCCGTGACCGGCGGTGAGCTGTTCCTCGGCGGCCGGGCCCAGCCGGTGCTGAACATCGGCGGGCGCAAATTCACCGTCGAATCGGTCAGCGACGCCATCACCGCGCACCCCGACGTCACCGACTGCCGGGTGCTGGCCTTGACGACGCCGAGCGGCCGCGACTGCGTCGGCGCCGCCGTGCAGACCCGCGTCCCGCTCGACGCGGCGAACCTGCGCGGGTTCCTGCGCGAACGCCTGGCCGACTACAAGGTGCCCGAGGTGCTCGTCACCGTGGGGGAACTGCCCCGCGGTGCCACCGGCAAGGTCAAGGCCGCGGCGGTGCGCGAGCTGCTCATGCACACATTCCAGCAACCGGTCACGGGAGGCCGCTGATGTCCGACGTAGTGCAGGATTCGCTCACGAGTGCGGTCGCCGATCTGGTGGCGACCGCGACCGACGGCACGCTCGACGCCGACAGCGCGCAGCGCTCCGAGCAGACCTTCGCCGAAGCGGGGATGACCTCGCTGTCGTTCCTGCGATTGGTGGACGCGCTGGAGATCCGCTACGGCGTGGAGATCGACTTGGAGAACGACCTCGACCACCTGCGCACGGTCGCCGCGATCGTGGCCTATCTGAGGAACCAGGGTGTCGAGGACGCCTGATCGTCCGGTGGCGGTGATCGGCGCGACCGGACGCCTCGGCCGGGCCGTGCTCGCCGCGTGCGAGCGAGCCGGTGTGCCGGTGGTGACCACCGCCGACTCCGCCGGGTGGACGGTCGGCGAAACAGCGCCGGGTGTGGTGATCGACGCCAGCAGGCCCGCTGCGCTCGACGCGGTGGCCGGGTACTGCGTGCGGACCGGGGCGGCGTTGCTGTCGTGCGTGTCGGGTCGGCCCGGCAGCGCACAGGACACGCTTTCCGCTCTGGCGCAACGGGTTCCGGTCATGGTCGCCGCCAATCTCAGCCCGCTGCACTGGGTGCAGGCGCGGGCGGTGGAACTCGCGGCTCGCTTGGCCGTCGCGCTGGTCCCGGACGCCGAGTTCACCGTTCTCGACCGCCATCCCACCACCAAGATCGACGCGCCGTCGGCGACCGCGACCAACCTGGCCGCTCTGCTGCCGGACGGCGCGGCGGTGCTCGCGCAGCGCTACGGCATGCCGGTCAGCGACCACCACGTGGTGATCGCGTCGGCCGGGGAGAGCTGGGAACTGAGCCACCGCGTCCGCGACCTGGGCGGGCCCGCCGCAGCGGCGCTCGGTTTGGCGGCGTGGCTGGAACAGGCGGAGCCCGGCCGGTACACGGCGGCCGAGGCGTTCGCCGAACTCGCGGGAGTGCCGGTATGAGCGGGGCGGCCGCGAAGGCGGCCGAACACGCGCACGACACCAGGCGGGAACCGCAGGGGGCTGCCTCCGAGCCGTCGGCGCAGGCCACAGAGTTGCTGCGCGATCTGCTCGGCGGCTGCGCCGGAATGGTGGATGAATACGAGGACGAGGGCCGGTTCCCGGCGGAACTGTTCCGCCGGATCATGGCGACCGGCCTGGCCGAGCCGGTGATCGCGGGCCGCCGGGGCGCGGTGCGCTCGTTCTGCGCGAACGTGGAGGTCATCGCCGAGAACTGGCTCGCCCTCGCCGAATCGGTGCATCTGCAAACGCTCGTCGCCCTCACCGTGGCCAGGCACGCGCGACCACGAGTGCGGGACGAGCTGGTGCCGGCGCTGGCGGAGGGCCGCATGCTGGGCGCCAACTGCGTGAGCGAACCCGCGGCCGGATCCGACATGTCCGCCATCGAGTTGCGCGCCGAACGCAGCGGCGACGGATTCCGCTTGCACGGCAGGAAGACCTGGGCCGGGCACGCGCCGGTGGCGGGCGTGTTCGTCGTGTACGCGCGCACCAGCGACGCCGGACTCGGCGGCCTGACCTGCTTCGCCGTCGACTCCGCCGCCGAGGGCGTCACCGTCGCGCCCGCGGCGCGCAAGCACAGCGCCGCCGCTCTGCCCAGCGCCGACGTCGTCTTCGACGGGGTGGCGGTGCCCCCGGACCGCGTGCTGGGCCGGGTGAACCGTGGCGCGCGGGTGGCCGACGACATGTTCACCCAAGGCCGGGTCGGCCTGGCGGCGTGCGCGGTGGGGCTCGCCGCCGCGGCGCTGCGGCGCGCGACCGCCTATGCCAAGTCGCGTGTCCAGTTCGGCGTGCCGATCATCCGGCATCAGGCCGTCGGTCATCTGCTCGCCGACATGTCCACCCAGCTCGCCGCCGCCCGTCAGCTGCTGCACCGCGCCTGCGCGGAGATCGACGCGGGCGGACCAGAGGCCGGGCTGCTCGCCGCGCAGGCGAAACTCTTCGCCACCGACACCGCCATGCGGGTGACCACCGACGCCGTGCAGGTCCTCGGCGCCTCCGCCTACCTGCCGGGCGAGGCGGCGGAGCGGTGGATGCGGGAAGCGAAACTCTTGCAGATCATCCAGGGCACCAATCAGATCCAGCGCAACGCCATCGCGGCACGACTGTGAGGACGCTATGACTTCCCCGTTGGTGATCCAAGCGGCGATCGGTGCGCGAGCACTGTCGTCCGGCGGCCACGACGACTTCAACCAAGGACAGATCTCGGTCCGCAGGCCGGGGCGGGACCGCTTCGCCATCAAGGGCGCGCTGGTCGGTTTCGACGAGGCCACGCCCGCCGATTTCGTCGACGCCGCGGTGGATGCGGCCGAGCCGCCGGACGCGCAGGCGCCCCCGGAACTACCGCTGCACCAAGCCATCTACGCCGCTCGCCCGGACGTCGCGGGCATCGTGCACAGCCACGCCCCGGCGAGCCTGGTCTTCGGCGCGCTCGACGCCGAGCTGGCGCCGCTCAGCCACGAGGGCGCGCTGCTCGGCGGCGAGGTGCACCGGTTCCACGACACCAGCAACACCGTGCTCACCTTCGACGTCGGCGCGGCGATCGCCAAGACCCTGGACGACGGGGTCGGGGTGTTCCTGGTCAATCACGGCAGCGTGGTGGTCGGCCGCAGCGTGCGCCACGCGGTGGTGTTCGCGCTGATGCTCGAGCGCGCCTGCCGGCTCCAGCTCGACGCGCTGGCCAGCGGGCGTCCGTTCTCGATCTCGAATCCCCTCGACGTCGCCGCCAAGCGCGACTACATCTTCGCCGACCTCTCGGTGCGCTCGTACTGGGAGCACACCCGCAGGCGGGTGCGCCGCGCGCACCCGGAGACCGCGGAATGGAGCTGACGTGCAGATGACCGGATCCGCCCTGGCCTGGGGCGATGTGATCCATCCTCCGCTGCCGCAGACCGTCGGCATCGAACCGCTCACCGGTCCGGTGGCGGGCGCGGTCGGCCACGTGGACCGGTTGATCGGCCGCCGCCGCGGCGGTCGGTCACGGTTCGTGCCTTCCGCCGGAGCGACGTATCCGTACGAGATCCTCCTGGTGGAACCGGAATCCGGCGCGATCGCGCTGCTCGACCCCGCTCGCAAGCAGCTGGTGGTGCGCGCCGACACCGAGTTCGGTACCGGCGCCGAGGACTATCTGTGCCTGCTGGTCGGGCGGCCCTGGCTGTCCATGCGCAAATACGGCGCCCGCGGTTACCTCTACCATCTCATCGACGCCGGTCACGCCCTGTTCTCCTTGGCGCTGCTCGACCGGGACGACAGTGCGGCCGATCGCTTCGCCGACGGGCTGCCTGGCACCGGGGCCGGCGGCGTCGCGGGCGACGTGCTCGCCGCCGGACTGGTCCGTGCCTTCGTGCCGCACGACGGGGAAGCCGACGGCTGGCGGCTGGTCACCACGTCCATGCCCCGAGTGCAGATGGGCCGCAACGAATTCGAGCAGTGGGCCGATCGCCTGCGACCGCCGGGACCACCGCAGCCGGTGTTCTTCGACCGTGCGGGCGAGTTGCCCGGCAATCTGGCCCGGTTCATCCCGATCCGCCGCTCCGCCGCGGCCTTCGGCACCGGCACGCCGCCCGGCTACGACCTCGGCGCCGTGGTCGCGAGCGCCCGTGAGATCGCCGCGATCGCGCTGAGCCGCCTGGGATTACCGACGCCGACGATGCACGTGGTCGGGCAAGCGCCCGGCGGAACGGCACTGCCGCCCGGTGACCTGCTGACCGGCTTGGCCGGACAGGAGCACCTGCTCGGAGCCGAGGCGTTCGTCGTCTTCAGCGCCCCTGCCAGCGAGGACGACTCGACCATCGACGCCGACCGGCAGGCGCTGCTGCTCGGCACCGGAGTCGCCGGACAGGTGCTCTACCTCCTCGCCGCCCGGCACGGCGCCGGCGTCACGGGGGTCGGGGGACTGGCGCCCGAGTACTGGAACCGCGCGCTGCCCCCGGGCAGGCAGACCTTGTATTTGACCGCCCTCGGCCGACCCGCGGGCGGGGAGAAGTTCGACGCCCTCTACCAGGGCGCCCACGGGTGAACCGTGACCAGAAAGGCTGAGATGACCACCGTGACGATGCCGTCGAACGTCGCCAGGCACCAGCGGGCCGCCGCCGCCCGGGTGCTGGCCGACGCCTTCACCGACGACGCGATCTGGCAGGACGTGCGCCCGAAGCGGCCCGCCCGCGCGGCGAAGGCGCTGTACTGGTTCTTCCGCGGCGAGGTGGAGATCTGCGCGCGCCTCGGCGGCTACCTGCAGGCCACGTTCGACGCCGACCGGTCACCCTCCGCCGTGCTCATCGCCTACGAGCGCACCGGACCCCGCTTCCCGCTGTGGGTCTGGCTGTTGCGGCTTCCCGCCATCGTGCTGCTCGGCCTGCCGCGCACGGTGCTGATGGCGAGAATGCTGTCCAAGGTGGAGGCGGCGCACCCCACCGAACCGCACTTCTACTTCTGGTATGTCGGCGCAAGAACGCTCGGCGGCGGCGCGGCGCTGCTCAAACGCGTCATGCGGGTGGCGCGGGCCAAGGGCCTGCCCGGCTACGGCGAAGCCAAGTCCTCCGACGTGGTCCAGATGTGCGAGATATTGGGCTGGCAATCGCATCCGCCGATCGAGATCGGCGCCGGGCACAAGGTCACTCCCGTCTGGTGGCTGCCCGCCGTGGAGGGGAAATGACGACTTCCGCCGACACCGCCGACACCGCGGGCGCGACCGGAGTGATCGCCCGCGTCGCCGAGATCTGCGCGCGGGCGCCGAAACTGGTCCTTGTCGTGGCGGGCGTCGCCTTCCTCGTCTTCGGCTCCCTGGGCGGGCTGGTGACCGACCGGCTGACCTCCGGCGGGTTCGTCGACCCGGACGCCGAGTCCGCGCACGCCGCCGATGTGCTGGCCGCCGAGCACGGCGTCTCGCACATGCAACTGATCTTCGCCGTCGACGCGCCCGGCGGCGCGGACTCGCCCGCGGCGCGCGCCGCCGCCGACCGGATCGTCACCGACCTGCGCCGGGACGACCGGGTGAGCACCGTGACGTCATGGCTCGAGCCCACCGGCGCCGCGCTGGTCAGCCGCGACCACCGCACGGGTCTGGTGATCGCGGGCCTGGACGGCGACGACGACACCGCCCAGCGCACCGCGCACGCCCTCGCCGAACGCCACACCGGCGACCGGGACGGCGTCGCCGTGCTCGCGGGTGGCCAGGCGATGGCGTTCGAGGAGATCAACGCCGCCGCTTCCCGCGACCTCGTGCTCGCCGAGGCGATCGCCGTGCCGCTGACCTTCCTGCTGCTGGTGCTGTTCCTGCGCAGCGTGATCGCCGCCGCCGTTCCGGTGGTGGTCGGCGTGCTCGCGATCGTCGGCACCACCGCGGTGCTGTTCGCGCTCACCTTCCTCACCGAGTTGTCGATCTTCGCGCTCAACATCACCACCGCGCTCGGCCTGGCGCTGGCGATCGATTACTCGCTGCTGCTGATCGGCCGCTACCGGGAAGAGATCAGCCGCGGACTGCCGCACCAACAGGCGTTGTCCTCGGCCATGCGCCACGGCGGGCGGGCGGTGGTGTTCTCCGGCGTCATCGTCGGCACCGCGCTGGTCGGCCTGTGGGTCTTCCCGATGGCCTTCTTGCGCTCCATCGGCTATGCGGGCGTCGCCGTCGTCGTCCTGTCCATCCTGCTGGCGCTCACCTGCGTGCCCGCGCTGCTGGCCCTGTTGGGCCCACGCATGAATCGCAAGCCCCCGCGCGAGGCCGCTCCCGCCGAGAGCACCCGGCTCTACCGGGTGGCGCGCGCGGTGCAGCGACGTCCGCTGCTGGCCGCGCTGCCGGTGCTCGCGCTGTTGCTGCTGGCCGGATCGCCGGTGCTCGACCTGCGGGTCGGCCTGCCCGACGATCGGGTGCTCGCCGCCGACGCGCAGTCCAGGCAGGTCGGCGACCGCATCCGGGACGGGTTCGACCAGAACATCACCGGCACCGTGCACATCGTGGTCACCGGGGCGCCTGCCGAGCGGCTCGGCGAGTACACCGCGGGCTTGTCCCGGGTCCACGGCGTCACCGCGGTGAGCGGTCCGGCCGGTGTCTACGTGGCGGGTTCGGCGGCGGGCCCGGCCGATGGACGAACCGGGTCCGGCGGCTCCGCGCACCTGACCGTCGCGACGGCGCTGAACCCGTACTCCGACGAGGGGCGCGACCAGCTCGACGCGATCCGCGCCGTCGACGCACCGGGGAACATCCTCGTCGGCGGGCTGGCGCAGCAGACCGCCGACACCTCGGCGGGCATCTCCCGCGGCTTCGTCGTCGCGCTGCTGTGGATCGTGGCGACCACCGCGCTGCTGTTGTTCCTGCTCACCGGCAGCATCGTCTTGCCGCTGAAAGCCCTTGTGCTGAACACCCTTTCGCTGAGCGCCACGTTCGGCGCACTGGTGTGGATCTTCCAGGAGGGCCATCTGGGCTGCCTCGGCACGACGGCCACCGGCTACACCGTCGCCACCGTCCCGGTGCTGCTGTTCTGCGTGGCCTTCGGCCTGTCGATGGACTACGAGGTCTTCCTGCTCTCCCGCTTCACCGAGGAATGGGAACGTTCCCCGCGCACCCGCGCCGACGCCGACACCGCCGTGGCCGTCGGCCTGGCCCGCTCCGGGCGGGTCGTCACCGCCGCCGCGCTGCTCATGGCCGTGGTGTTCGTCGGCATCGCGACGAGCGAAGTGTCGATCATGCGCGCCCTGGGAGTCGGCTTGGCCCTGGCCGTCGTCCTCGACGCCGCGCTCGTGCGCACCATCCTGGTCCCCGCCGCCATGCGGATAGCGGGCACCGCCAACTGGTGGACTCCCCGCCTGCTCGCCCCGGTCGTCGCGCGGATGAGGCTGCGGGAATGAAATCCGCTCCGCTCGACCGGGATTCGCTTCTCGGGCGGTATCTCGGCGACCGCCGCTTCGTCTTGAGCCTGCCGCGTGCGGTCGGGTTGCAGATCCTGCACCCGTCCGTCGCGGCGGCCATCGTCGCCCACGCGCCGAGCAGCCTGTGGGCGCACAAGAAGCGGACCGTGTCGCGAATGATCCATCTGGCCTACACGCTGTGCGATCCGCATCCGGCGATTCTGTACGGGCACGGACTGGTGCACGGCGTGGACAGCCGGGGAAAACGCTACAGCGGCCTGACCCCCGAGCTGTTCTTCTTCCAGCACGCCACCTACGTCGACGCGCTCTACACCGCGATCGAAACCTTCGACCGCCCACTGACTCTCGACGAGAAGCAGACGCTCTACGCCGAATGCTGTGAGTGGTACCTGCGCTACGGCATCTCGGCGCGGCACATGCCGCGAACCTGGGCGGATTTCGACGACTATTTGAAATCGGTGTGCGCCACCGAACTCGCCGTCACCCCGCACAGCGACAAGCTCGCGCCGGAACTGCTGCGCCCCGACACCTGGATTCCGCGCGCGCTCCCGGATTTCGCGGTCCGCACGGTGCTGCACCAGCGAACCCGCGAACTGCTGAACATCCCGCTACGGCCCACCGATCGAGCCGCCACCACCGCCTACGCCACCGTCGTGAAGAGGAGCATGCGCACCTTGACACCGCGGGCCCGGCTGATCCCCGCAGCCCGCGCCTGAGGAGTGCCCGCCCGCAGGTATATGCCCACGTGCGGTCAGCGGTCGCCGCTCACTCGACACCGCGGCCTGCGCCTGAGGTGCGTCGGCCTGCGGGCACACGCGCGGTCAGCGGTTGCCGCACAGGGGATGCGTCGCGCGCCGGGTTCAGCTCGCTTCGAAAGCGGTGGCGACGATCGAGCGCACGTGTTCCATGGTGGCCGCGCCGGATTCGCGGGCCACGGAGGTCATGTCTACGTCGGGGAGCCCGCAGGCGACGGCCCAGCGCCAGGGCTCGAGGTCGCCGTTCACGTTGAGGGCGAAACCGTGACTGGTGATCCCTCGGCTCTGGCGCATGCCGATGGAGACGATCTTGCGGCCGGTGTCGCGGGTCCACACGCCGGTGAGCAGCTCGGAGCCGGGGGGAGTGTCGCGGCGTTCGGCGGGAACGCCCAACCGGCCGAGCGCCTCGATCAGGCGGAACTCGACCTCACGGATGTAGTCCACCACACCTTCGCCGGCATCGAGCCGGACGACGAGGTAGCCGACCAGCTGGCCGGGCCCGTGATAGGTGAGCTGGCCACCGCGCGTGGTCTGCACGACCGGGATGTCGTGAGCCGGGTCCGGCAGGTGCTCCCGCGGTGTCTTCCGCCCGATGGTGTAGACCGGCGGATGGCTCAGCAGCCACAGGGTGTCCGGCCGCGCGCCGCTGTGGCGCTGGTCGACCAGTTCCCCCATCCGTTCCATGGCCTTGTCGTAGTCGACGAGGTCGTCCTGGATCAAAGTCAAGGGCCGGGATCGCATGCTCCGACCATATCGCTGCCCGCGCCGCGCCGGAGGGCGCCTAGGACGTGGCGACCCGGCCGGCGCGCCGACGCTCGAGGGCGAGCGGCCGCACCAGCATGTAGAGGCCGGAGAACAGCAGCAGGGCGAGCGGCAACAGCGGCAGATAGGACACCCAGACGACCGGCTCCTGCTGCGCCAAGGCGACGAAAGTGGCGAGAACGGTCACGACGAAGCCGATGCCCGACCAGCGGTGCAACTGCCGGACCCGCGGCGCCGACACGACTGGCCGCGGTGCGGTGTTCCCGGCAGCCCGGCCGCGTCGCCTGGCCGCCCACGACAACCCGAAGACGCCGAGCCCGGAGAAGAGCAGCAAGGCGAGCGGTGGCAGCGGCACGTAGGAAAACCACACCGGGCCGCTCAGTGCCAAGGCGACCACGGTGACGACGACGCTCGCCGTGAAGATGACGGCCAGCCACCGGTGCGTCTGCCGAACCCGTCTGTCCCAGTTCATTCGTCCTCCTCTGTGTCCGAACGGCTCGCGTCCAACGTAGCGGTAGCCCGCTGACCAGCGCTTCTCGATTCCTGATCGCTTGATCCCTCCGTACGGAGCCGGGCCGCGCCGCCGAGGGCGCGGCAGCAGGGTCACGCCGAATCGGGTCGCCGTACCGCCGGTCCGTACCAGTGGCAGATGAGCAGTGCGAGTTCGACGTCGAGCCGGTCGTCGCCGATGGGCCTGCCGCGTCGCGAAACCGCCCGTCCCACCCGGTATTTCACCGAGTTCGAGTGGAGGTCGAGTTCCGCGGAGGCGGCCTTGTAGCTCGATCCGGTGCGCAGGAAGACCTGCAGCGTGTCACGCAGCCGCGCGTCGTTGTCGGTGTCGGAGGCCAGGTCGCCCAGCACGTCGACGACCCACTCCCTGACTTCGGCGGTGCTGCCGTCGAGCAGCGCCGCCACCGACAGTCCCGGGTCGTCGGCCGCGACCACGCGGTGTCCGGCGTCTTCCCGCGCGAGCGCGACCGACCGCGCGTCCTGGGCCAGGCGATGAGACCGGCGGAACCCGGACAGTCCTGGCGCCATCGTTCCGATCGCCACGCTCGGGCCGTCGCGTCGCGCGGCCGCGAAACCACGGACCTCGGCGACGGCTTCGGGCCGCGCCGAACGGTAGGGCAGCCAGGCCCAGCCGCAGAGCTGATCGTCGGGGACGAACAGCGGGGTCGCTGAGGTCGCCGCCGTGTCGGCCGACCGGCGAACGAACCGCTGCAGCTCGCCGAGTTCGTCACCGCGGGATTCCACGCCGGGATACCAGACGACGAGCGCCAAGTGATGCCAACGCAGCGGATAGCGGATCTGCTCGGTGGCGCTGTCGACGTCGACCGGCTTCTTGCCCGTCAGCAGCTCGCGCACACACAGCGCGCGCACACTGTTGCGGGTGTCCAGCCACTGCTCGCGCTCTCCTTCATAGACGGCGACCACTTGCTGGATCACCTGGTCGAGGTACCGGAACAGCCTGGTGGCGATGGCCTGGGCCACCACGAAGCGATCGACCGGCGCGACGTCGGCGCTTTGCAGTTCGGCGAAGACCAGTTCGGTCGCCCGCCGCTGTCCCACGTGGTACGCGCGCACCAGGGTGTTGAGCGGGACGCCGCGCTGGGCCAGACGCCTGGTGTACTCGGTCGCGGCCGAGGGCAGGTGGGTGCGCGCGACGGGGATGTCGTGGCGCAGCGCGTGCAGCATGGTGTCGACATTGCCCTGCACACTGGCGCCCAGCAGTTCCACGGTGCGGACATCGGCGCGCAGCTCGGGTATCTCTTCCTCGAGCGCGCTATGGATGCTCGCGCTGATTTCCCGCACCCGCTCGTTCATGCGGGCGGTGATCATCGCGACACAACGGTCGATGTCGGCTTCGCCGTTGCGACGAGAACTCGTCACGAGCCGATCGTATTACCTGGCCGCGACCGCGGCGGCGGATGTTGTCTTCCGGCGACAAGGTGGGCGGCGAAATTGATCGTTGTACGACGGTGGCGAGCCGAGCGGTGCTTTCTAGCGTTGTCATCGAACGACTACGCCGCTGCTGAGGACATCGCATGACGCTTTCCACCCTTCCGGACCGTCGCGCTGTTGCCGCCCCGCACGAGCCGGCCCTTGCCGCCGACGGAGCCGAGCTGACCAACAGTGAGTTCCTGTCCGCCGTCCAGCGCGCCGCGGCCCGCCTGCGCGGCGCGGGCGTGACGACCGGCGATGTCGTCGGCGCCGTGCTGCCCGGCGCCGTCGACCTGATGGTGTCGCTGTTCGCGATCTGGCGGCTGGGCGCCACGGCGGCCGTGATCGATCCGGTGGCCTCCGACGAGGAAGTAGGTCAGCGGGTAGGCGACGCGGAGTGCGAGGTACTCATCGTGCACGAACGCCCGGCGGCGATCCCTTCGTCCGTCCGGGTACTCCCGGTCGCCGTGGCACTCGGCGCGGGGGAACGCGACCGCACCCCCGCCGTGCGGCCCGGCGCGGAGACGCTGGCCTTGATCACCTACCGCGACGGCGACCGGGCGCTGCTCGATCACCGGAATCTCGAGGCCATGTGCCGATTGGTGATCAAGGTCTTCGCCCTCACCGGTGCCGACCACAGCCTGTCGACCCTGCCGATGCGGCACATCTGCGGCCTCGTCGTCGGCGCGCTCGCGCCGTTGGTGGCCGGAGGCCGCGCCACCATGGCGGGCCAGCTCGACCCGGAGTCGTTCCTGGAACGGGTCGAGCGAACCCGGCCCACCTACTCGTCCGCGGTGCCGAACCTGTACGCGGCGCTGTCCGACCTGCCCGGCCGGACGCGGCCGGACACCTCGTCGGTGCGTTTCGCCCTGTGCTGCGCGGCGCCGGCCGGAGTCGACCTGCGCACCAGGTTCAAGAACCGCTATGGGATCCCCATCGTCAACGCATACGGACTGACGGAGGTCATCGCGCGAGCACACGCGATCCGTTCACCCGCGGCAGCGCAGTAGAACGGCGCGTCCGTCGCGCCATGACCGTCACCAACCGTCGGCTATTCCGCACGCCGCAGGCGTCTCACAATGTGACCGTCTCGCCTCGGGGAACCTGCACGATGCGATCGCCCCACCCGCGTCGCTGCATCTGCGCCTGGAAATCGCTCAGGGGAGAGGCGAAGACGGTGTAGTCGTCGTAGTGCACCGGCACGACCCGGGGAAGACGCAGCAGGTCGACGAGGCCGGCGCCCTGGCGACCGTCCATGGTGACGGTCAGCCCGAACGGCAGGCGCGCTCCGGCGGGCAGTCGCGTGCCGCCCAGATGCAGCACGCCGGCATCGATGTCGTCGAATCGAACCGGTATCTGCGCGAGTTCCGCGACCAGGAGGGTGTCGCCGGAGATGTAGATCCGGCGCTCGGGCGGGCCGGCGATCGGCCCGAACTCGAGCATGGTCCCCATCACCGGCGGCAACAGGCGCCAGCTCCAGGTCGGCGCGTGACGGCCGGGCAGCGACGTGACGCGCACCTTGTGCCCACTTCGGGCGATTCGGTCGCTGTGCCAGGTACGCAGCCCCTTCGCCGAGGTGAAACCGCGGCGGCGCAGCCGCTCGGCAGCATGCGGCGTGGTGAGAATTCGCAGGGCGTGATCCAGGTCGCGCTGCGCGGTGCGGTCCCAGTGATCGCCGTGCATGTGCGACAACACGACGGCGTCGATGGGCGGCAGTTCATCGATCGTCAGCGCGGGTTCGCGCAGCCGCTTGGACAGCAAGCCGTATCCCAGGTAGGCGTGCTGCCCCCGGTGCAGGAAGTTCGGGTCGGTCAGCAGCGTGATCTCGCCGTAGGAGAGCAAGGTCGTGGCGTTGCCGACGAATGTGATGGACAGGTCCATTGCAGAGCCCTCCGTTCGGCGCCGTGGCGACTCGTATCGGGACTGCCCTGCGCGGCGCGGACTATGCAGTCCGCGTCCGCGGACCTCGCCCGATGCCGACTACCAGGGCAGGACGCCGTCGGCCGCGACGTAAGCCCCGGTGGGGCCGTCCTTGCCGATCCGCGCCATCCGCACGATGATCTCCGCGCCTTGCTCCACGCTCTGCAGGCCGGTGTTCCCGTTGAGGTCGGTCTTGGTGAAGCCGGGCTCCACCGCGTTGATCCGCATATTCGGGAACGCCTTCGCATACTGCACCGTGAGCGCGTTGACCGCGGTTTTCGATGCCGGGTAGGCGACGCCCGGGTAGGCGTAAGCCGGGCTGCCGGGGGTGCTGATGCGGGTCAGTGAGGCCAGCCCACTGCTGACGTTCACCACCACGGGCGCGGCGGAACGTTGCAGCAAGGGCAGGAACGCGTGCAGCACGCGCACCGTGCCGAAGACGTTCGTCTCGAAGGTCTGCCGCATCAGGTCGGCGGTCAGTTCCGCGGCGCCGGTCACGGCGCCTGCCGCGGTCCATTCCGGCGCGATGCCCGCGTTGTTGACCAGCACGTCCAAGCCGCCGTCGGCTTCGACGACCGCGACCGCGGCGGCCACGGACGCGTCGTCGGTGACGTCGAGCTGGACCGTCCGCGCGCCCAACCGCTCGGCGGCGCGGCGCCCGCGCTCGGCGTCCCGGCTGCCCAGGTAGACGCGGTGGCCCGCGGCGAGGAGCCTGCGGGCGGCCTCGAAACCGAGACCTTTGTTCGCTCCGGTGATCAGTGTTGTCGTCATGAGCACGGACGCTAAGTTTTAGAGCGTGCTCGAAGTCAAGCCGCAGCCGGATTCCGACCCGTCTGGCGAAGGCATGAACATCGCCGAGGCCGCCCGGCGGACGGGGGTCAGCGTGCACACCTTGCGCTACTACGAACGCGCCGGCCTGGTCGTCACCCCCGTCGACCGCGCGGCCGGGGGCTGGCGGCGCTACCGGCAACTGGATCTGGACTGGATCAGGGTCTGCACCAGGCTGCGAGCCACCGGCATGCCCATCAGAACCATCCGCCGCTACGCCGAACTCGTCGCCGCGGGCCGCGGCAACGAACACGAACGGCTCGCCCTCATGGAGGCGCACCGCGCCGAGGTCGCCGCGAAAATCGCCGAGCTGCACGAGAACCTGGAACTCATCGACCACAAGATCGACGTCTACCGCGGCCGGATCACCGCGGGCGACGCCGACCGTCTGTGGGCCGACCACCGAGCCGACGCACCCTGAGCGCGCCCGGACGCAGAACTCCGCGCCGACCGTGCCGGCGGGTCAGGGCGTGGCGGAGCGGGTCGCGGTGATCGCGACCGTCGTGTAAGGCAGGGTGAAACTGCCGCCCATCGCGTCGATCGCCGCGCCGACGCCGTCGAGCACTTGCGTCAGCTTGTCCTGCGGCAGCCGGGTCATCGAGCCGTGCGTGGGAAGTTGGTCGAGCCACTCGTCCCTGGTGTAGGTCCGCTCCCACGGGAAATTCGATTCCAGAGGTTCGTCGAAGCGGCCGGTCTTCCGGATTCCTTCGGCGGTCTTGTCCAGGATCGGCCGGTACATCGCCGCGGCTCGGGTGCCCGCCTGGAGGGGGAACGGCGAGTCCGGCACCACCCGCCGGTATACCGCGCCGTACGCTTCGGCTACCTCGTCCGGGAGCTGGAACACATGCCAGAACGTGGACAGCACGCCTCCGGGGCGCAAGACCTCCGCCGCCTTCGCCGCTCCCGCGACCGGATCGACCCAGTGCCAGGCCGTTGCCGCGATCACGGCATCGAAAACGCGGCCTCCGCTGTCCCAGGCTTCGAAGGTCGTCACATCGACCTCGAGCCCCTGACACCGCGCGAATTCCGCCATCCGGGAATCCGGTTCGACGCCGAGCACCGTGCAACCGGCTGCCTGGAACTGCCTGGCTTCGACGCCGGTGCCGCAGCCGACGTCCAGGACCGCACGCCCGGGGCTGGCGGAAACAATGTGCTCGACGAGGGCGTCGGGATAGCTGGGACGGGTCCGGTCGTAGCGTTCGGCATCCACCCCGAACGACTCCGCGATCTGCCGTTGCCGGTGCGGCGTTTCCTCCGGCGAAGGTATAGTGGGCATGTGCCCACTGTAAATGGGCATGTGCCCACTCGACAATGGGGTGGGCCGATCCGAACCGAAAGGGACATCGGCATGCCCACCGGAGTCGCCCTCCGCGACGTGCGCGAGCAACTGTTCGACGCCGCCGACCGGATCCTGCTTCGAGACGGGCCGAGCGCGTTGACCAGCCGGGCGGTCACCACGGAGGCGGGCTGCGCGAAAGGTGTTCTGCACCGGCACTTCGCCGACTTCGACGACTTCCTCGCCGAATTGGTGACCGCCCGGATCGCCGAGAACGAGCGCCGGGCCGCCGCTCTGCGGGAATCCGCCGGAGAAGGCGCGGTGGTCGAGCACCTCACCGACGCGCTGACCGACCTGTTCGGCCCGGTCACCACGGCCATCGTCAGCCTGATCGCGTTCCGGGACGAGTTGCGCGCGCGCCTGCGCCGTGACCGGCCGACCGGCGTCCCCGTGCTGGCGGAGGCGACCGCCATGATCGCCGATTACCTCACCGCCGAACGCGATCTCGGCCGGATCGCCGCGACCGCCGATATCGGCACGCTCGCCCCCATGCTGATCGGAACCGCGCATCTGCTGTTCGCCGACCGGGACGCCGGTCCACCTTCGCGCGCGGCGGTCGGCGGCGCGGTGAGCGCGGTCGTCGCGGGCGTGCTGTCCGGCTAGTGCGGGTGCAACGCGGTCAGTGCGCGCCGAGCGCGTCGAGGATCATCGGACGCGCGGTGGCGAGCGCTTGCGACCAGTACGGCCAGGTGTGCGTCCCGTCGACGGTGTCGACGCGGGCGGTCATCCCCAGCTCCGCGAGGCGATCACGGAACATCTGGGCGGCGATCGTCGTCATCGACTCCAGGCCCATCGCGTTGACCGTGTTCCCGACTCCGAACGGCACGTCGAGCGGGCCGGGCAGGCCGTTGCCGGTCGAGACGTAGATCGGCAGTCCGCGCAGCAAATCGGCCTGCACGGTGGCGTCGTTGCGACTCCAGGCCGGGTCGTCGACCGGCCCCCACATGTCGTCGACGCTGAAATTGCCCTCGTCCCGCATGGCGGCGCGCATCGCTTCGTTCCAGAGCGGGAACGTCGGGTGCAGGAACCCGGAGAACGATCCGGCGAACTTGAACTGGTTGCGATGGTATCCGGCCAGGATCAGGGCGGCGTTGCCGCCCATGGAGGCTCCGACGACGGCGTTGTTGGTTCGCGATACGCCGTAGCGCTGCAGATAGGCGGGCAACTCCTGGGTCAGGAAGGTTTCCCATTTGTACGTCGTCTCTTGGCCGTTGGTGCTGCTGGGCCGGTACCAGTCGGTGTAGAAGCTCGAGTGGCCACCGACCGGCAATACCAGCGTGACGTTGTCGTCCGCGAATTGGCTCAGCGCGTCGGTGTCGCTCGACCACTGACTGTGGTCGGCGGGCGCGCGCAGCCCGTCGAGCAGGTAGAGCGCCGCGCTGCCGCCGCGCGCCGCCCACTGCACCTGGACTTTGATCGGCCCCATGCTCGACGGCACGGACAGCTCGCTGAAACCGCGCGCGGGCGCGCGCAGCACCGGGGTGTGGATCGGCGCGGCGGTGGCGACGGTCGCGCCGATGGGCGACATCAGCACCGCCGTCACCATGACGGCGCTGGTTCTTCTCAGCCGACCGCGAACACCTCGCTGCTTTCCGGACCGTGCTGTCGCGCCCACTCGCATACCTCCTGCCCGCTTCCTGCTCGGTGACAAGCAACCGAATTCATTTGTCGCTCAGTGCAATTGCTTCGTCGGCGATCACTGCCACCCCAATGATCCAGAATTCATCCTATGTTGCGACATGTTGGCTACGGGCTCCGTCCCAGTCAGGGCTGGGAAGTCCCACCGCCGGGGCGGGCGAGGTGGGCGGCTCACCGGCGCTGGTCCGTCGCCGCGTCCGCGCGGGCTCTGTGGATCACAGGTCGAGGGAAACGCCGGTGAGTAACTTGGTGAAATGGTAGCTCGATAGTTGCTACAGGGAGAGTCTTCGGTGTGTTCGAGACACGGCGTGTCGCGGGCGGTCGTCCACTCGATGAATCGCACGGACGCTCGTGCGGGTGGCCTTCGAGCGTGGCCGATCCCGGGCAAGAATGGTCGTATGTCGATTTCGCTCGACCAGGCCGACTCGGTGATCGCCGCCGCACGCAAGGCGGCGGCCGAACTCGGCGAGGCCGTGTCGCTGGCAATCGTGGAAACAGGCGGAACGGTGGTGGCCGTCGCGCGGATGGACGGTGCGCCCCCACCGGCGAGCGATATCGCGAAACACAAGGCGCGGGCGGCTGTCGCGCTGGGGTTCGACACCGTGCACATGACCGCCGCACCGCAAGGGCGGTCGCTGTTCGGCGAAGCGCGGCGCGCGGATGCGCACGCGCTGGTGCCCAACGGCGGCGGCGTGCTCATCCGAATCCGCGGCACGGTCCTCGGTGCGCTCGGCGTGTCCGGTGCGGCATCCTCGATCACCGATCACAAGATCGGCGCAACCGCTGTCGCGCAACTGAATTGATCACGCACTGCCCGTCGTCCGGCCGTACCGTCGTCGAAATCCATGGGCGGTATCGCGTCCGCGACCGATCGGTCA
This sequence comes from Nocardia implantans, assembly GCF_035544775.1. Classification (NCBI taxonomy): domain Bacteria; kingdom Bacillati; phylum Actinomycetota; class Actinomycetes; order Mycobacteriales; family Nocardiaceae; genus Nocardia; species Nocardia implantans. The sequence continues at coordinate 61,242 of NZ_JAYKYQ010000009.1, read as the reverse complement.
GAGGTTCCCGCTGAACCAGGCCGGCGGACGCGGCGCGGCACACCGCCTCCGGCTGATCGGTGTGCGAAACGTTCGTGTGTTTCCGTGCCGGTTCGGCGGGTAACGCCGGGTGAAGGACCAGCAGGCCGCCATGCTGGTTCGCGATTCCCAGCGTGGCGCGGAAAGAGGTTGTCCATGAATACCATCAGTGCGATTCTCTGCTCGGCCGCCGCGGTGGGAACCGCTTTCGTGGTCCCCGCGGCGGCCTCGGCAACCTCCCTGTCCTGTGCGGCCGAGCGCGGTGTCGACGCCACCGTCATCGACGGCAACACGGGGTGCCGGGCGGCCAGCGATCACAGGGGGCAGGCGCGCTCGGATGGCGTCGACGGGGTCGGTTACGCCCGAGCCACCCTCGGCGCGACCGCCCTCGGCGTCGGCGTGGCGGGTGGCGTCGGGGCGAGCGAGGGAGCGGGCGGCATGCCTATCGCGCTGGGGATCGGTCCGGACGCCGTAGCGTTGAGCACGGTGGTCGACGACCACCTGCGCGACGGCCCGGCGGTGGGGGTGGCGATCGCGTTCGAGGGCTCCAGATCCGAGGTGGGTGGCACGCCCGATGGCGCGGTGGTGTGCCTGGGCTCCGGCGCCTTCGCCTGGAATTTGCAGAGCGGAGCGAGTTGCCTGGCCACGCCGTTCGGCCTGTGGCGATCGCCCGTGAGCCTGCCGCAGCCGCCGGATCAGCCTCCCGCCGCGTGGTGAGCAGGCAGAGCGAATCGTCCGGCATGCCGTGATGAGAGGTGGCGCTCTGCTCAGAGCTGGTGGCGCAGTTCCCGCCGAGATGTGACTCCGAGCTTGCGGCAGCAGCACTCGGTGCAGGCCGGCGAAACCCGATCGCCTGAGACACCGCTCCGATCTCATCCGCTCGAGCGGATGAGATCGGCCGCACCGCGCCTGCCCGTGGCGCGGTGGTCGAAACCCAAGCTCTGGCGAATCCGCGCAAGGCTCCGCCCGGCAGCCTGGCCGGTTCGATCCTGCGGCAGCGCCATCCGGAACTGCCGTCGCTGACCTGGGACGAGATCCTCGCGTCGAGCGGCTGGCACGACTGATCGCCCCCGTATCCGGCTGCCACGACGGCGGCCTGGGGCAGCACGCCGGTTCCGGTCGTGGTCGCCGTAGGTCGCTGAAGATCGGAATGCGCGGGGTGGTGCGATATGGCCGGAAATCTCGATATCGCGTCCGTATCTCTCGTCCGGGCGGTGTGTTCGCCGCCATACGCTCGAGCGCATGGACAGCCACTACGACGTGCTCGTCATCGGTTCCGGCTTCGGCGGCAGCGTTGCCGCGCTGCGAGCGACCGAGAAGGGATACCGGGTCGGCGTGCTCGAGGCGGGCCGGCGGTTCGCCGACACGGAGTACGCGAAGAACTCCTGGCATCTGCGCGAGTACCTGTGGGCGCCGAAGTTCGGCTGCTACGGCATCCAGCGGATGACCCTGCTCAACGACACGTTCATCATGAGCGGGTCGGGAGTCGGCGGTGGGTCGTTGGTGTACGCCAACACGCTGTACGAGCCGCCGGAGAAGTTCTACCGCGACAGGCAGTGGGCGCACATCACCGATTGGCGCGACGAGCTGGCGCCGTACTACGACCAAGCCAAGCGCATGCTCGGCGTCACCCAGAACCCGGCGACCACGCCCACCGACCGGATCCTGCGCGAAGTCGCCCAGGACATGGGCATCGCCGACACCTATCGCCGCACTCCGGTGGGAGTGCTCTTCGCGGACAACGATTCCCGGCCGGGTCAGCAGGTCGCCGACCCGTTCTTCGGCGGCGTCGGGCCCGCGCGCTCCACCTGTACCCACTGCGGCGAGTGCATGACCGGCTGCAGGCACGGCGCGAAGAACACCTTGGTGAAGAATTACCTCTACCTGGCCGAGAAAGCCGGGGCGACGGTGCATCCGCTGACCACGGTGACCGACGTGCGACCGCGGCTGGAGGGCGGCTACGAAGTGCGGACCGAGCGCACCGGGCGGTGGCTGCGCAAGGGCGAGCAGACGTTCACCGCGGACCAGGTGATCTTCGCGGCCGCCGCGCTCGGCACCCAGAAACTGCTGCATCGGTTGCGCGAGAACGGTTCGCTGCCGCGCGTCTCGCCGCGGCTGGGGCATCTGGCCCGCACCAACTCCGAAGCGGTGCTCGCCGCGCGCTCGCTGCGCAAGGACACCGACTTCACCAAGGGCGTCGCGATCACCTCGTCCGTCCACCCCAACGAGTACACCCACATCGAGCCGGTCCGCTACGGCAAGGGCAGCAACGCGATGAGCTTGCTGGCCACCGTGCTCGTGGACGGGCAGGAGGGCAAGGCCCGCTGGTGGCTCGGTGTACGGGAGCTGATCGCGCACCGCCGCCACCTCATCCGGCTGCACAGCCCGCGCCGCTGGTCCGAGCGCATCATCGGCGTGCTCGTCATGCAGAACGTCGACAACTCGATCGTCACCTACACCAAGCGCGGCCTGTTCGGCAGGCGCATGACGACCAAGCCGGGCGACGGCGCCGCGCCGCCGACCTGGATTCCGGAGGGACACGAGGTGACCAGGCGGATCGCCGAGAAGATCGACGGTCTGCCGCAGGGTGGCTGGACCGAACTGCTGAACATCCCGATCACCGGCCATTTCATCGGCGGCTGCGCCATCGGCGACTCGGCCGAGACCGGCGTGGTCGACGCCTATCACCGGGTCTACGGATACCCCGGCCTGCACATCACCGACGGCTCGACCATTTCGGCCAACCTGGGCGTGAACCCGTCCCTGACCATCACCGCCCAAGCCGAACGCGCGATGGCGTTGTGGCCGAACAAAGGCGAGGACGACCCGCGCCCGCCGCTCGGAACGGCCTACCGCAGGCTCGCGCCGATCGAACCGAAGAACCCGGTGGTTCCGGTCGCCGCGCCCGGCGCGTTGCGGCTGCCGATCACGCCGGTCTGAGCGTGCGGAAAACCGGTCGCGCGCGGCGGGTCCGGGTGCCAGGATCGGTGCTGTGCCCGGCCATGTCGTCCTCGAACCGCTCGATGAAGCGTTGCTCACCGATCTGCTGCACACCGCGGTGGCCGACGCGCATCCCGGCGAGGTCATGCCGGTCGAAGCGCCGGATGCGAGCTGGAATGCTGACCGAGAGGCGGGCTTCCGAGCGTTCCACCGCGGCCGCGCGCTGACGGACCCGCCCGTCGAGTCGACCTACGGCATCCGGGTGGACGGCGAGGTGGTCGGCGCGGCACGCCTGTGCCGATTGCCCGCGTCGGAGGACACCGCCGAGGCGGGAGTCTGGATCGGCCGCTCCCGCCGCGGCACGGGCATCGGCACCGCAGTGTTCGCCGCATTGATCGAGCGGGCGGCCGCCGAAGGCTACTCGAGGCTGTTCGTGAGCACGACGCCGGACAACATCCCCGTACTCCGCCTACTGACCGCCCGCGGAATCGACTACGCCCTGCACGACAACGAGGCCACCGCGTGGATTCGCTGCGGCTGAAGCCGATCTAACCGCGAGTACGGAATCGAGTGCACCCGCGACCGGCCGAGAACGATCGCACAGGTGATCTTCGCCGGCAGATCGGCAGCATGCCCCTCGTGTCCTATCGAGAAGGTGATCGTCACACGTGACCACCACCCCCCATTCCGGTAGAGCGAAGTGAGACCGAGCATGGCCGCGAGCCCTGCAAACGTTTGAACGCAGCCCAATTCGAAGCGAGACCACGTGCGCCGTCGCGGCCCCGGCTCGCGCCCAAGGTGCTCCGCCTGTGCGGCGAACAACGCGCCGCCCGGCCACTTCCACCGCGCGCGAGGTCGCAGCATTGATACCGACGCGCCCAGCGCACCTCCACCACGTCTTTCGAGCGAAGCGAGACCGAGCATCCGCCGTTCGCGGCCCGGCTCGCGTCCGAGCGGCCGCCGCGTCCGCGACGAAGTCGCCAGCGGCGGTCGCTCGGACGCGAGCCATGAGGGGGCCGCGAACACGCCGCGACGAAGTCGCGGCAAAATGATCCAGTGCGCATCTTCTTGGCCGGTGCGACCGGCGTTATCGGAGTCCGCTTGATCCCGCTGCTGATCGAGGCGGGGCACGAGGTCGCGGGGATGACCCGGTCGCCGGGCAAGGCCGATCCTCTGCGGGCGCTGGGGGCCGAGCCGGTGGTGTGCGATGTGTACGACGCCGACGCGCTGAGCGCCGCCGTGGTCGGGTTCGGGCCCGATCTGGTGATGCACCAGCTCACCGACCTGCCCGACGATGCGGCGCTGCTGCCGGAGCGGGCCGAGGCGAACGCGCGCATTCGTACCGAGGGCACCCGCAACTTGATCGCCGCCGCGCGGACGGCCGGCGCGAAACGGTTTCTCGCGCAGAGCATCGCGTGGGAGCCGCCGGCGGGCCGGGGAGCGGTGATCCAGGAGCACGAGGCGGCCGTCCTGGACTACGACGGCGTGGTGGTGAAGTACGGCCAGTTCTACGGGCCGGGCACCTACTACGAGACCGAACTGCCCGCGCACCCGCGCGTGCACGTCGACGACGCAGCGGAGCGGACCATTCCGTTGCTGGACGCCTCCAGCGGCGTGGTGATCGTCGCCGACGCGTCCTGACGCCGGTCAGGAGGCGCAGGGCCCGGTGTCGACCGGGCGGTCGGAGCGCCAGCCGTGGTCGAGCCGGTCGATGATCTCCGGCAGGCTCGTGGCGAACCCGACGTTGCTGTTGTTCTCGTCGACGCCGAACACGATGCCGAGCACGCGGCCGTCGCGGTCGACCAGCGGCCCGCCGGAATTGCCGTGCTGGATCGAGCCGTCCAAGGTGTAGATCTCGCGTTCGGACACACCGGTGCGGTAGATGTCGCGCACCTGGCGGTCGGCCCGGCCGCGCACGCGTGTGGCGGACGCGCTGTAGGACCCGCCCCTGGGGTAGCCGAGCGCGATCGCGTCGTCGCCGGGATCGGCGGGTTCGGGCGCCACGGTGAGGGCGGGCGCGGTGAGACCGGGGACGGCGAGCACCGCGATGTCCATGGTCGGATCGAACTGCACGACGGTCGCGGTGAGCGATCCCGTGGCGGCGTCGACGGAGACTTTGCTGGAACCGGCGACGACGTGCGCGTTGGTCAGCACCCGTTCCGGCGCGATGACGAAGCCCGAGCCGGACTGGCGTACGCCGCAGGTCGGCGCGAGGTCCTGCACCCGAAGCACGCTCTGCCGCAGTGCCGCGGGTACCGGGCCCTCGGTGATGCCCGGATCGGGTGGCGCGAGCGGGCGGCCGAGTCCGGCGTCCACGATCGGTCCGGTGAGCACCTCCGACAGGCCGGACAGCCAGAACGGCGCGACGTCGTCGACGGTCCGCACGGTCGTCGAATCACGCACCAGCGCGGCGGCTTCCAGCGGTGCGGCGAACAGCCACACCACGAGCGGAACCGCGAGCGCGTGGGTGAGGCATCCGAACGCGGCGTCGATGCGCTGGGTGAGAGGATCGGACACCGACGCACGCGCGGCTCGCCCGGCCCGGTGCCCGGCGACCGCGCCGAAGGCGACCAGCCCGAGGACCACCGTCAGCGCGAGCAGGAGCCGCACCGCGCCGGGGGCGAGCCGACCCAGCGCCGTGGCCGAAAGCGCCGCGCCGAGAATCGCCCCCGCGAGCGCGCCCGCGAAACCGGGCAGTCCCACGATCGCGCCGCGGCGCCAACCGAGCACCGCGGCCACCGCGGCGGTGCCGAGCACGGCGAGATCCAGCCAGTTCGGCAAGGTCAACGCCACACTCCCGTCGCTGCTGATGGACAACGGCGACGGATTCGTCGTCGGCCGCCCCGTCGCCGTCCGGCTGTGTCACGGCCGACGAGTCGGCAACGGTCGAGCCGCTAATCTAATCAGCGATTCGAGCTGCGGCAACCATGTCACGCTAGGCCGTGGGCTGGGTGGCCAGCGCCCGCCGGGCATACGCGCGCACGTCGGCGTCGGTGTCGTCGATCGCGGCGCGCAGCGCGTCGTGCGCCGCGGGCAGGTCCGGCCACGCCGACAACGACAGCACCGCCGCCTTGCGGACGTCGAGATGCGGATCGCCCAGTGCCGCGGCCAGGATCGGCACCGCGAGGTCGGGGTCGGCGCCCGCGAGCCCGCGCGCCGCGCCGACCCGGATCTGCCAGGCCGAGTGGCGCAGGGCGGTTGCCAGCGCGGTGATGTCGGTGGGCTCGGCGCCCAGTTGTGCGAACGCGGTCAGCGCCGCGGCGCGGACCAGCGGGTCCTGGTCGTCGGCGAGGCGACGGATCACCTCGGCTCCGCCGTCGCCGATGGCGGCCAGGCCTTGGGCGACCGCGATCCGCACTTCCCGGTTGCCGTCGGCGGCCAGCGTGGCGACGCCGTCGCGATCGTTCAGCGAGACCAGCGCGCGGACCGCCTCGATGCGCACGCGATGGTCCTCGTCCGCCAGCGCGGCGCGGTAGTGCGCGGGCTCGCCCGCACGCAGGGCGCGCAACAGGTCGATCACCGTGGACCGCACGACGGGATCGGAGGAACCGAGCCGGTCGGAAAGCCCCGCCGCCGAGGGCAGGACCTCGACGAGCTCGCGCAGGCTGGCGGCGGCGGCGCGCCGCACCGATGCCGCCGCGTCGTCGAGCGCGTCACCCAAGGCGGTCGCGAAGCCTTCCGGCGTGTGCTCGGTCAGCACCGAGATCGCCGCGGCCCGCACGCCCGCGTCGGGATCCGTCAGATAGGTGGACAGTTGCGCCACGGTGGGTTCGTCGAGTGCGAGCAGCGCGACGATGCGGGGTGACGGGGGAGAGGCAGGCTGCGACGGCGTACCGGAAGCGGTGCGATCGCGATCAGCGTCGCCGCCGGTGTGCGGCGCACGGCCGACGACTTGGTGCGGCTGGTGCACCGGCACGGCCTCGGCATCGGCCGAGGGCAGGTCGTCGAGTCCTGGCACCGGAACCAGGTACGGCGCCACCGGCCGCTTCAGGAACGCCATGGTTCCGTCGGGGTTCTTGCGCAGGTTGAGGTGGTATCGCCATCCGACATCGTCGCGTTCGGGTAGGTCGGCGCGCTCGTGGTAGAGGCCCCAACGGGATTCGGTCCTGGTCAGTGAGCTGCGGGCGGCCATCTCGGCGCAGTCGCGGATGAACGACACCTCCACCGCGCGCATCAGCTCGTGCGGGGTGCGCGCGCCGATGCCGTCGACCTCCGCGCGCATCCGGTCGAAGGTCTCCACCGCGATGGCCAGCTTGGTCGCCGTCTTGGGCGGCGCGACATAGTCGTTGACGAAGCGCCGCAGCTTGTATTCGACCTGCGGTTGCGGCGGCCCGTCCGGCTGGCGCAGCGGCCGGTAGATCAGCTCGTGGGCGGCGGCCAGCTGGTCCTCGGGCAGTTCGGCGGGCGCGGCGACCTGGTCCAGGGTGGACGCGGCGTGCGCGCCGGCCAGATCGCCGAAGACGAATGCGCCGATCATGTAGTTGTGCGGCACGCACGCCAGATCGCCCGCCGCGTACAAGCCGGGCACCGTGGTGCGCGCGTGCTCGTCGACCCACACGCCGGAGGCGGAATGCCCACTGCACAACCCGATTTCGGAGATGTGCATCTCGATGTCGTGGGTGCGGTAGTCGTGGCCGCGGTTGGCGTGGAAGGTGCCGCGGGTGGGGCGCTCGGTGGTGTGCAGGATGCCTTCGAGCGTGCTCAGCGTCTCGTCGGGCAGGTGCGACACCTTGAGGTAGATGGGGCCGCGCGCGGACTCGATCTCCCGCTTGACCTCCGCCATCATCTGGCCCGACCAGTAGTCGGAGTCGACGAAGCGTTCTCCTTCGGCGTTGACCTGGTAGCCGCCGAACGGATTGGCGACGTAGGCGCAGGCCGGACCGTTGTAATCCTTGATCAGCGGGTTGATCTGGAAGCATTCGATGCCGCTGAGTTCGGCTCCGGCGTGGTAGGCCATCGAGTAGCCGTCGCCCGCGTTCGTCGGGTTCTCGTAGGTGCCGTACAGGTATCCGCTGGCGGGCAACCCGAGCCTGCCGCACGGCCCGGTGGCCAGGATGACGGCCTTAGCGGCGACGGCCACGAATTCGCCGGTGCGGGTGTGCAGGGCGGCGGCGCCGACGGCGCGTCCGTTGTCGGTGAGCACGCGCACCGGCATGAGCCGGTTTTCGATGCGGATCTTCTCGCGCATCTTGCGCTGGCGCAGCACCCGGTACAGCGCCTTCTTGACGTCCTTGCCCTCCGGCATCGGCAGCACGTACGAGCCCGACCGGTGCACCCGGCGCACCGCGTACTCGCCGTACTCGTCCTTCTCGAACTTCACGCCGTAGCGTTCCAGCCGCTGCACCATGGCGAAGCCGCGCGTGGCGGTCTGGTAGACGGTGCGCTGATTCACGATCCCGTCGTTGGCGCGGGTGATCTCGGCGACGTAGTCTTCCGGTTCGGCCTTGCCCGGGATGACGGCGTTGTTCACGCCGTCCATACCCATGGCAAGCGCACCGGAGTGGCGCACGTGCGCCTTCTCCAGCAGCAGCACGTTCGCGCCCTGCTCGGCGGCGGTGAGCGCGGCCATCGTGCCCGCCGTGCCGCCGCCGATGACGAGCACGTCGCAGTCCAGCCGAATCCGTTCCGACAGCGGCGGTATGTTCACAGTTTCTCCAGGATCTCGGCCTTCGTCGCGGCCCGGTCGATCGCTTCGCGCGGACTCGGCACCGGCACCAGCGCCCGCAACGTGCCGCCGCCGAGCACGGCGATGCGGTCGCCGAGCAGCAGGGCCTCGTCGAGGTCGTGGGTGACGAAGACGATGGTGGTCGGATGGGCGCGCCAGGTCTGGATCAGCAGGCGCTGCATGGTTTCTCTGGTCTGGGTGTCCAGGGCGCCGAACGGCTCGTCCATCAGCACGGCGCGCGGCGCGGCGGCCAGGCTGCGCGCGAGCTGGACGCGCTGGCGCATGCCGCCCGACAGGTCGCGCGGCAGGTAGTCGGCGTAGCCGGTGAGCCCGACCTCGTCCACCCAGTGCAGTGCGGTGGAGCGCCGCTGGGCCCGGGGTGTGCCGCGCAGGCGCAGCGCGAGTTCGATGTTCTGCCGCACGGTGCGCCACGGCAGCAGCGCGTCGTCCTGGAACACCAGGGCGCGGTCGGCCGCCGGTCCGGTGACGTGGTCGCCGTCGGCCAGGATCACTCCGCCCTCGGGGGCGCGCAGTCCGGCGATCGCTCGCAGCAACGTGGACTTGCCGCATCCTGATTTACCCACTACGACGAGGATTTCGCCCGGCGCGATCGCCAGGTCCAATCCGTCGAGCACGGGTTCGCCGCTATAGGCGATGCGAACACCGCTGAGGCTCAACGCCATTCCGGTCGACGCCGGCGCGTCGATCACTGTGGTCATGCTTCGACCTCCCTGGGCAGCCAGCGGGTGATGCGGCGGCCGGCCAGTTCGACCAGCCCCGATGTCGCGAAACCGAGGACGCCGATGGTGATCATGCCGACGAACACCGCCGGGTAGTCCACGATGGTGTAGGCCTGCCAGGTGCGGTAGCCGACACCGAGACGTCCGGAGATCATCTCCGCGGAGATGAGGCAGATCCACGCCACGCCGACGCCGACGGACAGGCCGCTGAAGACGCCCGGCAGGATGCCGGGGAACACCACGCGGGTGAGCACGTCCAGCCGGGACGCGCCCAGCGTGCGGATCGCGTCCTCCCAGATCGTCGGCAGCGCCCGCACCGCGTGCCTGGTGCTGACCAGCACCGGGAACAGCGACGCGGTGAAGGTGATGAACACGATGCCCGATTCGTCGCTGGGGAACAGCAGGATCGCGACCGGCACCAAGGCGATGGCCGGGATCGGGCGAACCAGTTCGGCCAGCGGGCCGAAGGTGTCGGCGAGCAGCCGCGACCGGCCCAGTCCGATACCCGCGATCACGCCGATGACCGCGGCCAGCCCGAAGCCGGTGACGATCCGGATCAGCGACTGCGCGATGTCCAGGTAGTACTGGTCGGAGCGCAACTGCGTGCCGAATTCGGCGACGATCTCGGTGACCGTCGGCAGGGTGTCGAACCGCAGGCCCGCCGCCCGCACGTTGTTGACCGTGAGCAGCTGCCACAGTCCGACCGCGGCGGCGACCGAGCCCACCCGCAGCAGGCGCGAGCGCCAGGCCGACCGCGATGCGGGGGCGGCGTCCGATCCGGCCGCGGCGGGTTCGGCCGCGGCCCGCACCGCCGGTGCGGCGAGTTCGCTGGTCATCCGCGTACTTCCGTGACGGCCTGGTCGTAGCCGACCGGCGTGGCGGACGGGTGCGCCTGCCGGTAGCGCTGCGCGGCGGCGGCGGTGGTGAAGGGCAGGTAGGCAGCGCCGTCGCGCAGCCAGATCGACTTGTCGGCGAACCAGCGGGTGCCGAGTTCGGTATCGGGGACGTACGCGGCGCGGATCGTCCGGCCCTGCGCTTTCGCGGCCTGGACCGCGCGCAGCAGGCAGGTCGGGTCGGCGGCAGGTTGCGGCGTCGCCGCGCCGTCCACCCACAGTTCGCCGGCCGACGCGGGGTTTTCCGCCGCTTTGCCGCAGACCGGATCGGTGCCGGTCACCCGGGTCGGGTTGGCGGTGGCGGCCAGGTCGCGGTCGTAGTCGCCGCGTCCGGTCTGCGCGTACGCCTTGCGCAGCGGCCCGTCGTCGACGAACCGATCGATGTCGAGGTCGGCGAAGTCGCCGATCGACTTCAGGTAGGCCACATCGCCTTTGAGCGCGTCGATCAGGCTCGGCTTCAGCGTGGTGTCGAAACTCGTTCCGCCGGGACCGTTGTAGAGATACACCACTTCCTGCGGCAGCCCGGACCCGTCGGCGACGATCTTCGCGGCCTCGAACGGCTTCTGCTGCAAAAACTGTGTGGCATCCAGTTGCGCGGCCAGGAACGCCTGCAGGACCTCGGGGTGATCGGCGGCGTACGCGCGCCGCGCCACCACGCCGTGGAAGGTCGGCACGCCGAGTTCGGCGCCGTCGTAGAGCAGCTTGGCCTTGTTCTGGAAGACCACCAGACCGGGCCACGCGACGAACTGCGACAGCGCGCCCACCTGGCGGGATTCCAGCGCGGTCGCCCCGACCTGCGGTTGCTGGTTGAGCACCTCCACGCCCTTGGCCGGGTCGATTCCCGCCCGCGACAGCGCCTGCACCAGGGTGCCGTGCCCGGCCGAGCCGACGCTGGCCGAGATCTTCTGCCCCGCCAGATCGGCGATGCCGGTGGCCGCGGAGTCGTTCGGCACCACGACCATGTTCAGCGCGCCCTTGGGGTTGTACCCGGTGACCGACACCAGTTCGGTGCGCGCGCGCTCGTTGACCTGGGTGCGGGAGCCGTTGATCAGCAGCGGGTAGTCACCCATGGAGCCGATGTCGATCTTCTCGGCCACCATCTGCGCGGTGATCGGCGCGCCGGTGTCGTAGTCCTGCCATTCGACCTGGTACTTCGCTCCGCCGTTGTCGGTGATCTTCTGCAGCCGCTGTTCCAGGTAGCCCTGCGCGCGCAGCAAGGTGCCCGCGGTGACGGTGTTGATGGTCTTGGACTGGTAGCCGACGACCACCTTGACGGTGCCCGCTGGCGTGTCGTCGGACTGCTCCAGCGAGCACCCGGTCAACGCGAGCGCGGCGGCGAGCAGGACAGGGGCGAGTTTCACTTTCATCGGTCTTCCAGATCAGCGGAGCAGGTAGGGCATGTTGACGGTGACGGCGCCGGTGGGGCAGCGGGCCGCGCAGGGACCGCAGTACCAGCACTCGTCCACGTGCATGAAGGCCTTGCCGTTCTCGGGGTTGATGGCCAGCGAGTCGAGGGGGCAGATCTCGACGCACAGCGTGCAGCCCTGGATGCACAGCGACTCGTCGATGGTGACGGGGATGTCGGCGCGCTGGTTGACGAGTGCCATCTAGAGGACCTTCCATTCGGGGGTGCTGCGGGTGAGGCTGCCGCGCATGGTGATGCGGTCGCCGCGCATGCGGATGTACTCCAGGTCGACCGGGCAGCCGTCGTCGAGCCGGGTCAGTCGTTCCAGCATCAGCAGCGGCGCGCCGCCGGGGATGTCGAGGGTGGATGCGGTGTGCGGGTCGGCGGGCACCGCCTCCAGGGCCAGGTCGGCCGAGCCGAGCGAGTGGCCGCTGATGCGTTCCAGCAGCACGAAGACGTCGGTGTGCTCGAGGTCGTGGCCGAGGATTTCGGTGCCGATGTCGGGCACGAGGTAGGTGAGGTCGAGACTCAGCGGCAGGTCCGCCAGATAGCGCAGGCGCTCCAGGTAGACCACACGCTCGCCCGGCGCGAGACCGAGCCTGCGGGCGACGGCGGGCGGTGCGGCGACGTGCATCGCCGCGCGCACCTCGTTGCGCACGGTGCCGTGGCCCTTGAAGGTCTCCTGCAACCCGAGCAGCGCGTCGAGCCCGTGGTCGTACTTGCGGGTGGCCACCCGGGTGCCCACCTTGGGGGCCCGGTCGATCAAGCCTTCGTCCTTCAACAGCGCCAGCGCGTCGCGGACGGTGTTGCGCGAGGCGCCGTACTCGGCGGCGAGTTCCTGCTCGCTCGGCAGCGTGTTCTCGAACGCGCCCGCGTGCAGCTGGTGACGCAAGATGTCGGCCACCCGCCGCGCCTGATCGGCGCGCAACTGCCGCACCGGCGTGGGTTCCGCTGCCACCGCCTCCGCCTTTCTGTCGCTGACCTGCACGAATAGCGACGATAGTGCGGTTGTGGCCGCGCGGTTCCCCGCGTCGCCGCCGGAAGAAATCAGGGGATGTTATTGCGCCGGGTGCCCCGCGTCCCGACCTGGCGATATGCCCTGCGCTCCGGCCATTACGCCATGTCGGGTGCCGTCGGCCGAATTCCGATCACAGCGATTCGAAAGCAGGGTCGCGCGGGCCGGGGCGTGCGGATCTACGGTCGCGGGCCGTACGTATTGAGGAACAGCGCCGGTCCGGCCCCGAACACGCCCGCGTGGTCGAGAGCTCGCAACGCGGCGAGCGCTTTGGCCGTGTAGACGGCCTCCAGGCGCAGTCCGGCCTGTTCGGCGCGCTGGGCGGCATCCAGCGCGGCGGGCGTGGGGTGGCCGTAGCCGGGGCCGAGCCATTCGGCGGTCATCGTGACGTCCTCCGGTCGGAGCCCGGTCGGCGCGAAGCGTGCTCCTCGGGCGCGGAGCAGGCGCTCGGTCCGCCCGGCGAGCCGGACGATGCGCTTCGCGTCGAGGGGCAGCGTGTCGTTGACGACGACTCCGACGACGCGCGTGCGCAGTCCGGCCAACCGAAGACCGAGGGCGAGGCCCGCGGCGGTGCCGCCTGATCCGACGGCGGTGACGACGTGGCCCGGCTCGGGCAGCTCACCCGCGGCGATCTGGGCCGCGAGTTCGCATGCCGTCTCGACGTAGCCCAAGGCGCCGATCGGCGACGACCCGCCCGCGGGCAGGAAGTACGGACGCCCGCCGCTCCGCATCCGGCGCAGATACAACCACGGCGCCGCGAGGATTGTGCGGGCTTTGCTGTGGGTGAAATGCAGAGTGGCGCCGGATTTCTCCAGCCGCCGCAGTTGCGCGCGCACATGGTCGTCGACCGGCTGGTCCACCAAGGCGAGTTCGGTGTCGATGCCCTGGGCGCGGCCGTACAGGGCGGTGGCGAGCCCCCAATTGGTTCCGGTGCCGCCTACCGTCAGGATGGTGCGCGCCCCGCGCCGCCGTGCCTCCGGCAGCAGCCATTCGAGCTTGCGGACCTTGTTGCCACCCCAGCCGCCGTCGCCGTAGCCGCTTTCGTCCTTGCACCACAGCTGGGCCGTGGTGCCGAGGTCGTAGCGGCGGACGGGCGTCGGAGCGGTGCCGAGGCGTACGAACGGCAAGGTGTCGGCCAGCTGCGGGAAACGCTCGTGCAGCAGCGGCCCGCTCATGGCGTGATCGCGTCAGGGATGCCCAACAGCGCCGCCTGCACCTCGTGCAGCCGGTCGACGTCACCGCGAATGCCCGCGACGTTGTCGTTGTACAGGAACGCCTCGCCGAGCCGGACCAGCGCGTAGGCCAGCAGCGCCGGTTCCAGCGGCGGATCGTATCCGTCCTCTTCGGCGGCGCGCGCGATCAGCTCCCGGACGGTGCCGACGACCAGCGGCTGGACCGGCCCGTCGCTCGCGGTGAGGATGCGCAGGCCCGACAGCGGCTCGTTCTCGAAGTAGCGCCGGAACGGTTCGTTGTCGGTCATCCAGCGGTTGACCCGGTACAGCACGTCCAGGATGCGCCGGGCTCCGGTGGAGCGTCGGCGGGCGTCGGCGCGGGTGAGCAGTGCTTCGAACTCCCCAGCCAGCACGGCACCGAGCACTCCGTCGCGGGAGCCGAACCAGCGGTAGACCGAGGCGCGGCTGAGTCCGAGCTGTCCGGCGATCGCCTGGATGTCCACGCGTTCTCCGGCCAGAAACGCCCGGCGGGCGTGCTCGATGACCTGTTCCCTGGTCGCGGAGGCCGGGCGGCCGGGAGGTCGGGTGGTCCGCTGACTGGAATCGATCACCGCGGAATGGTACATCTTCTAGAACATGTATCGAAACGCGGCGTCGTCAGAACCAGGCGTCGCGCATCTGCAAGGTGGTGGTGTCCAGGCTGGCGAGCAGATCCAACGCCGGTGCGGTCTTGGGCAATTCGAAACGATAGAAGAACCGGGCCGCGTGCCGCTTGCCATCATAGAAATCACCGGGCCGATCCGCGGCGGCGAGGAACTGTTCCAGCCAGATCCAGGCCAGCACGGTGTGCCCGAACGCTTCCAGATACACCGAGCTGTTGGCCAGCGCTGCTTCGATGTCGCCGGAGGCGAACAGCCCCGCGGTCACCTCGATCAGCCGCCGCCACACCGGGTCCAGCCGAGTGGCGAGTTCGGCCGCCTCGCCGCCCGCGGCGCGCGCGGCCGCGATGGTCGCGTCCACCCGGGACCCGAGGGCGAGCAGGCTGGCGCCGCCCTGCTGGGTCACCTTGCGTCCCAGCAGGTCCAGGCCCTGGATGCCGTGCGTGCCCTCGTGGATCGGGTTGAGCCGGTTGTCCCGGTAGTGCTGCTCGACGTTGTACTCGCGGGTGTATCCGTAGCCGCCGAGCACCTGGATGGCGAGGCTGTTGGCCTCCAGGCACCACTGCGAGGGCCAGCTCTTGGCGATCGGGGTCAGGATGTCCAGCAGCAGGGTGATCGCGCGGCGGTCGTCGTCGGATTCCGCGGTGCGCTGCTCGTCGACCAGCCGCGCGCAGTAGAGCACCAGCGCCAGCGCGCCTTCGGCGTAGGACTTCTGGGCCAGCAGCATCCGTTTGACGTCGGCGTGCTCGATGATCGGGCGCTGCGGCGCGGACGGGTCGGCGGGGAGCTTGGCCCGGCCCTGGGTGCGCGTGCGGGCGTAGTCGAGCGACTCCAGATATCCGGTGTAGCCGAGGGCGGTGGCGACCAGGCCGACGCCGATGCGCGCCTCGTTCATCATGTGGAACATGTAGGTCAGTCCGCGATGCGGCTCGCCGACCAGGTAGCCGACCGCGCCGGGCGCGCCGCCCGGCGTCCAGCGGCCCTCGCCGAAATTCAACACGGTGTTGACCGTGCCGCGGAAACCCATCTTGTGGTTGAGCCCGGCCAGCGCGACGTCGTTGCGCTCCCCGATCGCGCCGTCGTCGCCGACCAGGAACCGGGGCACCACGAACAGCGAGATGCCCTTGGTGCCCGCGGGGCCGCCCGGGATCTTGGCCAGCACCAGATGCACGATGTTCTCGCCGAGTTCGTGATCGCCGCCGGAAATCCACATTTTGGTGCCGAACAGGCGATACGTGCCGTCGTCCTGCGGCTCGGCCCGGGTGACGATGTCGGCGAGCGAGGAACCGGCCTGCGGCTCCGACAGGCACATGGTGCCGAAGAAGCGGCCCGCGAGCATGGGCTTGACGAACTTCTCGACGTGTTCGGGGCCGTGGGCGATGAGGAGATTGGCGTTGGCCACGGTGAGGAACGGGTAGCCCGCGGTGCCCGGGTTGGCCGCCTGGAACCAGGCGTAGCTCGCCTGCGCCACGGTCGCGGGCAGCTGGGCGCCGCCGAGTTCGTAATCCATCGCGGCCGAGGGCAATCCGGCCTTGGCGAAGGCGGCGAGCGCCTGGCCGACTTCCGGGATGATGGTCACGCGCTCGCCGTCGAAGGTGGGTTCGTTGGCGTCGTTGAGCTTGTTGTGCGGCGCGAAGTACTTGGTGGCCAGCTGCTCGCTCAGCTCGAGCACGGCGTCGAAGGTCTCCCGCGAGTGCTCGGCGTACCGCTCGCGTTTGGTGAGCGCCTCCACGTCCAGCCACTCGTAGAGCAGGAACTCGAGATCGCGCCGGGACAGCAAGGTCGACCGCATCAGCCAGTCCTTTCGAGACATGTTCGACGTACTGTATCTTACGGGCCGGTCGCCGGGCACGGGACCGGTAGTCCGCGCCGAATGCGTATCCGTGCCCAACGCTGTACCGGCTGGCGGCGACGTGCTCCCGGGCACGCCCGCCGGGTCGTTCGGCCCCACTTCGCCCGTCGCCCGTCGCCCGTCGCCCGTCGCCCGTCGCTGCCGGTCGCCGTCGCCGCTCGCTGCCGGTCGCCGACGGTCACGGGTCGCCCGCCGCTCGCTGTCCGCCGCCCAGCCCGCTCCGCCGCTCGCCATGCGCGGCTTGCCGCCCACCGCTCGCCCACCGCTCGCCGTGCGCACCCGGCCGCCCGTCCCCCGGCTGGCTTACCGCCCAACTCCCGCCGCCCGGCTGCTTACCGCCCAAGGTCCGTCGTCCGCTGTCCGACGCTCGGCCGTCCGCCATGCGCAGCCCGCCATGCGCCGCTTGCCGCCTGACGTCCGCTGTCCGACGCTCGGCCGTCCGCCATGCGCAGCCCGCCATGCGCCGCTTGCCGCCTGACGTCCGCTGTCCGACGCTCGGCCGTCCGCCATGCGCAGCCCGCCATGCGCCGCTTGCCGCCTAACGTCCGCTGTCCGAAGCCCGGCCGCTCGCCCTCCCCGCTCGCCGTCCGCTCATCGCCAACCGCCGCTCGCCGTCCGGCCGCGCTCGCCGCTCAGTGGCGTCGGCTCATGCGCGGAGGCAGGCAGTTGCCGCAGAGGAGGTGCCTCCGCGATCGCTTCAGGCGGGCCCACACAGTTCGCCGGGGATCGCGGTGGTCGTCATTCGGCGACGAGCAATCCGCGTTCTCGCGCGATCGCGGCCGCCTCGGTTCTGCTGGACGCCCCGAGCTTGGTGAGGATCCGCGAGACGTGCACACCCGCGGTGTTGGCGCTGATGAACAACTCGGCCGCGATCTGCCGGTTGCTCGCGCCCGTGGCCACCAGGCGTAGGACGTCGAGTTCACGCGGGGTCAGGCCCGAGGTACTCGCCGACCGGGCCGGGGCGGACGGGTTCCCGGCTTCGGCGAGGTCGATGCCGGCGCGGTCGGCCAGCTGTCTGGCTTGCTCGGCGAGGGGCGCCGCCGCCAACTCGTCCGCCAGCCCGAGGGCCGACCGCAGTGCGCCGCGGGCCGCCGCGCGATCACCCGCGGCCAATTCCGCGCGGCCGGTTTCGAGCAGGCTGCGCGCCAGCTCGTACGGCCGCCCCAGGGCTCGCCAGGAGGAAGCCGCCGCGGCCCAGTCGGCGGGACGGCCGCTGCGCACCGCGTGGCAGGAAGCCCGGTACGCGGCGTCGACCGCGGTGGTCACCGGCAGCTTCGCGACAGCGGAGCCGAGAACCATGGGCGCGCAACGTGTCCGCGCGATGGCATCGGCCAGTGCCCACGCCTCGTGCGGGTGCGCGACCAGATCGTCCGCGGTCAGCGTCGCGGCACCGATCTCGGCGGCGCGCTGCGGATTGCCCGCCGCGTGCGCTATCTCGGTCTGCACGGTGTGCAGCTGGATCTGATATTGCCTGGCCCAGCGCCGATTCCCGAGCAAGGGTTGCGCGGTCGCAGCGCTCGCCGCCGCGGCCTGGTCGTCCCCACGCGCGAGCATGATCCGCGCGTGGCACAGCAGCAGCGCGGCGGTGCTCAACGGGGGCAACTGCTCGGTGAGCGATTCGTCGATCAGATCCAGCGCCTCGTTCCAGCGCCCCAGCGCTGTGAGCGCCTGCGCCCACTTGACCAGCAGGATCGGCGCGGCCTCGGCGAATCGGTAACTCTCGTGCGCGGCGCGCAACCCCTGCTGGATCGCCGTGATGGCCGCCTCGTCGGCGCCTGCCGAGACCAGCAGCGCCGTCTGCCACAGCACGACGGTCAGTAAGGTGCCCGGATCTCCCGCGGCCTCAGCGGCGGCATGCGCCCGCTCGAAATGGGTCATGGCGACGTCGGGACGGTTCGCGGTGGCCAGCCCGAGATAGGCGTGGGCACGCGCGGCCAGCGCGGCGGCGCTCCGGTCCTCGCGAAGGTCGTTCGTATGCCGCCGGTGCCTCGTCGCGGACGCGGCGTCGGCACCGGCCGTGTCTTCTGCTGCGACGCCCCCGGCCGGGTGCGTTGCGACCGCGCCCGGCGTGCGGAGCGCGATTGCCGACACCGACGAGGTGCCGCCGGCGGTCGGGCCACCACGTAACCGTTCGGCCACTTCGACAGCGGCCCGCGCAGCGTTCTCGGCCACGGCGGCGCCGCTGAACACCCGCGCCGCGGCGAGTTCGGCGAGGATTTCACCGCGCAGCAGGGTCGGCTGGTCCGAAGGAAGATATGCCAGCGCCGCGAGCAGATCGTCTTCGCCGCCGCCGCTGCTCTGATTGCGCAGTCCGGCGCGGTAGTAGTGCAGGCACGCGGCACGCTCCGGGTCGGCCCCCGCATCGATGGTGGCCAGCGCCTCGTCGGCCGCTGCGATGCCGCGCTCGATGACGCCGCCGCGATGACACGCGGCCACGACCGCTGCCAAGACGTCGAGCCGATCGGCGTCCACCCGTCGCGCCGCTTCCGGTACGCGATCCCACAAATCGAGCACCCGGTCCAGGTGGCGCACCTGATCGCGGTGCGCGCTCACCCTTTCCGCCTCCGCCGCGGCGTCCCACGCGGCTTCGAATGCCAGCAGCAGGTCTCCGGCGGCATACGCGTGGTAGGCCAGTTCGGCGGCCGGGCATCGGTCCGCGCCCGGCTTCCTTCGCCGGGTAGCCAGGGCTTGGGAAAGTCTGCTGTGCAGTGCTTTTCGCTCCGCCGGTAGGAGGTCTCCGTAGACGGCGTCGCGGATGAGAACGTGCCGGAACTGGTAGCCCGTGTCGGTGGAAACCAGGAGCCGCTGGTCGACCAGCTGACGCAGTGCTGTGGCGAGCGCGCCCTCAGGGAGGTCGGAGGCGGCCGTCAGCAGGGTGTGCCGGACCGGCGACCCGGCCACCGCCGCGAGCCGCAGCACCGACGCGGTCTGATCGGGCAGGTCGGACAGGTGATCGAGCAACAGCTCCGACAGCTCGGCGGGCGTGTCCTCCGGTGCGGGATCGAGTGCCTCGACGTACAGCGGGATTCCCCTGCTGCGCTCGAAGATCCGCCCGATGGTCCCTGGCTCGGGCTCCCTGCCGCGCAGCGCGGCCAATTGCCTGCCGACCTCGTGCCTGGTCAGCGGTGCTGGATGCAGCAAGCGGACACTCGGGTCTCGGCGCAGGCTCGCGATCAGCTTGCGCAACGGCTCGGAATCGGCAGGCCGGTGGGTGCCGACCAAGAACAGATCGCCTTCGGCGATGTTGGCCACCAGGAAGGCGAGCAATTCCAGGCTGGCATCGTCGGCCCAGTGCAGATCTTCCAGCACCACCACCAGCGGCTTGGTCATCGAGAACTGTTCCAGCACGGTCAGGATCTCACCGAACAACCGGATCCTGTCGGTGTCGGCCTCCGCCGCGCCCGACCGCGCCGCCAGTTCCGGAAGCCAGCGCGCCAGCGCCGGTCGCATCGGAAGCAGCGTCGCGAGCGCCTCCACGCCCTGGTCACGCAGCAGTGTGCGGATGACCGCGACGAACGGCGTGAACGGCACCCCTTTCGCGCCGAATTCCGGGCACCTTCCGTATGCCACTACCGTACGAGCCCCGAGCCGCGTCCGGAACTCCGCGACCAACCGCGACTTGCCGATACCCGCCTCACCCCCGACCAGCACGGTATGCACCGCCGGGTCGCGATAGGCATCCTGCAACGCCGCGAGCTCAGCGGCCCGCCCCACAAACGCGCCGCACACCGGAAGGCTGACCACGGCGCGATCATGCCCGCACCGCGCGCTCGACGCCAGTTCGCGAGTGGCACACCATCGAGAGGTCTTCTCGGCCGATGCCGCAGTGGTGTGCCACTCGCGAACTCGAGACCGGGGGCGCGGCCTCGGCGCGACCAGCGCGCCGCCGGGTTCGTGGCCGATAGTGGTACGGCCCGGGTTCGGCGTTACTCGTCGGTGGGCTGGGCGAGCGCGGAAATAGTGATTTCTCGTGATTCGGCGGCCACCTCGTTACGCGAAGTATCAATGGCATGACGAACACCGAGATCCGCCCCTTCCGTATCGACATTCCGCAGGCCGACCTGGACGAGCTTCGGCTGCGGCTGGCGCGTACCCGCTGGATCGATGAACTGCCCGGCGCCGGCTGGGAGCGTGGTGTGCCGACGGGGTACCTGAAGGAGCTGGCCGGGTACTGGGCCGAGAAATTCGACTGGCGTGCGGCCGAGGCGGAGCTGAACGCCTACCCGCAGTTCACCACCACCATCGACGGCCAGAATGTGCACTTCCTGCACGTGCGTTCACCCCGGGAGGACGCCACCCCGTTGTTGTTGCTGCACGGCTGGCCCAGTTCGGTGGCCGACTTCCGCGACGTGATCGGCCCGCTCACCGACCCGGACTCGGACGCGCCCGCGTTCCACCTGGTCATCCCGTCGTTGCCCGGCCACGGTTTCTCCGGGCCGCTCACCGAGACGGGCTGGAACGACGGCCGGATCGCGGCGGCGCTCGCCGAACTCATGGCTCGCCTCGGCTATGACCGCTACGGCGTGCAGGGCGGCGACCACGGCGCGTTCATCGCTCCGGCCCTGGCGCGGATCGACACCGACCACGTGCTCGGTGTGCACGTCAACGCACTGGTCACCTTCCCGACCGGCGACCCCGCCGATCTGGCCGCCCTCACCGACGCGGAAAAGGCGCGGCTCGCCGCGATGAAGAAATTCCAAGACGACGGCTCGGCCTACATGAACCTGCAAGGTTCCCGCCCCGACACCATCGCCCAGTTGCTCGCCGACTCCCCGGCCGGGCTGCTCGGCTGGATCGCGGAGAAATACCGCGAGTGGACCGACAGCGCCCACGACCTGCCCGAACAAGCCGTCGACATCGACCGCCTGCTCACCACCGTGAGCATCTACTGGTTCACCGACACCGCCCGCAGCGTCGCCAACCTGTACTACGAACGCTTCCACGACGCCACCATGTTCGCCCCGAAACCGAAGGGCACCATACCTACCGGCGTCGCGGTCTTCAAGGACGGCGACTACGCCATCCGCCGCTTCGCCGAACGCACCCACAACATCACCCACTGGTCGGAGTTCTACTCCGGCGGGCATTTCCCGGCACTCGAGGTGCCGGAGCTGCTGATCGGCGATATCCGCGAGTTCTTCCGGTCGCTGGATTGATCCAGTGGAGTCGGAGGGGCAGGAAGTGGCGCCCTCCTGCCCCTCGCCGTGAGTGACTCAATTGTCATCTGATCAACGAGCACGCTGAACCGACGGTACGTGCATCTTTGTCTGCGGTGGACAGCTCGCGCACCCCCCGCTATCCCAACTCTCGAATCAAGACGTCGAAAACAGGCGCATCCGGCCAGCTCGGCTTTGTCACGCCGACTCGGGACCATCCCCAGCGCAGATACGCCCGGTAAGCGCGTTCGTTCTCGGGCTCGACCAGTAGCGTTGCACGCCGTTCTGGTCGGCCACACAGCAGCGTGTCGTGCAGGCTCCGCGCCAACCCACGGCCGGTGTATTCGGCGCACACCATGATCTCTGACAGCGCGAACGTCCGGGCACCATCCTCGGCCGTGAAAGTGTCGGGGTCGGCAAGCCGATCGTCTGGCTGAAAATTGCGCCACCAAGTGGCATCCGGGCGCAGCGTCCACCCCCATGTCTGCCCTGCGGGGATGCCGCCGACATACGCTATGACCATCGCGAACACACTGGCGCCTGCGGGGTTCGTGTAGCTGTCGAATCGGTGCATGAACTGGTCGGGCGCGTCGAACGGATCACCGGACGCAATCGCGTCGACGTATGACCGACGGTAGATGTCTTCGACCGTCGGCCGGAGTTCACGTGCCGCCACAGCGTCGACATGTCGGAAATCGACATCCGGAAGATTCACTCCCCGATCCCTGTCTTCGTGAAGTTATCCAGGCGGTGCCGGAACTCGGCCCCCTCAGGCAAGTCGGCGGTCGCGCGCCGAATGGGTTCGAGAACTTTCAAGGTACGGGGTGACGATACGCCGTTGTCCATGTGGTCCAGCACTGACATCGCTTCCGCCAGTGCCCCGCTGTGGTCTCCCATTGCTGTTCGTGCCGATGCCAGCCATGCCCGTGTATTGACGGCGTTTCGATTACTCGATTGCTCGCTGACGGCAGCCTCGAAGAGGCGAACTGCCCTGGTGAGATCGCCGACGCGTCCACAGCCTCTAGCCTCGTGACCACGAACCTCACTGTGGTCCACACTGCGCAGCCACGTCGGGCAGTCGGCCAGAGCTTCGTATTCCACTGCCTGGTCGATTTCGCGCCAGGCTGTCGCGATCGCACGGCCGAATTCCCTACGATCACCGAGTAAGCCGGCCGCCTGAGCTCGGCGAATCGCAATCAGGGCGTGGATACGGCCGGGCGGTCGACCACGCATCAGATGATGCGCGCGGCCGATGAGACGCAACGCGTGGTGAGGGTTCGCCCGGCCCGTCCGGCTGAGCGCAATGGATTGGTTCGCGGCGTACAGACAGCTATGAGCTGTGAGATCGGCATCGTCCGCTTGGCTTGCCAACGCCATGGCATCGGAGTAGCAGCGGCGTGCGAGGGCATGCATGTCGGCGTCGAAAGCCAGCCATCCGGCCAGGACCGCGAGTTCACCAGTCGCACTGGTGAACGCGTTTCCGCTTGCGCTATCGAAAGTACCGGTTTCCAGGAGATTCTTTGCGCGGTTCAATTGGGTTACCGCCGTTGCCACCAGGGGAGCGCCACCTGCCCGCTGATCCTCGACCTCCAGAGCATCCACTGTATCGAGCAGTCGCCGTACGTCGCTCATGCCGATTCGGACGCCGTCGAGATCCCGCGACTCCAGAACCGCAGCTGCCCCTGCCGCTGCGGCCAAGCGTCCGAACTCGCGTCGTTTCACATCACTGTCGGCTTCGCATACATCGACATCGAACGCACCACCACATGGTTCGGTCGAAGTTGTGGATTCATAATCGCCAGGATGCCTCGGCTTTCGTGCTTGGTCCACCGCCGACCAAAATCGCTCGGCCTGTCGCTCGTCGAGCCGCGCCAGTTGAGTATCGAGGTCATGGGCGGATTTCCCTCGGATGGGGCGGGAATCAGTCGCACGTTGCCATTTCCTGACCGTGACAGGCTGGTAGCCGACCTGCTCCGCGAATTCTTCCTGGGTCAGCCGTAGCGCAGCGCAGCGCAAAGCCTTGACCTCGACCCCGGTCCAATTGGTGACAATCATCGCGGTCCCCCACTCCACGTCTGCATTCTGATGTGTCGGAAGCGTATCGGGTCCGTGCGGTCTTGTGCCTAGGAACGAACAACCAGGTCAGCCACGCTCGAGTTGGCCTCGGTGCCGGGTGAGAGCATCCCTCGTCTCAGCACAGACCACGTTGCCAGGGTCCGGGGATCCCCGGCGCCGGGTGCCACACCACATCGACGGATAAGGGGCGGACATGGTGGAAATCGCGCTGGGCTACATCCGGCTGGATCAGTCCGGCAAGGACCACGTCGAGGAGGAGCGCGCGATTCGGGCGCTAGCCGAACGAAAGGGCTATCCCGAGCCGGAAGTGCTGGTCGTGGATCGCGATGCGCTGATGCCGACGCTGCTGCTTGTACAGGCGATCCGCCGGGTGGGCGCTTCGGCCGTCATCGCTCCGACTCGGGAGCACATCTGGACTGCCAGGCGTGCGCTCACGGAGGAGGTGGCGCTGATTGTCGTTGCGCCCGAACAGATGTGGGAGCGTGGGCACCGGTGGCCGACGTTCGGATCGTCGGAGAGCGGGGTGGGCGTTTGATGTCCGGCTGGTCCGAGTTCGGCACAGCGCTGATGGTGGGGGCGGTCGCGGTCGCAGTACTGCTGACGGTCTTGTTCGCGGCGAGCCGATGGTGGCGGAAGCCATTGCGTGGTCCGAGCGTCTATCACATCGCCGAACGCGTGGGCCATGAGCAACTGTGCCTGCTGGGCTGGCCGCCATTGGGTTGGCCTGCGGTAAAGCCGACCGACGGCCCGGAATTCGCTCCCGGCGATGCGCACGCGCTCATGCAGGTGCATTTGGAATGCGATGCGAACGAATGCTCGTGGAAATGCGCGGCGGTCGAGGCTCTGCGGCTCACGGGCCGGATGCGCCCTTCCAAGTATCCGCGCCGTCCGGACCGCCGTTGACCCACCGGTCGGCAACCGTCGCGTGCTCCGCGAACCACCGGCTCGTCGTCACGACGGGCCGTAAATTGCCTCGGCATCGCGGAGCAACAGCATCACCGGCCCCGTACTCGGAGGGTCAGACGCTCGCGACAGCTGTGATATCGCGTGGAAGCACCGTAATCAGGACTCGCTCGCGGACCGGAGGCCGTCGAGCGGCGTCTGGAGCGATGGTGTGATCGACGTATTTCCTTCGGAGGCGTTGAGTCCACAGACCGTTCTTGTGAGCCCACTGATCAGTCGACGTGGTGCGTCGAAGCTGCCCGCGCTGCTGGTTTCGGGTTCGGTCGTCCGGTCCGAAAACTAGCTGCCGGAGACGATGGCGGCAAGGTTGGCGAGCTCGTTCTCCCGTCCCTGGGTGAGGCGCTGAGTCCAGACGTCGTCGTGCATGGCGTCGACGGTCATGACCACGCGGACGCCCGCGTCGGTCGGCTCGAGCTCGACGGTGGTGAGGAATTCGTACGGCTCGACGCCGGGGATGAAGTCGGCCAGGGAGGTGTAGGCGAGCCGGTCGGGGCCGTCGATCTCGGTGAACGTCTTGCGGGACTCGGTCGACAGTGGCATGCCCGCGGATCGCATGAATTCGATTTGCTCGGGGGCGGTCGCGGTCATCGTGTAGACCAGTTCGCCGCCAGGGCGCAGGTCGAGCTGATCGACGCGGACGGTGAAACCGTCGGGCGCCCACCACTTCTCGATGCCCGCCGGGGTGGTCCACAGTTCCCAGATCGCCTGGGCGGTGGCGGGGTAGTCGCGTTCGATGCGGATCTGCTCGGACATGTCGTGCTCCTGGTTCAGAAATATTCCTTGAAAGGAATATATCTGAGGAGGCATGCTTGGTCAATGGACCCCGCACTATTCGCCGCTCTGGCCGAACCGAACCGCATGCGGATCGTGGAGTTGCTGAACGCCGCGCCGCGTCCGGTCGGCGAGATCGCTACCGCACTCGGCCTGAGACAACCGCAGACGACCAAACATCTGCAGGCGCTTCAGCGCGCGGGCCTGGTGGTAATGGAACCGCTCGGGCAGCGCCGCATCTACGCCCTGCGCCGGGGTCCGCTGCGCGAGCTGCGACAGTGGCTGGCGGGATTCGAGGCCGACCATCCCTCGGAGTCGGTGCTCGCGGAATACCGGGTGGCAATCGCCGCCGAGCCGTTGTCGGCCCACGAATTCCATCGGACGCTGTCGGCGCCGCCGGCGACCGTGTGGGAGTGGTGGACCTCGCCCGACCTGGCTCGCCGGTGGTGGCACCCAGCGCATTTCGAGATCGCCGACTGCGTCTTGCGGCCGGTCGTCGGGGGCGCCCTGTCGATCGTGCTCCGCGAGGGGGACGGTGCGCTGTATTCCAGCGCCGGGCGCTACCTCGAAGTCGTTCCGCCCGAACGGCTCCGGTTCGAGTTGTCACCGCTGGACGGCAACGGGACCCCGTTGTTCCGGGCCGACCATCTCCTCGAGTTGACCAGCGTCACCGGCGGCACCCGCGTCGACCTACAGATCGACGTGTCCGACCCGGCCCCGGGCTCGGAACCGGCCATGGCCGGCATCCGCTTCGGCTGGGATCAGCTGCTGGACAACCTCGCTCACGTCATCAACTCGGCCACAAGCTGATTCGGCTACCGAGTGATGCTGTCGAGCTCATCGAGGTCGCCGCGTCTCGCCCGGGCTCCTTTCCGCTCGAGCGCGGCGGCCGATGCATCCGAACGGGCGAGCCCGGTGACCTCGTGACCAGCGTCCAGCAACTGGTCGACGACGGCCGAACCGATCCATCCGGTCGCTGCGGTGACAAAGATTTCCATGCTGATACTCCTTCGTGTAGGTCCGCGACTACTTCGCTGATTCGATCCGGCGGCGAGCGGAGCGGCAACCAGCGGTCTGTGATGTAGGCGGACGCCCGTAACCCGTGCAGAGGTATCCGCTGGTCGGCTGCCGGTGCTGACACGGCGCAGCGCACTGGGCAAAGCGCTGAATCGGCCGGCATATTGAGCTGATGGCGGCTATTGGGGGAAAGCTGTTCGATGGTTGTCGGACTACCGCACCCGATATGTCGATATCGTCCGCTGATCAACCGGCGGCGGGCCCCCTCCGCCGGGACAGCGCAGACTGCAGCACCACCAGACCGCCGAGGACGAGTACGATCACGCCGATCGCGCGGAGTCCGGCGTCCGCGCCCGAGACGAACGCCGTTATCACTTCGGTGGCGCGATCGGGGGCGGTCGAGGCGAGGGCTTCGGCCACGGTGTGCGGGGAATGGCCGGCGCGGATGTCCGGCGGCAGGGCGGCGGCGAACCGTGCGGTGAGCACCGTGCCGATGACGGCGACGCCCAAGGCGCTGCCGAATTCCCTGGTGGTGGCTTGCAGTCCCGCTCCGACTCCGGCCTGCTCCCGCGGCAGCGCACCGGCGATGGCGCCGGAGAGCGTCGGAAGCGCCAGTGCCACACCGATTCCGGTGACCACGAGCCACGCCGCGTAGGCGACATAGGACGTCTGCGTGCCGCTGGTGGACAGTCCGAGCAGTCCGCAGCCGACGAACGCGAAGGCCAGCGCGATGGTCGCGTCGAGGCCGATGCGTCCCGAGACGCGTCCGGCGTGTCGTGCGCCGAGGATGATCGGGAGGGTCAGCGGCACGATGCCCAGCCCGGTGCGCAGCACGCCGAACCCCTTGCCGTACTGCAAGAACGACGCGTTGACATAGAACAGCGCGAACATGCCGAAGAAGACCGCCGTCATACCGAGGCAGGCACTGCGCAGGCCGGGTACTCGGAACAACCGGGGATCCAGCAGCGGGTGCTCGACTTTCAGTTCCACAACCGTCCACACGGCGAACAGCACAGCGGCGCAGACGAATCCGGACACGACCACCACACTGTCCCACCCCGCCTCCGGCCCTTGGACGATGCCGAGCAGCAGCGCGACCGACGCACCGACGAGCAGCACCGTGCCGATCGGGTCGAGGCGGCGATCATGGCGCGGCGACACCGGCGCGACGCGTCCCACCAGCGCGGCGAGAACCAGGCAGATCGGCACGACGGCGGCGAACAACCACCGCCACGATCCACCCGACAGGATCGAGCCGCCGCCGACGTTGCCGACGACTCCGCCGATGCCCGTCATCGAGGCCCAGGTGGCGATGGTCGCGCCCTTGCGTTCGGCGGGGACGGCGTGCAGCAGGACCGAAAGGGTGTTGGGCAGCACGGCGGCGGCGCCGACTCCGGTGATCGCACGGCCCGCCAGCAGCAGCGCCACGTTCGGTGCGAGCGCGCAGAGCAGTGCGCCCGCCGCGAACAGCACCAGCCCGATGAGCAGCACTCCCTTGCGCCCGAAACGATCTCCGGCGGCACCGCCTGGGATCACCAGGCACGCGAAGACGATCACGTAGGTGTCGATGATCCAGATCAGCGCCGAGGCGGACGGGTGAAGCGCGCTCGCGGCGAGCATCGGGACGGCGAGATTGATGGCGGCGACCATCCCGACGACGAGCACCACGCAGGCGCACATCACCGCGAGCAGGCCACGCCGGGTGACGGGAGGGGACATCGGGTCCGGTGACGGCCCACGATCCCGGATCAAGACATTGAACGGCATGTCGACGACGGTATGGACCTCGCGTGTCTGCATGCCACGCAACTTTGGCAATTATCTCTTGCGTACCATGCAACTATGCCGGAGCAGCTCGATCTGAACCTGCTGCGCGTGTTCGACGCGCTGATCCAAGAAGGCAGCGTCACGGCGGCTTCCGAGCGCCTGCATCTGTCCATCCCGGCGACCAGCCGGGCACTGGGCCGCTTGCGCCGGGCGATGAACGACCCGATCTTGGTACGGGCCGGTCGCGGAATGGCTCCCACACCGTTCGCGCTGCGCACCGCTCCGCGAGTGCGGTCGCTGCTCGACGAGGCATCCGCACTGATCAGCGCCGACCGCGAGGTCTCGATCGGCGAGCTGAAGCGCACCTTCACGATCCGCATCAACGACGGCGTCGCGGCGACACTGGCGACGGCTGCGGTCGAAGCCACGGCCGCCGCCGCTCCCGGCGTGGTGCTGCGCTTCGTCACCGAAGGCAGCGAAAGCGCCGAGGCCCTCCGCGACGGCTCGGTCGATCTCGATATCGGCGTCGGCGACGTCGCGGCTCCCGACATCCGGACAGCCGTGCTGTATCGGGAACGAATGGTCGGCATCGTCCGAGCCGACAGCCCGCTGGGCATGCGCCGCCGCCCGACCTTGCGCCAACTGTGCCGCCATCCGCACGTCTCGGCCTCCCGCCGCGGCCGGGCGCGCGGACCGCTCGACGACGCACTCGACGCCGTCGGGCTGCAACGCCACGTCGCGGCCGTCGTCCCGTCCTTCGCGGTCGCGGCGCTACTGGTCGCCACGAGCCGCTACGTCGGCCTCGTCCCGCAGCGCCTCGCCGAACAGTACGGCCCGGCTCTCGGCATCCGCTGGTTCCCCCTGCCCGACACCTTGCCGGAGGTCGATGTGCGCCTGCTCTGGCACGCCCGCCTCGACGCCGACCCGGCCCAGCGCTGGCTGCGCGACACGCTCCGCGCCGCGCTGTGCGGCGAGAACACCGGAGTCGATTCACTCGGCTGAATGACACCATGTCGCGCCGGATCGGGTCGGGCCGCGCAATGACAACCGCGAATGCTACGCCACGGCAGCCCGATTCGGACTGATGCTGTTCGGTCGCGGTGATGGTACTTTGAACGCCGAACCGCCGGGCACGGGGCTTGGAACGGCATCGGTCGATCAGGCGCGGCGCTCGGCATCGTATTCGTACCGTTCGACACACCGGTTGCCGAAGGTCGGGCGGTGGGGTGGGCTGCGGAGTGTGACGTCTGATGATTCCCGTGTGGCGCGGGCGCGTGAGACGCTCGCCCGGCGATCCGGCGGCGATCGCCGGAAGTGGGCCGGACGCGGAATCGCGTTTCGTCCCGAACCCCGCGATGGTGCGTGAGGTCGAACATCGCACCCGGCTGCTGCTTCAGCGCATGCAGGTGCGTGAACTGCTGACCATGCGCCAGCTGATCGAGCGCTACTGCGAGTTCACCGGCGCCACGGTGCTGCTGCAGGAAAAGCTGCTGCCGGTCGATTGCTTCTTCGCGATCACGCTGAAGCTCTCGGCGCCGCCCGACACGTATGTCATCGCGTACCAGAAGGCGACACCCGCCTGGCATCAGGATCACGGCATCGGGCACGAGTTCGGTCACATCATCGCCGGGCACTACGAGACCGGAAGCGTGCACCGCCATTCGGCGATGTCCCCGGAACGGGAATGGGAAGCGGAGTACACCGCGAACCTGCTGGCGCGGTGGGCATATCAGGTGAGCCGGGTGCTCGACCGGCAGCGCGCCCTGCGTCCGATGCAGCGAGAAGAAGACCCGTCCCTGCCGCTGCAGGAGAGAATGGGCTGGCTGTGATCTACATACCGCACGGGTGGCTCATCGCGGCATTCACCGTGGCCATGATCTGGAAGGCGAGTCAGTACCGCCGGAACAAGGACGTCGCTCTGCTCGCGGTGGTCGGGGCGTTCTTCTTCCTGGCGTCGGGATATTCCTTCGGAGAGTATGTCCAGGATCGGTCGGATCCGTGGTTGCTGACCGCGATGGAATACGAATTCATCGGCACCGTGCTGCTGGTGGGCGGCAAGGTCTGCATCGTCGCGTTCTTCGTGCTGGCCGCGCGGCACACCGCGCAGACGAAGAAGATCCTGATCGCCGTCGCCGTCCCGCTGGTCGCCTCCATCGCGGCCTTGGCGGTGTTCGCCGTCGCCGCCGGGCCGGACGCGAAGCCCTATGGGTTCACCGACCCTGCCGTGGTCGGTTTCTCGCTCGGCGAGAAGGTGATCACCGTGCCGATCGGGGTGCTGATCGTCTACTACTGCGTCGCATACCTGCGGTTGCTGTCGGGGACGCCTGCGCACGGCATCATGCTGGCGGTGATCGGTGCGGTGTTGATGCTCGCGGCGACCGTGGCGTTCACCGTTCAGCTCGGTTATCACGCCGCATCGGCGAAGCCGCCGCGAGCGCTCGTCGTGCTCGGTCGATGGGAGGTCTATCTGGGGCAGTTCATCTTCCTGCTGGGCGTGTCCTGGTATGGCTTGGTGATGCGGATCCGAGCCTTGGTCGCCGGCCTCGGGGCACTGCGTGACGTTTTGCTGCTCTGGCGGCTGTGGCGTTTCGCGGTCGGCGTGATCACCCGGTTCCTTCCGGAACGGCCGAATCCCGCTTTCCGACTCCGGCAACCGCTGGCCGCCATCATGGAGCGGCGTCAAGCGATGATGGTCGACATTCGCGATGCCCTGATGTTGCTCAGTCCCCAAGTCGACCCGACGTCGACCGCCACGCTTTCCGGATACGCGCGCGAACTCCAGCGCGTCGCCACGGCCAATCGCGAGCGGCCGGTGCTGTACGGTGAGCCGCACCGCGCGGCCGTGGACAAGGCTGATACGTTCGACGCCGACCGTAAACTGCTCGTGGCCTTGGCGGCCAGCCTGGGGGAGGACATGATTCGGGTGCGTCGTCGATGGTTCCGCCCAGCGGTGAAGGTGTGACCTGATGTTTCGAGCCGAAGTCATCGGTTGCGGTATCGGAGGGGCATGTGCGGCACTCGCGATGGCGAAAGTCGGTGTCCGCGTTCAAGTCTACGAGCACGCGACGCGCGCGGCCGATGTGGGCGGCTGGGTCACGCTCGGTCCGGCGGCATCGACCGCGCTCGACCAGATCGGATTGGGGGAAAGGGTCAGGGCTGCCGGATTCCCGGTGGTCGGCGTCAGCACCGTCGACACGGTCACCGGACGGGCGAGTTCCTTCCCCCGGACCGAGCCCGGTCATCGCTGGTCGAGTACCCATGTGTGGCGCAGGGATCTGCTGGCCGTGTTGCGCGAAGGACTGGACCGAGCGGATATCTCTTGCGACTACGGAACTCGGGCCGACCCCGGTGGACGCACGGGCGATCTGCTGGTCGGCGCGGACGGCGCTCGTTCGGCTACCCGGCGCATGCTCGGCGATCGCCGTGAGCCCACCTACACCGGCCAGTCGATCCGGTACGGGCACTTCCCGGAACCGGTGCGCGGGCTGCCGACGAACGTGCTGCACTTCTGGTCGCATCCGGACGGAGTGGTGGGGTATGTGGGGGACGATCGCGATGGATCGTTCTGGTTCAGCAGACGGAACGTCGCTTCCGCGGCCACGGTGACCGATCCCGACGTGTTCCTCGACGCCCTGCGGGTCACGCCGGTGGCGGAAGTGCTGGAGCGCTCCGAGGTGAGCGCGCCGATCGCGCTGTACGAACTGGAACCCGAGGGAAGGTGGCACAACGCGGACACGGTGCTGATCGGCGATGCGGCGCATGCCGTTTCACCGGCGGCGGGGCGGGGTGCGACTTCTGCCATCGAGGACGCGATCGTCTTGGCGAAGGCGTTGCGCAGTGCGAACTCCATTGCCGCCGCGTTGGATTCGTACACGGAAGTTCGCCGCCCGATAGCGCAAGCGACCTTCCGGCCCGGTGCCGCGCCGCGAATCCCGGCGGCCGACCTGCGGCTCTGATACGGGGCGACAGCCGTCGCTCAGCCAGTGGTCTCCTCGTCTTCCTCGGTGGCGGCCGGTCGGCGATAGAGTTCGTGCTGCTGGAGGTCGCGGAGGATATTGCCGACTATGGCTCCGAACGTCGACCTGCCCAACTCGTTCAGTGTGCTGAGTTCGGACAGGCGGAAGCCGATCGCCTCGACGCCCGCCTCGGAAAGCTGCGCGGCCAGCCGCGAGTCGACGTCGGCTTGCTGTGCGGCGGCGCCGTCGAGGAATTCGCGCACGTCCACGCCCAGCGCCACGGAAATCCCTTCGATGGTGCGGAAACTCGGGTTGCGGACACGTCCGAGCCGGATGTGCGACACCTGCGCCGGGCTGAGCGGATAGCCGAGCGCGGTCGAGCGCTCGGCGATGTCCTTGTTGGAGTAGCTACGCGCATCCCGCTGCTGGGCGGCGGCGATCACCCGATTGAGGTGCCGCGCGATAGGACCGGCGTCCTCCGCCTGCTCCTCGGTGCAGTCCTCTCCATCCGCAGACACGACCTGTGCCACCAACCTCCCGATTCGGCCCGTCCCCGTGGAACCATGGTATCGGCATGTAAAGGATCAGAGCGCACCGGCTAGAAATCTAGCGCTTTACAATCGGATCCTAGCGCCCTACGCTCGTATCCGAACCGATTACGGGGATGTCGCCGAAGCCGGCTTCGTGTATCGACTGTGGAGGGGATAGCCGATCCACGAAGCCGGCTCCGGCGGTCAGCTACGGACCGTCGATCGGCACGGCGGCCGCCGCACCGAGGCGGGATCAATCAATCCGGCTCAGCCGCGCGAGGATCGTCGCCGCCATCGCCGCCGGATCCCCGTGGTCGGGCCGCAGCACGATCTCGGCTTCGGTCGGCGCTTCGTAGGGGTCGTCGATGCCGGTGAATCCGCGGATCTCGCCCGCTCGGGCCTTGGCGTACATGCCTTTCGGGTCGCGGGCCTCGCAGACCGCCAGTGGCGTGTCGACGAAAACCTCGAGGAACGGGATGCCCGCCGCTTCGTGGGCGGCGCGGGCGCGGTCGCGGTCGGCGCGGTAGGGGCTGATCAGCGAAACGACCGCCACCACACCGGCTTCGGCGAACAGTTTCGCCACTTCGCCCACGCGCCGCACGTTCTCTTCCCGGTCGGCCGCGCTGAATCCGAGATCGGAGTTCAAGCCGTGGCGCAGGTTGTCGCCGTCGAGGAGGAACGCCGGGCGGCCCGCCGCCACGAGTCTGCGCTCCAACTCCACCGCGACGGTGGACTTCCCCGAGCCCGACAAGCCGGTGAGCCAGACCGTCAGGCCGCGGGTGGCGCGCTCGTCACGCTCGACGGCGGTGGAGTGCCAGACCACCCGGGACGAAGGCAGGCTCGGGCCGGTGATCATGCCCGCGGCGACGGTGTTGTTCGTGGTGTCGTCGACGAGGATGAAACTGCCGGTGGCGCGGTTGCGCCGGTAGGGGTCGAACAGCAAGGGCTGGCGGGTGCGCAGCTGGACGCGGCCGATCTCGTTGAGCGACAATGCCTCCGCGTGCTCGTCGCGGTGCAGGGTATTGACATCCAGCCGGTAGTCGAGCGAGCGCACCTCGGCGGTGGCCGCCCGGGTGGTGTGCCGGATGGTGTAGGTCGCGCCGGGGGTGAGCTGGGTGTCCTCGGCGAACCAGCACACCATCGCGTCCAGGTCGCGTCCCGTGTTCGGCCGGTTGTTCGGGCGGCAGATCAGGTCGCCGCGGGAGATGTCCAGCTCGTCGGCGAGCTGGATGGTGACCGCCTGCGGCGGGAACGCTTCCGCGACGGGTGCGCCGCCCGGCCCCCAGATCGCCTCCACCGTGGTGGTGAAGCCCGACGGCAGCACCGCCACTTCATCGCCCGGTTTGAATACCCCGCCCGCCACCGTGCCCGCGTAGCCGCGGAAGTCATGGGCGTGACTGCGGGTGACGTACTGCACCGGGAAGCGGGAGTCGATCAGGTTGCGGTCGGAGGCGATGTGCACCTCTTCGAGGTGATGCAGCAGGGGAGTGCCCTCGTACCACGGCATGCTCGCGCCCCGGTGCACGATGTTGTCGCCGTGCAGCGCCGACACGGGAACGAAGGTCAGATCGGAGACGTCGAGTTTGGAGGCGAAGCGCGCGAACTCCTCGCGGATCTCCTCGAACCGGTCCTGCGACCAGTCCACCAGGTCCATCTTGTTCACGCACAACACCAGGTGCGGGATGCCGAGCAAACTGGCGAGGAACGCGTGCCTTCGGGTCTGCTCGACCACGCCCTTGCGGGC
This sequence comes from Nocardia implantans, assembly GCF_035544775.1. NCBI lineage: Bacteria > Bacillati > Actinomycetota > Actinomycetes > Mycobacteriales > Nocardiaceae > Nocardia > Nocardia implantans. The sequence continues at coordinate 26,903 of NZ_JAYKYQ010000009.1, read as the reverse complement.
GTCCACCAGGATCAGCGCCAGGTCGGCGGTGGACGCGCCGGTCACCATGTTGCGGGTGTACTGGACGTGCCCCGGGGTGTCCGCGATGATGAATTTCCTTCTGGGCGTGGCGAAATAGCGATGGGCCACGTCGATGGTGATGCCTTGCTCGCGTTCGGCGCGCAGGCCGTCGGTGAGCAGCGCGAGGTTCGGGTAGTCGTCGCCGCGGTCGCGGCTGGTGCGCTCCACGGCGGCGAGCTGATCGGTGAACAGCGTCTTGGAGTCGAACAGCAGCCTGCCGATCAGCGTCGATTTGCCGTCGTCGACGCTGCCCGCGGTGGCCAGGCGCAACAGTGTGGTCGTCATCAGAAGTAGCCTTCGCGTTTGCGGTCTTCCATCCCCGCCTCGGAGATGCGGTCGTCGGCGCGGGTGGCGCCGCGCTCGGTGACCCGCGCGGCGGCGACCTCGGCGACCACCTCCGCGGGCGTGGCCGCGTTCGACTCGACGCAGCCGGTGCAGGTCGCGTCGCCGACGGTGCGGAACCGTACGGTGGCCTCGTACGGCTCCTCGCCGTCGAGCAGCTGAAGAAAACGGGTGTGCGCCAACAGCATTCCGTCGCGTTGCACCACCGGCCTGCGGTGCGCGTAGTACAGCGCGGGCAGCTCGATGCCTTCGGCGGCGATGTAGCTCCAGATGTCCAGTTCGGTCCAGTTCGACAGCGGGAACACGCGGATGTGCTCGCCGGCCCGGTGCCTGCCGTTGTAGAGGTTCCACAGTTCGGGGCGCTGCCTGCGCGGATCCCACTGGCCGTACTCGTCGCGGAAGCTGAACACCCGCTCCTTGGCGCGCGCCTTCTCCTCGTCGCGGCGCGCGCCGCCGAAGACCGCGTCGAACGAGCCCTCCTGGATCGAGCGCAGCAGCGTCGTCGTCTGCAACCGGTTGCGCGACGCGCGCGGCCCGGTCTCCTCGACCACCCGTCCCGCATCGATGTCGTCCTGCACCCGCCCGACCACCAAGCGCAGCCCCAGGCGCGCCACCGTCTCGTCGCGGTAGGCGATCACCTCGTCGAAATTGTGCCCGGTGTCGATGTGCAGCACCGGGAACGGCAGCGGCGCCGGCCAGAAGGCCTTGGCCGCCAGGTGCAGCATCACCACCGAATCCTTGCCGCCGGAGAACAGCAACACCGGGCGCTCGAATGTCGCTGCCACTTCACGGAATATGTGCGCCGACTCGGCCTCGAGCGCGTCCAGATGGGGCAGCTCGTAGGTGCTCGCCGTCGACTTCGCGTACTGGCTCACACCGCAAAACTAGAACACGTTTCGGTCTTCGGTCAATGGTCTGCGTCCGCCCGAGTTCGCCGTCACCGCGTCGGCGGCGGCCACCAGCGCCGCGCCGCGGCGGGTGATCTCCGCTCCGGTGATCGAGCGGCCGACGTACATCGTGAGCACCATGTTCTGCCTGCCGTCGCCATCGAAGGTCGGTGCGGCGAGCAGGCTCACCGCGTGCTCCTTGCGCGGCCGCAGGTCCGCGCCCAGGTACACCCGTTCACCGAGGCTGGTCACCAGTTCGCCGACCAGTTCCCGCAGCTCGGGAGGCAGATCGCGATCGGCGACTCCGGCCAGCAGCGAGTACAGCCGCCGTCCCGCGGTGGTCATGCTCTCGACCAGGAATCCGCGCTCGCGGCATTCGGCGACGACCTGGCGCAGGCGCGCCTCGTCCTGCCGTAGCGGCACCGCGGGCGGCTTGGCCAGCCAGGCGTCGAACGCCGCGTCGGTGTCCCAGAGCACGTACATCAGGCCGACCGGCGGCGCGAAATGGTAGGCCGCGCCCACCTTCACCAGGCCGGGACCGGTGCTCTCCAGCACCATGATCTGCTCGCCGACGACCGCCGACGCGGTGCAGGTGGTGTGGTAACGCGCGGAGAGTTTCTCCAGCTCGACGTGGGCCAGCGCGGAGATGGCGAAGCTGTCCTGCGCCACCCGCCCCGCAGCGATCAGCGCCGGTCCGAGCCCGTAGGTCCTGGTGTCGGCGTCGCGCACCAGATAGCCGCCCGCCGTCAGCTCGGTGAGGATGCCGAGGCAGGTGGGTTTCGCCAGGTCGAGTTCGCGGGCCAGTTCGGACAGCCCGAAGCGCTTGCCGCGCTGTTCGACGAAGAAATCCAGCACCTGCACCACCCGTGCGGTGGGCGCGGACCGACGGCTGACCATTGACCACTCCTAGAACACGTTCTAATCTTTCTCCTATCGAAATGTACCAGAGCGGTACATATTTGGAACACCGGAGAGAGCCTCTTGCTGACACAGCCGTTCGCGGACGCAGTCGCCGCCGCCGAGCAGATCATCACCGGAGCCGCGCACATCCGCACCGAACAGGACCTCGTCGAGGGTTACGACTATCTGGCGGGCAGCATCCGCGCGTCGTTGCAGATGGCCTGGGCCTACGAGCTGGACTTCCCGTTCTTCGTCATGTCCACCGGCCCGTACACCAAGATGGGGCTGGACAACCCCGACACCCTCTACTACCACTCCTACCTGCGCCCGGACGCCGAATACGTGGTGACCGGCACCCGCGGCACCACCCGCGACCTGAGCTTCCAGGTGCTCAACGGCAACTATTCGCCCGTCGACGTGCCCGACAGCCTCACCGCCTTCGACGATCGGGAACTCGATATCCGTCCGGACGGGAGCTACGAGATCCGCTTCGGTCCGGGCGAGGCGCGCCCCGGCTACGTCCACCTCGGCACCGACGCGGCGATGCTCGTAGTCCGCGAGGTGCACAGCGATTGGGCGACCGAGAAGGCGGGCACCATCCGCATCCAGCGCGCCGACCGGATCGGCGAAGCGCCGCCGCCGCCGACCAAGGACCTGCTCGCCAAGCGGTACGGCGTGGCGGGCAAGATGCTGGTGTCTCGGTTGAAGACCTTCCTGGCCTTCCCGGAGTGGTTCTATCTGAACCTGCCGGTGAACACGCTGACCGAGCCGAGGCCCACCCCCGGCGGGCTGAGCACCCAGTTCTCCTCGGTGGGTCACTACGACCTGGACGACAACCAGGCCATGATCATCACGGTGCCCAAATCCGACGCGCCCTACCAGGGCTTCCAGCTCGGCAGCATGTGGTATCTGTCGCTGGACTACATCAACCACCAGACCAGCCTCACCGCCGACCAGGCGCACGTGGACCCGGACGGGAAGATCCGGCTGGTGGTCAGCGAGCGCGACCCCGGCCTGGCCAACTGGATCGAGCGCACCGGGCACTCGCGGGGCTACCTCCAGTTCCGGTGGCAGCGGCTGTCGCGGGAGATGAAACCCGACGACGGGCCCACCGTGGAGGTCGTCTCCGTCGCGGACCTGCCGAACCGCCTGCCGTTCCACGAGCAGGCGCGGGTCACCCCGCAGCAGTGGCGCGACCGGATCGCGGCGCGTCAGGTCGCCGTCGCGGAGAGGATGCTGGGCTGATGTTGTTGCAGGACAAAGTGGTCGTCGTCTCCGGCGTCGGGCCGGGACTCGGGCGCGCGATCGCCGTGCAGAGCGCGAAGGCCGGCGCGGACGTGGTGCTCGCCTCCCGCACCGAATCGCGGCTGACCGAGGTGGCGAAGGAGATCACCGAACTGGGCAGGCGCGCGGTGGTCGTCCCGACCGACATCAACGACGAGGCGGCGGCGGCCAACCTGGTCGAGGCCGCCCACAGCGCGTTCGGCAAGGTGGACACGCTGGTGAACAACGCCTTCGCGATCCCGCCCATCGTCGACCTCGCCGATGTCGATCTGGACCAGGTGCGCGCGGGCTTCGAGACCAACGTGCTGGCCGCGTTGCGGCTGACCAGGCTGTTCGTGCCCGCCCTCGCCGAGACCAAGGGATCGGTGGTGATGATCAACTCGGCGGTGCTGCACCACTCGCGGCGCACCTTCGGGCCGTACAAGATGGCCAAGGCCAGCCTGCTCGCGCTGGCGCAGAGCCTGGCCACCGAACTCGGGCCGAAGGGCATCCGGGTCAATTCCGTCGCCCCCGGCTATATCTGGGCCGACAACCTGAAGTGGTACTTCAACTATCTGGCGCAGCAGCGGGGGATCACCCCCGATGAGGTCTACGCCGAGACCGCGAAGACCACCGACCTGCGCAAACTGCCCGAGCCCGACGAGATCGCCGACGCGGTCGTGTTCTTCGCGTCCGCCATGGCGCGCGCGATCACCGGCGCGTGCCTGGACGTCAACGCAGGCGAATTCCACCACTAGGAGATGACCGTGATCGGTAGGGACGACGTCGGGACCATCGACGATCTGCACGCCTCGGCGACCAAGGTCGTCGGGCTGGACGACTTCGGCGCCGACGACTACCGCGATGGCCTCGAGGTGCTGCTCGAGTCCTATGCGAAGGACGCCGAACTCACGCCGTTCGGCAACAAGGTCAACCGCGCCTTCCTGCGCGGCGCGCTGATCGCGCGGCTGCTCAGCGAGGCGGCCTGGCGGCAGCATCCCGAACACGCGGAGGTGGCGATCGAGCGCCCGATCTTCGTGACCGGCCTGCCGCGCTCGGGCACGACGGCGGTGCACCGCCTGCTCAACGCCGACCCGGCGCACCAGGGGCTGGAGATGTGGCTGACCGAGATGCCGCAGCCGCGCCCGCCGCGCGAGACCTGGGCGAGCAACCCGGTCTACCAGCGTCTGGCGGCCGCCTACGACAAGCACCACGTCGAGCACCCGGAATTCATGGGTGTGCACCACATCTCGGCCGATCAGGTCGAGGAGTGCTGGCAGTTGCTGCGGCAGTCGGCCATGTCGGTGTCCTACGAGTGCCTGGCCTACCTGCCCACCTATTCCGAGTGGCTGCGCGACCGGGATTGGACGCCCGCCTACCGCAGGCACCGGCGCAACCTCCAGTTGATCGGGCTGCCGGACGCGGGCAAGCGATGGGTGCTCAAGAACCCCAGCCACCTGTTCGCGCTGGACGCGATCTTCGAGGTGTATCCGGACGCGCTGGTCATCCAGATGCACCGCGATCCGCGCACCATCATCGCGTCGGTGTGCAGCTTGAACGAGCAGGCGTCGGCGGGCTGGTCGGAGAAGTTCCGCGGCCCGGTGGTCGGCGCGACCCAATTGGATCTGTGGGCGCGCGGCGCGGAGCGGTTTCTCGCCGACCGCGAACGCCACGACGCGGCGCAGTTCTGCGATGTCGACTACGACGAGTTCGTCGCCGATCCGATCGGCACGGTCACGTCGATCTACCGGCACTTCGGGCTGCCGCTGACCGACGAGGCGGAGGCGGCGATGACCGCGCTGCACGCGGAGAGCACCTCGGGCGCCGCGCGTCCGGCGCACCGCTACACCCTCGGCGATTTCGGATTGAGCGCCGAGCAGGTGGACGCCCGGTTCGGCGCGTACCGGGAAGCGCACTTCCCGGGGCGGTGATCGGTCGGCGCTCGCCGGTGGGACTTCCGACCGGCCAGCGCCGCAGCGTCCGGCCGCGAACGCATCGCGCGCGAGTGTGCATCGAGTGCGGGTACGGGGCTGCCGGGTCGCGCTCGACTCGCCTACCTGGGCTCTTCCGGCAGACACGAATTCCCCTGCTATGCAGCGCGTTTCGTGCAAACTGGCACCGTACGCCATTCGCGACGGCATTCTGCGTCGCAAGCGATCGATGGCCTGCGACCCGATGGCCCGGCGCCTGACGATTCCGGTCGTCGCCGTGCTTGCACGGACTCCGTCGGACCGCCGCGGTCACCAGGACGAGCGACAGCGCGACCCCCGCGGCGGGCCGAAGCGGCAGGGGTGAGCGGCGGAGAGCGTGTACCCAACTAATCGGTAGCCGGAATGCCCCGCGTCGGAAGCCAACGCCGCTCAGCGTGGCGCGGGGCGTCCCCAAGACGCCCCCGCGAACCGGTCAGCCCTCGACGTGCTGGAACGTGTGTCAGGGCTGTCCGGGCTTGAGCACGATGAACAAGCCGTTCGCCTCCGCGCACAGCCGGTCGCCGTCGTGCAGGGTGGCCCGCACGTAGACTTTGCGGCCCTCCTGGCGTTCGGCCCACGCGCGCACCTTCAGCTCGGTGTTCAGCGGCGTGATGGAGCGGTAGTCGACGGTGAGCGAGGCCGTCCTGGTCACCGAGCCGGAGCGCACCGCCGCCGCCATGCCGAGCAGGTCGTCGAAGGCGATGGCGATCTGGCCGCCGTGGGCGGCGCTGTTGCCGCCGAGGTGGAAGGTGCGGAAGGTCAGACGCGCGTCGACGCCGTCCTGCGGGTCGACATGGTCGATGAGGAACGGCGGCAGGGTGATGTTGCCGCGGGCGGGCAGATCGAAGCGGGTCCAATTGGGGGTCGACCACTCGTCCACCTTGGCGGCGTCGAGCTTGTCGTTCAGCTCCTTGAGCACGCCGATCGCCTCCACCGCCAGCTCGTCGGAGGGCGAGGCAAGCCGAACCCGGTCCATCAGGCCGCGCACCTGCTCGATGAACTGGCCGTAGTGCGGCCCGCCGCGGGAGATGTCGTCCTTGGCGGCCTCGTGCGCGGCGATCAACTCGGTCATCGGCCGGAACCCGCCCTCGTGGTGCTCCTTGCTCGGCAGCGAGTCGCCGGCCTGCGGTTCGTTCATAAGAACAAGTTATCGGTTGCCCGGCGAATGCTCGCCGCGCGGGTGCTGTGTCCGTCGTCACGGGTCGTGACCGCCTAGGCTGGTGCGCGACCGGATATCACCCTATCCCGGGTGGTATCGGCCCCGGTTCCCGCGGCCGCAGATGTGTCCCGGCTCGCTGGATCGGTGACCGCTTCGGCTGGCGAAAGGCTCTGTGCGCATGGGTATCACCGCGGTGGTGTTCGACATGGACGGCGTCCTGATCGACTCCGAGCCGGTCTGGGAACTGGTGCGGCGTGGCTACGTCGCGGAGAAAGGCGGGCGGTGGCTGCCCGACACCCAGCAGCGGCTGATGGGGATGAGCACCGGGGAGTGGTCGGCCTACCTGAGCGGCGAACTCGGGGTCGGCGAGCCGCCGGAGACCGTCGCGCGGGAGGTGATCGAGCGGATGTCCGAGCGCTACGCCGACGGGGTGCCGCTGCTGCCGGGCGCGGTCGAGGCCGTGCAGCGGATGTGTGAGCACTGGCCGCTCGGGCTGGCCAGTTCGTCGCCGCGCGCGCTCATCGACACGGTGCTGGGCCGGACGGGTCTGATCGAGTATTTCTCCGTCACCTTCTCCACCGAGGAGGTCGATCGCGGCAAACCGGCGCCGGACGTCTACCTGACGGTCGCGACGTTCCTGCGGCAGCGGCCGGGCGACTGTGTCGCCGTCGAGGACTCGAGCAACGGCCTGCGCTCGGCCCACGCGGCCGGGATGCGGGTGATCGCGGCGCCGCGCCCGGAGTACCCGCCTGCTTCCGATGCGCTCGGCTTGGCCGCCAAGGTGATCTCGGGCCTCGACGAACTCACTCCGGCGTTGATCGCCGGTTGAGGTTCTTGCAGCGGATCAGGGGCGGTAGGAGGTCAGCAGGGTCCGGGCGGCGGCGGTGAGGTCTTCCTCCAGCCACCTGGGCAGTTCCGGGGCGTAGGCGTGGCGGCGCAGCGCCGCATAGGGCAGATCGACGATCGCGCGGCTGACGGCATCGATCTCACGTTCGCCGTCCCGGCCCAGCAAAGCGCGCGCGATGCGGTGCAAGTGCTCGATCAGCGGCGCGTTCATGCCGGACAGGGTCGCGCGGAACTCGGCGTCCGGTTCGCCGTCGAGCAGATCGCGGGGACGCAGCTCGAGCAGGAGCTTGGCGTCCTCGGGCAGCTCGCGGCCGAACCGGAGGGCGGCGCGCACCATCCCGACGCCCGCTTCCACCGGATCCGGCTGGTCGGCGGCGGCGAGGGTGCGGTCCTGGAAACGGCGCAGCGCGCGCAGCCAGGCCGCGGTCAGCACGCCGTTGCGGTTGCCGAAGCGGTGATAGAGGGTGCCGACCGGAGCGCCACTGGCCTCGGCGATGGCCGACACGCTGGCCGCACGCGGCCCTTCGGCGAGGACGAGCGCGCGTGCTGCGTCGAGGATCACGTCGGTGTCGTGCTTGCGGGGCGGCGCCATGTACTAGTACGTTCCTTCTATATGGAGCGATTGTCCTATATAGATGAGCATGCCAGATCGGTCGCCGCGAATCGGGATCGGGCGTGGAAAGCGGTGCTGGACGTCGTCTGTCCCGACCCGCACGAGCCGTCGCCGCCGGCGGGGTTCGTCATCGATTCCGTGACGCGACCGCACCGATTGGCTCTGCGCGGACAGCACTGGTTCTCGAAATACGCGCTGATCTTCGAATTGGACGAGGAGGGCCCGAGCCGGACCCGTGTCCGCGCGCGCAGTTACGGCGACTTTCCCGGTCTGCACGGCCGAATCTATCGCGCGCTGGTCGTGGGGAGCGGCGGTCACCGCTTGGTGGTTCGTCACATGCTGCGCCGGATCGCGGCGGCGGCATGATCCCCGGGACGGTGTGGGGCGCCACCGAGGCCGAACGCGAGGCGCCTCTGCCGTGCGACGACCGGCAGCCCGGCGGCCTGCAGGCCGATCGCGCGATCGGCATCGACGCGCCGCCCGCTCTGGTCTACGCCTGGCTGTGCCAGTTGCGCGTCGCGCCCTACAGCTACGACTTGCTGGACCACTTCGGCAGGCGCAGCCCGCGCCGGCGCGATCCGATGCTCACCGAACTCGCGGTGGGGCAACGGTTCATGTCCCGATTCGAGTTGGTCTCCTTCGTCCTGGGCAGGCACATCACCCTGGTCTCGGGCAAGGTGTGCGTCACCTACGCGGTGCGTCCAGAACGCGCGGGAACGCGGCTTGTGGTCCGGATACCGAGCACCGCGCCGGTTCGGCGTCCTCCACGGTCGCACCGGAACAGTGAGCCGGGGTCGGAGCGCCGCCCGAGCAAGCCGCGGCGCGCACCAGGCGATGAGCCGGTTCGTCATCCGCGCTGTCCGACTGCGCCGCTGACCGGCGACGGGCGCGTCATCGGCATGCGTGCCTGGAGTCCGCCACCGCTGTCGATCGCCCACTGGCGCAGAGCCCGGTCATCGGGGTGGCATTCACGAAAGACTTTCCACCAGGTCGAACTTCCGTTGTTCGTATCCCTTGGGCACGGTATCGCGGACCGAGATCAGGGCGTGTGCCCACGAGCCGAGGACGGTGTGGTCGCCCACCGTGCGGCCGGGGGCGGGTACGGGTTCCGCGGTGAGCAAGGGCAGCGGGTGGATGCGGTGACGGGCCTCGTTCTCCAGTACGGTCGCTTTGTCCACGAAGACCCGCAGGTCGTGATTGAGGAGATAGCGGCCGGCCGCGCCGTGTTCCGGCGGTACCAGCGCGGCGACCCAACCCACTGTGCGATAGAGGTTTTCGCCCTGCTCCGGCGTCGGCGCGTCCCGTCCGGCCCAGGTGACCCGAGTGGGCTCGGTGAGCAGTCGTTCGATCCCTTGAACGAGGTGGTGGCCGATTCTGGCGTGTTCCATGAGCCTCGGGCCGACGTCCACATAGCCGAGTACACGATGGTCGTCGGTGCGGAGTACTGCTCGGTAGAGCTGCCACACGTAGCCGTATTCCCTTCGGTGGTAGTCGATTTCGCTGCATACTCACACGCGATTGCGGTGTGGCGATTACAGCGGCGTTACCACCGTGGTGCGCCTGGTGCGGGATTTCGGTGCGCTGGGCGCGCAGGTCGCCGCGCCCGGCGTAGCACGGGGGGCGATGGCCTTCGCGCCGACGAGCGCGTCCACCGGCACCGGTCCCACCGCCGTGCGCCTTGCGACCGCGCGCTTCGGCTCCGCGACGACCTCGGTGAATGCGGTGATCGGAGGCGGCCCGTTCGAGCTGCACTCGGTCCGGCTTCAGGGCGAGCCGGGATTATCGCGGCCAGGCTGAGGGTTTGCGGGCTGCCCGCGCGGTCCAGCGGCCGTCGTCGTGGCGGACTTCGACCGGGTGTGCGAAGGCGGCGGTGACGTTCTCGGTGGTGATCGTCTCCGCTGCGGGACCCGCCGCGACGGCATGGCCGCCTGCGATCAGCAACGCGTGCGTCGTCGTGCTGGGCAGTTCCTCCAGGTGGTGGGTGACCAGGATGGAGGCGACCTCGGGGTGGGTCCGGTCCAGGGTGTCGAGGGTGTCCAGCAACTGTTCGCGGGCAGCGACGTCCAGTCCGGTGGACGGTTCGTCGAACAGCAGCAGCCGGGGCTCGGCGATCAGCGCTCGGGCGATGAGCGCGCGGCCGCGCTCGCCTTGGCTGAGCGTGGGCCAGATCTCGCTCGCCTTCCCGGTCAGGCCGACGGTGTCGATCATCGCGTCGGCTCGGTCGAGTTGGTCGGGGGTCGGGGTCCAGCGCATGGGCGTGTCGATGGTCGCGGTCAGTCCGGTCAGCACGACCTCGCGGATGGTCAGCGGCGAGCGCAGCGGGTGCCGCGGGTTCACCTGGCCGATGCCACGGCGCAGCCGCTGCAATTCGACGCGGCCGAGTTCCGCCCCGAGCACCCGGACCGAGCCGGAGGTGGGGAAGGTGACGGCGCCGCAGAAGCCGAGCAGCGTGCTCTTGCCCGCGCCGTTGGGGCCGAGCAGCGCCCAGCGCTCACCGGCCCGCACGGTCAGGGAGATCCCGTCGATGATCTTCTTGCCCTCCCGGCGGAAGGTCACGTCGGTCAGCTCGAGCACCGGATCGGTCACGTGAAGGCCTCTTTCAAAGTGGTCAGGTGGGCGCGGCTGTATTCCGCCGCGGCGGTGGGATCGCGGTCGGCGATGGCGTCGGCCAGGCGCTGGTGGGCGGCATGATCGGCGGGCTCCGAGGGCATCGGGCGGATCTTCAGCATGTCGATCATCGCCAGGCGCAGTCGCGGCAGGAAGCTGTCGAACAACTGGGTCAGCACGTCGTTGTGCGCGGCCACGATCACCGCCCGGTGGAACGCCATATCGGCGTCGACGTGCTCGGCCACCGGCCCGCCGTGCGGTTCCCGCGCGGCCAGCGTCCGGCGGATCATCCGCAGGTCGGCGGGGGTGCGCCGCTGAGCGGCCAGCGCGGCGGCCTCGGCCTCGATGGCGATGCGCGCTTCGATCACCGAGGCGATCGTGGCGCGGCGCAGCACCGCGTCCCACTCCTCGCTCACGTCGAGCGCGGTCACGAAGACGCCCGCGCCTTGCCTGCTGTCCAGCACGCCTTTTCCGGCCAGCTCGCGGATCGCCTCCCGCAGCGTGGAGCGTCCGACGCCGAGCTGTGCGGCCAGGGTGGTCTCGCCGGGCAGGCGGTGGCCCAGCGGCCATTCGCCCGCCTGGATCCTGGCGAGCAGCACCTCGGCCGCCTGCGCGGCCAGCGGATGGCGCCGTACCTGCGAGATCATCGCTACCTCTCTACTTGTCTGAGGAGTCGTGTACAGTCTAGCCATCATGCGCACCATGCTTCTGCTCAGCCGCCACGGCGGGGCCTGAACGACCGGCCGCCCGCCGTGGGGCTTCGTCGTGGCCGGTCACCTTTGTCGTGACGGCCGCAACGGCCAGAAAGCAGACCCATGACCACCGCTTTCCCCACCATTCACACCCCTGCGGGCGACATGCCGGAACAGGCTCCGGCGTGGAATCGCCAACGACGCTCGCACATGCCGTCGCACCGCTACCGGGACATCTATCAACGCGTGGAAGTGCCGCTCACGCAACGGGACTGGCCTCAGGCCAGGATCACGCAGGCGCCGCTGTGGGTGCCGGTCGACCTGCGCGACGGCAATCAGGCACTCGCCGAACCGATGGACCCGGCGCGCAAACGGCGCTTCTTCGAGCTCCTGGTCGCCATGGGCTACAAGGAAATCGAGGTGGGTTACCCGTCGGCGTCGCAGACCGACTTCGACTTCGTACGGCTCATCGCCGAGGAGGATCTCGCGCCGGAGGACGTGACGATCGCCGTGTTCACCCCGGCGCGGCGCGATCTCATCGAGCGCACGGTCGCCTCGATCCGCGGTATCCGCAACGACGTCGTCATCCACATGTACACCGCGACGGCTCCCGCGTGGCGGGACGTCGTGCTCGGCAAGGACCGCGCGGCGCTGGCCGAACTGATCCTCGACGGCGGACGTGCCGTGCTGGACTGCGCCGGGGACCTGCCGAACGTGCGGTTCGAGTTCTCACCCGAGGTGTTCAACCTGACCGAGCCCGACTACGTGCTCGAGATCTGCGACCGGATGACCACTTTGTGGGACGCCACCGCGCGGCGGCCGGTCGTCCTCAACCTGCCCGCCACCGTCGAGGTCGCCACCCCGAACGTCTACGCCGACCAGATCGAATACATGCATCGCAATCTGGCCCGCCGCGACAGCGTCATCCTGTCGGTGCACCCGCACAATGATCGCGGCACCGGCATCGCGTGTGCCGAGCTCGCGGTGCTCGCGGGCGCGCAGCGCGTCGAGGGCTGCGTCTTCGGCAACGGCGAGCGCACCGGCAACGTCGACATCGCCACGCTGGCGCTGAACCTGCACGCGCAGGGCGTCGATCCGATGATCGACTTCTCCGACATCGACGAGATCCGGCGCACCGTCGAGTACTGCACGCGCATGCCGATCCACGAACGTCACCCGTACGTGGGCGATCTGGTGCACACGGCGTTCTCCGGCACCCATCAGGACGCGATCAAGAAGGGCATGGCCGAGCATCGAGCCCGCGCCGCCGCGACGGGCATCCCGGAGCGTGAACTCGATTGGCGCGTCCCCTATCTGCCCATCGACCCCGCCGACATCGGCCGCAGCTACGACGCGGTGATCCGGGTCAATTCCCAATCCGGCAAGGGCGGCGTCGCCTACCTGCTGCACACCGAATACGGCATGGACCTGCCACGGCGCCTGCAGATCGATTTCGCCCGGCACGTGCAAGCGCTCGCCGACGACACCGGCGCCGAGATCACCGCCGCCGAACTGCGTGACCTGTTCGAGGCGGTCTATTGCGACGAACTCTCGGGGCCGGCCTTGAAAGACTGGCGCACCAGCGACGACGGGGACACCGAGATCACGCTGATCATCGACGGGGTCACCCACCGGACCCGCCGTCGCGGCGGCCCCGTCGCGGCGCTCACCGAGGCACTGGCCGCGGCCGGGTATCGCATCGAGGTGCTCGGCCTGACCCAGCACACGATCGACAGCGACGACAGCGCCATCGCTTATCTGGAGTACCGCGGCGCCGACCACACTGGGTGGACCTGCGGACGAGCCGATTCCGCCCAGGCGGCGGCGCTTGCCGCGGTCGTGCGCGCCGCCGCACGCGCGGCGCGGTGAGGAGCCGACGCGCGGTGCCGCGGCGGTCGGCGCTCGACGCGACGGAACGGGCCGGCCGGGACGGATGACCGCTGACGATCGGATCGATGCGGACGTACCGGTGCCGGTCGGTTCCCGATGAACCGACCGGCACCGGGTCAGAACATGCCGTGCGGGATCTGCCCTGGGTCGGGCACCGGTTGCACCACGTCCCAGTGCTCCACGATCTTTCCGTCGGCCACCCGCCAGATGTCCACCACCGCCAGGTCGGGCTCTTCGCCGCCGGGCGGGACCATGCGGTAATGCATGACCACGTAGTCGTCGTCGGCGATCACCCGTGCCAGCTCCAGCTTCGACCTGGTCACCGCCGCCTGTGCGATGAATTCGAGGAAGGCCTCCTTGCCCGAGGGATTCCCGGGACTGTGCTCGAGGAAATCGTCGTGCAGCAGCGTGCGCAGTACGTCCAGGTTGCCCGCGGCGAATTCCGCGAAGCCGCTGGAGAGCAGTTCCTTGTTGCGCAGTGCCGTGTTGTCTTTCGTCATGCCGCCGACACTGGCAGCGGGCGAACCGGGGTGTCGATTACCTGCCATGTAATGGCGGGCGCGAACGGGGCGCCGTGATACTTGGCCGATGAACGGTGATCGACCGGTGGGCGAACTGCTGCGGGAGTGGCGGCACCGGCGGAAGCTGAGCCAGCTGGACCTGGCCATCCAGGCCGACGTGTCCGCCCGGCACGTCAGTTTCGTCGAGACCGGCCGCACGACGCCCAGCCGCGCCATGGTGCTGCACTTGGCCGAGCAACTCGACATCCCGCTTCGCGAACGCAATCGCGTGCTGGTCGCCGCCGGACACGCTCCCGAGTTCCGGCGCAGCGACTGGAATGATCCCGCGCTGCGGCGCGCCCGCGAGGCGGTGCAGCGGGTCCTGCGGCTGCACGAACCGTATCCGGCGCTGGCGGTGGACCGGCGCTGGAACCTGGTGCAGGCCAATGCCTGTGTCGGCGTGTTCTTCGACGGCGTGGCTCCGGAACTGCTCGAACCACCGATCAACATGATGCGACTCGGACTGCATCCCGCGGGCTTCGCCTCCCGGCTGGACAATCTCGACCAGGTCCGCGCTTTCCTGCTGCCTCGCCTGGCCCGCCAGGTCATGGCGACCGGAGATCCCGCCCTGGCGGCCCTGTACGAGGAATTGCGCTCCTACGGCTCGCCGGGCGGTGCGGACGGTGACTCCGCCGAGATACTGCTGCCGATCCGGCTGCGCCACCGCGACGCGCCGCTCGGGTTCTTCAGCACCATCACGACCTTCGGCGCGGCCTTCGACATCACGCTCGACGAGATCGCGGTCGAAGCGTACTTCCCCGCCGACGATGAAACGGCCGCCTACCTGCGCGAGCTTGCCGAAGCCCGCCGGTGAGCGGGCACCCGGATCATTCGCGTCTGGTGAATCGCTGCGCGGGCTCGCCGCTGAGGTGGCCGGCGGGCAACTTGCGCCCGCAGAGGACGAGCAGCAGGTCTTGGGCGCGACCGGACAGCACCGTGCCGGATCCGTAGCTGAAGTCCAGGTCGTCGGCGCGCAGTTCGATGCCGCCGAGCTCGGCGCCGAACAGTTTGACGGTCCTGGGATCGATCGTGTCCAGAACCAAGCGCATCCGCTCCTCGGGCACCACGCGGTCCAGGCCGAGCGCCACGGTGATGTCCAATCCGTGGATCACATCGTGGCTCAACGCGTTGGACAGTCCGCCGCCCGGCGGCCGCCAGGGATGATCGACGTTGTCCCACAGCGTTTTCAGCAGATCCGAGGTGCTGAGCGTGGCGGCGTCCATCCGGGCGGTGCGGTCGGCCATGCGGTTGAAGTTCCCGAACGCCGCGATCATCCCCAGCGTGAAGCGTCCGCTCGACAGGCGGTACGGCATGGTGATGTGCGCGACCACTTCGCGTACCCGCCAGCCCGCGCACAGCGTCGGAGCGTCCCAGCCCTCGGCGTCCAGTCCGGCCAGGAGTTCGGCGAGTTCGGTCCGTTCCGCCGTCACCGCCCTCCGCACCAGGGTATCGGTCATTCGTCCACCTCTCTTCGACGAGGGTGATCCAACCCCTCTGTCCGTCGAGGCGCCAGCCGGCGACACAAATCGGCCAACCGGAACGCGGGATGGGGTATATCCCGATCCCCGCGCGCACGGCCGGGGATCGCGATGACGAGCGCGGTCAGCCGTAGAGCGCCTGGCGAGCACTGCGATACTCGGCCCGGATCTCCCGTCCGGACGCGGTATCGGCCGGTGGCGCAACCTCCGCGACCGGGCATGCGGACCAGGTCGGCGGCCGGCACGCGCCGCTGAGTGCCCACGCCGCCTGGCGGGCAGCGCCGAGCGCGACGTATTCGGCCGGTTCCGGCACCGTCACCGTGACGCCGAAGACCTGCGCGGCGATCGCCGCCACCAGCCGGGAGCGCGCCGCGCCGCCGATGAGCAGCACGCGCCGCGGCGTCACCCCGGCGATCTCGATGAGGCGGTCGAGCGCGTCGGCGAGATGGCACAGCAGCCCCTCGAAGGCGGCGCGGGCCACCGTGCCGGGGCGCATCGCCTCCGGCCGCAACCCGTGCAGACTGCCCGCGGCATGCGGCAGGTTGGGTGTGCGTTCACCGGCGAGATAGGGCAGCAGGACGACGCCGTCCGCGCCGGGCGGCTCCTGTGCGGCGAGCGATTCCAGCGTGGGCAGATCCACGCCGAGCAGAGCGGCGGTCGAGGTCAGGATGCGGGCGGCGTTGAGCGTGCAGACCAGCGGCAGGAACGCGCCGGTGGCGTCCGCGAACCCGGAGACCGCGCCGGTGGCGTCGGCGGCGGGATGCCCGGTGCGGGCGTATGCCGTCCCGCTGGTGCCGAGGGAGACCACCACGTCGCCGTCCGTGATGCCCAAGCCCAGCGCGGCACCGGCGTTGTCCCCCGTTCCGGCGGCGACCAGTGCGCCCGACGGCGTGTGCCCCGCGGATTCGTTCGGGCCGAGAACCTGCGGCAGCGCCGGGCGGCGTCCGCGAAAAGCCATGGAGAGCAGGTCTTCGCGATAGCCGCCGCCGGCTGGCGACCAATAGCCGGTGCCGGAGGCATCGCCCCGGTCGGTGGTCGGCTCGAGCACGCGTCCCGGTCCGCCGCCCCGTAGTCGCCAGGTCAGGTAGTCGTGCGGCAGCACGACGTGAGCGGTGCGGTCGGCGAGTTCCGGTTCGTGGTCGGCCAGCCAGCGCAATTTGGCGACGGTCGAGCCTGCCACCGGCACACTGCCGACGGCATCGGCCCAGGCCCCCGGCCCGCCGAGGTCGGCGATCAGGTCCTTCGCCGCATCGGCGGAGCGGACGTCGTTCCACAACAGCGCGTCCCGCACCGGGATGCCCGCCGCGTCCAGCGGGACCAAGCCCTGCTGCTGCCCCGCGACGGCGATCGCGTCCACGTCGTCGAGCAATCCCGCGCTCGCCGTCCGCAGCGCCTCCCACCACGCGGCCGGTGCGACTTCGGTTCCCTCCGGGTGCGTGGCCCGCCCCTGGGCGAGGATCTCACCGCTGTCGGCGTCGCAGACGACGACCTTGCACGCCTGGGTGGAGCTGTCGACTCCCGCCACCGTCGTCATCGGGCCTGCCCCAGTCGAAGCTCGCTCGTGACGCGTATACGGCACCCGCCGCGCGGCGGACGGGGGCGGATCGAACGCGGTCGCATTCGCACGACGAGCCCGCCGCGCGATCCGGCGAACCGTCCGATCGTCTCGAGCACACCCATACGATCACCTTGCACCTCGCCGCCACGCACCGGAGCGTTTCGGGTATTCCGCCGCCGTATCGGGCAGACTGGCGCGATGAGCATCGACCCCACCGACGTGCGCATCCGCACGGGAGACGGGACGCGGCTGCCGGAACTGACCGAAGACGCGCTCGGCGAGCTGCTCGGTGAACCGGCCGGGCCGGAACACGCCGTGCTGGAACTCAGCCGTGCCGATCTGCACGAGATACGGGCCGGATTGCTGCCCGACGGCGTCTACGAGCTGGAGCACCGTGCCGGTTCGGCGACCGAGTCCTTCCAGATGTACACCTCCGACCCGGTGCTGGTGCGCGACGTGCTGTGGGCTTGGCTGTCCGGCGATCCGTGGTGGCGCGACGCGGTGGCGTGGTTCCGGGTGGACCCGGCGATCGCCGAACTGCGCGCCGTGCAGGACGAACTCGCCGGGCTGCTGGACGGCCTGACCGGGTTGGACGATCTCACCGCAGGCATGGACGCGGCGCTGGCACGCGCCGACGAACTGCTGGCGCTCCCACCGGATGGCGAAGGCCCCGATCAGCCCTGATACCACCAGGCGGTGGTCGCCACATCGGCGTCCTCCAGCGGAAGATAGGTCTCCGCGTCCTGCCATCCGAGGGCCTGCACGGTGACGCGCAACTCGCGCTCGAAGCAAATCGGATCGCGCACATGCCATCGATACATGCCGCAGCGCTGATCCGCTCGATAGATCTGCTCGGGCGGCAGTACCTGATGCAGCCCCAGATAAGGCGTGGAGTATGTCCGGTACGTCCCGTCGAGGTCGAAATTCCAGGCGCCGCCGAAATAGTCCTCGGTGCCCGTTCCACAAATGGTGGGATGGTCGGTATCCCCGTCCAGGAAGAACTTGACCTCACCCTCGCCCCACCATCCCGGCGCACCAGGGCGGATGGCGAGATAGGTGCCGACGTAGCGGCCCGGCCCCGGCACCGTGTCGAGAACGGTGTGGACGGCGGGATTTCCCAAGCTCGTCGTCCGCGTCCACCGAGTGTGCAGATACCCGGCGTCGTCCGGCACGTCCTCTTCGGTATAGGTCGCCTGGTAATACACCGGAACCTCACGGCCGCAATGGTTTTCGAGGGTGATACGCGCTCGGTGCCGAAACGGCATGGGCCAGTAGCTGTTCAATCCGCCCGCGGGCGCGACCACCACCATCTCCGAACTCAGCAGGGCCGTCTCGCCCCATCCGTTGCAGAAGAAGTCGCCCAGCGGCGACTCGATCGCGGGTCGCGTCGCGTCGTCCCAGGTCATCCGCAGCGTCAACCCGCGCAGCACGGAACGCTCCGTGGTCAGCCAGAAATGCCGGAACACCCCGGGACCGGACACGTCGGCCAGCGTGGCGGTTCCACCGTGCGCGAGGGCGATCGAGGGGGAGATCTTCCATCCCGGTCCGAGCAGCCGCGCCGCGTGCGCTCCGGTGCCGTCGGTCGCCCGCGCGCCCGCGCCGGGCGCCCCCGTCGGATTCTCGGCGCTGACCGACCGCGTTCGCGTGCCGTCCAGCCGCCACAGTTCACCGCCCGGCGCGGTCACAGTCCCGGCCACCCGTATCGGGGAGCGGTCGGCGCGAGCCCGGCCCGGTGCGCCGTGACGGCACCGGTCGCGGCCGGCTGCCGGGCGTCGGCCTGCTGGGCGAGTTCCCGGCGGACCTGATCCATGTCCAGCCAGAGGATCTGCTGCACCAGGTCCTCCAGCGCGTCCGACGCCATGGCGCCCGCCGCGGAATAGACCAGCAGGCCGTCCCGGAACGCCATCACGGTCGGATACTGCGTCACCTGCGCGGCGGCGGTCAGCGCGACCTCGGCTTCGACGTCGACCTTGCCGTGCACGATCTGCGGATGCCGCTGCGCGGAAGCCTCGTACACCGGAGCGAAAGACCGGCACGGCCCGCACCACCCGGCCCACCAATCCACCAGCACGATCGGATGCGACGTGACGACGGAGTCGAAATTGTCCTGGGTCAGGGTGATCGTGGGCATGAAGTCCTCGTATCGTTCCGCGTCGCGACTGTCCACCGTCGCACGGATTTCGCGCTCAGGAAGCCGCCCCGGCACGATGCTGTTCGGCCGCGAGGAAGTGCGCGATATTCGTGGTTCGATCGTACAGATCGCGGTAGTGCCGGTAGTACTGCTCGTATTTCGCGACGTGCTCGGGGTGCGGGCGAACGGTGTCGACGATCGGATTCCACGCCGAGGTCTCGATCCCGGCGGCCTCGGCGGCGAGCAGGGCGTCACCGAGGCTCGCGCCGACGGTCTCGGCGGGCAACTGCTGGGGCAGGCCGGTGACATCCGAGACGATCCGGGTCCACAACCCGCCCCTGGTGCCACCGCCCACCGCGACCAGACGCCTCGCCCGTCCGCCCGCTTCGGTCATGGCCTCGAGGTTGTGCCGCACCCCGTAGCCGATGCCCTCGAGCACCGCCCGATAGAGCTCGGGCCGTCCGTGCCCGAGGGTCAATCCGGCGACGATGCCGCGTGCGTCGGGATCGAACAGGGGAGTGCGCTCCCCGGCGAAATAGGGCAGCACGAGCAGACCCCTGCTGCCCGCGGGCACCTCCGCGGCCGCGGCGACCAGGTCGGTGAACTCGCCGCCGACGAGTTTGCGCAGCCAGTCGGTGACGGCGCCGGAAGTGGCCATGCCCGCGGCGAGGGTATACGTGTCCGGCCAGGCGCCGCAGGTACCCCAGAGACCGGGATGCGGCCGCGGGTCGGTGAGCACCTGCACCAGGAACATGGTCGTGCCGTACATGATCATCGCGTCGCCCGGGGCGCGGACGCCGACGCTGGCCGCCTCGGCCCAGGCATCGATGGTCCCGGTGGTGACGGGCAGCCCCGTCGGGAGCCCGGTGGCGGCCGCCGCGTCCGCGCTCACCCGGCCCACGATCTCGGTGGGCCAAGCCAGCTCCGGCAGCCTCCAGCCCGGCACTACCCGCTCGGCCCAGTCGGTCGCCCACGCGCGTTCGCGCAGGTCGTAGAGGGGCACGCACTGGCTGGCCGATTGATGGTCGAGAACGTAGCGGCCGGTGAGCCGGTGCACCAGGAAGGAACTCGCCATCAGCAGCATCGCGGTGCGCGCGGCGACGTCCGGCTCGTGCCGGGCCAGCCACCGGGCCTTCGGGCCGACGGCCTGGCTGGTCAGCGGCGACCCGGCGCGGTCGAGCACGGCCCGCGCGCCGAATTCGTCGTTCAGCTCCGCGATCTCGGCGCTCGCCCTGGTGTCGACGCCGTAGAGGATGGCAGGGCGCAGCGGCCTTCCCTCCGCGTCCGCGGGCAGCAGGCACGGTCCGATGCCGGACACCCCGAGGCCCGCGAGCGTGGCGCCGTCGGCCGCCGCCACCAGCTCACGGGCCAGTGCGACGAAATCCGCCCACCACACCGTCTCCGCGTCGTGCTCGACCCAGCCGGGGCGCGGCATGGACACCTCGTGGGCGCGCTCGGCCCTGGCGACGATCGTGCCGCGCGCGTCGGTGAGCACGCCTTTGGAACTCGAGGTCCCGATGTCGATGCCGAGGAACATCGTCACCGCGTGAACTCGTCCACCGTGATGTCGAGCAAGCCGCACGTCGCACGCAGGACTTCCCGGTGGTCGCCGGGCACCGCGTGAATGTGGTTGGCCCCGAACCGGTTCAGGAAGTCCTCGGCGCGCGCGTCCAGCCGGGCGAAGGCGTGCGGCCACTCCCGGGTCGACTGCTTCATCAGCGCATCGTTGGTCTGCTCGTCGTAGTGCTCGAAATCGCCGAGCATCAGCTGCATGCGGTAGTCGCCGTCGAGCCGGGTGAGCCGGGCGAGAGTCATCCGGCCCGGCGCGGCCAGATGATGCACCGATGCGCCGCCCGCGGGGAAGAAGAACACCTCCGGATAAAAATGCACCTTCGCGAGGTTCTCGGCCGGATCGTCGCTGCGCGCGGCGAACCAGGTGGCGTGCTGACCGGAATTGCACAGATCCCAGATGTCCCGATCGGCGTGATAGTGGCGGACGTCGGCGAACAGCACCGGGGTGTCCGCGACGGCTTTGAGCAGCTGCATGGTCAGCGCGCCGTCCATGTCCGCCTCGGTCGCGCAGACGTGCGGTTCCTTCGGGCCGTTCCAGTCGTAGGGATCGTTGAGGAACGCCTCGGTGATGTCCATGGTGGCGAAATACTGGGTGAGCTCCGGTTGTCCCTTGATCCCCGAGAAGTCCAGGCGCCATTCGGCGATCAGCTCGCGCACCGCGAGATACGAGCGGATCTGGCGTTCCAGCAACTGCGGGGTGAGCTTCGCGCCGTCGTAGTGCACGCCTGCGGCGTGCCGCTCCAGCCATTCGCGCGCGGCCTTCGCCTCGCCCGCGTCGGCCAGTTCGGCGCGCCGCACGATCTCCCACTGATCGATTTCCTCGACGTCGATGCCGAATCGGCGCTGCCACTGATCGGTGTTGGCGACCGCGGTGTTCATGCCCATCGGCCGCCCGCCGAAGCGCCCGAAGGTCGAACCGCGCAAGCTCGCCACGGCGGCCGCGGCCCGCGCGCGAACGCCGATGGCCTCGATCAGTCCGGGATCGGACGGATCACCCCACAGCCTGCTGTGTTTGCGCCCGATCTGGTCCAGCGCGCCTCCGGCGGCCAGCATGCCGACCATGCCGGGCTGGACCGGGTCGATATTCGACAGCAACAGCAGTGGACCGGGAATCGCGCCCGCCGCGAGCATCGTGAAGTGCGGAAACGCCCAGACCGCGTAATGCAGAACGGTGAGATCGACGCCCGCCGCGGCGACCGTGCGCGCTACCGTGCCTGCCAGCGCGTTGTCGCTGATCGGCGCCGCGCCGCGAACCACGTCGTGCCCCGCCGCCGTCAGCGCGGTCACGAGCCGGTCCTCGGTGGAGGCGATGAAATCGGCGATGCCCGCATGCACATAGTCGCGGCCATCGGAGATGCTGATGATGCCGATACGGGCCATGCCGGTCCCTCCCGTAGGTGGGGTGATCGGAGAGTTCGACTCGCTCAACAGATACCAGCCGAGACCGCGCCCATAGACGGGTTTCGCCGAAATGGCGCTCGGCTCGGTGTTTCGGACCGCTTAGCGCGGAACCGTTTTGACGACCCGCCCCCGCGGGAAGCCGAGCGGCGCCAGATGCACCCCGCCTTGGCCCCAGCCCGCGCTGGTGATCCACCAGCGGCCGTCCGCTTCGACCACCTCGGCGGCGTGCGCCGCGATATGGCCGACCTTGTCGCCGATGCGGAAGCGGAACGGGTTGTCGCTGCGGAAGACGTCGGTGCCGACGTAATGCGGGCGCGGACCGATGAACAGGTACCACCATCCGCCGTGCCGGAGGACATAGGGCGACTCGGTGTTGCCCGCCTCGGTGCCTTTTGCCGGGTCCGTGTACGCGATGTGCCGCTCGCCCCAGTGCACGAGGTCGGTGCTGGTGCGGTAGGCGACGACGTGGTGACCACCGTCCGGGGCACTGGTCGCGCAGTAGTACATCACCCATTGGTCGCCCACCCGCGCCACCATCGGGTCGCGCGCGTCGTAGCCGTCGCGGAACAGCGGCCCCGCCGCGGACCTGGTCCAGTGGAACAGGTCGGGCGAGGTCGCCAGGTTCATCGCCGCGGCGGTGCGGTCGGCGCCGCCCGCCGCGTAGAACATGTGGTACCGGCCCAGGGCCGCGAGCACGTAAGGCGCCCACAGATGCGTCTCGCCGTAGTTCCGGTCCACCCGCAACGCGGAGGCATGCTTGGTCCACGGGCCGGCCAACCGGTCGGCGGTGGCGTGGGCGAACTCGATTTCATCGAACGGGTCCGCCGGTTCGGGATGTGTGATGCCGAAAAGGTGCCACCGCCCGTCGTCGTCGCGAACAATCGTGTGGTCGTTGATGTACCAGGCTTCCGGCTCCCCGGCGCTCGGGTCGTAGATCCGCGCGAAACTTCCCGCTCGGACCACCTCCCGCGTCGCCATAGGTTCATGATGCCGCGATCAGGTCCACGGTGGCGGGATCATCGGGCAACAACACTGCCCCGCAAGTACTCCGCGGTCAGCGACCGGCCGTCGGTCAGCAAGTCCGCAGGCGTGCCGGCGAAAACGAGTTCGCCGCCGTGCTTTCCGCCGTCGGGTCCGAGATCGATCACCCAGTCGGCCCGAGCGACGAGATCGAGGTCGTGCTCGATGACGATCACCGTGTTGCCCGCGTCGACCAGCCGGTCCAGCAGCCCGACCAGGGTGTCCACGTCGGCCATGTGCAGTCCGGTGGTCGGTTCGTCCAGCACGTAGACGGTGGCTTCGGCGCGCCGCTGGAGGTGATCGGCCAGCTTCACGCGCTGGCGTTCGCCGCCGGACAGCGAGGACAGCGACCGGCCGAGGGTGAGATACCCGAGACCGACATCGAGCAGCGACCGCAACGGCGTGCTGATCCGCCGGTCCTGTGCTTCGGCCCAGAAGTTCAGCGCCTGCTCCGCGGGCATCTCCAGCACGTCGGCGATCGACGCCCCGCGAATCTCGTAGGCGAGCGCCTCCGGACGGTACCTGCGTCCGTGGCAGGCCTGGCAGACCGTGGTGACCGGATCCATGTACGCCAAGTCGGTGAAGATCACGCCCGCGCCGTCGCATTCGCGGCAGGCTCCGTCGGAATTGAAACTGAACAAGCCCGGTCGCACACCGTGCCGCTTGGCGAAAAGCTGACGTAACGGGTCCATGATGCCGAGATAGGTAGCGGGGCTGGAGCGCCGGGACGCGGCAATCGCGGATTGGTCCACCGCGACGACCTCCGGATACGTCGCGACGAACGCGCCGGACACCAGCGTGCTCTTCCCGGAGCCCGCCACACCCGTCACCGCCGTGAGCACACCCGTG
The DNA here is from genome assembly GCF_035544775.1 of Nocardia implantans. Lineage (NCBI taxonomy): Bacteria > Bacillati > Actinomycetota > Actinomycetes > Mycobacteriales > Nocardiaceae > Nocardia > Nocardia implantans. Next base: position 3,105 of record NZ_JAYKYQ010000009.1, on the reverse strand, counting down.
GGAAAGCGCACGGTGAGATTCTTCAGGTTGTAGGCATCGGCATCGGCCACGGTGAGCCATCCCGCAGGCTCACGGACGTCCTCCTTCACCCGGCGGACCCGGCGCAAGCCCGCACCGGTCGGCGTCTCCGCGAGCCGCAGCTGATCGACCGTGCCCTGGAACACCACCTGCCCGCCATGGGAACCCGCGCCCGGCCCCATGTCGACCACGTGGTCGGCGACGGCGATGACGTCCGGGGAGTGCTCCACCACCAACACGGTGTTGCCCTTGTCGCGCAGCCGGCGCAGCAGCGTGTTCAGCCGTCCCACGTCCCGGGGATGCATGCCGACGCTGGGCTCGTCGAAGATATAGGTCATGCCGGTGAGGCTGGAGCCCAGATGCCGGACCACCTTCAGGCGCTGCGCCTCGCCGCCCGACAGGGTCGCGGTCTCCCGATCGAGCGAAAGGTAGCCGAGCCCGACTTCCTCGATCCGCCGCAGCCTGGCGACGGCTGCCTGGGCGATCGGCCGCGCCACCGGATCGTCCAAGCGGTCGAGCACGTCTATGAGATCGGTGATCTCCATCCTGCCGTAGTCGGCGATGCCGAGCCCGTCGATCCGGCTCGCCAGCGCGGCGGCGTTGAGCCGCGCGCCCCCGCATTCCGGGCAGACCTTCTCGGTGACCACCGCGCGGGCGGCCGCGCGATTCTTGTCCGACAGCGCGGCGAGATCACGTTTGATGTAGAGGCGGTCGAACCGCTCCAGCAGTCCTTCGTAGGCGTTGTTCCCCGCCGATCCGTTCCGATTCTTGCGCGGCACCCGAAATCCTTTGCCGTGCAGGAACAGCTGCCATTCCTCGGCGGTGAAGTCCCGCAGCGGCTTGTCCGGATCGAAAAGTCCCGACTCGGCGTAGAGCTGCCACTGGAATGTTCCGACCGCGAACGGGCCGAACGTGATCGCACCCTCGTTGAGCGACTTGTCCGCATCGATCAGCTTGTCCGGATCGGGCCGCACCACGTGGCCCAGACCACCGCACGCCGGACACATGCCCAGCGGGTCGTTGAACGAATAGCGGGTGGCCTCGCCCGCGCTCGGCACGCTGTGCCGGGAGAACAGCACGCGGATGACCGAGTGGATGTCGGTCATGGTCCCGACCGTGGACCGGGAATTGCCGCCGATCGGCTTCTGATCGACGACGACGGCGGGCGCGAGGTCGTCGATGGCCTCCACCTCGGGACGCTCGTACTTGGGCAGCCGATTGCGGATGAACCAGGTGAAGGTCTCGTTGAGCTGCCGCTGCGATTCCACCGCGACCGTCCCGAAGACGATCGACGACTTGCCCGAGCCGGAGACGCCGGTGAAGACCACGATCTTGCCTTTGGGGATGGTCAGCGAGACGTCGCGCAGATTGTTCTCGCGAGCCCCGATGATCTTGATGGTGTCTCGATCTGCATGCACGGACCTCACGCTAGGAACGGATGAGGTCGGATTTCGTCCTCGTTCGCCGCCATACTCGAGGACGTGACCCAGACCGCCGCCCGACTGCTCCAGCTGCTGTCGCTGTTGCAGACCCGCCGCGAATGGAGCGGCCCCGAACTGGCCGCGCGGCTCGGGGTCACGGTGCGGACCGTGCGCCGGGACGTGGAACGCCTGCGCGAGCTGGAATACCCGGTGGTCGCGAGCCTCGGCGCGATCGGCGGCTACCGCCTGGAAGCGGGCGCGGCGCTGCCGCCGCTGCTACTCGACGACGAGGAAGCGGTCGCGATCACCCTCGGACTGCGCGGCGCGGCGCAGGGCGCGATCGCGGGCATCGAAGAATCGGCCGCTCGCGCGCTGGTGAAATTGCAGCAGGTCCTGCCGTCCCGGTTGCGACGCCGGGTCGACGCGATAGACACCACCACCGTGTCGCTCGGCGGCCCCGCTGCCGGGCCCCTGATCGATCCCGAAGTGCTGGTGACGCTCGCCGCCGCCGCGCGTGACGGCGAACGGATCCGGTTCCGCTACCGCGACAAGACCGGCACCGAGAGCGGCCGGCTCGCCGAACCGCACAGCCTGGTCTCCGCGGGCCGCCGCTGGTATCTGGTCGCCTGGGACGTCGACCGCGCCGATTGGCGCACCTTCCGCGTGGACCGCTTGACCGCGCCGCGACCGATCGGAATACGCTGCGCACCCCGCGCGCTGCCCACCGAGGATGCGGCGAGTTTCGTGACCAGCCAGCTGGCGCGCTCCAGGCCGGTCCGTCCTGTGGTCCTGCGGGTGCATGCCTCCGCCGCAACCCTGGCCGAAACGTTCCGCGTGCGCGCGGAGGAGATCGAGCCGCTGGACGAGCGGACCTGTCTACTGCGCACCTGCGCGGATTCGCTGGAGTGGACCGCCCTCCGCATCGCGCACCTGGACTTGGACTTCGAGGTCGTCGAACCCACCGAGATGAGGGACCTGCTTGCCGGGCTCGGGGCGAAATTGCTGCGTGCCGCGCGGGAACCGCGCTGAGTGCGGCTTGTCGGCAGATCGGGCGCGGCGCGATTGTCTTCCGAGGCGTTGGGAGTGATCTTGTGGTGGTCTGAATCACACTTGTGTCATTCGCGCTCGCTTACCGCCGTTCGCGTGTCTCTGACCTGCGAAAAAGCGCGTTGGACAGGCGATTTGACGAAGCGTTATCCGCCGCGTAACTTATTCCAGGTCAGAGCGACACGGACACCGACCCGGAGCCGAGAAGCGAGGCGGAGACGCCGAGCGGATGGACCGGGAAACGAGGTAGGACGAGGAGCGCCTGGCGATCACACTGGCTCGATCGGGAGCCCGATTTTGATCGGGTGAACGAATGAGCTAAGCTGGAAAAGTTGCTTCACAGAAAGTCCGGAGAAATTCGGATCGGATGTGTGTGCGTGTGTTCTTTGAGAACTCAATAGTGTGTCGATGAATGTCAGTGCCAATTATTTTTGGTTTCGGCTCTTCATGCCCCCGTGTGGAGGGTCGGACATTTTTAGTCAGCTAATTTCCGGCTGGCGATTGTTTTGCTGGGTTTTCGGACTCTGGTTTTTGATCTGATTGCATCTTTCGGGGTGTGATTGTGAGTCTTCAACGGAGAGTTTGATCCTGGCTCAGGACGAACGCTGGCGGCGTGCTT